>CACZHT010000018.1:0-12481 GCA_902781045.1 uncultured Bacteroidales bacterium | reverse complement strand
ACCAAGCGGCGAGGACCTCCGGCCCTCTTGCATGGTCTTTCGAACAAATAGCTTCTTCGAAGCATTTTTGCGTCTCCGACGCAATCGCTGAACAGATACCACTCCATCATTGTCCTTGCCTTCATGTTTCAGAACACCTTTCTTCTGCATTGCAGAGAGGTCACGCTCGATGGTGCGCTGGCCCGCGGCAGTACTCGAATGCCTCACTGCCGATGGAGGTGACGGAGTTGGGGATGGTGACCGAGATCAGCCCGCTGCAGCCCCTGAATGCCCAGTCGCCGATGGTTGTGACGGAGTTGGGGATGATGACCGATGTCAGCCCACTGCAGTCAGCGAATACATTAAGCATTGATAATCAACAACTTATACATTAAACGATAGAGAGGTGGATTGAGGGTTGGACAATGTCAGAACTAAGGAGGCAAAATTAACGTATTTAACCTTTGTTTTATTCAAATGCATAATATTATTTCCCAAAAGCCTCCCCAATTTTCTTCAGCCCAGCTTCCATCAGAGGTTTCATCGTCTTTCCTAATTCCAATGTCAACTCCTCAAATCTATGCAGTCGTTCAATCGTGTCTAACCAACCAACACCTTCCAACACTTCCATTTGCTTCATGAAGTCATGTTCTCGATGTGCTCCTGCGTTATGCCGTATCTCAGAAAGCACTGGTTTCTCCTGTTTAAAGAAATCTGCCAGTTTCTTCCTGGCAATTCTGGTCTTGGCCAGCGCAGCCTCCGACAACAACCTTTTGGCTATATCTTGATACTTCTTTCCGGTAAGTTCATTCAAATCTTCACACCATTCATACATCATCACAGAAGCATCAACAGCAATTCTTTCCCTACTACTTTCATTCTTTTCAAATTATAGCAACTTCTGAATTCCTTTGGTTTCATACGAACACTGCTGGATTTGCGCTGCAACATTCAGCACAAACTCCTGTTCCTCAAAAGCACGTTTTTGGGTCATAAGTTCATGAGTGTGCCACCCCGCAGCAATTCTCTCACCAATCAATGCTAATTGTTGCTGGCAATGCCTTATCTGTACTTTAAACAGTTCAAGACAATTTTTCTCCTCTATACTGACAGCTTCTAAAGCTCCTTTTATTTCTTCACCATCAACAGAGTTCATTCGCTGTTCCAAAAAGTAATCCAAATAATTATTCATAGTTTCTCAATACCCCCAGTCTATCTTCTCAAACTCCGCCCACATCTTCTTTGCAGCTTCGGGCTCCACAGAATACACATATCTTATCCTGCCTTCCAGCCATTCCCTGCCATACGCTTTCCCATGCATTACCCGATTGAAATGATCTCGTCCACCATATTTCTGGCAAAAATAGATATGCCTCATAATATCCCGCTTGTAAGTTCCGGGCACCCTTACCCGTCCATCAACAAGCAGCCCTGTCACCATCTGCTTGTTACCTTGATGCAGCAGCTCAGTCTTCCTTTCATTCAGTGTAAAGCCTTCCTCCTTAACAATTTTCCTAATCAAGCTGATTTTCGGCAACATCGCCCTGTCATCAGCCGAAAAGGTCATATCGTCTGCATATCGCGAATAATTGAATCCCATCTCCTGCGACAACCGCTTCATCCTCTTATCTAACATCCCACATACGATGTTTGCCAATGCAGGACTCGTGGGTGCGCCCTGAATCAGAAACGGCTCATGCCTTTGCATCAGTTCATCAAATAGTGTCTGTATCTCTGGCTTTTCTCCCAGCATATCATACTTGTAGTCATCGATTTTGGCAGTACACAACTTCGCCAAACATGATGCCACACTACTCTCATAGCCCATCCACATAAATGCCGCACAAACCCGTCTTACATTGATACTCTCAAAGAAATTGCTCAGATCCACTTTTAGCACATAAGCCCTGTTTTCATGCATCCTAGCATTCATCTGTGTATTTCTACCCTTCACAAAGGCCGTCACATATTCTGGCTGTTGTACCTTACTTAGTATATTCTTATTAATCCACACCTGTATTTGGCGTAAATGCATGTATGGAGCCATAATACGTCTGTATCCCCCGTTACGTTTTTTGATGGCAAAGTATTTATAAAACACCGATGCCATAAACGCTATATGCACAAGGTCTCGATGACTCATGTTCAGCATAAAAGCCAGATGCGAAGTGTCGAAAATCACAGGCAGACCTTTACCGTCCAATACATCAGCATACCTCAATGCCTCTGTGATGAACTGTTGCGATCTGCCCTGTAACTTAGCCTCCGTAATGAAATCGTTCCTTGGGAATCCCATCCTTCTTCAAATTACTCTTTTATCAAGCGCCTTTCGGCGACTTCTGTGTCGCGCCCATGGGGTGTGACATAGAAATCATGTAATGTGGCTTTAACTTTCCTGCATCAAACGGACGCAGGCTTCTGTCTGTACAGATACTGCTAATCTAAAGAATTCAGGTCATCCCTCGGAACGACTTTGGTACATATACTTTTCCAACATTCTGGTCTGAAATGCTTTGTTGCAATTCATGCTCCAATATATGATCTTTCTTCCTAATCTCTTCATAGATGGTACGAGCTTCACTGGTCATATTGCCCTTATCGTCAATCAAGCCTTTGCTCTTCCCAAAGGCTACTATACCTTCAAGGTCTTGTATGCTGATACCTAACACCTGCGCTATATAGTAATCACTCCGTTGGTGATACTTCTGCGCTATCCAACTGATAAGCCGTAAAGAGTCTGTTGTGTGATATTGCCCCCATTCTATATTCGCCAACTTCGTATGTTTCATTGCCGACAACCAGAAATTCGAACTCATTCTCAACCTCCGGCCCCTTTCTATTCGCGAATTGGCGAATCTTGGAAATATGGCATTCCACTTCTTGTCCGTCTTTGGTATCTCCATTTCATACCAGAGGATGGGTAACGTATTGTTGGGTGTAGTATGCTCAAAACAAACAAGTGCCTGACTGTTCTTATAGCCCAATGGCTTCAAATCCTCATTCTTCCAGTTCGGAAGCAGCAATTCCCCTTTTTTAAAGCAGAAATCTCGAACCTGTATCATGCTCTTCTCATATCCGAACACGGAGCCTCTTCTTACAAATGCAGGCTTTTGAAGAGTGCCATACATCTCGATTCCGCAATCTTCCTGAAGTGCTTTCTCGGCTTTTTCCATGTAAGCCAAAGTCAAAGCACACACCTTGATAGGTTTCCCATCTACTGTGCCTTTAACAATCTTCTCATAGAATTTCTTAATAGACTCTCCTGTGCCAGAAAAGTCATCAAGCAATGCGATGACTGCATCCTCCTTTATATCCTTCAAAATCTTGAGGTTAAGCAGCGACAGCACACTCTCCGGCAAATTCAGTTTCTCTATCACTTTCTTAGCATGATAAGCCATTGCATGACCACTCTTCCCTACATTTCCTGAAGGCAAGATGTATATATGTTGGCCCGGATTCTCTTCAATAATCTTCTTTATCTGATATTCTAGAGCCTCATCTATCATGTCCGACGAATAATAGACCACTTTATCAAGCACATTCAAGGCCATAGTCCACTCGCTCTCATCAAAATTCCTGAGCCAGCGGAACACGTCATATTCAGTCACTGCGTGCCCGAATTTGAAGCATACGCTCTCTATCGCCTTGTTATAGTCCATTTACCCCTCGTAATATAGCGTATAATACTTCTTTCCGCTCTTCTTGTCAACGCCCCCCTCAATCCTGGCCTCAGGGTTCAGCACCTTCACCTCGAAGTCAGCCCCCAGCTTTAGGGTGTTCATTCTTGTCACGGGCTTCCTGCTAGCAGCTTTCTTCACCACATTCACCTCTTCCGAGAAATCTCCATACTCCTTCTCAAACGACTGTCTGTATGCCTCAAAAGCCTGTTTTTGCTCTTCATTCTGACATATAATATCTGCCAAATCAGCCACCTGTATGGGCTCTCCCGTCGAGAATGCCTCAGCGGTCTTTTTGGCGGCAACAGCACCCTCCACAACCGACTGTTCCTTCAGTTGTGACACAAATCCTGTACACATCTCCATCAGTCGTTCAGTCTCATGGTAATCATCGTTGCAATTCCTCACATGCAGGAAATTATCCACCCAGTAATGAGCATCGGTATTTGAGCCCGTGTTATCTACAACAGCCACCTTATAGCCATTCTCCTTGTCAACATTGAACACGATGCAACCCTTTTCGAGTTTTTTCAGGTTCATGCCATTAGCAGATGACAGCACTAATCGGTTATGTTCCATCTTAACTGTCAATACAGTTTCCCGAACCTCCGACTTAAACAAGCCAATGGCCTGGGTTGGCTCACCATCCACCTCACAACCATCCAGCAATACCACATAGAACTCTCCTATCTTGATATTCGGATGTATGCTTTGCTCATAGAGGTGACGGGCCAGATTATTGGCTTGTTGCACGATACAGGTCTCATCGCCAAATATCTTCGACACAAACCTATACGTGGGATTCAGTTCCAAATCATCAATATAATAGAACTGTTTCCAATCATCAAATTTAAACGAGCCATTTATCAACTTAAGGAATGGTTCCTCAACGCCATCCATCTGACAGAGGTCGTCTGAAAAAGCTACACCATCTTCATTACTCTTATTTCCTACACGCTGAACAACAGCAGCTTTTATCTTTCCTATTTTAGTCATTTCTTCTATGTGTTATGCGCGACGGTATCAATCCCTCGCCATTTCTAAACTTATATCTCGTTACAAATGTTTCAAGGTTATTCCAATAGTCTTCTTCAGCATGTTCAATCATGATAATCTGGAAATGGCCGTTTCGGATCATCTCTCTCATAAACATGTCCGTAAGCCTGAATGCTTCTTTCAACTTTTCACGGTCATCATTCGTTATCTCACCATTCTTCGACACAATAGCTGTGTTCTTATCTGCATAATACGGAATGCTTGGCTGGTCTATGAAAAGAAACTGTGGTATCTGTTCGTTCCTGTTCTTCATCAGCAAGTCATGCAATCCAAAGAAATAGCACAGATGCAGGAACATATAGTTCGACTTACTGCCCACATTAGCCTTCGGATACTCCCCATCATCCGTTACCAGCATCAGCATCTTCTCATCCATACTGTAAACCGGCTTGTAATTCCGATATGCTTCTGATATGCCCTTTTGACACTTGAAGTACTTTTCTATCTCGTCATTCAAATTACCAAGGGCATTTTCATTCTTAGCTCGTAGCCTTACCAGTTTCTCCTCAATTTGTGATATTGTCTCACCATATTGCACCAGCATTTCGTCGGTTATGGTCAACTTAGGTTCCTTGGTCAATTCTTTCTCCATCCTTTCTGCCAATATGATAGCCTTTCTTATCCAAACAATATCCTTTTGATCAATCCGATATGGATTCAGTTTTCTCCAGTCGGCAACCAACTTCTGTTCCTCTCTGATTAATCCCTTTTTAGTATTTTCAAAGTCCTCTGGAAGTTTCAGATCTGGCTCGTAGTTTTGTTTTATCCTTTCCCAGGCCTCAGTCAATTCACGCAGCAACTGACCAGTCTCTTGATAAGTCATCAACTCTGAGAGATGCTTCTTAACATACTCTACAGGCACAAGACTTTCATTTTGCCTCTCTAGCCGTTTCTGATAAATTTTATATTCTTTCTCTAACGATTCGAAGTATCCCAATCTCTCCCTGACTTTCACCAGAGCCATTTCTATTTCATTGCGCTGCCTGTTTGCCTCCTCATTCTTAAACTGCAGATTGCAATTCTCAACTATCGACTTGATGTTTGCAGCCCAGGCCGTCGGACTATTCCCAAAATCTGTTGCTGCACCCAAGCCGAGTTCTTCCACCTGATTGGCTATCTCAACTTTAGTCTTCTCAAATATATCTTTATTCTCTTGTTCTTTCTCCTGGGCTCTCTTTTTATTTTTTTCTCTTGTCTGTGCAGTTTGCAACTCCGATTCCAGTTCTCTCAGTTTGCCTTCGTTCACCCCAATGGCCAATTTGAACAAGTCATTAAGTATATTGGAATACTCATCCCTGCGGAAGAACCGCAAGTCTTGATAGGTGCTTTCTGTAGCAATGATGTCCTCCGTCAGATAGTTAAATATAAGATTGTGACGGAAGTGCTGTTTCACCTTGCTCTCAAGTTTCAGCTTGGAGTTGATATGAAACAGTTCGTTCATCTTCACCATAGCCTTCGCCCTAATGTCGTCCAAGTCTGCTATAGGCTCGTCTGGCAAATACTCACCTTCCCTGAAGAGAACTTTCATTTCTGCCGATTCAACAGTCGGTGCCTGCCTAATGATAGTATATGGCATGTCATCTACATAGAACACTAGCCCATACCATGCCACATTCTCATTAATGACATCCTCAACAATAGTGCTTCTTTCCGACAACAGACAATAGTCTATGATCTTCAGAACAGATGACTTACCTGTCGATGAATCACCAGTTATCACATTCACCTTGTCATTGAAAAATTCAAGGTCTCTTGGTTCACCTCCATGTCTGAACCAAAGTCTGATTTTTGAGATATAAAAGTTCATAGCACAATCTTCAAGTCTTTATACCATGTCATTGTATCTTTTTGCCCAATCATAGCTTCCAATTGAATAGCTGCCTGTCGGACATTTTCCATCACACCCTCTTGATAATTTTGAAGTTCCCATGCCATCAGGTTCCCTTCGTTGGTTAAGCAATATTTTCCTTCTGGTGTTTTCTCAATCTTTCCACCCATCAAGAGCATCGTTATAGCATTCAGAAACACAGGCTGTAACTCCACGAATTTCCTGTTCAGAGCTTGGTAATATGATGACTCCTTGCCAACCATCTCTTCGTAGTTGGCATAGTTGACCAGTCTGTTTCTGATGGCTCGATCTGTTGTCATCACCACAAACAAATTGAGGCGTGCTATGTCATCTATGCCAAGAACCAATGAGTTCAAGATAGCACAAATGGCTACGCTTTCATTATTGATGATCCTGTCCATCTTGCTCTCCTTGTTTTTTAAAGAATTCCATCCAACTCTTATGCCAACCTATAATACACTTATCAGACAAGTAATAAAAAGCGCCATCTGATATATATTGAATCAACTCCTCTTTGCATAGCTTGAGTTTATGTTGCCTTACCGCAAAAAGAATCTCTTGTGCCTTATCTATTATGACATCCTCCGAAGCGCTATCATCCAGTTTCCTATAGGCATGCTTAAATTGGTTATCCCAAAATGCATAAGTATCAGCCCAAAACTCCTTGTCTTCATCAACCAAAATTTTATTATCCTCCCAAAGCTGATCATAGCGATTCTTAAAGCTATAGAAGTGGCTGGCATATTTGGCCACCTCTTCTGTTTCGCTCGCAGCAAAGTCTTTCACCTTTATCAGTTGCTGTATGCATATCAAGTCCAGGAACTCCTTCCGATATTCTTCCATAATGATTCGGAAATTCAATTTTTCTGCCCTATGAAACTGGAACACACGTTCAAAACGCTTTCGTTGTTCTTCATACGTATACGATAATGGAGTGCCCTTATCTGCCCTCTCAAAGAAGTCATCAACTGCTTCTGCCAAAAAGTCTTTAAATACTTCAGGTGCATCTTCATCTGAAAACCTGACTTTATCTGCGATATGGTCTATGCAGTCTTTCTTTACCTCGTCTTGGCTCTTTGCTTCAAATGCTATCTGTTTCAAGAATTCGGCCCTCAAACCAAATGCTTTCAGGTCATCAATCATCATTTGCGTTGTACGGCCTGGATTATTGGCTGGCTGTGTTGTACCTTCACGAGGTCTTCCCTCTTGTGTAATCTCATCCAGAACTGCATCTATCCTGTCATTGTCTGCACCGTTCTTTACTTCTTCGCACAATGAAACAAACTTATTATTGTCTGGCAACTTGTTGCTGAAAAACACAAACCGATGCTTTGCAATGTATTCCTGCTTATCAGCATCACTTCTTTTTTCGTCTGTTTTTCCAACTATCAACTTTCGCCAAACATCAATTGCCTTCCATAAATCTGTTGAGCGGTTGGTTAGTGCTTTTTTCTCGCCTTCTGCATCTACTTGAATGGTGTGCTTAGCCTGATAGAGCGTAATAAGATTCCCTGCTTCAACAGCAGCGTCGTCCAGTTTCTCAAACGACACCACTTCACCTTTATTCATGGTAAGCACATGATAAAGGAAGCAATGGAACTGATAGATGAAACCGCCTATCTTATCCATCGCAGTAAACTGTTCTTCTGCCGTATGAAGTTTCTTTTCTTTACTCATAGTTATTTTACCTCAAATTTCACCCAATGCTCAATCTTCCTGTAATCATCTTTACCTTGAGAACCTTTCATCTTTATCCCTGTCACATCTTTCTCCATTTCCCACCTTTTCCAGAGCATCTTCTTCACGTCATCATCAAATTTATCATGCCCCGACAATAGTACTGCTACCTGAACGAAACTATTATATTCTCTAAGTATCAGTCTGTCTAAATAGCCAATCCATCTTTTATGTCGTTCGCATATTCTGTTATAAACAGTCGTTATCAAACCTTTCAAACCAAAAACCCCATATTCATCTCGTTTATCAGAAACATGATACTGCGCAAACATCACATCCGCTATCTTCTGGAAAAGTGTCTCACTGGCCGTCTCTGATGCTACCCATACCAGCAGTCCCAGCCATACGGATTCTCTGGTTTCTTGTTCTGCAAGTCTGCCCAGCTCTTTTGTCAAGTTCCATCCTTCACGTTTCACCTGTACATCTGCAATATCCTCTTCAATGGCTTTTGTTGGTTCATCGTATGCTCTGATATAGATTGGCACTATCGCATCATATATCATTTCGCCTAATTTCTCCCATGTCGATGGGCCGCTATTACTCAAATGTCCCGCAGCTTCTTTCATGTTTTTCATCAGCTGTTGTGCCATCGCTTTGTCTCCCCAGAACTGGGTTCCACATCGTCTGGCCACATGACATAAATAATTCATGTCACAAAAATCCTTGGCAAACATCTGTAAGGTAAATGTCTTTGCCAGATGGTCACAAATTATCTGATAAAACGTCTCAATGTTTGGATTGGCACAATAACATTCAAAGCTAAAGAGAAATCTTTCATAATTTTCCCTGCCCATAGCCGCCATAATTCTATCTACATCACTCATATAAGTGCCAATGTTTGAATCTATCCACCCTGGCTGATGCTCATGCCCCATAACCATGTTCCGGCTATTCACCTGCCACACATGTACCAGAGTCCATGTCAGAAACTTTTTTTTCTTCTCATCAGTATCAGCTTTGGCTACGTATGGTAATAAGTCTATACAGGTTCCCTCTTGCTTGAACCAGAATGCAGCAGCATCTTGTAGGATAGGATACTCTAAGTCCAACAACCATTTTGTCAATGCACCGTAGTCATTTTTCTTCTCCAAGGCATGCATCTCCTTCTGTGCAGCCATTGGCAGTTCTACACAGCTGCTATAATATTCAAGTACATACCATTGGTGCAGCTCATCCCGCTCGCTGTTCATCACCTGATTCACCCAGCGAGGATAGCTATCACTGTTCAACTCTCCCATCGAATGGGATTTGTCTAACAGCTGCTTGATTGTCATGCCTCCTATCAACTGCATAGTTTCTTATAGAGTTTTTTCAGAGTCTCGCAAACCACACACTGTTTTGGTTCTGCTACGTTTTCATAGTCGTAAAGGGAACGTGTCAGTTCCCCATTCCACCATTCCTCAACATAGCCCTTCACTATTTTGCCTGCCGATTCAGATAGTTTACTTAGTGTACAGGCTCTGGCTCCAAATTCGCCAAACGAAGACCCCATATTCCAAACCTGATTATCCACAATGATAAATCGGTCATGAAGCATCGACTTCTCGCCTTTCAGTACACGACACGTTATATAGTCTTCCACATTCATTCCCTTGTTATATCCTTTGATAATTGGTATCAGTTTCTTCAAGCCCTTTACGCCAACATCAGCTTTGCTGTTAATGATGCGTATCTTCACCTCCGAACTCCGGATATAGTGAATGTATTCTTCAAAGTCTGTATCATGAAAATAGGGATCACAAACATACAACACTTCTCTTGCCCTGTTCAAAATGTCTCTGACTGCTTCTTTTGCTTTGTCCAGGTTTTCTTGCTGAGCCGTATCTTCCTTGTTCCCATCAAAGAATATGAATTCCCTGCTGTTTTCCAACTTTTCTTTATCATGGTCAAACTTATGAAGAGCGAAATAGGAATGTTGGTTCTTAATGGGTTTCCCAATAACTGAAGTCTGCTCCTTTGAGTATTTCATCACTGGCTCAGACTTTGTTTCACTTCCGTCTTCATTCTGTTTCACCATCACAACCTCTTTCACTCCAAGCGAAAAAGAGCTTTTGATACACGAGATAAAGGTGTAGGACTTGTTGAATGCAACCAATCTTCCGTCTGCATCGTAATAGTCCACTCTGAACAGATGAGGGTAATCGTTGGTTTTAATGAACACCTCTCTCTCATCTGGTTCTATGTGATAACAGTTATTGGTCACTACCGATCCTGCATCATGGGCATCCCATATCACAATTTCACCGCCTTTGTGGTGTCCTTGTCTGGTTTCTATTTGGATAAAAACACCGTATGGGCTGTCATTGCTTCTTATTTCAAGATTTCTAATTTCCTCATGGTGCCATACCATGTATATATTACCTAAATGCTCTGGCCATTCAGTAAGTTTCAGTCCGAAAAGTGCCTCCGATGCTTGGTCTATCTGTTTTCTCAGGTATTCATGCTGTGCTACTACTTTTTCTACATCTCTACCCTTATCCAAATAGGTCTTCACGTATGCTGGTCCTTTTCTTGTCGGTAGCAGTTCGTGAAACAAATCGCTCTCTTCATGGCATAGTGGTAGCACAAAATAATCGCCACAACATGGTTCCTCTGTTAAGTCCTTATTGAAGAACTTTAGTGTAAAATCACAATTACCATCATTGAGTGTAAAGTTATTCTGCGGGGTATTCAGGAAATTCTTTGTTACCTCATAATCGCATTGTAGCCAATATACCTTAAAAGTGTCTTTCTTTCCATCTCCAAAATCAGAACGGTTTGGCACTGGTGCAGGCAGCACATATCCCTGCATATCTGGCTCCAGTTTTTCGAGAATGGTAAACAAATGATAGTCATCTTTCGTTTTATTCTCCAAAAGCCGAATCTGCGTGCATCTATATGTACCTTCTGGCACTGGATGTTTTATTTCAGAATAAACCATTACTTTCACTTTATTGTATTTTGTACTGCGCTCGGCGTTTTACCCGTCGAGATTTCAGTTTCTTCTCCGTCCCCATTGAGGCACAAAAAGGAACCTGACGAACTTTCATACCCCTTCAACACCCCTTATCCTCTCTTCTCTTCTGTCTTCAGACCCACCTCATTCACTACCGTCCTCTGCGCAGCCCCGCAATCACCTGCCCCATCTGTATCTGCATCATTACACTTTGATATGCCTCGTAGTTCCACATCAGATAAGAATCCCACAGTCCCATGTCTATTTCATTAATAAGCGTATCCAGTTTTTCCTTTATCGGCAGTCCGTTCTCATCAAAATACATCTGGTCACGCACCAGCTCCCTCAGCACCTGTATAGCTTTGAATTCTCCAAGTGTAAAAATCTGGCTAAGATCATTCATCGGCTCCTTAAACTGCTTCGTTTCTGGATTAATCACCATCTTCGACAATATCTCTTTGACATACATCTTACCAGCATTTCTCATAGCGAACAACGTGTAGTTAGCAGCGAAATACGAATCAGAATCTTGATAGAACAAATTATCACAATATCCCTTTTCAATCTGAAACACAATGCCGTCTATCTCATCCTTGTCAATCACCTTATCAAGGAAATGAATTTTACGAATGTCAAAAACCTCATTGGCTGGTACGCCCATTGGTATGCCCAACTTATGCAGAGCCACGATCACCATGCGCTTTTCAGTTATAGAAAGTGACGTGTTAAAATCACTCTCAGCATTCATATACGATTGCTTCGAATACTTCTTTGTCACGTCCAAGGCTTTTATTGCAATCGCGCGGACTTTCTACATCTTATAGTCCTCACGCAGATTCAAGAAGCGTGCTCCACCATAAGTACCAATCAAGCCGCCAACTAATGCAGTCAAGAAAGCAATTATTATCTCATTCATATATTTACCTTTAGTTTAAATTAAAGTCCATCTACCCAATCTCCTTTAGCATCCCCGCCGGCACATACGCTATCGCCACGCTCGCCACACCTTCTATCTCCACTACTACCCTCTTACACCTCTTCACTCTCCTGATCACGCCCGTCACGCCCTCAAACGCGCCGCCCATAATCTCCACGCGCTTGCCTTCCTTCCCTATGACCGTCTCGTTGTCCAGAAACATCACGCTGTCATCAGTCCGCGAAGCCACCCGCATAAAGTTCTCCATCTCCCTATCCGCCACTGTCATAATGGTGTGTTCACCAGCGGCCGTATGGTCCATCATATACCTC
>CACZHT010000017.1 GCA_902781045.1 uncultured Bacteroidales bacterium | reverse complement strand
TTCGGGCTATCCCTGCATGGCTCTCGCTCAATATTACGAGTCAATTGGCAAGAATGATTCTGCAATAGTCTGTGGTAAATCAGTACTAGACGATGAGAACGATATTTATAATATGTATGATGCATCCAAACTTTTGCATCGGATATACAGTAAAATCGGTGATGTGAGTAATGCCAGTTACTATGCTGGGATTTACATGCAGTTGAGCGACTCCTTAGATTTTGGGAAACGCCAGGAGCTGGCAGCTACAGTCAATAACGAGTTTCAGTACCATCTTGACCAGAAGAAAGAGCAAACCCTAAAGGATGAGAAAGAGCGGTACAAAAGCACACTCACTATTGTTGCCATGGCAGCAACACTTTTTGTGAGTGTCGCATACATCCTTTATGTAAGAAGGCGTAACAAACATTTAAAAGAAGTGGTGACACTATCGGCAGAAATCCAACGAGTGTCAACTAATGAAAAGCAACTACGCAAGGATATTGAACAAAAGGAAAGGGACTTGGAGAAATCTAAGAAATCATTGGAAAAATCATCAGATGAACTCAAAAGCGTGAAACGTGAACTTCAACGTGTCAATAAAGAACTGTCCGACTATGATGAAGCATTGAAAGCAAAGGAGCAACAGTTGTCGGAAAAGATGGCACAAAACAAAACTTTCATCAAACTTTTGCATCAGTCAGAACTGGAGGGCAAAGCCGAGGATGTGATTTATGCCATCAGGCAGTCCTCCAAAGGGTTGAAAAATATGAACTCGTCAGACTGGAAGCAACTATATCAGGCAGTTGATGAGCTGTACCCTTCATTCAAAGATCGGTTACTGAAAGAATTGGGCAACTTCACTGAGCAGCAGATGCAGGTATGCTATCTTATGCGCATCGGTCTCTCTAAGCCACAGATACAAGGCATGACCAACCTCTCCCGTGTTACCATCTGGCGATGGGTAAAGAAATACGACTGGGTGTTGACTGCAGATGATAATGAACAATTGGCGGGACAAACAGAAAATGAGGATGGCAAAGTATAATTCGTTCAATTCGTAGTTGTGTGTCCGCCCGGCTTCAGAACAACGAATTACGCGAATTAAACAAATTAAACAAACTATCCACGGCGATGCGTTTCAATATAATTAATTCATAATCCTTTCGCGTAATTCGTGGTTAAAAGACTCTCTTGCGGTATTTTGCTGGTTTTTGGGGCCTCTCAATAATTTGTGCAATTGAGTGCAATTACCGCCTCGTTTGGGTGGATGAAGGTAAAAATTGCACATCATTGCATAAATTGTTGAGCGGTTTATCCCAGCCACCAGTGCCTCTCAACAATTCGTTTAATTCGTAGTTGTGTGTCTGCCTGGCTTCAGAACAACGAATTACGCGAATTAAACAGACTGTCCGCTGTGATGCAGTTTGATATGATTCGGAAATTTTGAAATTAAAAGCTCATGACTTGACTTTCTATAGGGGCTACTTCTCAGCATGCCCTAGCTCATGTGGCATGCCGAGGCACCACATCAATCAGGTGACACGAAAGTCAGCTGTCCTGCTCGGGGTGCCAGAGCTGCTGCATGCGGGTGGCCAGCTTAGCCTCGGCAGGGGTGTCCTGTGGATGCCACAGCTGCGGGTGGTTGAGTTGCTCGGGCATGTACTCCTGACGGACGAAGTGCCCAGGGAAGTCGTGGGCATACTGGTAGTCCTTGCCATAGCCCAACTGCTTCATGAGCTTGGTGGGCGCATTGCGCAGATGCAGCGGCACGGGGGCGTCACCCGTCTGGTTGACCAGTGCCAGCGCCTCGTCGATGGCCAGATAGGCACTGTTGCTCTTGGGCGACGAGGCCAGATAGATGGCACACTCGCTGAGCGGAATGCGTCCCTCGGGCCAGCCGATCTTGCTGATGACATCAAATGTCGCGTTGGCCAGGAGCAGGGCATTGGGGTTGGCCAGCCCGATGTCCTCGGCCGCGCTGATGCACAGCCGCCTGGCAATGAACTTGGGGTCCTCGCCGCCGGCGATGAGCCGCGCCAGCCAGTAGACTGCCGCATCGGGGTCGCTGCCGCGGATGCTCTTGATGAACGCCGAGATAATGTCGTAGTGCATCTCGCCGCCCTTGTCGAAGGCGACGGGATTCTGCTGCAGACGGTCAGTGACAATCTGGTCGTTGACGACAAATGGCTCAAGCGGTCCCAGCGCCTGCATGATGAGGTCGAGGATGTTGAGCAGCTTGCGTGCGTCGCCGCCGGCAAATCGCAACAGTGCGTCGGTCTGCTCGATGCGCACCTCGCGGTCCTGAAACATCTTGTCGGTCTTGATGGCCCGGTCGAGCAACTCCAGCAGGTCGTCGCGGTCCAGTGGCTGCAGCACATAGACCTGCGCCCTCGAGAGCAGCGGCCTGATGACCTCGAACGAGGGGTTCTCGGTGGTGGCCCCGATGAGGGTGACCGTGCCATTCTCCACGGCCCCAAGCAGTGAGTCCTGCTGCGACTTGTTGAACCGGTGAATCTCGTCGATGAAAAGCACGGGCCTCCCCTTGGTGAACATGCTGCGCGAGTCGGCCTTGCACCGGTCCAGCACCTCGCGCACCTCCTTGACACCACTGGTGACTGCCGACAGGGTGTAGAACGGCACCTGGGTCTGCTGGGCGATGATGCGTGCCAGGGTGGTCTTGCCCACACCCGGAGGACCCCAGAGGATAAACGACGAGATGTTGCCACTCTCAATCATGCGGCGGATGACCGCCCCGTCACCGACGAGGTGTTTCTGCCCGATGTAATCATCGAGCGACTTGGGGCGCATGCGTTCGGCTAGTGGTTCGTACATCTGATAGCTAAGTTGAATGTTGATATTGCAGACAAAGGTAGTGATTTTTTGTGGCATGTACAGCCAGCTGGTGCAACAAAATGAGAGGTGGCACGTTTTTTGCATTGAAAGCTGTTTGAAAAAGACTCTAACTAGACAACGCAATGAAACAGTGTGCAAGATGTGGCTCGACCAACGAACGCGGCGCGAAGTTCTGCAGCGTGTGTGGCCAGCGCCTGAACTCAGACTTGAGCCGCCAGGTGTGGAAGTGGGCTCTGTTCGCAACATGCTTGGCACTGGCCGGCTTGTGGCTTGGCACTTGGTTGGAGCTGCGTCAAACACGTGCCCACCTTGATGCTCGTGACTCACTGACCCAGACGGTCACTCACCAGTATAACGCTCGCCTTGACTCCATGCGGCGAGAACTGATGCAGCTCGATGCGCAGAAGTGCAGTGCCGAGCATCGGCTGACTGACTTTCAGGAAATGGTGGGCCAGCGTTACCCGCTGATTATTGACTCTATCAAGATAGGCAACGTCAACCGCATCCAGCAGGTGCAGAGCGAGTTCGGCGCACCCATCTACAGCGACGAGACGCTCTATCTGCAGCCTCGCATCTACTACCGGGGCATCAAGTGCGGCACCATCGACTTGTATGTGCGGTGGTATGACCAGGATGGACACATGCGTGTGGGCGATGTGTCGCCGTCGGGCTATTCGCAGGTGTGTGAGACATATATCTATGAGGAGAGCAAGGAGCTGAACTTGAAGGGGTGGGGCAGCGAGAGCCGTGGCAACTGGCACCGTGGCCACTACCGCCTGGAGGTGTGGTGCAACGGCATGCTACTGGGCATGAAGGGGTTTGATGTCTTGTAGCATTGGATCAAGCCTGCAACTGCACAAAAAATGACAAATCCCCACAACATGAGGCCGCTGAAAAAGTACAGGCAAATAATTGATTTGCTTCACGATGGTTATATTCAAAACTAAATTTGAATAAATTATCTGCAATAAATTATATTCAAGAAAAATTGCGCCCGTTCGGTTGCGAGCTAAAGGTTCGCGTTTTATTCGCGTAATTCGCGGTTTATTACTTTTTCAGCAGCCTCCAACATTTGGGTGCAGGGATTTGTGTTGTCGGCGATGGGTAACCTTTGTTTCAGCGTCGAGTGCGGAACTCGATGGGAGTGATGCCTGTGACGTGGCGGAACACACGGCTCAGGTGGTGCGGATACTTGAACCCGACGGCGTAGGCAATTTCACTGATTGACTGTTTGCTGCTGACGATGAGATATTTGACTCGTTCGACCACAGCCATGTGGATGTGTTCCTTGGCAGTATGTCCCGTCGACTTCTTGACCAGGTCGCCGAAGTAGTTGGGTGAGAGCGACAGCTGCTGGGCACAGTATGCCACGGTGGGGAGCCCCTTCTCGATGGGCAGGTTGCTCTCAAAGTAGTCTTTGAGCACTGCATTGAAGCGGTCAACGAGTTGGTTGCTGACCCTGGATGCAGAATGGTACTGTCGGGTATAAAATCGCATGCAATAGCTGAACAACAAATCAAGGAAGGCCAGGATGATGGGTCTGCTGCTGGCATCGATGGGATGCTCTAGCTCCATGGCCAGCCCCTCATAGAGCGATTCGATGATGATTTTCTCCTCGGGGGTCAGAATCAAAGCCTTATTGGACTCATAGGAGAAGAACGAATAGTACTTGAAACGTGACGACAACGGCGAGTCGTGAATGATGCTTGGGTGGAACATGAGGATTTTGGATTCTGGACTGTCCTCCTTACTCGAAGCATTGCCGAAAATCTGGTCCGGGGCGATGAATGCCAAGGTGGCCTCGCCATACTCATACTTGCTAAGGCCGTAGGTCATGCTTCCGCTCTCGCCCTTGAGCATGACGCAGTAGAAGCCGCAACTGCGCAGCTCATGCCTCAACAGGGGCAAATCTCTCTTCTCGACCACAGTAATCAGGGGTTGCTGCATTCTGCCCCCATATCTGTCACAAAAGTCCCCAATAGAGTTTAGTCTAATAATTTCCGTTATCATTTTGCTTGCAATTTGGGGCAAAAGTATAAAAAAAGACAACAAGTGCAATAGTTGTCCGTTTTTTGTGTTATGTTTTTAAGGTATATTCACAAAATTTCAACAGCAAGGTGACATTCTTCTATAAAATGTGAGAATAATGTGACAAAAATGAAACAAATCGAGTACTTGGGCAGAAGTTTTTTGATGTGATCTCTTGAGCAAAAAGCTTGCGGCGGGAGGAGGTGACTCAGCAGCCCAGTTCCTTGTCCAGCCCGATGCGGCGACCGATGAGTTCGAGCAGGTTGTGCTCGGCCTCGTCGGCACCATCGGCATCCATGATTCTGACCAGCTGCTGTGCCACAAAGCACTTGCGCTGAGTGTCCATCTTCTTGACCACCTCGAGGGCATAGTCAAAGTCGAGCGCAATGCCGGCACGGAAAATCTCCTCGGTGATGCCCAGCTCGGCATTGATGGCATTAGACGCATACATCTCCTCGATGGTGATGACACGGTCGGTGTTGATCATCTCGATGATCAGGCTCACGATGGCCTGCTTCTCGATGTCATTGAATGTGACGGTACTCATAGTTGTGCTGGTTGATTAAGACAATTAATTAATGTCGGAAAAAGGGTGGCGGTGTTGACTTGTCCCCATCCTTGCCCGGATTGTCATCGTCGTCGCTGGCCTGAACCTCCTGCTCGTGCTCTTGCTGACGAGCCTTGTTCTGCTCGTTGACACGCATGATTTCTTCCGTTCTTGACAACCACTTGCGCTTGCCGAAGATGCGCTCGGCATCCTCGGTGAAGATGACCTCGCGCTGCAACAGCAGCTCGGCCAGCTGGTGGTGACCCTCGGTGTACTGCTCAAGGATGTGACGGGCACGCTCATACTGGCTGTCGATGATGGCCTGCACCTCGGTGTCGATGGTCTGTGCACGAGTCTCGCTGTAGGGCTTGGTGAAACCGTACTCCTGTCCGCTGGAGTCGTAATAGCTGATGTTGGGCAGCTTGTCACTCATGCCATAGAAGGTGACCATGGCATAGGCCATCTTGGTGGCCCTCTCAAGGTCGTTGAGTGCCCCGGTGTCTATGAGTCCGAGATACATCTCCTCGGCCACGCGACCTGCCATGAGCGAGCATATCTCGTCGAGCAGAGCCTGCTTGGGCTCAATCTGCCGCTCCTCGGGCATATACCAGGCTGCGCCCAGGGCCTTGCCACGAGGCACGATGGTGACCTTGATGAGGGGGTCGGCATACTGCAGGTGCCAACTGACGGTGGCGTGCCCGGCCTCGTGATAGGCGATGGACTTGCGCTCGTCGTCGGTGATGACTTTTGACTTCTTCTCCAGTCCGCCGATGATGCGGTCGATGGCATCCATGAAGTCCTGGCGCTGCACGGCCTGCTTCTTGCGACGGGCGGCTATCAGTGCTGCCTCGTTGCACACGTTGGCGATGTCGGCTCCCGAGAAGCCGGGGGTCTGACGTGCCAGCTGGTCGATGTCGACACTGCCGTCGGTCTTGACATTGCGCAAGTGGACGTGGAAGATTTCCTTGCGGTCGGACAGCTCGGGCAGCTCGACGTAAATCTGGCGGTCGAATCGACCGGCACGCAGCAGAGCCTTGTCAAGGATGTCGGCACGGTTGGTGGCGGCCAGGATAATGACCCCACTGTTGCTGCCGAATCCGTCCATCTCGGTGAGCAACTGGTTCAGGGTGCTCTCGCGCTCGTCGTTGCCGCCCATGTTGGCGTTGCGACCACGGGCGCGGCCCACCGCGTCTATCTCGTCGATGAAGACGATGCACGGGGCTTTCTCCTTGGCCTGGCGGAAGAGGTCTCGCACACGGCTGGCGCCCACACCGACAAACATCTCGACAAAGTCGCTGCCCGACATCGAGAAGAACGGCACATTGGCCTCGCCGGCCACGGCCTTGGCCAGCAGCGTCTTGCCTGTTCCGGGAGGACCGACAAGCAGTGCGCCCTTGGGAATCTTTCCGCCCAGCTCGGTGTAGTGCTCAGGGCTCTTGAGAAAGTCGACAATCTCGGCAATCTCGACCTTGGCCTCGGCCAGACCGGCAACGTCCTCAAAGGTGACTTTGTTGGCATTGTCCTTGTCGAAGAGCATCGCCTTGGACTTGCCGACGCTGAAGATGCCGCCGCCCATGCCACCACCGCCCATTCGCTTCATGAAGAAGAACCAGAAGCCGATGAGCAGCAGCACGGGGCCGAAATACCAAAAGATGGTGCCGATGTCGCTGGTCGAGTCAAAGGAGATGTTGCCCTTGTACTGTCCACTGGACTTGAAAGCGTCAACTTTGTCCTCAAACTTGTCGAGCGACCCAATCTGTGTCGAGACTTTGGGCTTATATCCCTGACGGGGTTTGTAGGCCTGACCAAACACGACACGGGCCAGCGAGTCGTTAAGCACGGCCTCGGCTTTTTCCTTATTATATACGACGATGCTTTCCACGCCGCCACTGGCGACCATGCTCTCAAACTGGTCCTGCGGCACCTCCTTGGTCATCGTGTTGTCGTTCATCCAATAGGCGGCCATCAGTCCGGCAAAGACGAGCATGTACATCCAGTAGATGTTAAACCTTGGGAAGGGCGATTTTTTCTTGTTGTCTGCCATAGCGTTGTCGTTCAGTCAAGGTCAGGGATGGTCGTGATGGCTGCATCGCTCCACAGCTGCTCCAGGTTGTATCGTGAGCGGAACTCGGGCAGGAAGATGTGCACATAGATGGTGCCATAGTCCAGTACTATCCATTGCGAGTTCTGGTAACCGTCGTAGTTGTATGGCCTGACACTGAGTTTGCTCTCGACATACTCTCTGATGCTGTCGGCGATGGCATCGACCTGAATGGGGGTGTTGCCATTGGCGATGACAAATGCCTGAGTGGGCGCATACTCGATGTGCGAGAGGTCGACGGTGACTATGCCGCGAGCTTTCTTCTCTTGCGCCCCCTCGACGATGGCTTGGATCAATGTTTGGTTATCAGTAATCTGATTCTTCATTCGTTGTGTTTTGAACTGTTTTGTTTGTTATTCTCATTTTAAACGGCAAAGGTAATCATAAATGTTTGAAAAGAAAAATTTTGTCTGAAAAAAGACGAAATTAAATCAAAAATCGGCGCAAGTTGTCGCTCATGTGCAAAGAATATTGTAACTTTGCAAGCTAGAATAAAATATAACTAATTACAAAATAAAGACAAAATGGAAGTAAGAGGAAAAATCATCGTAAAGCTGCCCCTGCAAAGCGGCACGTCGAAGGCCGGCAACCCATGGAGCAAGCAAGAGTATGTGCTTGAGACGATGGAAGCGTTCCCAAAGAAGGTGCACTTTGACTTCTTCGGAGAGCGTGCCAACCAGTATCCCCTGGAGGTGGGCGATGTGGTTGACCTGAGTTTTGACATCGACAGTCACGAGTACAACGGACGCTGGTTCACAAGCATCCGTGGCTGGAAGGCCGATAAGGTTGACCCCAACGCACTGGCCGCTCAGAACGCTCAGACACAGGCCGCCTATCCTGCCGCACCGGCTCCCGGCCCAGCACCTGTCGGCCCGGCACCTGCACCGGCACCGGCTCCGGCACCCGCGCCAGCCGCTGCGCCGGCTCCGGACTTCAGCCAGCCCGCCGAGGGCGACGACCTGCCGTTCTAGGTCTAACTGAAAGTCGAATAATCAAGCGCGTGGAGTCCTGTCACTGGGACTCCACGCGTTGTATCCCACAGGCGGACGGCACAAGGGTGCCCTCCCTACAATGTGAAATTGTCTGGCAATTCATTTTGACACACCCTCACACATGGCATTGGGAGGTGAAGACCCGGCGGGTCAGGTGCTGAGGTTGTCCAGGGCTTGTTGCAGTTGCTGCAACTGGGCCTTGATGTCCTTGAGGCGGTCGACCACCTCAAATCGCTTGTCCACACCGTCACGGTTGGCCCGCAGCTGGGCCTGCGCAGCATCGAGCTTGAGGCCTTTTTCCTTGACCAGGTAATGTATCTTGCGAATCATCTCGATGTCGTTGGGGGTGTAGAAGCGGATGTTCTTGGCGTTGCGCTTGGGGCGAATGATGGTGAACTGCGTTTCCCAATAACGCAGTGTGCTCTCAGGTATGCCCACTATCAGTGCGACATCACCAATCTTATAATATTTTTTGTCAAGCTCTTGCATCTGAATGTTATGATTGTCACGTCGCTTTTGTGGCATTGTGAAGCCGACGGTTCAAACGACGGGTACAAAGTTACTTTATTTTGCCGAAAAAGCCAAATTTTGCCACCAAAATTCAAAAAAAAATGCCCTATGCTTTGAGTTACGGCCAAATAGCAGTAATTTTGTAGGTTGTTTTGATTCAAGAAAAATATAGTTAAATAAGATATGCTAACAGCAAAAGAAATCCGCGAAGCGTTCAAGAGCTTCTTTGAGAGCAAGCAGCACCACATTGTGCCCTCGGCTCCGATGGTCATCAAGGATGACCCCACACTCATGTTCACCAATGCAGGTATGAACCAGTTCAAGGACATCATCCTGGGCAACAAGCAGGCGCAGTGGCGCCGGGTGGCCGACTCGCAGAAGTGCCTGCGCGTCAGCGGCAAGCACAACGACCTGGAGGAAGTGGGTCACGACACCTATCATCACACCATGTTTGAGATGCTGGGCAACTGGTCGTTTGGCGACTACTTCAAGCGCGAGGCCATCGACTGGTGCTGGGAGTTTCTGGTCGACGTGCTAAAGCTTGACCCAAAGAACCTCTATGCCACCGTGTTTGAGGGCTATGCGCCCGAGGGGTTGGAGCGCGACAACGAGGCCGCTGGCTACTGGGAGAAGCACCTGCCAGCCGACCACATTATCAACGGCAACCGTCACGACAACTTCTGGGAGATGGGCGACACGGGGCCGTGCGGACCATGCAGCGAGATTCACATCGACCTGCGTGACGACGCTGAGAAAGCCCGTGTGCCCGGCCGCGACCTGGTGAACAAGGACCACCCGCAGGTGATTGAAATCTGGAACCTGGTGTTCATGCAGTATAACCGCAAGGCCGACAGCTCGTTGGAGCCACTGCCGTTCAACGTCATTGACACCGGCATGGGCTTTGAGCGCCTGTGCATGGCACTGCAGGGCAAGAAGTCGAACTACGACACCGACGTGTTCCAGCCGCTCATCGGCGAGATTGGCAACATCAGCGGCAAGCGCTATGGCGACAACCACGACGTGGACGTGGCCATGCGCGTCGTGGCCGACCATGTGCGCACCATCGCCTTCAGCATCGCCGACGGCCAACTGCCCAGCAACGCCAAGGCCGGTTACGTCATCCGCCGCATCCTGCGCCGCGCCGTGCGCTATGGCTACACCTTCCTGGGCATGCGCGAGTCGTTCATGTACCGCCTGATCGACACACTCATCGAGAGCATGGGCACCGCCTATCCCGAGTTGCCCGCACAGGTCGACCTGATCAAGCATGTGTGCAAGGAGGAGGAGGACTCGTTCCTGCGCACACTCGAGACGGGCATGAAGCTCATTGACAAGGTGATTGCCGACACCCGCAAGGCCGGCAAGGCACAAATCACGGGCCGCGAGGCATTCACCCTCTATGACACCTACGGCTTCCCCCTGGACCTGACAGAGCTCATCCTGCGCGAGAACCAGATGACTGTCAACGAGGAGGAGTTCAACGCCGAGATGCAGCAGCAGAAGCAGCGTGCGCGCAACGCTGCCGCCGTCGAGGCCACCGACTGGGTGGAGCTGCACGAGGGTGTCACCGAGTTTGTGGGCTATGACATGACCGAGTGCGACACCGAGATATTGCGCTACCGCAAGGTCAAGCAGAAGAACAAAGAGTACTACCAGATTGTGCTGGCACGCACGCCGTTCTACGCCGAGATGGGCGGCCAAGTGGGCGACAAGGGCACGCTCACGGTGGGTGACGAGACCATCGAGATTATCGACACCAAGCGCGAGAACAACCTGCCGGTGCACATCGCCAAGCAGATGCCCGCCGACCCGACAGCACCGGTGCACGCCGCCATCGACATGGCACGTCGCCGTGCCATCGAGTGCAACCACACGGCCACACACCTGCTGCACGCCGCACTACGTCAGGTGCTGGGCACACACGTCGAGCAGAAAGGCTCGTATGTCGACGACAAGATGCTGCGCTTCGACTTCTCGCACTTCAAGAAGGTCACACCCGAGGAGATTCGTCAGGTCGAGCACTTGGCCAACCAGATGGTGCGACATGCCACCGTGCGCGAGGAGCATCGCGAGATGCCCATCGATGAGGCACGCCAGATGGGGGCCATGGCACTCTTTGGCGAGAAGTATGGCGACCGTGTGCGCGTCATCAAGTATGACAACTCGGTGGAGCTGTGTGGCGGCACGCATGTGCCCAACACCGGCAACATCGGCATGATCAAGATCATGAGCGAGAGCAGCATTGCTGCCGGCATACGCCGCATCGAGGCCATCACCGGCGAGGGGGTGGAGAATTCCCTCGACGAGCTGGAGGACACGCTGCTCGAAATCAAGAGCCTGCTCAACAACGCCCCCGACGTATTGGTCGCCCTGAACAAGTCGCTGAACGAGAATGCCGCCCTGCGCAAGCAAGCCGATGGCTTCATCCACGACCGCATCAGTGCCCTGCGAGAGCAACTCATCAAGGATGCACGCCTCAACGACAAGGGCATCGGCGTGATGCGTCTGCAAGGACTGGTCATGCCCGAGGTGGTCAAGGGCGTAGCCACAGCCCTGCGAGGCAGCGGCCTTGAGCACCATGCACTGGTGGCCGCTACCGCGTACAACGACCGCCCGATGCTCACCGTCATGCTCACCGACGACCTGGTCAAGGAGGGCAAGAATGCCGGACAGATGGTGCGCGAGGCAGCCAAGCTCATCCAGGGTGGCGGTGGCGGCCAGCCGGGCTTCGCCCAGGCCGGCGGCAAGAACCTGGACGGCTTGAGTGCCGCCCTCGACAAGCTGGAGGAAATGCTCAATCAATAATCATAATCATTGAGTCCACTTTAAAAAGCCCCGTTTTTGATTCAACCATGAATTACTCCAGGACTTTTTAAAGTGGACCCCAAAAATAATTTTAACAATAATCACTAAAAATTGAGAGCTATGAAGAAATTAAATTTGCTGGCAGCTATCTGCCTGACGATGACCGCTATGAATGCTATGGCTCAGACCGATGCCGCTTGGCCCTGGGACTTCCCCATGAGCACCGGTGAGCAATTCACCGATGGTGAACTGATCTTGGCCCCCTACACCTACTACAAGGTGGCGATTGACGACAAAGAAGACCTGATGAGAAAAGGACTCATCTTCTACAAGACCAATCTCAAGACTGCCGGAGACGAGAAGTCGGTGGTGAACTATATGGAGGACTATGAATTGCCCAACTCGCTGATTATCGGTCTGCCTGAAGGTGCCACAGCCAAGAAGGGCGACATCCTGCTCACCTGGTGGCAAAGCGGAAGCGGCATGAAACGAGCCATCGTGCGCGACGACAGCAACCCGGCCGAACCCAAGGTGGACTATCTGGACATGGACCTGCGACTTGATGCCGACGGCACCGTTTCGGGCAGTGCCGAGAGAAATGCCAATGAGCAACTCAAGCCCAACTCGTTCATCGTGCTGCACGACGGAGAGTGGGCACCAGGAGCGCAGGTGGCATGCAAGAATGAGCGCGGCGAATGGAATGCTGCCACGCTGATCAAGGCCACCGATGACAAGGTGCTTGTGTCGGGATTCAGCAGCCGGATCTCGGTCTATCCCAAGGACGACTGCCGACTGGTTCCGATGGGCGATGAGGACATGAAGGCAGGCGACACCGTGTGGGGGGTATGGGTCGGCACCTATCAGAGCGGCTACACTGTCGACAAGGTGGACAAGGAGCGTGGCCGCGTGTGGGTCACCGACGACCGAGGCAATAAAAAGATTCTGAGCATCATTGAGGTGACTAAGGTACTGGACTGACCCCAGACTCTATGTTGCACAAAACATCATCCCTGCTCCAAGCGATATCCCTTGGGGCAGGGATGCTTGCATCTGCGCAACAGAACGGCGCGACTAGGGGTCTGCCTCGGGATTCGCTCGACAGTACGGCGCGACTAGGGGTCTGACCCTTCTGTGCCAGAACTGGCAACAGAGGGTCTGACCCCTTGTCGCGCTCCACCTCCCGTCTTCCCCTCCCCTTTCTCAAAGGGGAGGGGTCAGGGGTGGGGTTTCCCCCCTCAAGCGTCGCCTCCCGTCTTCCCCTCCCCTTTCTCAAGAGGTCGCTGAAAAAATCCATGCAAATAATTGATTTGCTTCACGATGGTTATATTCAAACCTAGATTTGAATAAATTAACTGCAAATCTCGTGATATTTCAAACTATATTCAAGAAATATTGCGCCCATTCGGTGGCGAGCTAAAGGTTCGCGTTTGATTCGCGTAATTCGCGATTCATTACTTTTTCAGCGGCCTTCTAACAGAGGGGGTAACCAGCAGAATCGGTATAAATAATGAATTATAAACTATAAACTATAAACTATAAACTAAAGATCACTCTTCCAGGTTCTTGTAGAAGTCGCTGCGCGCGTGGCGCAACAGCGCGATGGCGCGCGGAACGATGTCGGCCATCACGGGGGTCGTGTCCATCAGAATCTCAAGGGCGGCCCACACCGAGCGGTCGTGTACGATGTAGAGCTTAATCACCTTGATGTTGAAGTTTGTCTTGTCGATGGCGTCGAGCACCTCATAGCGGTTGTCCTCGTTCACGTCGTAGATGGCCGGTAGCATCAGACGGAAGTACTGGTCATCGTTGTCGTCAGGAAAATACGAGTAGGTCAGACCCTCGCACTTGAACGTGATTTCACCATCCTCTGGGTCCACCTTAGGGCGGTAACCCTCTTCCTGCAGGAAGTCAAGCAGCAATTCATTCAGTTTCATACTTTTCTCAATTTTAACTGTTAACTAAAACTAGTAATTGTTCAGCGATTCCGTGTTTCCCCTCCCCTTTCTCAAAGGGGAGGGGTCAGGGGTGGGGTTTCCTCCCTCTCAAGCGTCGCCTCCCGTCTTCCCCTCCCCTTTCTCAAAGGGGAGGGGTCAGGGGTGGGGTTTCCCCTCTCAAGCGACGCCTCCCGACTTCCCCTCCCCTTTCTCAAAGGGGAGGGGGCAGGGGTGGGGTTTCGATACAGCAATAATTATAAAAATGTGTCAAAACTTGCTCGTTGCAAACCCCACCCCCAACCCCTCCCCTTTGAGAAAGGGGAGGGGAGCTTGAGGATGCATGCCTGGCCGTTGCAAACCCCACCCCCAGCCCCTCCCCTTTGGAAAGGGGAGGGGAGCTTGCAGGAACCAATCGCTGAACAGATACATAAACTATTAACTATCAACTATCAACTATCAACTATCAACAAACCCCACCCGGGGCAGCGAGTTGCGGCGCTCGTTGCCCTCCATCTTGTCGCGGATGCGGCCATACTCCTTCAGAGCATCGCCCTTGACGCTGGGCTTGATGCCACTGATGGTGGTCTCCATCAGCTCCTCGGTGATGTTCGCGCCATTGTAGGCCGCGATCATCGCCGCCTCGTTCACCACGTAGGTGATGTCGCTCGCCACATAACCCTCGCTCAGCGTGGCCAGCTTCTCATAGTCCAACTCATCGCAGGGACGGTCAGTGAGGTGAAGTTTCAGCATCTCGCGCCGCGCCACCTGGTCGGGTAGGGGGACATATACCATCTTGTCGATGCGGCCGGTGCGCAGCACTGCAGGGTCAATCTTGTCTGGACGGTTGCTCGTGGCGATGACAAAGATGCCGCGCTGCGAGCAGTTGTTCAGCTGCGACAGAAACTCGTTCACCTCGCCGGAGTGGTGGTTGCCCAGGTCGTCGCTGCGGTTGGGAACAAACGCGTCAAACTCGTCGAAGCAAAGCACCGTCGGGGCACTCTTCTCGGCCTTGCGGAACAGCTCTGCTATCTTGCCCTGCGTGCCGTGGATATACACCGAACCTAGGTCGCTGGCTTTCACCAGCATGAAGTTGAACCCTGTCTCCTCGGCAAACTTCTCGGCAAAGAAGCTCTTGCCGCAGCCCGGAGGACCGTAGAGCAGCATGCCGTTGGGCGGTGTCAGGCGGTAGCGTTGCGCCAGCTCCTTGTCGCGCAAGATGAAGATGACACGCTTGGTCAGCATCTCCTTCATGTCGTCCATGCCGGCGATGTCCTTGAAGCCGTTGCCCTTGCCCTTCTTCACCTCGATGTCTACCGAGGTCTCGCGAGCCTGGGCGTCGTCATCGTCGTCGCGCAGACCACGCGACGAGGCCGAACGGCTGTCGCTGCGCGGAGCCACCGGCTCCTCCTGGCTGGGGTCGTCCAGCGCGCGCAGCAAGTCCTTGGCACTCTGGTAGCGCTCGTCGGGGGTGGACGACAGGCCGCGGCTCAAGATGCCCACCATCTCTTCGGGCACACCCTCCATGTCCAGAGGCTCGCGGCGCTGGCGCTTCACCTCGCGGATGGCCTCGCGGCGAGGCAGCGAGGCATCCACAGGCCACGGGCCGCGGCCGGTGACCATCGCATACAGCACTGCCACCACCGAGAATACGTCGCTCTGCTCGTCGTACATCCCTGCCAGGGCCGAGTTGGCGCAGTACTGCACCTCCAGGTCGCTCGTGTCGAACGGCGGGATGCCGCTCGTCGACGACGACACATGACCCATGTCGATCAGCTCGGGCTCGCCATCGGTCTTGGCGCTGAGCATGATGTTGCGCGGAGTGATGTCGTTGTGCATCAGACCATGCGTCTCGTGCATGTATTGCACGGCGTGAAGCACACCCCTGGCGATGACGCTGGCCTCGGACACTGGCAGCGGACCCTCGCGAGCTATCTTCTCGGCCAGCAACTCGCCGCTGAAGTACACCGTCACCATGTAGTGGCACACACCCTCAGGAATCATCATCGTGCCGCTCGTCACATACGAGATGATGTTCTGGTGCGTCAAGCGCTTGCAGTGCTCTATCTCCCGCACCTGGCCGTCGCGGGTCAGCAGCTTCTCGGGGATGTTCTTGATGATAAACAACTTCAGGAACCACGGACTGCCGTCCGCGTCGGCCACGCGATAGGTCTCGCAGTAGGCATTGGCCTTGATCAGATACTCCACCGTATAGCCGTTCACCTGTTGTCCTTGTGTCAGTATGCTCATGTTCTTGTCACATTTACGTTCATTGAGATTGCAAAGTTAGCAATTCTTTCCCGATTTTCCTGCAATTTCCCCACATTTTTTCCCCTCCCCTTTCTCAAAGGGGAGGGGCTAGGGGTGGGGTTTGCGTGCAATATCTCTGCCGCCTTGCAGCAGCAGTCAGTGCCATCTCCATTTTCCCCTCCCCTTTCTCAAAGGGGAGGGGCTAGGGGTGGGGTTTGTGTGCATAATCTCTGCCGCCTTGCAGCAGTCAGTGCCATCTCCATTTTCCCCTCCCCTGTCTCAAAGGGGAGGGGTCAGGGTTGGGGTTTGCGTGCAGTATATCTCTGCCGCCTTGCAGCGGTCAGTGCCATATCCAGTTTCCCCTCCCCTTTCTCAAAGGGGAGGGGATAGGGGTGGGGTTTGCATGCAGTATATCTCTGCCGCCTTGCAGCAGTCAGTGCCATCTCCTGTTTCCCCTCCCCTTTGCCAAAGGGGAGGTGCTAGGGGTGGGGTTTGCATGCGGAATCTCTGCCGCCTTGCAGCGGCAGTCAGTGCCATCTCCATTTCACGAATAAGCGAATTATCGAATTATCGAACACCCACCCAGCATTATGAATTATAAATTATGAATTGAAAAATCGTCCTTCTTTTAATGGAACATGTCACGAATTATCGAATTATCGAGCAGCCTCCCTGCATTATGCATTATGAATTATGAATTATAAATTATGAATTGAAAAATCGTCCTTCTTTTAATGGAATATGGTCTCGGACGGTTCAAAAAAGCTCTCAAAAGTGCAAAAGTCGTTACGTCTTAATCCTTCTTTTAATGGAATATGGTCTCGGACGATTTATCGAGAAGTTCGGAGTAACTCGATGGACAACGTTGTCTTAATCCTTCTTTTAATGGAATATGGTCTCGGACTTGGCTACGTCAGCCACAGCACCGGGCGCGCTTACAGCTTGTCTTAATCCTTCTTTTAATGGAATATGGTCTCGGACGTCTTGAGTTTGGTACTCCTGAGGCAAATATTGCCATGTCTTAATCCTTCTTTTAATGGAATATGGTCTCGGACCATGTATCATTGGTTGCAAGTATGCGTGCAACGCAATGTCTTAATCCTTCTTTTAATGGAATATGGTCTCGGACGTTTTGATTTGAAAGATGCTAATCTTGATAAAATCTTTGAGTCTTAATCCTTCTTTTAATGGAATATGGTCTCGGACTACTTTTTATCGTGACTTTCTTTTCGCTAGTTACGCAGTCTTAATCCTTCTTTTAATGGAATATGGTCTCGGACATTCAAATATAAGGCTATGATGAATAGGCCTAAGGATGTCTTAATCCTTCTTTTAATGGAATATGGTCTCGGACTGACAAGAAGATTCCAGCATATATTGCTGATGAAGATGAGTCTTAATCCTTCTTTTAATGGAACATATCACGAATTTTCGAATTAGCGAACAGCCCTGGTGGCATCATGTCGGGGAACGTCGGCACAAAGTTACAAAATTCATTCTACTTCCACAACACTGTACCTCAATTAAGTTCGCAAGCGAGGCTCAGCAACCAAATGGCCGCGGCTGTGCCTGGGGGCGCAGCCCTACATCCTCCCGACATATCACGAATTTCCGAATTATCGAGCAGCCACCCAGCATTATGAATTATGAATTATAAATTATGAATTGAAAAATCGTCCTTCTTTTAATGGAATATGGTCTCGGACGTATTATAAAGATTCATCAACTCGGTTTTCCAACTGAGTCTTAATCCTTCTTTTAATGGAATATGGTCTCGGACGCGGTTCGTAACTTGACTAGTGGCTCATCAGTGCAAGAAGTCTTAATCCTTCTTTTAATGGAATATGGTCTCGGACCTCCTGCATATATGCGCAAGAGTGTGAAGCGTAGTGCGTCTTAATCCTTCTTTTAATGGAAAATGGTCTCGGACTAACAAGAGCTGATTTAACGCAATCGGAGGTAGTGGTCTTAATCCTTCTTTTAATGGAATATGGTCTCGGACTATCAGCAACTCTACGACAAGATTATGGACTACTGTCTTAATCCTTCTTTTAATGGAATATGGTCTCGGACAAGATGCCGAGTGAGTACGAAGTCGAAATGTCCAATGAGAGTCTTAATCCTTCTTTTAATGGAATATGGTCTCGGACATGGCACCGAGCGTGAGGTAGAAGTACTTTGCACAGTGTCTTAATCCTTCTTCTAATGGAATATGGTCTCGGACACAAGGGTCGTCGTACTCGTTGGATTAATGCAGGTAATGTGTCTTAATCCTTCTTTTAATGGAATATGGTCTCGGACACAATCTCTAATGCAGCCATTCTTCGGAATGAGAGTCAGTCTTAATCCTTCTTTTAATGGAATATGGTCTCGGACCAAAGCATCACCTTCTTAATTGGTTCAGGTACCGCCATGTCTTAATCCTTCTTTTAATGGAATATGGTCTCGGACCCATTGCGTATGCTTTAATGAAATCCGCAACATGACGTCTTAATCCTTCTTTTAATGGAATATGGTCTCGGACAGATGTTCATAAATTCGTTAATGGTTAATTAAGAAAGGTGTCTTAATCCTTCTTTTAATGGAATATGGTCTCGGACGACACTGCAAACGTCCTCGGTGTGCCGATGAACCGGTCTTAATCCTTCTTTTAATGGAATATGGTCTCGGACTTTCGATCGTTTTGCCAATGAAATCGAAGAGAAATGGAGTCTTAATCCTTCTTTTAATGGAATATGGTCTCGGACAAGGAGTACCAAGAGTTACAGCTGTAAAAGTTATGTCAAGTCTTAATCCTTCTTTTAATGGAATATGGTCTCGGACCTCTGACATGAAAGTACTAAATGAGTGGCTTATTAGTCCTGTCTTAATCCTTCTTTTAATGGAATATGGTCTCGGACTCGACTATGCCAATGCCGTAATCGAAACAACTTGTACCATGTCTTAATCCTTCTTTTAATGGAATATGGTCTCGGACAACGCCAACGCGAGCGTTCCACCTACGCTTGGATACGCTGGTCTTAATCCTTCTTTTAATGGAATATGGTCTCGGACTCACAAGCCAGCAGTGTTCAAGGATGCTGAGGGCGTACTGTCTTAATCCTTCTTTTAATGGAATATGGTCTCGGACAGCACAAAACTGTAAATATCTGTTAATCAGCACTTCAAGGGTCGAATTTAACAAGATTTTTTGGTTTATTAACGCAAAATTAAGACTTTTATCGCCAAAAAATTGGTTATAACACCAAAGACCACACTAAATCGTGGCCTACAAGGGGCGGGAATCGCATATCGCCAATTCCCGACTGCAAAAGTAATGAATTTTCTGTGCTAAACAAAGAAAAACAACAAAAAAATCTACCTTCTCCAAAATTTTATCGACAAACTGCCATTCTGGCACGATGTTTGCATTGCTGTCAGTGGACAATGTGGCAGTCATAGCGAGTGCCCTACGGCAAGATGAGGCCGGAAACCCTGTCCGGAATGCTTAATGTTAACCACAGTCAACTCACCGCTGTCTTAAATAATGCAAATCATTCTTAACACATACGGAACCATGCTCAACCGCGACAACGAGGCCTTTGTCGTGACCAACGACCAGGGACGCCGGCGCGAGCCCACCGACGGAGTGACCAGCATCATGCTCACGCGCGGCACCAGCATCACCGCCGATGCCGTGATGCTCGCCATCGACCACGAGATTGAGATTCACTTTGCCGACCGCCGGGGCAACATTCAGGGCATGGTGTGGAGCCACAAGTACGGCTCGATGAGCACCATTCGCAAGGGCCAGCTGGAGTTCTGCCGCAGCCGGCAGGCGGTGCAGTGGATCAAGGACATCATTGCCCGCAAGCTGCAGAACCAGCAAGCCATGCTGCTCATGATTGAGACCCACGACACCATTGAGGCGGAATTTGTGGCCGCCGCCGGCACCAAGATCGGTCAGTGCGCCGACAGGCTACAGACGGTGCAGGCCGACACGGTGGCCGATGTGGCCAAGACGCTACGGGGGCTGGAGGGCACGGCCTCGCGCGTCTACTTCGAGGCGCTGAACTGGGGCATCCCTGTGGTCTACCGCTTCGGCGAGCGCTCGCAGCACCCGGCGCGAGACATCGCCAACGCACTGCTCAACTATGGCTACGGCATGCTCTATGCCAAGGTCGAGAGCGCGCTGGTGAGGGCCGGAGCCGACCCCTATCTGGGGGTGTTGCACCGCGACGAGTACAACCGGCCGGTGCTGGTCTACGACGTGATCGAGCCCTTCCGCGTGTGGGTCGACTATGTGGTGGTCACCCTGCTGGCACAGCAGGTGGTGACCGACGACTATTACTCGACCGACGAGACGGGAGCTGTGTGGCTCGAGGCGATGGGGCGAAGGGTGCTGGTGCAGTCGCTCAACGACTACATGGAGGAGGTGGTGAAGATGAACGGACTCAGCCGCAGCCGCGACACGCACATCTTCCTGGAGGCTCAGACTCTGGCACAGAAGTTCAAGGCCATGAACGGCAACTAGGCTTTGGACGTTGGACATTAGGCTTTAGTTCAAGTATTCGTGTCATCGAGCACTCGACTGTTCGGCCTGAAAACAACAACTGACAACAAACAACTAACAACTCAAAACTCAAAACCAAAATGATCAGCGTAGGAAAAAACATCACATCGACGGGCGACCTGCTCAAACATTGCGAAATCCACGACGTCTACAGGGCACTGGTCTCGCCCAAGGCCGAGATGCAGCACCTCATCGTGCAGTTGCGCACCATTAGCCAGATTGACGCCAAGCGGTACCAGCAGCTCAAGCGCACGCTGCCCTATCTGGTGTGCGCCAAGTTCAACCCCGACTACCGAAAGGTGGCCAACTTTGCCTATTGCGACTGCTTTGTGATCGATATCGACCACCTGATGGCTGCGAGCCTCGACATCGACCAGGTCAAGCGGCGCATCGCCGCCGACGACCGTGTGGCGTTATGCTTTGTCTCGCCAGGCGGCGACGGGCTCAAGGTGATGTTCAGCCTGAGCGAGCGTTGCTATGATGCCGGCATGTACACCATCTTCTATAAGGCGTTCGTCCGACAGTGGGCAGCACAGCACAACCTGAGCCAGGTGGTGGACACCGTCACCTGCGACGTGAGCCGGGCGTGCTTCATGAGCGTCGACCCCACGGCACACTACAACGAACACGCTGTGCCTGTCGACTGGCGAGCCATTGTCGAAACCGACGATGCCGCAGCGATGCAAGACCTCAGGCGGCAACTCGTACGCGACGAGAAGGCCGAGAAACTCGTACAGCCCTCCGCACCGGCAGCCGACCATGACCCTGACAGCGAGGTGATGGCTCGCATCAAGGCGCAGCTCAGCGACCAGAAGAAGCACTCGCCCGCACCGCGCGACGTGTTTGTGCCCCAGCGACTCGACCAGGTGATGGGAGGTGTGAGGAGGCTCGTCGAGCAGGCCGGCGTCGAGGTGGCGAGTGTCCAGGACATCCAGTATGGCAAGAAGCTGGTCATGCGCAGCGACCTGCGCGAGGCCGAGCTCAACATCTTCTATGGCCGCAAGGGCTTCTCGGTCATCGAGTCGCCGCGTCGCGGCACCAGCAAGGAACTCAACGCACTGCTCAGCCAGCTGGTGCGCAACCACCTCGATGCACTCACTGCCTGATGCCACGCAAACGACAAGACCCAGCCTGGCTGCTGCGCAAGGCCATGCTCCGTCGGCGGGCGGGCATCGATGGGCACCGCCCCGTCAACCACAAGCCCGACCACCTGGACGGCATCGAAGACCTCAACGTCAGGGTGCAGCGAGTGCTGGACCTGGTGCGCAGCGACCGACGCAAACCCACCGATATGCTGTTTTTTGTAATGTACGACATCGAGAGCAACAAGGTGCGACGTGCCGTGGCCAAGTATCTGCTGCGGCGCGGGTGCCACCGCGTGCAGAAGTCCATCTTCATGGCCGACATCTCCAGCGACCAGTGCGCCACCATTCAGGCCGACCTGACCGAGGTACAGGCCATGTATGACAACCAGGACAGCATCTTCATCGTGCCCATGTCGCTCGAGCTGGTCAAGACCATGAAGGTCATCGGCAGGAACCTGGACCTCATCCTCAAGACCCGCTCAACCCTCTGCTTCTGAGCCGCACAGCAGATTCACGACAAAAAAACTTACAAAATCCTAGGATATTCGCAAAAAATGCGCTAACTTTGCACAATCAACGATAAAACAGATTTAATTCATGCCTGTGAGAGTGCTTACCATACGCTTCACCAACGACTTGCGGCATCATGAGGTGCCACTGTTCCGTGGTGCCGTCATCAGTGCACTGGACAACAAACCTTTGCTTTTTCACAATCATGATGGGCAGGCGTTGCGTTATGCCTATCCGCTCATTCAATATAAGGTGCTGGGCGGCAAGGCTGCCATTGTCGCCATGGGCGACGGCATCGACCAGTTGGCGCAGTTCTTCACCTCCGGCAACTTTGACCTCAAGGTCGGTGACCGAGCCATGTCGCTAGAGGTTGACCGGGTGCAGCCCCTGCAATACCAGTTGCAGGTGTGGGATCAGATGTGTCCTTACCGTGTGCTGCGATGGCTGCCACTGAACAGTCAGTACTACCGCCGGTATCAGAGCATGGAGTCATTGCCCGAGAGGATGGAGATGCTCCAGGACATCATGCGCGGCAACATCCTGGCCATGGGCAAGGGGCTGGGAGTGCACTTCGACCGCCAGGTCGTGGTGCGCCTCACCGGCCTGGACCAGCCACGGCTGGCGCGTGTCAAGGGCACGCAGATGATGAGCTTCAACGCACAGATGCGCTGCAACGTCAACATACCTCAGTACATCGGCCTGGGCAAACACACCTCACTGGGCTACGGCGTGGTTATCGCCCCCGATGAACAGTTACCCGACACTGAACAATAATCTTAAAACAAAACAATATATGACAAAATACCTCTATGGAGCTGCGGTGCAGGGAATCCAAGGATTCATCTTCCAGACCAACGAGTTGCGCGACATCATCGGTGCCAGCGAGTTGGTCGAGCAAATCTGTACCACGGCGTTTCAAGAAATGGTGGGCGAGCAGCCCAACATCATCAGGGCGGCAGGAAACATCAAGCATGTGTTTGACCGCCGCGAGGACTGCGAGCGCACGGTGCGCGAATTTCCCCGAAAGGTCTTATGCATAGCACCGGGCATCACATTTAGCCAGGCTGTGGTCGAGCTGGATGATGACAACGACTTTGCGGCAAGGGTCGATGAGTTGGAGCAGAAACTGCGGGTCCAGCGCAACCGCCCCGCACCCAGCACTACGCTGGGGCTGATGGCCATCAAGCGAGCACCCAAGACTGGACTGCCGGCTGTGGACATTGAGAACGGTGAGCTGGTTGATCGGGCCACCCAATGCAAGCGCAAGGCTGTCCATAACATGGCCTTGGTAGACAAGTGCTTCGGCCAGAGTGGGTTGTCGGGGAGGAACGTAGCCCTCAACATCGAGGACATGACCCTCAAGAACGACTGGATTGCTGTCATCCACGCCGATGGCAATGGGCTGGGGCAGGTGGTGCAGAGGGTGGGTCGCGACAGCGAAAAGTTCAGCAAGTTCTCGCGGCTGCTTGAACAAGCCACTGTGGCTGCAGCTCATGCGGCCTATCTCAAAGTTGAGGGCTTGTTCACCGGAAAGATTCCGATGCGGCCTGTGGTGCTGGGCGGCGACGACTTGACCATCATTATGCGAGCCGACTTGGCAGTGCCTTACGCCCAAGCGTTCATTGCAGCCTTTGAGCAGCAGACACAAGAAAAGCTCGGCGCGATTTTGGCCGAAAATCGGGTCTTTGACGGCAAGCAGGCCAAACTCACCTGCTGTGCCGGCATTGCATTCATCAAGTCATCATTCCCATTCCACTATGGTTACAACTTGGCCGAGCAACTGTGCGAGCAGGCTAAGAAAGATGCCAAGACCGACGTGCACCTGCTTGAGGGCGGACTGGCACCGTCGTGCATCATGTTCCACAAGGTGCAAGACAGCTTTGTCGAGAGCTTTGCCGACATCGAGCGGCGCGAACTGCTTGTCGGCCCCAAGATTTCTTGGAAGCACGGGCCTTACTATCTGGAGACGCCTGACACCAAAGACCGCTGGACCATCGCTGAACTTACACAGCGCGTCGATGAGCTGGACAAGGAGGATGAGAATGCCCGTGTGGTCAAGAGTCACCTGCGCCAGTGGATGACCCTGATGCACGACAGCCCGGAAAAGGCAGAACAAAAAGACAAACGGGTGCGATCAATCCTCACCAGCGAGCAGCTCAAGCTGTGGGAAGAGGTGATGAGCTTTAGCAAGAGGAATGACCGCAAGGGCAAGGATGTCAAGGAAGTGAGCGTGAAACACTATCCCGCCTACGACCTGCTGGCGCTGCACTCGGTCACCTATCAAGATACAACAAGCAACTGACCATCATCGGTCGACTATGCCAAGGTCACGCCTTGGCCAAGCAAACAAAACTATGAACATCAAGTATCAAATAACATTCTACAACGACTGGCACTGCGGCTCGGGACTGGCCGCCGGAGCCGATGTCGACCTGCTGGTGGTCAAAGACCGGCAGGGACTGCCCTACGTGCCTGGCAAGACCATAAAGGGGCTGGTGCGTGAGGCACTGGAGGAAACCTATGCTTTGCAGCAGAAGGACACTGAACCACTCGTCAAGATGCTGGGACGTGAGACCGACAACCCCGACGAAACCAAGGATGCCCGAGGCGAGATGAGCCAGGGCAAGAGCTTCTTCACCAATGCCGAGCTGGACGATAAGGAAGCCGACGCAATCGTGAGCGCTAAGGCTATCGACTACCTGTATCGCTCCATCGCCTCGACGGCTATTGATGCCGAGACTGGCACAGCCAGGAATCACAGCCTGCGCCGCATGCAGGTGACTGTGCCATGTGTGATGCACGGCCGCATCCTCGACGTGCCAGCCGGGCTTGGAGATGACGTGCTGATGGCATTGCGATACATCAAACGACTGGGACAGAGCCGCAACCGGGGCTACGGACGGTGCGACATTGTGGGTGAGGTCGAGGAAGGAGGTGCCGTATGAAACGCCTAGTATTCTCATGCAAACTGCTCACCGATGTGGTGCTCAACCAGCGTGCTGCCACCAGTGGCAACCAGCAGACCCTTGACTTCATCCCGGGCAACAACTTCCTGGGCATTGTCGCCGGGCGGCTCTATAACGAGTTGGCACCCGAACAGCAATTGACACTCTTCCACAATGCGGCTGTGCGTTTCGGTGACGCGCATCCCACCAATGATAAAGACTGCAGGCGCACACTGCGTGTGCCGGCATCCTGGTTCTATCCCAAGGGAAAGTCGGTCACCGATGCATGCTATGTCCACCATGGGTATGACCGTGACAAGGACGAGGAAAAACTGCAACTCAAGCAGTGCCGCAGTGGTTTCTGTCTGATGGAGGGCACCGAGGTAGCCGAGGTAAAGGTTGAACGCTCGTTCGCCATCAAGTCGGCCTACGACAGCCTGATGCGCCGCAGCGAGGACAAGAAGATGTATGGCTACGAGTCGCTCAACAAAGGGCAGAACTTTGTCTTTGAGGTTGAGGTCGATGATGAGGCCTTGGCCCCTCGCATCGTCGAAGCTCTGGTGGGCGAACGCCGCATCGGCCGCTCGCGCACGGCACAATATGGTCTGGTCGAAATCAAACAAGTTGCAGCGGAATGCTACCCTGAGCCACTACGCTCGACGGGCGACATCTGCACCGTCTATGCCGACGCGCGTCTCATCTTCATTGACCCCGACACTGGACTGCCCAAGTTCCGCCCCACGGCACAAGACCTGGGGCTAGACGGCGGTCAGATTGACTGGGCCAAGAGCCAGGTGCGCACCTTCCTGTACGCGCCATGGAACTTCAAGCGACAGGCACGCGACACCGACCGTTGTGGCATCGAGAAGGGCAGTGTCTTTGTCATCCATGGCGCGAAAGGCATCCCACAGCACTCGCAGTATGTGGGCAACTATCGTGCCGAGGGATTTGGCAAGGTGGTCTATTGCCCGGCCTTCCTCGACCATGATACCAGCAAGAACGGCAAGACAGTGATGCGGTTTGTCGAACCAGAAAAACCAGATGCGAAAGCCATTGACATCCAGCCCACAACTCCACTGTTGCGATATGTGCAACAGCAAAAGGCTAAGGCTGAGTGCCAAAATGAAATTTACAATAAGGTTAACAAGTTTGTAGAGTCTTATGGCAAACTGTTCACGGGTGAGCGTTTCGCCTCGCAGTGGGGGCACATCCGTACATTGGCCATGGAGGCCGGCAGCGTACAACAACTAAAGGACAGCCTTTTCAAAGAGGGGCAAGGGTACCTTGTGCACGGCACTGCTCAGGACAAGTGGGAAGACCGTGGGCGGTTAATATGTTTTAAGCTCTTTGTCGAGCATAATGTGACTGATGACCTATTGCGACCGACAATCATTAACCTGGCTGCCGAGATGGCCAAAAAATGCAAGCTATGATGATGGACAACACTAAACTGCTGAATAAACGTGACATCCTGCGCGTGGTCATCGAGGCTACGACCCCCATCGCCGTGGGCTCGGGAGAGAAGGATGTCGAGACCGACGCGCGTGTCGTGCGTGACGTCAATGGACTGCCATACATTCCTGCCACATCGCTCGCGGGCATCCTGCGACATGCGATGGGCAAGGCCGGGGCGCAGTGTGACTTGTGGGGATTTCAGAGTGCCGATGACGGACGAGGCTCACGGCTGATGTTCACTAATGCCAATCTGGTGAGACACGATGGCACAGTGGTCGACGGACTGCCGGACATTGACCTGAAGGACGATGAATTTCTCGGTCGCTACCTCAACCTGCCCATCCGCCAGCATGTGCGCATCGGGCATAGCGGTGCTGCCGAGCGACACGGCAAGTTTGACCAGGAAGTGGTATATGCAGGCTCTCGCTTCTGCTTTGAGCTGGAGGTGGCACATGGCGGCGAGGCGGCAAGCCAGGTCGACGAAATTGTGGCCGCTCTGCAATGCCCCACATTGCGTATCGGGGGCAGTGTATACAGCGGTTTGGGCGAATTTCAGGTGGTGAGCTTGAAACGTGCCGCGCTCGACCTCTGCGACACCGGCGCGCTAGCACGCTATCTCGACAAGTCGTCAAGCCTCGACAATGCTGCATGGTGGTCTGAACCCAATATTGCACAACAGACACCCATCGATGACGAAAAGTGGCAACGCTATGATATTTCTCTACAACCTGTCGACTTCTTCATGATGGGCAGTGGGGTGGGTGATGATGAGGCCGACCTCACCCCAGTCACCGAGCATCGGGTGGAGTGGGGAAGTGGAAGCGGCCTGTTTGTCGAGAATCAGGTGCTGATTCCCGCCACTAGCGTCAAGGGTGCACTGGCGCATCGTGTGGCATTCCACCACAATCGCCTGGCAGAGAAATTTGCTGACAAATTGGGTAAGGATGAGTCCATTGAAGATTTTGTCGGCAACATGAACAAAGCTGTCAGAGCATTGTTTGGCTATGAACTGGCCGGTACGTCTCGTCCAGGCCGCGTCATGCTCAGCGATGTGATTCTAAAGCCTGTTGATGCCACCGTATTCAACCATGTGCGCATCGACCGCTTCACCGGTGGGGCGATGGAAGGCGCGCTGTTTCAGGAGAAGGTGTCGGCAGGGCAGCAGGAGTTCACACTCACCTTGCTGGTCGAGAAATCGGCATTTGCTGTGACGTATGTGAAAGATGCACTTGAGGCCGCTATCCGCGACCTCATCACAGGCATGCTCCCGTTGGGTGGAGCGGTCAACCGTGGCCATGGTGTCTTTACCGGACAATGCGAACAACTCAATTCAAACCAACAATGATGAAAATGGATTTCACAAAAAAATATACGGGCTACTACTGGCTTAGCGACAAGCAGGAGCCAGAGTGCGTTGAAAATGGGCACATCGAACCGAAACTCTTTGCCGACGGCCAAAACCCCTTTGTCATCGAGGCGCAGCTGTTGAGCGACACCGAGTCGGTGTCGGTGCGTTACTGCGACGGCAAGTACATCGAGGTGATTACCCCTTGCAGCGAGTTTGCCAGTGAAACAGCTCAAGAGTACATCTCACTACGTCTGGGTGACCACAAACTCAAATTCGTCCAACTGTGGCAAGAAGATGAAGACAACTTCTGTTGCGGCATGAAGACGCTCATCCCGGGTCGCATGGTCTTCGTGGGGTTCGCTTGAAAAGCCCCTGTGTCAATAAACTATCAACATTTAAGCTAAAGAATATATGCCAAGAAAAATAAAAGCCCCATTTAACTTTGTCCCATTGCAGGACAAGGTCTTCTTCCCCGAATGGGCCGACCAGGTGTCGCAGGACATCCCCTTCAGCGATGGCGTGAGCGGAACCATCCGCCTCACCATCACAGCCGAGACACCCATCATGGTGGGGGGGGAACGAAGAGATGAAGCCGATGGTTTCAAGCACGTTTACTTCTGCCAAGCACCCGATGGCCGTTACTACATCCCGGGCAGCACCATCAAAGGAACACTCCGCTCAGTCCTCGAAATCCTCTCCTACGGCAAAATGACGCAGGTTGAGTCCGCACGTTTCTCAATTCGAGACCTCCATAGCCAGTTCTATAAAGACAAAATGACAAAGCAGGATCCTGGCACAAAGCGAACAAAGGTGCATTGCGGATGGTTGCGGCAAGTGGGTGATGGCTTTGTGCTCGAGGACCATGGCCTGCCATGGCGCATATGTGTCGAAGACATTGACCGTGATCTCCATGTGGGATTTGAGGACTTTGTTAAAAACGGAGCGGCTTTGAAAGACGAAAAGAATAGGACCGCACTAGCTAAGTACTCGTTGTTTGACCGAAACACAAAACATAGCGGCCTGTTGGATAACCCATTGTTGGCTGGTCGCTTTATGGTGGATGAGGAGTGGACAGAAAACGATCCCGGTAAGCGCATACTGGTGCATTTCAATCGTAATGGAGAGGCGGGCCAGATAGTTTTCACTGGGCAGCCAGGCGTGAGAAAGATTGGCAAGGATAGAACAAGACAGGGACAACCGAAGTGGGGAGGCAAGTATTATGAATTTGTGTTTCCCGATTTCGTCCTGACAACCGTTGAGCTCGGTCGCGATGAGAAGGTGATGAAAGACTTTCTGAGCGTACATAAGAATAGTCCAGATTTCTTGAATATTTACAAAGCAAGGCTCAATGCAGGGCAACGAATCCCGGTATTCTTCTTGTACGACGAAGCCGACAAAACCAAGGTGCATAGCATCGGTTTGTCGTTTATGTATCGTTTCCCGACATTCAACGAGATTCATGACGGCATCCCTAACGAGTTGAAGGACAAGAGTCGGCATGACCTGGCCGAACTAATGTTTGGCTTTGCTGATGACGCTTCGCTCAAGGGCAGAGTGCATTGCTCGCATGCTTTTGCGGTTGGATGTGTTAAGCCAATGGAACCTGTGGGGCTCATCTTGTCTTCGCCTCATCCGTCATATTTCCCTCTGTATGTGGGAGGTGGAAGAACCTGGAACAGCGGTGGAGATTTCAAGATTGCCGGACGTAAGCGTTACCCAGTCCGCCAAGAAGTCTGGAATAACTTCTCGGTCGGAACCGATGATATGCGCACTTGGGTCAGTCCGCTGCCTGTCGGAACTAAATTTGAGGGAGTGGTGCGCTTCCACAACCTGCGCCCTGTTGAGCTGGGAGCCTTGCTGGCGAGCATCAACTTCAACAATCATGATGAGCGCAGGCACAATATCGGTATGGCTAAACCAATGGGGTATGGAAAAGTTCGTGTGGAGGCTCAAGTGGATGTCTTGCAGTCATGTGAAGGGGAAGTAACAAAGGAAACAGACTTTATCAAGGACTTTTTTGTTCGGGAAATGAAGTCCCACTTCCCTGGATGGGAAGATTCATCTTCGTTGCGTGAACTGTATGCAATGGCGGGGTACAATATTCCGCTATCTCGACAAGAAGAGTTCACCTATATGCAGATGGCCATGCAGGGACCGGATGAGTTTGTTGATGGCAAGAAAGCTTATGCCGAAGGGCAGCAGCTAGGACTGTTCTCACAGATTGTTGAGGGGAAAGTTCCTGTGGCAAAACTTGTTGGCAATGTAACAGCAAATGAGGAAAAACAGCGCAAAGAGTTGGAGAAACAACAATTGGCCATGAGACAAGAGATTTTAAAAGCGCAAGAAATACTTGATAAAGAAATTAATGAAGTTGAGCAGAAGTCTGGCGATGAGCTCATTGAAGCTTTGGCTGATTTGATCAAGAGACACAAGGGCGACAAGCGACTGGAACACTTGCTGAACCAAGCCGAATCGAAGAAGACACAAGCTCTGCAACTGGCAAATATGGCCTCTGAAAAGAAGAATGCGAAAAGATTCGACGAAGCGATAGAGCTATATCAACAAGCAAGTTGCTTGGGATTTGATTATACAACGCTTATCGAAGACTGTAAATCTCAATTGGAGAAAGTCCAGAAGATGCAGAATGCCTCTATCGAGGATGTCATTGCTGTGGCTCCCTTGTCTTCGCCAGGAGCGTTTATCGGCAAATTCAAAGGGCGAACATTGAACGATGGCGACCTAGTGGTTATGGCATCAAAAATTAAGGCTGGTGTCAAGCCGCGTGACATTCAGAAAAAATGGCTTAACCCTCAACAATATCAGAAGATTATCGGTGACAAAGCAATGATGTTGGTCGACCTCTTGAAATGATGCGATTATGTTTATCAATTTAAGCAACCATCCCTCCAGCGAGTGGAGCGAGGAACAGATGGCGGCAGCTGTCGCCATCGGGGGCGAGGTGGTCGACATCCCGTTCCCTGAGGTCGACCCCAATGCCGATGAGGCCGAGATTGACCGACTGGGCTACAAGTGCGTGGAACGCATTGTTCTCGTCGGCGGACTGGGAGGCCAGATTGTCCATGTCATGGGCGAGATGACCCTCACCCACAACATCCTCGAACGGCTACACTACCTGCACATACGCTGCTATGCCAGCACCACCGAACGGAACGTCACAATAAACGCCGATGGCTCAAAGACATCGACGTTCCGGTTTGTGCGCTTCCGCGAATATCGGCCCGACAAGGCCGTCTACTCGTAGAAGAAATCGTTCACCAGATGCAATGACCTGCTGGCGCGGGTCATTGCTGTATACACCCACTGGTACTTCTCCTTGACGGGGTTCATCGTGATGTTGCGAGGCATGTCGACATACACCGTGTCCCACTCGCCGCCCTGAGCCTTGTGGCACGTCACCGCGTAGCCGAAGTTGCATCGCAGCGCGTTGAGGTAGACGTCGGTGCGCATCATGGTGTTGAACGTGTTGCTGCCCTGCTTGATGCCCTGGCGGCGCATACGGATGACAAAGTCATACATCAGGTTGCTCTGGCGCACCTTGTCCAGATTGGGCTGCCCGCAGTAGAGGATGTCTTCAAGCAGCCACGTCTTGTGCAATTTGCCGGTGAACAGCTCCCGGACTGTGACCAGACGGTACTGCAGGTCGCAGCAGTGCGACACTTGGTCGGTCACCTCGGTCACCTGCACCATGTCACCGTTGACCAGCGGCACCAGCAGATTGTTCTGCGTGACCATGAGCATGTCGCCCACGGCCACACTGCTGCTGGTGATGCCCAGCATGGGGCGGATGCTCAGATTGAACTGCTGGCACTTGGCGTTGCTGCGGCAGATGAAGATGGCACTCTCCAGCCCAGCGCGCTTGACCTGGCCGATGTAGTGGCGCACCAGGTCGCCCGCGTCGACGTGCCAGTGAATGTCGGGCATCGCACGGAATGGCAACTTGCCCCACACCGTGCCACGGCCATACACCGCGGCGTTCTCAGGGGCGTTCTGGTAGAGCACGCGCACCTTCTTGCTCGCCGTGATCAGGCTGCTCGTGCCGGTCTGGCGCATGATCTCGGTCAGTTGGGCCTCGCAGACACGCATGTGGTAGTGTGTGGCGAAGTAGGCGGCATTCAGCGCGGGCGACTGCTGCTGCTCGACTGGAGGCAGCTGGCAAGGGTCGCCCACAAAGATGTACTTGCTCTTCGGACGGAGGTCATAGCTCAGCAGGTCGTTCAGCAGGCGGCCCGACCCGAACTTGGCCTGCGACACCTCTTTCTGCTCGAAGTCGCTCACCATCGATGCCTCGTCGATGATATGCACCACCTTGTCGCCACTCTCGTCGCACGCACGCTCACCGGCCTCAAACTCCAGAAACAGCTGCCCGTCGGTGTCGAACGTCGGGCTCTCTTTCTCGTCGATGTTCTTGTTCAGCCCCTTGAACGAGTAGATGTAGCTGTGTATCGTCCGGGCTATCGGGTTGTTGCCGCCATCGCCGGCCAGGTTACTCATCACCTTGGCCGCGCGGCCGGTCGGGGCCATCAGATGCACCGGCAGGTTGCGCTTCTTCAGCTCCTTGAGCAGGAAGCGCAGCAGCGTCGTCTTGCCCGTCCCGGCATAGCCCTTGAGGATAAACACCCGCTCGCCACGCGCGTCGATGAAATCCAGTATCTGCGACAACACCCGTGTCTGACTGTCGGTCAGCCTAATCTTCTTCGCTGCCATGGTTCAATAATATTTCAGATAAAACCTTTAGAGCAGTATTTACTCTTGTTTTTATTTTGGACGGTTTCATTGGCTGGTGGGTACTACGCATGCCACTGTGATTCATGTCATTGCGGACATCTGTTAACGAGCTAAAGGCACTGACTATCTCTGCATTGTGCATTAATGAGTCTGTCTCGATGATATGTTTGAGAGTTTCTTTTTTGTTCTCATCGACCTTCCATTCGTCTAACTTAACTTGTTTCCCTTCGGCTATGATGTTTAGAGCTATGTTGATTAGCCCCCGATTTTCCTCATCGTCAATGGCTATACCGTGGCGAGAGGAGAAAAATGAGACAACAGTCTCTTGAAGTAAAGTTGCAGCTTGCTGATACATCGCATTGTCTACGCACCACTGCGCAGCTTCAATCCCATTCAAGATATTCTTGGCCGGTGTAAAGTTGGAAAAGTTGTGCTCAATCTTTTTAAGGAGCGGATTTAGTTGAGGGATAAAGGACTTTTTTATTTCACTTAATGAGCGTTGAAGATCGTAAATGTTTGTACCATTGATAATGTTCATTCCACGGCATGTGAGCATGTCATCAGTGGCATTTTTTAGTTTTTCTGCTAGTGCTTTTATCGCTTGAGCTTCTTTGTCTTTCCCTTGCGAAGAAACGAGCAATGGCTTTACGTTTTCTTGTGCCAGACTGGCAAGTCGTCCAGCATTTCCGTTTTCAAGATAGTCGGCAGCGGCAAAGGTCCAATCCTGCAATGAAGATAATACTTGCAAGTCTACAATTGGGGACACATTGCCTTTGCGGGCTTCGTATGCGCCATACGTGATGCTTTTAACGTAAAGGTCTTTTTTCAAGAATTTTGCGTAGTTACCAAAGACGATAACCAACATGGGTAATGAACGGAAGCCATGTGTAACATCAATATAAAGTTGGTCTCCATCATCAATCGACTTGAAGAGTAATGAGAATATATCAAGAATCTCATTTTCATTACCACCGGTCGGAACATCTCTAATAGGAGTAATGCTAATAGGATAATTCAAATCTTCAAGTCTTCCTTTTAAACCTCGGTAATAATAACCGTCTTTGTCTTTTGCACCATAGTCTTCCCAGTTTCGCTTCTCTGCATCCTTAGTTAGTAGAATTACAGCTTTGTCACCAGGTTGCCACTTTGAGATGTGGTCATTGATATACTGTAGTGTTGCTACCTGGATAAACCGCGTTTCAGGTGATTTGAAGTTCTCATGGCTATAATGGCCATTAGAGTAACCTCCTGTTCCCAGGAATGAGATAAAAATTTTTCGTGACATATAATTATGTTTTTTGTCGTTATCGTTCGTTGATGTTGCTCATGTAGGCATCGAGTGCCGCAAAGAACGCCTGACGGGTCTCGTCGCTTTGAGCGATTTGCTGTAACGCAAAGTGCGGGATGCCGCTTGTCTCGCATTTGTCACGGGGCAGGTCCTTCAGAGGTACGTCGGTGATGAAGATGCGTTTACTGCCCATGCCGCCATATTTTTTGACTACATCGTTGAACTTGTCTATAGCCGTTGAGTCGTAAATTTGGGTCTTGCACTCGACAAACAGCAACTTGTCGTGACGAGTCTTGACGATGATGTCTAGCTCGTTGACAGTCCTGGTCGTGTTGGCATAGTTGATGGCCGCGTTCATCACTATCTGGCTGGTCATGGGCCATTGTTGCAACAGTGAAGCCACCTCATACTCAAACCAGCCAGTATTGAGCAGCAGATGCTTGACGTGAGTTGCCGACAGGTTGCGGTCAATCACCTTGTCAAACTTGCCGTGATACTCAAAGTGGCACTCATACAGTTGCTGCTCGGCATCCCAGTTGATGCTGCACTGGTCGGCACTGCTGCACGTCAGGTTGGGATGTTGTGACAACTCCATCGTGATGCGGTTAAAGGCCCTGAAATTGCACTTGCGCAACTGCTTGATTTGCCTCACACACTCGCTGTCGCTGGCATCGTAGCTTTCAAACGGCGTGGACTTGACGGTCACTCCCTGCAAGGCGAATGTGTCGGGGATGCTGATTGACGATGAGTCAAAACGGTGCTGGGCGAGCGTGTCCAGGTCCCAAATCACATTGTTCTGGTCGATAAACACAATCGAGGCCTTGCCGCCAAAGTGCTTGGCATACAGAATCGACCAAGGCTTTGTGCCACCAGCCACGTGCACGGTGACAGTATTCGACGGCTTGCAATATAGCGCACATTGCGCGCGGATGGCTTCATCGGCTTGCAGGTTGTCTTCGGCCGAAAGCTCGGCAATGAATACATCGATGCTAGGATGCCGTCGGTTGAGTAAACGCTTGACATTTTCAGCATATTTGAAGGTGTCTCTCGAGCACACCAGAATGGCTATCTCGGGCTGGTTGTCCAGAATCTGGGCATACACGGGGAACGGCTGTCCACCCACCAGCGATATGTTGATCTTTTTGTCCATAATTTCTGTTGATGTTAAGCATAGAAGGCAAACATAACATCAATATGCAAAAATCATGCCAACCCGCCTCTGTCCAGTCTTTTCCCCTCGAGTCTACAAAAAAACAGACGAAAATTACTGCTAGTTATCAACAATTCGCCCAGTCATGCCCACAATATCGAATAAACGTACTACCTCTGTACGCCGATAACAGAGGCAAAACGTATCGCAATGATAACAATGCGCTCACAGCTAATGGCAGATAGTGTGGTTAGCTGCCTTTTTCAACATCAACCCATAATAGAACAGATATGAGACAACTTTTCAAGATGATTTTGGTTGCGCTGATGGTGGCTGCACCGGGAGCTGTGGCGGCGCAGACCGAGCATGGATTCAAGCCGATTGCCGTCGAGCAAGACTTCAATGAAAATGGCTTCAACTGGTTCAGGCATGCCCTGCTCCTGGCCGCAGGCAATGAGCGGCAGAGCAATGCCATGACCATAGGCTGGGGGGGCATCGGCACGCTGTGGCGGAAGACTGCCGTCACGGTCTATGTGGCCGAGAAGCGATACACCAAGCAGATGATGGACGGCGCACAGTATTTCACCGTCATGGCCTTTGCCGACCGTCGTGACGAGATCCTGGAATATATGGGCACGAAAAGCGGGCGCGACGGCGACAAGGCCCGTGCTCTGGGGCTACACACAGCCTACACTGAGCACGGCACACCCTATTATGTCGAGGCCGACATGGTGCTTGAGTGCCGCACGATGTATGCCGCACCATTCGACCCGCAGTACTTCAAGGACGATGTGCCCCGACAGATGTATGCCAACTTTCCCGCCGGTGTGCACACGATGTACATCGGCGAGGTGGTCAACGCTTGGCGCAAGTGAGCCTCTCGCTCGAGGAGGGCTGTGTGGGGCAAGCCTATCGTCTGGTCTTGAGCAGGGCCTGAACCTCGGGCTTCATGTAGGGCACGGCAACAACGTATGGGCAGGGATTGTCGGGGTGGAGGACCACCAGCTGGCCTGAGTTGACACGTATGCCGTAGTTCTTCTCCAGGATGTAGCGGTAGATGCTCACCTGCAGGGCGTAGTGCCAGTAGGTGGTGTCGGGCACATGCTCGATGGGAGTCGAGGCGTGCTTGCCCCAGCGGTTCTCGCGCTTGGCTATGCCGTCGGTCACCACCTTGTTGCTGCGTTTCCAGTCGTAGATGTTGAACACACCGTCCTGGCACTCGAGCATGTCGAGCGTGCCGGCCACGCCGCTCTCCTCGTCATAGATGGCCCACTCGGTGCGGTAGGGCACCAGGTGGTGACGGCTGGCGAACTGCTCGAACAGGCGATAGGTGGCATCGCTCTCGTTGGCGAGACCCAGGTAGTGGCGCTCAATCTTCTCGTGCATCTGTGTGCCCAGGTTGCGGGCCTGCTCGCCCTTGAGTGCCCACTGGGCTTTGAGCTGCTCGGGCGTGACACCCAGGGCGGGAGCCTTGCGGGCGGCCCAGTAGTCGGCATCGAACTGTTCAAAGTGGCTCTCTACCAAGCGGGTGACCGAGGTGAACTCGCGTCCGCCGTGACTGTAGGTGTGGCTGGCACTGTCGAACGTGATGTATGCGTCGCGCTGGTGCCGGTTGATGTCGTTGTAGGTCATGAGTGTTGCGTTTTCATTACAAAAAACACCAAACTGGCAAAAAAATTGTTGATAACTGCCGAAAAATCGCTATATTTGCAAGTCATTAGGATTGCCAGGCCCTGTCTTGCCTGGCAGCTCACACATCTAAACGGTTGATAGATATGAGTTTCAAGCAGGTTAACGAATTGAGGAAGAATGGTCAGTTGCCTGAGGCATACGAGATGGCCATGAGTGATTTGAATCAGGCCCCCGAGGACGCATGGGCGGCTAGAGCTTTGTTTTGGACACTGCACGACATGGCCTACAGCGAGTTGCAGCGCGGCTATGCCAACGAGGCCGGCGTGCTGGCCGAGCGTATGGGGCAGCTGCTGCCCCGTATGGGCGAACAGCAGCCGGAGGCCGGCGACGAACGCAGTCTGCCTGACCGCGCACTGGCGCGACTCATCAGGCACATGCAGCCCTTTTATGCCGATGTCAAGGCGGCCTATCACGAGGCACGCACCGGCGACACCATCGCACCCTACGACTTTGTGGCGCAACTCATCACCGACCATCAGCTCACCGAGCCGCTGCATGAGCGGGCCGGCTGGATCATCTGGCACCACTTGTGGCAACAGCAGCACGTGCCGTGCATCGAGGCGCGGCACGCCCTGGCTCACTACATGAGTCTCACGGGCGTGTCCAGACCATCGGTTCTGCACTCGCGCATCCTGGTGGTGGCCCTTCGACTGTCCAAACGGTTTGGCAAGGAGTTTGACTTCTCCAAGTTTCTGGATATGTGGGGCGAGAGCAACTTCATGCCCGAGGACTGGCAGCGCAAAGAGCGCAAGCAAGGCAGGCATCCCGGCAGCTTCCCCTCGCTGGTCGAGGCGGCTGTGGCTCATTACATCAATTTCAAGAAGCTGATGCGCGACATGACCTACAGCGGTGAGTTCATGCAACTGCTCACCCAGGTGGTGGAACGATTCCCAGACAAGCTGGAGCTCAAGCGATATCTGTCGCTCGCACTCTTCAACCGTGGAGACAAGGAGCGGGCACTGAACATGCACCGCCAGTTGGCCGCCTCGATTGGCAAATACTATGTGTGGCACGAGCTGGCCGGCATGCTCACCCACGACCTAGACATGAAGACCTCGGCACTGTGCCAGACACTGACCCTCAAGGTGTCGGACAACTACACCAGCGAGATTCATCGCGAGCTGGGATGGGAGCTGGCCCGCGAGGGCAACATGCCGGCCGCCCTTTGCGAGCTCGAGATTTATCGTGCCACACGTGAGCGCTACGGGTGGCACAAGTCGTGGCGCTATGAGCAGTTGCGCAAGCGCATCCCCGCCGACACCGTTGCTACCCAGAACAACCGTCTGCTCTACGCCCAGCGCGCCCAGGCCATCGTGGGCTGGGTCTATCAGGACGTGCCTCAGGTGCCTGCTGTGGTGGTGGCACGATTCAACGACAAGCAGGGGCACCCATTGGCCAAGCTGGTGATGCCCGACGGCAAGTCGCTCTTTGCCCGGGTCAGCAAGCTGCCTCAGGACACTGCCTATGTCTACCTGCGCGTGCAGGCCGAGGGCGACAAGCTGCGACTGCTCACCGTCGACCCTGCCCAGCGCGACGACGTGCTGCCGGCATTCGGTGACGCGGTCACTGGCGAGCTCAAGGTGCTGCAGGGGCAGGGAGGCAAGCAGTATGGATTTGTCGAGGGATGCTTCGTTCCCGGGCAGTTGCTGCAAGGCCGTGCCACTGGCGACACCATCACTATCCTGACCGAGATTCAGCCTGACGGACGTCGCCGTGCCATCGCCGTCATCTAGCTCCTAGAAGTTGTTAGTTGTTAGTTTTTAGTTTTTAGTTGTTAGTGGATTAAGCGTCTAACGTCTAAATTCTATCTAACGTCTAAAGTCTAACGTCCAAAGTCCATCTAACAACTAACAACTAACAACTAAAAACTAACAACTAAAATCTAACGTCTTAAAATCATGACACGTCGAGATATGATCAAGGCGGCCAGTGGTGCCGCGGCAGCAACCATATTAGGTGGCATACCTCTGGCAGCGCAGGGGCAAGACAAGCCCGCAAACAGTGGCGGCAAACGTAAGATACTGGTCATCGGGGCGCATCCCGACGACCCCGAGACTTGTGCCGGTGGAGTGATGTGTCTGCTCACTCAGGCCGGGCATGAGGTGGTGTGTGTGTACCTCACACGCGGCGAGGCGGGCATTGCTGGCAAGAGCCATGACGAGGCTGCGGCCATTCGCGTGATTGAGAGCGAGCGTGCCAATGCTGTGGTGGGCACCAGGCACATCTTCATGAGCCAGGTGGACGGCAACACCGAGGTCAACCTGGAACGATATCGAGAGATGCGTGAGCTGCTCGAGCGAGAGAAGCCTGATGTGGTGCTCACGCACTGGCCGGTGGACAGCCATCGCGACCATGCTGCGTGTGGACTGCTGGTGCTGGACGCCTGGCGCAGGGTGGGGCGCACGTTTGAGCTCTACTATATGGAGGCGATGACGGGCACGCAGTCGCAGATGTTCCAACCCACCGACTGGGTCGACATCACCAGCGTGCTTGAGCAGAAGCACCGTGCATGCCGCTGCCATGTGAGCCAGGGAATGGACGAGCTGCTGGATGGATGGCATGTGCCCATGGAGCGATTCCGTGGCCTGGAGTGCCGTTGTCAGGCGGCCGAGGCATTTGCCCACCACACTGTGCCTGGCACGATCTAGAATTGCAGTTAGGCTATAGTTGTGGCTGCACACCGAAACTTTAAACTCTAAACTATTAACTATAAACTAGAATGAACAAATCCATGATACTGCTTGCCGCTATGGCGGTGAGCGTGAGTGCTGGCGCACTCACACTGCAAGACTATGTGCTGGGAGGTGCCCGCCCTAAGGGCATCGGAGCCGTCACCCCGGCAAGTGACGGCAAGTGTTATTACCAGATTACTGACGGTGGCAAGACCATCGCTCGCTATGCCTACAAGACCGGGCGGCGCGAGGCCACCGTGCTCGACTCGCTGCCCATGCAGGCGGCACAGGTGCGCAGCTGGGACGGCTATGAGATGAGCCACAGCGAGAGTGCCATCCTGCTCTGGGCCGACAGCGAACCCATCTATCGCCATTCGTTCACCGCACGGTTTTTTGTCTATGACCGCAAGTCCGGCCAGATGCGTGCTGTGGCAGGCGACAAGCCCGTGCAGATTGCCACCCTGTCGCCCGACGGCGAGCGCGTGGCCTATGTCACCGGCAACAATGTCTATGTCCAGCGACTGGCCGACGGCAACATCACCCAGGTCACCACTGACGGACGCAAGAACCATGTCATCAACGCTGTGCCCGACTGGGTCTATGAGGAGGAGTTCGCCATGCTCAACTCGTTCGCCTGGTCCAGCGACAGCCGTACACTCTCATTCATCCGATGGGACGAGAGCGATGTGCCCATGTACTCGATGACCATGTACGAGGGCGACTGCAAGCCCAACGAGGACTATGCCCTCTATCCCGGCTCTTACGACTACAAGTATCCTGTGGCTGGTGAGAAGAATGCCGTGGTCACCGTCCACAGCTACGACGTGGCCACATCAAGGCTCAGCAAGATGGATGTGCCGTTGGCACAGGACGACTATGTGCCCCACATCGGCTATGCTGGACCCGCCGGCGCGCTGATGGTGATGACGCTCAACCGCACTCAGAACGATATGCACATCTATCGCGTCAATCCCACAACCGGGGCTGCCCGTGACATCTATCACGAGACATCAACCAGTTGGATCGACAGTGAGATGGCGCGCAACGTGGCCTACTATGACAATTTCCTGGTCATCCCCAACGAGACCTCAGGTTACTGCCAGCTATATCAGTATGACCTCGACGGCAAGCTCATGCGCCAACTCACCACGGGTCAGGAGCCTGTCACGGCCTACTATGGCTATGACGCGAAGAACCGGCTGTTCTACTATCAGTGTACCGACGGTCCGCTCAACCGCGTAGTGCGGCGCGTCGACGACAAGGGGCGCGTGCAGGATGTGGCGGCCGACAAGGGCACCAATTCGGCAACATTCAACAGCGACTTCACCTTTTTTATCCACACCTTTAGCAACGTCGACACCCCCACGCAGTATAGGCTGAAGCAGGTGGGACGCAAGAACACAGTGCGTGACCTCCAGCTCAACGAGGAATATTGTGCCAAATATCTGGTGCCCGAGGTGCCCAGACGACAGTTCATCACCTTTGAGAACGATGGATACACAATCAACGGCTTCATCATCAAGCCCGTCGACTTTGATCCCGGCAAGAAGTACCCGGTGATCATGTCGCAGTACAGCGGGCCGGGCTCGCAGCAGGTGCGCAACAACTGGAAGCTCGACTGGGAGGAATATTTTGCCACACAGGGCTATGTCGTCGCTTGCTTTGACGGTCGTGGAACTGGAGCCAGGGGCAAGGCATTCGAGTCGCTCATCTATCAGAACTTGGGACACTACGAGACCATCGACCAGGTGGCGGCTGCACGCTACATGGCCAGCCAGCCCTGGGTCGATGCCGACCGCATCGGCATCTGGGGATGGAGCTTCGGTGGCTATGAGGTGCTCATGGCCATGTCGCATCCCGACAGTCACTATGCGGCAGGCGTGTCCATTGCGCCGGTGACCAGCTGGCGGTTCTACGACACAATCTATGCCGAGCGATTCATGCGCACACCACAAGAGAACCCTGACGGATATGCCAACAGCGCACCGCTCGACAAGGTGGCCGACCTCAAGGGCGAGTTGCTCATCATGTTCGGCAGCGCCGACGACAACGTGCACATCATCAATGCCATGCAGTATATCGCCAAGCTGCACGGACAGAAGCGGCAGTTCGACATGATGGTCTATCCCAACATGAATCACTCAATCAACGGTTGTGGCGTGCGCGAGCCGCTCTACCAGCGCGTGCTCAACTACTTCGACCGTACCCTCAAACGCTAATCTCCGAAATGTACAGTCTGGATTTCAAGGTCACGACCAGCAGTTGTGACAGTGAGGGGCGACTCAAGCTCTATTCGGCCCTGCAGATGATGCAGGACTGCTCGGAGATGTGGATTGACACCGAACCCACCGTGCAGCAGTTCTTCGCCCGAGAGAACATGACGCAACTGCTTGTGGCTCGGCAGGTCGAGGTGATGCGGGTGCCCCGGTTCAAGGAGCAGCTCACCGTCACCACCACAGTCTACGAGGTGAAGCCGATGTTCGGCTTCCGCAACACGTTCATCTACGACGCGCAGCACCGGCCCTGCTACCGCACCTGGAGCATGGGAGCGTTTGTCGACAAGGCCAACGGGCATCTGAGGCGCATCGACGACGAGGTCATCCAGTCGCTCAACATCGAACCAAAGCTCGACATGACCTACCGTGACCGGCGCATCATCCTGCCCAAACAAGGCGGTGAACAGGGGCAACCCATCGCTGTCATGCGGGCCGACATCGACTATAATCGGCATGTCAATAATGCCAACTATGTCCGCATGGCTATGGAGCTGTTGCCGACCGACTTTGTGGTGCGCGACCTGCGTGTTGAATATCGCGTGCCGGCCCGGCTGGGCGATGTGTTGACACCCACTGTCTATCATGGCGACCAGGCCGTCAGCGTTGCGCTTGCCGTGGGCGACGAGGTGTGCGCCATCATCGAGTTTGCTTGATTTTGTAAAGTTTAAGACATTATATTTGGCTGTTGTTACAGTTCTTACTATTTTTGCCAACACAATTCACCATAATGCCAAACAACAATGGAAGCTAAGAAATCAATTGAGGCACTGCAGCTCTTCGCAACAGGACTGACCGAGGGCGCGCTGGAGATGATTGAGAAGATTGGTAAGCAGACACAACTATAAACCAACAAGACTATGAAAGAGCAAGTTCTACAGGCCATGCGCGAGGCCGGAAAACCCGTCTCGGCTGGTGACGTGACCAAGGCGCTGGGCGCTGACCGCAAAGAGGTTGACAAGGCTTTTGCCGAGTTGAAGAAGGAGGGTGCCATTGTCTCGCCCGTCCGCTGCAAGTGGGAGCCTGCGCAGAAGTAATACAATTCACGTTCGGCGAGGTGTGTCAACCCCAATCGGTAGGCGCACCTCGTCATTATCACCACATCTACTATTGAGCCATTTAGTATAACTCTATTCAAAATGGAAATAAAAGCAATACGCATGTTTGACGGCGGGTTTATGAACCAGCCGTTCGCCTTCGGGGGCGAGGAAGGAAAAGACCAGTTCGACGAACAGATTATCTATCGCAGCAGTCTGCAGAATTTCCTCATCGACACCGGCGACGAGGTCATCCTGGTCGACACCGGGTTTAAGGCCGATTACGCCGCTCCGGCCAAGAAGCTGGGGGCACCGCTCTACATGGGCGAACGTGTGGCGCACTATATGGAGGCATTTGGCGCACTGGGCTACAAGCCTGAGCAGGTGACCAAGATTCTGGTCACGCACAAGCACAACGACCACAGCGACTGCATCCGCGAGTTTCCCAACGCCAAGGTCTACATCTCGCCCGAGGATGCCGATGCCCTCAAGCTCGACGGACCCAACATCGTCCGTGCCACATACGGCGAGGCATACAAGAATTTCCCCAATGCACAGCAGGTGGCCCCGGGCATCTGGTTTATTGAGGCCAAGGGACACACGCGTGGCAACAGCATCGTCATCGCCGAGTGCGACGGACTCTTCTACATGATGCACGGCGATGTGACCTACTGCGACGCAGCACTCAAGGCCGACAAGCTGAGCATCATCTTTGAGGACAAGCAGGCCGCCCGTCAGACGCTGGACCGCGTGCGCGAGTTCATCGCCAGCAATCCAACCGTCTACCTCTCGACCCACTGTCCCGAGGGTTACGAGAACCTTGCCCTCAAGCGCGTGATGAAGCTCTAGTTGCGTCAACCGCCACATTCGCGCAGTTTCGCGTTTGTCACGAGTTTAATCACGAACCACTAAGTGCTCACGACCGAATGGGAGCCCGAAGGGCAAGCGTAGCGCAGTAATTTTCGAATTATTGAATTTATTCTGCCACATTCGCGTAATTCGCGGTTTTAAAAAAGACATAAGGACACTTTTTCAATTCATAATTTATAATTCATAATTCATTTTTTTTCGCGTTTCTTCGCGGTCAAGTAGCCCCCCTGCTTCGCGCAGTTTCGCGGTTGTCACGAGTTTAATCACGAATTTTCGAATTATCGAATTTATTCTGCCACATTCGCGTAATTCGCGGTTCGAAAAAAATCCTTCGTGCAGTTTTGCGGTTGTCACGAGTTTAATCACGAATTATCAAATTTATTCTGCCCCATTCGCGTAATTCGCGGTTCGAAAAAAATCCTTCGCGCAGTTTCGCGGTTAAAAGCTAGCGAATGTTTCGAGGTTTTGATACTTTATAATGGATAAGCGACCGCTCATAGTCATCACCGGACCCACGGCATCGGGCAAGACTGCCCGCGCCGTGGCGCTGGCGCGTGAGCTAGGGGCCGAGATCATCAGTGCCGACTCGCGCCAGGTCTACCGTGGCATGGACCTGGGCACGGGCAAGGACCTGGACGAGTATGGCGATGTGCCCTATCACCTGATCGACATCTGCCCAGCGGGCTACAAGTACAGCCTGTTTGAGTTTTTGCGCGACTATCAGGCGGCCAGCGACGGCATCACCGCCCGAGGGCGGCAAGTCATCCTGTGCGGCGGCACGGGCATGTATGTCGAGACGGTGCTCAAGGGCATCCAACTGCCACCGGTGCCGCAGAACGACCAGTTGCGGGCACAACTGGCTGACAAGTCGCTCGACGAGTTGACGGCCATCTTACGCACCATGAAGACGCTGCGCAACAACAGCGACATCGACACACCCAAGCGGGCCATCCGAGCCATCGAGATCTGCACCTACTATCACGAGCATCCCGACCTCAAACTCGCCACTGAGCCCCACCCGTTGCGTGATGCCCTGGTCATCGGTGTGAGCATCGACCGCGAGGCGCGCCGCCGCCGCATCACCGAGCGCCTGGACGCGCGCCTGCAGGCCGGCATGGTCGATGAGGTGCAGCGGCTCATCGAGGGTGGGGTAGACCCCGACGACCTCATCTACTACGGCCTCGAGTACAAGTTTGTCACACGTTATGTCATCGGCCAGCTCACCTGGCAGCAGATGCACGACCAGCTAGAGACCGCCATCCACCAGTTTGCCAAGCGGCAGATGACGTGGTTCCGTGGCATGGAGCGGCGCGGCACCCCCATCCACTGGTTGCCCTACGACATGCCTGCCGGCGACTTCACTGCTGCCGTGCTGCGGTTGATCAAGAGCCCCTTATTCAATTCATAATTTATAATTTATAATTCATAATTCATATTTTTTTCGCGTTTCTTCGCGGTCAAGTAGCCCCCCTGCTTCGCGCAGTTTCGCGGTTCGAAAAAAAACAACCATTATGAAAACAACCCATTGGATGCTCGCCGCCATCCTCGCACTGTGCGGCACCACTGTGATGAACTCATGCAAGGACTCCGGCCAGAAAGCGGCACCGACGGCTCAGGTTGTCGAGACCCAAGCCCAGCCCGAGACCTACCTCACTGCCATCGACCGCTATCTGGTCGACACCATCGGCAGTTGCTACTCACCGGGCCAGCATTGCATCCCCTATGCCATCGTGGTGGGGGTGGACAGTGCCACAACCGACGACATCAAGGTATGGGGCGACTTCTGGGTCTTCAACTACAACCAGGACGGCGACACGCTCAAGTGCTGCTCAGGCGGCAACCATCCCGGATTGGTGCATCTGACCAAGGGGCAGGGTGGCTATGAGGTCACAGCATTCGATGCCGTGGGCGACGGTTCAGAGTTTCTGCCCACTGCACGGCGCATCTTTGGCAGTCGCTTCAACGACTTCAAGGCGGTGCAAGCCGACGAGAACACACGCGAACGGGCGCGTGCCGATGTCATTGCCCAATATGTACAGCAATATCATCTCACGGCCCGGTTCTATCAGGACTATGGCTGGCCGGCAAAGCCCATCCCTGGCATAGCCTCAGGTGACTGATGCCAAAAAAGCAGGAGGCTAGTAGGCATCGTGCCGCATCGCCCGGGCAAGAAAGTCCAGGTTGTGCTGCATGATGGCACGGTTTTCGCTCTGAAAGGCTTCGGGCGATGGAAACCGTATGTCGGGCAACATGTCATGGTCGATGAGGTGACGAATCAGCTCATCGACAATCTCGTCAGTGCATGTGATGATGTCTACACCATAGCTTCCCTGTTTACAAACTTGAGTCCCCAAATCTGGAGGTGCAAATGGGCTTTAGCAGTCATTTGTTACCGTTATCTCAACGACCCGCGACAGGTCTTCAAAGTCGCTGTCGCACTAGATGACACAGTGCGCAACATTGCCTCGTGGCAGGTGGTGCAATAGAGACTGCTCTGTCCCCGCTCACCACACGCCGTAGCTGGCGCGGTCGGCATCGATGCGGAGCATGATGAACAGCAGGAAGGTGAAGCCCCACAACGACGAGCCGCCGTAGCTGAAGAAGGGCAGCGGGATGCCGATGACGGGGCACAAGCCCAGCACCATGCCGATGTTGATGCTCAGGTGGAAGATGAGGTAGGACGCGACGCAATAACAGTAGACGCGACCAAACGTGGTGTGCTGGCGCTCGGCAAGCGCGATGATGCGCAAAATCAGGGCCAGGAACACCAGCAGCACGATGGTCGATCCCACAAACCCCTCCTCCTCGCCGATGGTGCAGAAAATGAAGTCGGTGTGCTGCTCGGGCACATACTTGAGTTTGGTCTGTGTGCCATTGAGAAATCCCTTGCCCAGAATGCCACCACTGCCAATGGCTATCTTGCTCTGATTGACGTTGTAGCCCACACCGCGAGGGTCATCGGCGATGCCCAGCACAACGGTGATACGTTTCTGCTGATGCTCCTGCAACACATGGTTGAACGCAAAGTCGACCGTGAACATGAAGATGACCGATGCCACGATAAAGCCGATGGTGATGAGGATGCGCCGCATGTCGTCGTGCAGCATGCCATACAGCAGATAGATGACCGTGCCGCCTACCATCAGGCCGAAGAACACATAGCCATTGACCGATACGCCCAGCCAAGTCAGCCCCCAGGCCAGCAAACCGCCGGCGATGTAGGCCAGCAGCACATTGCGGCCCAGAATGAACGAGCGGCAGTAGACCAGCAACATGCCCACCGTCAGCACCATCACGATGACAAAGGCGATGAACGTGCCCAGCGGGATGCCCATCAGCATCACAGTGGCAAACTTGAGCACCACCACAAAGTAGGTGATGGCACACAGTGCGGCAAACAGCACAAAACCGCTCATGCCCTCGCGATAGAGCACAAAGATGAGCGACGTGTAGACCAGCGCCGAACCGGTCTCCTTCTCCAGGATGATGCACACGATGGGCAACATGATGATGCCGCCCGCAATGGCATAGTTGCGCCAGTTGTTCAGCGCGAAACCATAGGTGCTGAATAGCTTGGCCAGCGCCAGGGCGGTGGCAAACTTGGCAAACTCGGCGGGTTGCAGGCTTACCGGGCCGAACACCAGCCACGACCGCGACCCCTTGATGTCGGGCGCGACAAAGATGGTGACAATCAGCAACAAGATCATCACCCCATAGATGGGGTAGGCGTAGGCCTCATAGAGACGGCGGTCAATCAGCAGCAACGACAGCCCCAGGATGAACGACAACCCCGCCCACATGAACTGCTTGCCCGAGAAGCCCGAGAAGTCAAACATGCTGGCCTTGTCGAAGTTGTAGGTCGCGGCATAGATGCTCACCGCGCCGGCCACAATCAGGATGGCATAGAGCACGATGGTCACCCAGTCAATCGACTTGAGCAGTGTGCGGTTCTCGCTGTCATTACTCCGTAGTTCCATTGTTTTTTTAGACTTTAAGACTTTAGACGTTGGGTGTCAGTTGTGATTGGCGGCTTGCTTCTCGCTTTTTGCGTCTGGCTTCTTGCCGCTCGCATCTTGCTTCTTGTCGCCGCCTTCCTGCTTCTTGCCGCTCGCATCTTGTTTCTTGTTGCTGCCTTCCTGCTTCTTGCCGCCATAGAGCTTGGCACTGTACAGACTGGTGTTCTCCATGCGGCGGGCCACAGCCTCACGGGCCGGCGAGAGCTTGCCGTTGAGATATTGCTCCATCATCACGGCACCGATGGGGACACCGAACGTGGCACCGAAGCCGGCATTCTCGACATAGACAGCCACGGCTATCTTGGGGTCTTTCATCGGGGCGAAGCCCATAAAGGCCGAGTGGTCGCGACCATGAGGGTTCTGAGCCGTGCCGGTCTTGCCGCACACCTCCCAGCCGGCGATGTTGGCACCACGACAGGTGCCGCCGGTCACGGCCATGCGCATGCCCTCGACGATGGGGGTGTAATAGCTGTTGTTGATGCTGGTCTCGTGCCGCTCCAGATTCTTCTTGAGCACACCCACACCGTCGATATAGCGCACCACATGGGGGGTGATGTAGTAGCCCCGGTTGGCGATGGTGGCCGCCAGATTGGCAATCTGTAGCGGCGTGGCCAGTATCTCACCCTGGCCGATGGCGTCGCTGATGATGCTATAGGCACTCCACTTGCCTTGACCCAGGTTCTTGTCGTAGTAGGCGACGTTGGGGATAAACCCGCGGCTTTCGCCGGGCAGGTCAATGCCCGTCTTGTAGCCGTAGCCCATCGACACCATGTGCTTCTTCCACACCTCGAACGCGCCAGCCACCGAGCCATACTTGCGCTTGCTCTCAAGCATGTGCTTCAGCCCCCAGCAGAAGTAGGCATTGCATGATGTCTGTAGCGCGGGCTTCAGTGGGATGGGCGAGCCATGGCCGTGGCAACCCACACGCATGCCGCCGCTGATGAAGCCTCGGTGGCAGGGATAGGCTGTGCTCAGGTTGATGATGCCCTCGTGCAGGAAAATCAATCCCTGAGTGGGCTTGAACGTCGAGCCGGGAGGGTAGGCGGCCATGATGGCACGGTCGAACAGGGGCATACGGGGGTCGTTGAGCAGCATCGAGTAGTTCTTGCCGCGCTCCTTGCCGATGAGCAGTGACGGGTCGTAGCTGGGGCTGGACACCAGAGCCAGAATCTCGCCGGTCTTGGGCTCGATGCACACGATGGCACCCACCTTGCCGCGCATCATGCGCTCGCCCAGCTCTTGCAGCTTGATGTCGATGCTCAGATGCAGGTCGTTGCCGGCCTCGGGCATGATGTCGTTGGCTCCGTCGTTATAGCGACCCTTGATTTTGCCCAGCGCGTCGCGAATCAGAATCTCCGACCCTTTGCGACCACGCAGCCACCGCTCGTAGCTCTTCTCCACACCCAGGTCGCCGGTATAGTCGCCCGAACGGTAGTACGAGTCATTGTCGATGTCGCGCTGGTTCACCTCGCGGATGTCGCCCAGAATGTTGGCTCCGGCATTGTAGTTGTACTGGCGCAGGATGCGCTGCACGATGCTGAAGCCCGGAAAGCGGTAGAGTTTCTCCTGCAGGCGGCCATAGTCCTGCGCCGACAGGTGATTCATCACTATCTGTTGAGTGTAGCCCGAGTAGTTGCGACCCTTTTTCATGTCGGCCAGACGCTTCTCAAACACCTCACGAGAGATTTGCAGGGTGTTGCACAAGTCCAGCGTGTCAAATGGCTGGACGTCTTTCGGAATCATTACCAAGTCATAGGCCGGCTGGTTGTAGACCACCAGACTGTCGTTGCGGTCATATATCAAGCCGCGTGACGGGTAAATCACGCGCTCGATAAAGGCATTGCTGTCGGCATTCTGCTTGTAGGTGCTGTCGCCCACCTGCAACACAAACAGGCGAGCGATGTAGATGCACACAACAACAATGATGAACCCGGCAATGACAAACTTGCGTTTCTCGAGATTATAGTCTTTTCTCACGACGGGTGCTTACTAAACTGTCAAGTGCCAGTAATAAGATGATGGTCAGCGCACTGCTGGCTCCGATGCGCATCAGCGTCAACGGCCAGTTGTGCAACGTGAAGGCTTGAACCAGAAAGATGAGCGAGCTGAAGATTACCACCAATGTGGACATATATTTCAGATAGGCCCCGAATCCCAGTGTGTCGACGCAGGGGATGGGGTTGTTCATCTCGTTCTCGCGAGGGACAAACAGCGCAAACACTGGCTCGCGGAAGGCGGCCAGCAGCGTGCAGCACAGGGCGTTCATGCCGGGCGTGTTGTTGAACACGTCCACTATCAGCCCCATGACAAAGGCCACCGTCAGCGTGATGTTCATGTGCCACGTCACCGGCAGACGCATAATCAGGTAGATGAATACCAGCGGAACGGCCACGCCGAACAGCAAAATCTTGTAGCACATCACCTGGATTAGCACCAGAGCCACAAACAACAGGGCCATCTGCAGAGCTATCTTGGTCATGGCTTGCCCTCCTTTCCTGGGATTGTGTCGTTAGGGCCGCGTTCCAGAGCCTTGAGTTCCTCGGCCATGTCGTTGGTGATCACGCGCACTGTGCTCAACTGGCTGAAGTTGGTGGTCAGACGCACCTTCAGCGACAGGAAATTGCCACGACCGTTGTGGGCCGGACCGGCCACGGTGCCCACAATGATGCCCTCGGGAAACACGGTCGAGAATCCATTGGTCAGCACCGTGTCGCCCACCTGGTAGGTAAGATGCATGGGCAACTCTTCAAGTACTGCATACCGCGGGTCGCCACCCTCCCACACCAGACTGCCGAAGTACTCGCTGTCGCTCAGCTTGCACGACAGACGCATGTCGGGGTTCAGCAGCGAGATGATGCGTGCCGAGTGCTTGCCCACCACATTGACCACACCCACAACACCGGCTTGATCCACGACACCTTGCTCGGGCTTGATGCCGTCGGCCGCGCCGCGGTTGATGGTGATGTAGTTGTTGGTCTGGGCGATGCTGTTGCTGATCACGTGGGCGACGACAAAGTCAAAGTGCTGCAGCACGGGCTGGCTCTTGAGCGTGTCGGGCAGTTGCATCTTCAGGTCATTGACCTGGGCCCGCAAATCCACAACTTGCATCTCAAGCAGCGCATTGCGTTCCTGCAGGTCTTCGTTGATGCCCTTGAGGTGGAAGTAGTCGGTGATGCTGCTCATGCCTTCGTAGACCGTGGCGCACACAGCATTGGCCGAGGTCAGATAGACACTCTGCTGATAGGGGTTGTTGTTGAACAGCAACACACAACTCAGTATCACGTAGAGAATCAGAACGAACCACGAACTGTGCTTGACAAAAAAATCCAGCAGATTCTTCATAAGAGCATAACAGCCAATCACCGAATTCCAAGAACGGTTTCTGGGTATTCCGAGACATGGCTCGGACATCAAAGGCTGATGACCAAAAACCAGAAACTAAAAAACTCGGTCCGGGCAGTCTTATCGCTTCAAGAACTGGAAAATCTTGTAGTTCTTCAGGGCGACACCTGTGCCCTTGGCTACGGCGTGCAGGGGGTCTTCGGCCACATGGAACTGGATGCCAATCTTGTCGGTCAGACGCTTGTCCAGACCGCGCAACAGCGCACCGCCACCACTCAGATAGATGCCGTTCTTCACCAGGTCGGCATACAGCTCGGGAGGGGTCTGTTCCAGAGCGCTCAACACGGCAGCCTCAATCTTGCTGATTGATTTCTCGATGCAGTGCGACACCTCCTTGTAGCTCACGGGTACCTCCATGGGCAGGGCAGTCACCATGTGCGGGCCGTGCACCACATAGTCTTCGGGCGGATTGTCAAGCTCGGTGAGCGCGCTGCCCACGTTGATTTTGATGCGCTCGGCCATGCGCTCGCCCACTTTGACGTTGTGTGCGCGACGCATGTGCTCGACGATGTCGTTGGTCAGGTCATCACCGGCACACTTGATGCTCTTGTTTGTGACGATGCCGCCCAGCGAAATCACGGCAATCTCGGTCGTGCCGCCGCCGATGTCGATAATCATGTTGCCCTCGGGGGCCAGCACGTCCAGGCCGATGCCCAGTGCTGCGGCCATCGGCTCGTAGATCATGTACACGTCACGCCCACCGGCATGCTCGCTCGAGTCGCGAACGGCACGAATCTCAACCTCGGTCGAGCCTGAGGGGATGCACACGACCATGCGCAGCGAAGGGGCGAACCAGTGGTTCTTGGCGCTGACTTTCTTGATGAAGCCGCGCATCATCAGCTCGCAGGCGTTGAAGTCGCCAATCACGCCTTCCTTGAGTGGGCGCACGGTGGTGATGCCCTCGTTCTCCTTGCCCTGCATCTCGCGAGCGCGTTCGCCCACGGCGATGAGTTTGCCGCTCTTGGTGTCCAGGGCCACTACCGACGGCTCGTCGATGACAATCTTGTCTTTGTGTATGATGATGGTGTTGGCCGTTCCCAGGTCAATCGCAATCTCTTGTGTGAATGAAAAAAGTCCCATAAAGTTAGTTTTTGTTTTAGTTGGCGTTGTGATTGAAATGATATGTGTTGTTTTTCGTGTAGCCTTAATGCTTGAAGTGGCGCACGCCGGTCATCACCATGGCCACGCCATGAGCGTTGCAATAGTCGATGCTCTCCTGGTCGCGAACCGACCCACCGGGCTGGATGACCGCGTCGATGCCGGCCTCGTGGGCTATCTTCACGCAGTCGCCGAACGGGAAAAACGCGTCAGATGCCATCACGGCACCATGCAGGTCGTGGTCGAACGAACGGGCCTTGTCGATGGCTTGGCGCAGGGCGTCGACGCGCGAGGTCTGACCCACGCCGCTGCCCACCAGCATCTGGTCCTTGACCAGAACGATGGCGTTGCTCTTGCTGTGCTTGACGATGATGTTGGCCATCAGCAGGTCGGCTGTCTGTGCGTCGCTCACGGCCGCGGTGGTCACTTGCCGCAGGTCGGCAGGGGTCTCGACGTGGGTGTCACGTTCCTGCACCAGCGCACCGTTCAGCACCGTGCGGCAGGTAATGGGTGGCAGGGTGAACTCGTTCATCACCAGGATGACGCGGTTCTTTTTCTGCTTCAGGATTTCGAGAGCCTCGTCGCTGTAGCCCGGTGCGATGCACACCTCGATGAATACCTTGTTCATCTCTTCGGCTGTGGCTGCATCGATGGGACGGTTGGTCACGTGCACGCCGCCGAAGGCACTCACCGGGTCGCCGGCCAGGGCGGCCTTGAATGCCTCGACCAGAGTGGGGCGAGTGGCCAGACCACAGGCATTGTTGTGCTTCATGATCACAAAGGTCGTGTCATTGAAGTCACCAATCAGGTTGACGGCGGCATCGATGTCCAGCAGGTTGTTGTAGCTGATTTCCTTGCCGTGAAGCTGAGTGAACATGCTCTCAAAGTCGCCATAGTAGTAGCCGCGCTGGTGAGGATTCTCGCCATAGCGCAGTGACTTGCGGCCATCGATGGGCAGGCGCAGGGCAGTCGCGTCGCCGCCGGCAAAGTAGTTGAAGATGTGGCTGTCGTAGGCACTCGACACAGCGAATGCCTCGCGGGCCAGCACTCGGCGGTCGGCCAGCGTGGTCACAGCGTCGCCATGCTCTTGCAGCATGCCTAACAACAGGCCATACTGTGCCTTGCTGGCAACGATGGCAACATCGTTGAAGTTCTTTGCTGCACCGCGGATGAGCGAAATGCCGCCGATGTCTATCTTCTCGATGACCTCGGCCTCGCCGGCACCGCTGGCCACTGTGGCCTCAAACGGGTACAGGTCAACAATCACAAGGTCAATCTCAGCGATGTCGTATTGCGCTAGTTGCGCACGGTCGCCCTCGTTGTCGCGGCGGGCAAGAATGCCGCCGAACACTTTGGGGTGCAATGTCTTGACACGGCCACCCAAAATCGAGGGATAACCGGTCAGATCCTCAACGGCATCGCAGGCGTAGCCCTGCTCTTGTATGAACTTCTGCGTCCCGCCGGTCGAAAGAAATCTCACACCATGCGCGTTGAGCATTTTTAATATCTCGTCCAGTCCGTCCTTGTCGAAGACTGAGATTAATGCAGTTTTAATTTGTTTGGTCTCGGTCATTTAAATTTTAACCTAAAGTGCTTAATAATAGCTATATGCGATGGCCAGACAAAAGCACACAGCAGCCATCGAACGATGGTTGCAGTGCCCAGTCAGGCAATTTCACTGCAAAATTAGTGCTTGCCGACGGCAATACAAAATTTTGGGGCAAATTTTTTTGGAAAAAATATTTTGACTACTTTTGTCGGGCTAATCCTACACACGACAGCTATAATGAAGAAAATCAAGAATCCCTGGGCCAACAAGGAGGGATACAAATGTTTCGGTTGTGCGCCCGACAATCCCATCGGGCTGCACATGGACTTCTACGAGGATGGCGACGAAGTGGTCGGCACATGGCAACCCACTCCCGACTATCAAGGATGGATTGACACACTGCATGGTGGGGTCATTGCCACGCTGGCCGACGAGACGGGGGCATGGCTCATCACGCGCAAGTTGCAGACAACAGCCATGACGGTCAGGCTCAACATGCAATATCGTCGCCCCATCATGACCACCGCCCGCACCGTCACGGTGCGGGCACGCATCGCAAGGCAGATGCGCAACTTTGTCGCCGTCGACATCGATGTGCTCGACAGCAAGGGCAAGGTGTGCACACACGGCGAGGCCACCTACTGCACATTCGACCACGACCGCGCCCGGCAGATGGGATTCACCGGTTGCGAACTCGAACCATGACATGAAACAAGTTCCCTGCCCGACTGGGGGCAGGGAACTTGTTTCATCAAACTTTTATATTACGCATCATTTTTTGGCTACTCTTCGGGCAGAGCGCGGAAGCCCTCGCCCAGAATCTCGCTGCTCTCCATGATGTTGACAAACGCCTTGGGGTCAATCAGGTGAAGAGCCGAGCGCAGCTTGAGCATGTCGCTGCGGTCGAGGGTGACATAGATCATCTTGCGCTCGGTGCCCTTGTACAGGCCTGTGCCTGTGAGGCAGGTGGCACCGCGCTTGATGTCGTTGAGGATGTAGTCGCGCACCGGCTCGATGTTGTCGGTCACGATAAACATTGTGCGGTAGCTCTTCATGCCATCCACCACCAGATTGATGACCTTGCCCTCAATAAAGATGATGATTACCGAGTAGATGGGAAGGCGGATGTCACCGAAGGCGACCAGTGTGCTCAACGTGATGATGCCGTCCACTATCATCACCAGGGTGCCCAGCGAAATCTTGGTGTACTTGTGCAGAATCATCGAGATGATGTCCGAACCGCCACTCGTCGCGCCCGAACGGAAAATCATGCCGATGGCCAGACCATAAATCAAACCGGCAACAACCGTGTTCAGGAAATAGTCGGGTTGGAACCAGCCGCCGTCGTGGGGGATGGGTACCATCGAGTCGACGGCTACCTTGCTGATTTCGCCGTCGTGCAGCACAGGGTTGTAGCCCCAGGTGCTCTCCAGAACAAACGTAGCGGCAAATATCACAATCGTCGAGATGATGGTCTTGATGCCGAATTTCGGCCCAAGGATCCAAGTGCCAATCAGCAGCAACGGCACATCCATGCAGATGGCGTAGAGCGAAATCTTCCAGGGCCACACCGTGTTCAGCACGTTGCTCAGACCGTAGGTGCCGCCAGGAGCCATCAGGTAGGGGTTGACAAACATCACATCGCCCACGGCAAACAAAACACTGCCCACGATGAGCAGGATGTAGGCGATAATCTCTTGCTTCAGTTTTTCTTTGCTATTGATACCAATCATTAGGGTTAAAGTTAATCCTAGACTGTCCCGGGTTTTGTGCCCGAGGCAGTCCAGATGTTCTTAATTCTCAATTATTTCTTTTCGTTGTGCTCCTCGCACCAGCGGCGAGCGTTGACAAATGCCTCAATCCAGGGGGTCACCTCGTCCATCCGGCGAGCCTCGGGATACCAGGCACACTGCCAGGGGAATGTGGCACGCTCCAGGTGGGGCATCATCGCCAGGTGACGGCCGTCGCTCGACACCAGGCCAGCAATGCCACGGGGAGAGCCGTTGGGATTGCCTGGGTAGCTCTTGTAGCTGTACTGGGCCACCACATTGTAGGCATCGGCACCCTCGGGCAGGACAAAGCGACCTTCGCCATGAGCCACCCAGATGCCCAAGCGCGAGCCACTCAGGCTGCCCAGCATCACCGACTGGTTCTCAGGAATGGTCACGTTGACGAATGCCGACTCGAATTTATGTGAGTCGTTTTGCGCCATCACCGGCCGGCTCTTGTACTCGGGGTTGATCAGGTTCAACTCAATCATCACTTGGCATCCGTTGCAGATGCCCAGGCTCAACGTGTCCTTGCGATGATAGAAGCGCTCCAGCGCCTGGCGGGCACGGTCGTTCCACACAAAGCCGCTGGCCCAGCCCTTGGCCGAACCCAGTACGTCGCTGTTCGAGAATCCACCGCAGAACACAATCATCTGCACGTCATCCAGTGTCTCACGACCGCTCATCAGGTCGGTCATGTGCACGTCCTTGACATCGAAGCCTGCGTAGTAGAGCGAGTAGGCCATCTCACGGTCGCCGTTCACGCCCTTCTCGCGGATAATGGCCGCCTTGATGCCGCTGGGGCTGTGCTGGCTGCCTGTGATGCCCAGGTCGGCGGCACGGCCGGTGAACCCCTTGGGAAGACGTTGGCGCAGCGGCTGTTTCTTGTAGTTCTCATAGCGGGCCTTGGCGTGCTTGTTGCCGCTCTGCTTGCAGTCCAGCAGATAGCTCGAGCGGTACCACACGTCACGCAGATAGTCGATGCCCAGCATATATTCCTTGCCGTCGCGATCAATCATCAGGGTACGCTCGTCGCTGGGGGTGCCCAGGGCGATAAACTTCACGCCGCTCTCGGCCATGATGCGCTCCACACGGTTGCACTTGTTGCTCGCCACCTGGATGACCAGGGCTGGATTCTCGGCAAACAGAATCTTGATGATGTCGCGCTCGTCGAAGCCGTCCAGATTGACCGACAAGCCACCGGCGGTGTTGGCAAAGGTCATCTCAAGCAGTGTGGTCACCAGGCCACCGGCACTGACATCGTGAGCCGACAGCAGCAGCCCATCGGCCACCAGCTCCTGCATGATGTTGAACGTCGTGGCAAATTGGTCGGCATCGGCCACTGATGGAGCCTTGTCGCCCACCATGCCCAACGACTGGTACAGCGCTGAGCCGCCCAGCTCCAGCTCGCTGCACGAGAAGTCTATATAATATAGGTGGCTCTGCTTGCGCTGCAGCACGGGGCTGACTGTCTTCTTCACATCGCTCACCTGCCCGGCGGCCGAGATGATGACCGTGCCGGGTGCCAGAATCTTCTTCTTGCCATACTTCTGTGTCATCGACAGGCTGTCCTTGCCTGTGGGGATGTTGATGCCCAGCGCACAGGCAAAGTCGCTGCAGGCCTTGACGGCACGGTACAGACGGGCATCCTCGCCCTCGTTGCGGCAGGGCCACATCCAGTTGGCGCTCAGCGACACACTCTTCAGCCCATCCTTGAGGTTGGCACCCACCAGGTTGGTCAATGCTTCGGCAATCGACAACACCGAGCCCGATGCCGAGTCTATCAGGCCAGCCTGGGGCGCATGACCCAGCGATGTGGCGATGCCACTGGTGCCGGTATAGTCCAGAGCCACCACGCCACAGTCGCTCAGTGGCAGCTGAATCTCACCCTGACACTGCTGACGGGCGATGCGGCCAGTCACTGACCGGTCCACCTTGTTGGTCAGCCAGTCTTTGCAGGCCACAGCCTCGAGCTGAAGCACGGTCTCGACATACTCGTTAAGTTTCTGCACATGAGTGCGCGCCGCACGATAGCTGTGTTGGCTGGTGACATCGGTCATCACCGTCCGGGGCGAGCTGCCGAACATGTCTTTCATGCCCAGGTCGATGGGGCGAACGCCGTCGGCCTGCTCAAACACAAAGCGGTCATCGCCGGTGGTCTCGCCCACCACATAGAATGGGGCGCGCTCGCGTTCGGCGACCTGGCGCAGACGGGCCACGTCCTGCTGAGCGACCACCAGGCCCATGCGCTCCTGCGACTCGTTGCCGATAATCTCCTTGGCACTCAGTGTCGGGTCGCCCACGGGCAGAGCTGACATGTCGATGTGCCCGCCGGTCTCTTCGACCAGCTCGCTCAACGAGTTCAGGTGACCGCCGGCACCATGGTCATGGATTGACACGATGGGGTTGGCCTCGCTCTCCGACATGGCGCGGATGACGTTGGCCACGCGCTTTTGCATCTCAGGGTTGGCACGTTGGATGGCGTTCAGCTCGATGGCACCGGCATACTGACCGGTGTTGACCGAGCTAACGGCACCGCCGCCCATGCCGATGCGGTAGTTGTCACCACCCATTACCACCACTTTCTCGCCAGGCTGGGGACTGCCCTTGATGGCATCGCGGGCATTGGCAAAACCTACGCCGCCTGCCAGCATAATCACTTTGTCGTAGGCCAGCTGCTCGCGGCCTTCCTTATGCTCAAACGTCAGCAACGAGCCGCAGATGAGAGGTTGCCCATACTTGTTGCCAAAGTCGCTCGCGCCATTCGAGGCCTTGATCAGGATCTCCTCGGGACTCTGATACAGCCATTGCCGGGGGGGCATCGTGCAGCGCTCCCACTTGCGGTCGACCTCGGTGCGGGGATAGCTGGTCATGTACACCGCCGTGCCGGCCAGTGGCAGGCTGGCGCGACCACCGCCCAGACGGTCGCGGATTTCACCACCACTGCCCGTGGCCGCACCGTTGAACGGCTCGACTGTTGTCGGGAAGTTGTGTGTCTCGGCCTTGAGCGAGATGACGGTGTCGATCTCACGCACCTCAAACTCGCTGGGGGCTTCGGCACGCCGGGGGGCGAACTGCTCGACACGGGGACCTTCGACAAAGGCCACATTGTCCTTGTAGGCCGACACCAGACCGTTGGGGTTGTCTTGCGAGGTCTTTTTGATGAGCTTGAACAGCGACACGGGCATTTCCTCGCCGTCGATGATAAAAGTGCCATTAAATATCTTGTGGCGGCAGTGCTCGCTGTTGACCTGCGAGAAGCCGAACACCTCACTGTCGGTCAGCGGGCGCCCCAGACGGCTCGACAGCTCCTTGAGGTAGGCAATCTCCTCGTCGCTCAGTGCCAGGCCTTCCTCACGGTTGTAGCGCTCCATGTCGTCGATATAGACAATGGGGGCGGGCTGGCGGGTGATGTTGAACAGGTCACCGTCCAGTTGCGTGTACACGCGCTGAAGCATCTTGTCGTGTGCAGGCATTGCACTCGAGGCAGTCGTGAACTCCTCGATACGGCCGATGCCGGTCATCGCCATGTTCTGCGTAATCTCGACCGCATTGGTGCTCCACGGAGTCACCATCTCGCGGCGAGGACCCACAAACGTGCCATGAAGCGTCGTCTCGGTCAGTTTCTGGCCATCGAGCAGCCACTCCAGTTTTTGGGTCTCTTGCAAGTCGAGCGCATGGTCGCTGTCTACGGCATAGACTGTCGTGCGCCCCTTTTTGAAGAAAGTTATCATAACTATATAAAAATAGGTGGATGGTTTTCGGGCTGCAAAGGTACAAAAAATTCGCCATATAGTCCATGCGGTTACAGCAGATTTAATCAGACAATGATAACAATAGGAAAAAACTTGTCGGTTCTATTATCGGTGTCCTCTGTGTCCTTTGTCCGAGACAGTTTGTGGTTATGGCAGTCACCTGAGCCTTATGACCCGAAGAGCGAAACCCAGTGACGATACAATTTTTGTGGCCGATTGCCGTTTATTTATTTAGGCTTTGCAGGAGGCTTGTGCCGAAAACTTTGTTAATACGGTGCCCGATTGCACGGCAGTCTTGACATTTTGTTGTAACTTTACGAGCGATGAGACTACGATATTTCTACACAGCGCTGGCTGCCGCACTGGCGATGACGGCAGGGGCACAGGTGGCCTTTGTGGGCAACGGACACGATGTCATGGAGATTGAGCCTGACATCAACACGGGGCTCAAGAAGATTTTTGTCCTCCATGAGACCGACGGCGTGAGCATGACCTATACCGCCACCACCGAGAATCCTGTCACCATATCGGTCTACGGTGACATGGGGGGAGGCTATGCCCAGCCCATCGAAGAAGGAATCACCGTCGACGGGTTGGTCTATACGCTGAACGAAATCACCCCCGACCGGGGATACATCATTGACGAGGGCACCACGCGCTACTGCTTCTGGGTGACCGACTATTCGCACTATCGCATGACGCTAGACGGCGTGTCGGTCGACAATGATGGCGACTGCAGCACTGTCACCCTGCATCTGGACGGTGAGGGGCACGAGATCAACTATTACACCGTCACCGGGGCCAAGCGCATTCTGTCGCGCGACATCGAGTTGAGCTACTATAACCTTGAGTGGAAGGGTGACACGCTACAGTGGCAACAGAAGCATGTCACTGAGCTGGAGGAGAACTTCAAGCCCACCATCGTCATGCCGGCACCCACATGCAACACCACGTTCACCCTGGCGGGCGACCGATTCATGGCATTCTGGGACGAGAAGGTCACACGAGAGAGCAACAATTACGTCACTGCGGCGGTCGACGCGCGAGCCAAGGCCACACAGGACTCCGAACTCAGCGACAACGAGAAGTCGAGTGGGGCAGAGGGGTCGCTGGGAGGCTCGGCACCTGTGCACATCACCTTCGAGGCCTTTTGCACCGACGCAGTCGTCCACTACGAGTGGCAGATGGCCACCGACCCGGATTTTAATGACATCCAGCTGAGACTCAATCAGTTGGTGGTCGAACAGGACTTCAACGAGGCGGGGGTAACCTATTGGCGCTTTATCGGGTCGAACGGCGATGGCTCGTGCGAGGCCTACAGCGAGACGTTCACCGTCGACATCGGCGTGAGCGAGCTCACATGCCCCAATGTGTTCAGTCCGGGCACAAGCGAGGGGGTCAACGATGTGTGGAAGGTGTCCTATCGCTCGATTGTCGACTTCCACTGCTGGATCTTTAACCGCTGGGGCAACAAAATCATCGAGTTCACCGACCCGTCAGAGGGTTGGGACGGCCGATACCACGGCAAACTTGTCGGCCCTGGAGTATACTATTACGTCATCCAGGCTCGTGGCAGCGACGGCAAGAACTACAAGCTGAGCGGCGACATTAACATCATCCGATATCGCGACCGCAGCTCAGGAGGTTCGACCGGCCCCATCAACACCGACGACCCCTTCTCACCCGAACCCGAGGAGTAGCCGGTCGGCTGTTCTTAGCTTGAGCAATCGAATGGTTGAACAACCGAGTGCTCGAATAACCGAAACATTGAGTAATCTGTAGCACGAAGACCTCATGAAATTAATATACACCACCCTCATTCTGGCGACTGTCGCTGCTGCCACCTGCCGCGCACAGCTCAAGCCTGAGTATCAGAACGCCGGCAAGACTGCATCGAGCGCTGTGTTCAACGTCACGGCCAACCCCGACATACCCTCGAGCATCACCTTTGCCGGCGAGAAGCTCGACTTCGACCGCCTGGACATGGCCGAACGGCTGGACCGTGAGCTCACCTCAATCATCTACGGCCAGACAAGCACACTGCTATGCTTCAAGCGCGCCAACCGGCACTTCCCTGTCCTGGCACGCATCCTCAAGGAGCAGAATGTGCCGCTCGACTTCCTCTACCTCGCCTGCACCGAGAGCACCATGGACACTTATGCCTACTCGCCTGCGCATGCTGCCGGACTGTGGCAGCTGCTGGCCGCGACAGCCAGACAATATGGGCTGGAGGTGACCGACGAGGTCGACGAGCGATATGACCCCGAGCGAAGCACATTGGCCGCATGCAAGTATCTCAAGGCCGCTTATGGCAAGTATGGCCACTGGCCCACCGTCGCAGCTAGCTACAATGCCGGCATGGGAAAAATCTCGGGCGAGCTGTCCAGACAGGAGGTCAGCAGCTCGTTCGACCTACATCTGGTGTCCGAGACATCGAGATATGTGTTCCGCATCATCGCTTTCAAGATGGTCTTTGAGAACCCCAAGCGATATGGCTACCGCCTGCACACAAGGCAGCTCTATCAGCCCGTCAGCTACAAAACCGTTGATGTCACGTCGTCGGTCACCAGCTGGGTCACATGGGCCAAGCAGCAGGGCATCACCTACGCGCAACTGCGAGAGGCCAACCCATGGATTCGGGCCACCAAACTGACTAACAATGGCGGCAAGACCTATAAGGTGCGCGTCCCGGTCAGCAGCGACCTCTATCGCAGCAAGCGCCGCTTCACTGCCTACAACAAGGCATGGGTCGTCGACTGAACGCCCCTCGAGAATCTAAAAAAACAATACAACGGCCATCAAGCCGGTAATGTACTCCGAGGCTTTGACTCGGACAATAACCCTCTGAAATGAACCTGAACGGCAAAGAAACCGACTGTGTCTCTGTGCTCGGAGCACGCGTACACAACCTCAAGAACATCGATGTAGACATACCCCACCACCAGATCACGGTCATCACCGGACTGAGCGGAAGCGGAAAGTCGTCGCTGGCGTTTGACACCATCTTTGCCGAGGGCCAACGACGCTACCTGGAGACTTTCTCGGCCTATGCGCGCAACATGCTGGGAGTGCTCGAAAGACCCGATGTCGACAAAATCTCGGGGCTCAACCCCGTCATTTCCATCGGGCAGAAGACCACCAACAAGAACCCTCGGTCGACCGTCGGCACCACAACCGAGGTCTATGACTACCTGCGACTGCTTTACGCCCGAGCTGCCGATGCCTTCAGCTACATCTCGGGCAAGCCCATGGTCAAGTACACCGTCGACAAGATTCTCTCGCTCATCCTTGACCGTTATGATGGGCGCAAAATATATCTCTTGGCTCCTATGGTCAAGAACCGCAAGGGACATTACAAAGACCTCTTCGAGACGTTGCGCAAAAAGGGCTATCTGCATGTGCGCATTGACGGCGAACTCAAGGAAATCACCTTCGGCATGAAGCTCGACCGATACAAGAACCACTCTGTCGAACTGGTGGTCGACCGCCTCAAGGTGGCACGCAAGGACGAGAAGCGACTGCTTGAGTCGGTTGAGAAGACGTTCAAGCAGGGTGGCGACCAGCTCATGATCCTTGATGTGGACAATGGACAGGTGGCGTTCTACAGCAAGACGCTCATGGACCCCGACACGGGGCTGAGCTACCAGGAGCCGGCACCACACAACTTCTCGTTCAACTCGCCACTGGGGGCCTGCCACAAGTGCAAGGGACTGGGATATGTCAACATTGTCGACAAGGAGAAAATCATGCCCGACACTTCTCTGAACATACGCGAGGGGGGGATTCTGCCGCTGGGAAAGTACAAGAACTCGCTTGTCTTCTGGCAGATTCAGGCCATCTGTGAGAAGTATGGATGCACACTGGACACGCCCATCAGCCAGCTGCCCGATGAGGCCATCGATGACATCATGAATGGCACTGGCGAGGAGCGGCTCAACATACGCACAGAGACCATGAGCACCAGCAACTATTTCCTCACCTACGAGGGACTGGTCAAGTACATCGAGATGCAGCAGGACGAGACGGCAACAACGCAGGCCCATAAGTGGGCAGGGCAGTTCTACTCGCGGCAGCTGTGCCCGGAGTGCCATGGACAGCGGCTCAACATCGAGGCGTTGCACTACCGCCTGGCCGGAAAGAACATCGCAGAGCTGGCATCGATGGACATCACCGAACTGCGCGACTGGATGGCTAACTTGCAGCATGTGTTGCCGCCAACCAAGTGGGCTATTGCCAGCGAAATTGTCAAAGAAATACAATCGAGACTCAATTTTATGCTCGATGTGGGGCTGGACTATGTCTCGCTCAACAGGGCCTCGGCATCGCTCTCGGGTGGCGAGAGCCAGCGCATCAGGCTGGCCACGCAGATTGGCTCGCAGCTGGTCAACGTGCTGTATATCCTGGACGAACCCAGCATCGGACTGCACCAGCGCGACAACCAACGCCTGATTGACTCGCTCAAGCGGCTGCGCGACGACGGCAACACCATTATCGTTGTCGAGCACGACCGCGACATGATGCTCGAGGCCGACTATCTGGTCGACATCGGACCCAAGGCCGGACGACGAGGCGGTAATGTGGTCTTTGCCGGAACTCCGACCGAGATGCTCAAGCACGACACGCTCACGGCACAGTATCTCAACGGCAAGATGTGCATTCCCGTGCCTGAACGGAGGCAAGGCAATGGCAAGTGGCTCACGCTGCGCGGGTGCAGGGGCAACAACCTCAAGGCAGTGGATGTGTCCATACCGCTGGGCACATTGGTCTGCGTCACGGGGGTCAGTGGCAGCGGAAAGTCGTCGCTCATCAACGCCACATTGCAGCCCATACTCAGCCAACACTTCTACCGCTCCAACACCGAGCCGCTCCCCTATGATGCCATCGAGGGACTGGAGCATGTCGACAAGGTGGTCACCGTCGACCAGTCGCCGCTGGGACGCACACCGCGATCCAACCCGGCTACCTACACCGGGGTCTTTAGCGATATACGCAACCTCTTCGTTAACCTGCCAGAGTCCAAAATACGAGGATACAAGCCCGGGCGCTTCTCGTTCAACATCAGTGGAGGACGTTGTGAGGTCTGCAAGGGAAATGGATATAAGGTGGTGGAAATGAACTTCTTACCTGATGTGCTTGTCCCATGCGAAGAATGTGGCGGAAAACGCTATAACCGTGAAACACTGGAAGTTAGGTTCAAGGGCAAGTCCATCGCTGAAGTCCTCGACATGACCATAAACCAGGCCGTCGAATTTTTTGACGCCATTCCGGCCATTCTCAACAAGATAAAAGTGCTGCAAGATGTGGGGCTGGGTTACATCAAGCTGGGGCAGCCGTCTAGCACGCTCTCGGGAGGCGAGAGCCAGCGAGTCAAACTCGCAGCCGAACTCTCCAAACGCGACACTGGTCGGACGGTCTATATCCTGGACGAGCCCACTACCGGGCTACACTTCGAGGACATCAAGGTGCTCTTGGGAGTTCTCACAAAATTGGTCCAAAAAGGAAATACGGTGATTGTCATCGAACACAACCTGGATGTGATCAAGTGCGCCGACTACATCATCGACATGGGACCCGAAGGCGGGCGAGGGGGGGGGAGCGTTGTTGCCACAGGAACGCCCGAGCAAGTGGCACAGAACCACGACTCCATTACGGCCACCTACCTCAAGCAGGAACTCATGCAGCAGTAGACCATCTTATATGTGATCGGTGCGTTTTTCCATCTGCTGGGCGGCAGGTATGCGACAGAGGACGATGGCCTGATCATGGAGGCATCAAGAGCGGTCACACACTTGTAATTCTCAAGAAGAATGAAATAGCCGGCTGTAGTACATTTTTGAATGAATTTCCGCGATTTTTCTGCCTGAAAATCGCGGATTTTTTATGTTCCTGGGAGAGAGTAGGGCACATTTCTGCTGATTCACCGATTTTTTGAACCATCTGGACAAAAATGTCCGAAATTTGGCTAATTTGCTATTATATTGCAAGATATGCTATTTCTGGTGTCTGCTCAACGCGTTCAGATTTTTCTGGCTGATTTCTCCACCGAATTTTACCAAAATATCGCAAGGATTTTGAGTTGAGCAGGAAAATGGTAATTTCACGACATTTTACCACGGCAAGTTTGACTATTCAAATTTGCAAATCCAGCTCTCGGTTCAGTTTTCCAATTACCCTAATTGCAAATCCGAACACCGAATTTCGACTTGTTTGAGAGTTTGCAAACCCAATGCGGCGCGGTGGATTCTAAAATTCCCATCTGCATCGTTCTCAAACGAATCAATTATTGCGATTAACATTTGTTTGTATATTATATAAATAGCTGAAAGTCAGATAAATGTGGTAGAAATCTAAAGTGTTGCTATAAGATAATCTCTGGTTTGGCGGGCTTTGCTGTCATAGGGTGGTTTGTGTATATTGTAAGTGTCTGATTATGTGATATTAAGCTACTAATGCTTAAAGTGTTTTTGAGGCTGTTGGATTTGGAATTGAAGACAGGTGCTTGGAGGGTCGGTTTGACTTTTTTGATTCCAAATTTTAAAATTTACTATTAAAAATTTGCGTGTTTCAAAAATCATTTCTAAATTTGCAATCGCAAAATTTGAAATGCTGAATTGCGGGTTTGCAAATGCAATGAGTTTTCTTGACCGATTTTCTGCCTATTTTTGGGCAACGGCAAAATGGTGGTTCTGCTACACTCGGTTTTGTGGCAAGTTGCACTTGAAGTTGCGTGTCGGGATTTTCTCTTTGTATTTTCGCTTGGTGGCTATTGTCCGCTCAGATGACCAGAAAATTCAGCTCTTCGAAAATTGCATATTTTGAGCAATCTCTCCAGAGACTAAAAATCTCAGTTTTGTCAGATTTTGACAACACACGGGCGGCTCATGTTTTAAGTTTTATCGATTAATTTTTTTGTGATATGAATGACATCGTTTCGCGCCTCAAGCACTTCTTGCAGCAGATGGGAATCAACACCTCCTCGTTTGCCGATGTCTGTGGCATACCCAGGCCATCGTTCTCGCAGCTGCTCAGCGGACGCAACAAGAAAGTCAGCAACGAGGTCATCGACAAGATTCACAATGCTTACCCCGAATTGAGCATGATGTGGCTTATGTTTGGAGATGGTGAAATGCTTGTTCCAAATGCGAACACATCGCTCACTGATGGAGCAGCCCAAACGGTCGAGAATGACTTTCCTGGCAATGCCCAGACAGCATTCTCGCGCGAGACGCACAGCCAGCAACAAAGCATCAATTTCAATGATGACGAGCCGGCTGCTTTTGTCTCTCGCAAGGCCACGCAGCCTGCGCAACGGCAGACAAGTATCATCGACACGGCCATTGCCACTGCACGGGCCAGAAGTGGGTCACAGACGCGCGGAGCGGCTGGCGCGCGGCAAATCACACAGGTGGTCATCATCTACAGTGATGGCTCGACACAGGTCATCATGCCATAGCTAGAAACCAATAAACCCTTCGGAGGCGCTACACAGCGCCCGCACATACAAACTAAAATAGAAATTACCTTATGCTCAAGGGCCGCAAACTGCGGCCCTTTTTGATGCGCTTTAGTGCACAGTGCGATGGCTGCTGAGCCACACGGAAAACCGAAAATAGCCGGCTCACACAAGCCGGCTATTTTGCGATGATTGCACTGACTGGTTGCCGTCACTTCATGCACATGCGGTAGATGGCCTCAACGTCGTGCTGCTGCAGGGGCTTGAAGCCGGCAAGCGTGCCACCATTTACCGACTTGCGGGCCATCACGGCGAAATGCGTCTCATCGATGCCCACCTCGGGCAGTGTACGCTTGAGTTGCAGCGTGCCGAACAGGAAGTCGCTCAGCCGGTCGATGGCTTGATGCGCGATGTCCATCGGCTCGAGTGCCGGGTCGATTCCGAACACGTTGACACCAAACTGCACATACTTCGACACCGTGGTCTCGTCCAGGCAGTACTCCATCCAGCGTGGGGTCAGTATGGCCAGGCCCAGGCCGTGGGTGATGTCGTAGTAGGCCGACAGCTCATGCTCCATCGGGTGGCAGCTCCAGGCCTGCTGCTTGCCGCCGTCAACAAACCCATTGATGGCCCAGCTTGAGGTCCACATCAGGTTGGCGCGCGCCTCATAGTTGTCGGGCTCGCGCATGGCGATGGGCGCATAGCGGATGATGGTCTTCATCAAGCCCTCCATGAAGCAGTCCAGCATATACAGGTCCTGATTCATGTTGAAGTACACCTCAATGATGTGCGACATCATGTCGGCCGCGCCACAGGCGGTCTGGTAGGCACTCACGGTGAACGTGTTGGTCGGGTCCAGGAACGAGGCCTTGGGCAGCATGGCGGGTGCCAGGCGGCCTATCTTGTCGTGTGTCTCAGGATTGCTGATCACGCCGCCGCTGTCCATCTCCGAGCCGGTAGCAGCAAGCGTGAGGATGCTCACGATGGGCAACGCACGCTCGATGGGCGACCACTTCTGCAGGTCCAGGAAGTCCCACGGGTCGTGGTCGACACATGCACCGGCAGCCATGAACTTGGTAGCGTCGATGGTCGAGCCACCACCCACGGCCAGCAGCACGTCGATGTGGTGTTCCTTGCACATCTGGGCGCCCTGGCGCACACTGTCGATGCGAGGGTTGGGAGCGATGCCCGACAGCTCGTACAGCTCCAGCCCAGCATCCTTGATTTCCTTGACCACGCGGTCATACAGCCCCATGCGCTTGATTGAGCCGCAGCCGTAGGTCATCAGCACTCGTGTGCCATACTTCTTCAACTCGGTGCCCAGGTTCTTCAGTTGGTCACGACCGAAATACACCCTTACCGGGATGTCATACACAAAGTCATTAATCATGTTCTATAATGTTTTGATGGTTGAGTACTAGGGTGGGTGATAGTGCTCATATCACTAGCTTTGCCCCCTGTTTTCATTTCACTGCAAAGTTACTACAAAAACTTCAACGTGCTGTGACACATATTTCAGTTTCAATTCCCAATTTTACCGAAAATCACAGTTCAGTTTGAATGTCCTTTTGCATCGGTCTTCAACAACACCCCTAAACGTGCTCAAACGAACAAGAATTCGATAATGAGTGATAAAAAAATCTTGATGGACTTTGATGGTTTTTGATGATTTTGGTGGAAAACAATCTCCCTCCAACTCACCAATTCCCTTCAAAATCCATCAAATGAGTTTCTGCTCTTATGTCTAGAAAAGACTAGTCTTTCGTCTTCTTGGTGGCACGCTTGCGTTTGGGCTTGGTGGGAGCCTCTTCGGCGGGAGCAGGTGGAGTCTCGGCAAAGTCGCCAGTGATGTCCTTGTCCAGGTTGGTGCGCATCATCGAAATCTCGCGTTTCAACTCCTCTATCTCATGCTCCTGGTTGCGGATGGTGAGCAGCAGAGAGTTCAGCTCCTCGTTGTCGATGTCGCTGGGATATTGCTGCTCGACACGAATCATGAAGTCGCTCAGCACGTTCATATAGTTGGTGAACGCGGTGTAGGGCGAGTCATAGGGGCTGTAGAGCGAGTGGATGGTGCCGTCGCTGTTGTGCTTGGTGCTCATGTAGAAGAAGTGGTCGCTCGTCTGCAGGCGGTACCAGTCTTGCTTGATGCGGCGGTCTTGGCACAGACGCACGCGCTCGCCGATGCTGTAGAGCTTGTCGACGGCCTCCTGCTGCAACGTGTTGCCCAGCCAGGCACTGGCATCGCGCTCCTCATCGGCCCACGAGATGGGGTGCATCACCGTCAACTCGCCCACGGGTTTGAGCTTGGCGATGACCTCGCTGGGTGTCCAGAACTGGATGTCATGCTCGGCGGCAAAGTGGGGCAGGGCGCGCATGAAGTCGAAGATGCCGCTCTCGCGAGGCTGCATCTCACCCAGGGTCTCATAGTTCATGAACAGGTTGACCAACTGCTCCTCTTGCGGCAAACTCGCAATCCAGCCGATGTACTTGTCGGCAGTGAGTGGATAGGCCGCCCAGTCGGTGTTGCTGAAGCGGAAACTGATGTCGTCGCTCAACTTGCTGTTCTTGAGCAACAACCGCAGCTTGGGAGCAGTAGCGGCCTTGTACACATAGTTGGGCGACTTCCAGCCCAGGATGTGTTTGGCACCCTCGGTGATGGCCCCCTTGAACCCCATGGCCTGCACCATCGAGGCGATGTCGTCGTCATAAATCAGCTCGGTGTTGCGCAGCACCTTGGGGTGCTGACCGAACAACTGGTAGATTTTCTCATCGTGAGCCTTGACCTGGGCTACAAACTCCTCGGGGTCTTGCAGCGAGGCCAGCGAGTGGGCGTAGGTCTCGCTCAGGAACTCGACACAGCCTGTGGCAGCGAGCTCCTTCATCGAGTCGATGAACTCGGGCACATATTGCTCCAGTTGCTCCAGGGCCATGCCGCTGATCGAGAAGGCCACCTTAAATTTCTTCTTGTTCTCCTTGATCATCTCCAGCAGCATCTCGTTGGCCGGCAGATAAGAGCGGTGGGCGATGCGGGTGATGATGTCATCGTTGGCAAAGTCATCGTAGTAGTAGTGGTCGTTGCCGATGTCAAAGAACCGGTAGTTCTTCAGCCGGAACGGCTGGTGTATCTGGAAGTAAAAACAAATCGCTTTCATCCTATTTTATTTTATTGAGAATTGAATATTGAGACCGCCACGCTGGCAGTGGGTAGATTATAAACTACAAATTATAAATTATGAATTATGAATTATGAATTATGAATTAAAGACCGGTAGATGTTGATAACCTTCTGGCCGGCCTTGTCCCAGGTAATCTGGTTGACCTCGGCCAGGCCCTGCTCGCGCAGTTGCTTGTACATGCCGGGATATTCCAGAATCGAGTAGATGGCATCGGCAATGGCGTTGGTGTCCCAGTAGTCCACCTTGATGACGTTGTCCAGAATCTCAGCGCAGCCGCTCTGTTTCGAGATAATCGATGGCACGCCCATCTGCATGGCTTCGAGCGGAGAGATGCCGAACGGCTCGCTCACCGACGGCATGATGTACACATCGCTGGCCTTGAGCATCTCATACACCTGCTTGCCCCGCAAGAAACCGGCAAAGTGGAAGCGGTCGGCAATGTTGCGGCGGGCGGCAAGGCGAATCATCTTCTCCATCATGTCGCCACCGCCGGCCATCACAAACTGCACGTTGTGCACCTTGCGCAACACCTGCACAGCCGACTCGACAAAGTACTCGGGACCCTTCTGCATGGTGATGCGGCCCAAGAAGGTCACGATGCGATCGTGCTTGGGAGGCACCTCGACGTTGAGCAACTCATCGCTCAGCGGCTCGACGGCGTTGTGTACAGTGGTCACTTTGTCCGGGCTGATGCCATATTTCTCGATGACGGTGCGGCGTGTCAGGTTGCTCACCGTGATGATGTGGTCGGCGTGGTTCATGCCGTCCTTCTCGATGCCGAACACCGTGGGGTTGACATTACCGCGGCTGCGGTCGAAGTCGGTGGCGTGCACGTGGATGACAAACGGCTTGCCCGACACTTGCTTGGCGTGGATGCCGGCGGGGTAGGTGAGCCAGTCGTGCGAGTGGATGACATCAAAGTCCAGGCTGCGGGCAATCACTCCGGCAACGATGCTGTAGTTGTTGATCTCTTCGAGCAGGTTGTCGGGATAGCGGCCCGAGAACTCGATGCAGCCCAGGTCGTTGGTGCCGATGTGGCTAAAGTCGGCATAGATATGGTCGCGCAGCTGGTAGTAGAGCTGCGGGTCCATCACATGGCCGATGCGCTCCTGAACATGGTCCCAGCTCGCATCGCGCCACACTACAGGCGTGCTGTTGGCACCGATGATGCGAGCAAAGTCCTTGGGCTCATCGCCCCAGGGCTTGGGGATGACAAACGTGATGTCCATGTCGCCGCACTGCGCCATGCCCTTGGTCAGGCCGAAGCTGGCGGTGCCCAGTCCGCCCAAGATGTGGGGGGGAAATTCCCACCCAAACATTAATGCTTTCATATTCTGGTGGGTGATATTTTAATAGTCTACAAGTTTCAGATTCTTGAAGATGCGCACGATGCGCACCACACCGGCGATGTTGGCCGCATAGCTCACAGCACCGCGCCCGATGAATGGCGGGTTGCCATCGTAGAGCTCGCTCAACGTGCCCAGGCACCCCTCCTTCATCTCCTCCTCAAAGCCGATGAGCATGCGCTCGATGAACGGCAGACCGTTCACGCCGAACACCTTTATATAGGTGTTGGCATAGAAGCCGATGAGCCAGGGACGAGACGGACCCATGTGATACGCTTTGTGACGCTCCTCAGGGTTGCCCAGATACCACGGACTGTAGCCGTAGCTGTTGGGGCTGAGTGTGCGAAGACCCTTGGGAGTGAGCAACTCGCGCGTGGCCACGTCAAGCACTCCCTTGCGCTGGCGGCGGTCAAGCGGCGAGTAGTCCAGACCGGCGGCGATGACCATGTTGGGACGCACACTCAGGTCGGTGTAGCTGCCCGACACATAGTCGTACAAGTAGCCATAGTCGTTGAGGAAGGTCTCAATGAATGAGGTCTTCACTCGTTCAGCCACTTCGCGCCAGCGAGCCACCATGTCAGCGGCATCCTCAATCGGTTCAAATATCTCGATGGCACACATCAGCGCGTTGTACCACAAGCCGTTGACCTCGACCAGATAGCCCGTGCGAGGCACCACAGGGGTGCCGTCGTTGTAGGTCGAGTTCATCCAGGACATGGGTGTCTCGGTGCCGTCGACGGTGAGCAGGCCGTTGGGAGCCACTCGCACGTTGGGGTGCTTGCCGTCGATAATGAAGTTGAGCATCTCGCCGATGAGGTCGCCATAACGCTCGCGGCAGATGTCGTTCGACTGATCGTGGCAGTAGCGCTGCAGACCCCAGATGATCCACAATGGCACATCGGGCTGGTCAATGTCCTTCAGGTGCTTGTCCTGCTTGCCATCGTGCATCCAGTCGAGCATCACACGGCGACCGGTGTCCATGATGGCCTCAAAGTCCTGACGGTGGTGAATCGACAGGGTGCAGCCCGGCAGAGCCACAAACTGGTCACGGGCACGCACATGGAACCATGGGTAGCCAGCCAGCAGGTAGTGGCCGTCATCATTGGTCAGGTAGAATTGCTTGGCACTGTTCTTCAGGCAGTTGTAGAAGCTTGTGCGGGGTGTGCGTGGGTTCATCTCGGCCTCAAACATCTTGCTCAGGTTGCGGGTGTTCACCTCGTCGATGCCGGCCGAGAAAATCAGGCTCTCGCCTTTCTTGATGTCAATCTCAAAATAGCCGGGCACATACAGGTCCTCGCTGTAGGGGATGCCGCGCTCCTGGTCTTTCTGATACTCGATGTCCTTGTACCAGTGAGGGTCGAACACAAACCGCGGCTTGTGGTTCATCTGCATGTAGAGCTTGGGGTAGCCGGCATACATGCAGGTGGCGATGCCGTTGCTCACCTCCTCATAGTCGCGGCTGGCCACACTGTTCTCGACACACAGGTCATTGGCGTTGCGGAAGGCCAGGAACGGACGGAACTGAAGAGTCGTGCGCGAGTGGGCCTCGACCAGCGTGTAGCGGATGAGGATGCGGTTCTCGCCGGTGACAAAGATTTTCTCTTTCTTCAGAATCACGCCGCCCACGCGGTAGGTGGTGGTGGGCAATGTCTCGCAGTCATACTCGCGGATGTACTTGTGGCCGTTAGGGCTGTAGCAGTTGCCCTTGTAATGGTGGATTCCCAGATTGAACGGGGCACCATGCTGTATCACCGTCTCGTCGAGCGACGAGAGCAGCACATGGTTCTCATCGTCTAGTTCGGGAATCGGAATCACAAGCAGGCCATGCTGCTTGCGAGTGTTGCAACCCACGATGGTGGTGCAGTGATAAGCCCCTGACTGGTTGGTACGCAAAATCTCTTTGGGCAAAGACTGGTCCAAATTGATCATCAGGTTCTTGTCAAACTTCAAATAACTCATGTCGAGTGGTTTATAGCTTACTTAATGGTCTAATTTTCCCCTACTTGTTGCGATAGGGTCTTGTTTAACGATACGAAATTACAGCTTTTTTCAGACCTAGGCAAGCAATTTGCCACATTTTTTCTGAAAAAAATGTGGCAAATCTCATTTCTGGTAGCAAAGAGTTATCTTCTATGTCGATTCCGCTATTTTGTGTCTACTGCTTGAGGACTGTGACTGTGATGATCCCCACATGCATCAGTGAGAGTGATCTCAGTAGAAACTCCATTGACTGTGGCAACCCCGGCTGCATTGTTCTCATGGTCGATGCCGAGCATGATATTGATGACCGCATTCAGGTCCTCGATGTCGATTTGCCCATCTCCACTCAGGTCGGCTGTGCTACTTGATGTTGTCTTGCCGAGCATCATGTTGATGACCTCGTTAACGTCTGTTATGTCGACATGACCATCGCCACTGACATCACCGGCCACGAGTTCACCACCACTGACAATGATGACGCAAGAGTCACTCTGGGTGTTGGGCGATGGCGTTGAGACGGTAATAACGGCTCTGCCCGGTCCCACTGCCACAACCTGGATTGTATTGCCGACCACTCTGCTCTTGGCAACATTCACGTCCGAACTGGTGGTCACGAGACCTGAGGCTTCTCCCGTTACGGTGGGAGTTAAAGTTTCAATGTCATTAGGCTCCATCGTCAGCTCGTGCTTGTCTAGGGTGACCGTCACTTGATTGCCGCCCACAACGATATGGCACTGCGCGCGCAGATTGTGGCAAGTCACGACGATGTCGGTTTCGCCATCATTCAGGCCACGCACTTGGCCATAGTAGTCGACACTGGCAATATCAGGGTTAACAGAGTGCCACACTAACGGCAAGTTGGTGTCAGACGGAATGACTGTTGCATGAAGTTGCAGCGTCTGCCGGGTGCTCAGTGATGCCACCGTCTTGTCAAGGCTCAGTTGCTCGGGAACGATGAGGTCGCCTCGCAGATTGTTAAAGTTTTCCCAAACCGGAGCGTCAAAGTAGGCGGCGACAGCACTGTTCACTGTGTGCAGCAAAGACGTGAAGCGAGTGAACGAAGTTGATTCGCATGCAGGAGGGGTCAATGGCTCGGCAAAGATGTCGGTCAGCGACCCGCAGTCTGCAAATGCGTATGCACCTATGCGCTCGACCGAAGCCGGTAGAGATAAACTTTGCAGGTGGGACTCGAATGCCAGGCTGTCGGGAACTGATTCAACCTCACTGCCGATGGTCAGATAGCGTATGCCCGCAGTGTTCATCGAACCACGAGACGGGCAATTCTTGGCATTCCAAACGAGTTCGTGAAATATGCCCACCGGTTCATTGTTGTCGTCGTACCACAGGTTAGAACTGGGCTTGAATGCATCAGTGCCAATCTCATTAACCGTACTGGGGATAGTGATACTGCTTGCCCCAAACAGGCTAATAAAGGCAAAAGGCTTAATCTGTGTGACACCCTCCGGAATGATGAGGTTGGATAGCTGTTTCCCGTTCAGGTATAGACGTTTGCAGTCATTATAAGCCTCTTCAATCTCTGTGCCCACATAGTCCTCAAGGGTGTAGGGAGAGGGCTTCTCTATCTCATAGAATATGTAATACAGGTCATAGAGCGGATTGGCACTGGCATTGGCAAAGTCTATGCTGCACCAGGCGGCAAGGTCTTCGATGTCGATGACATTGCAACTTGACATGTTGAGGAAAGCGTCCTTGCCGATACTTCTGACCGATGAGGGAATGTGCACCGAATTAACAAAGGAGCAGTCACCGAAGGCATGGGCTTTAATCTCGCTCACACCATCGGGGATAACCAAATCAACGACCTCTTGGTCACCGACAAACAGGTGCATCCTTTTGAGGTAAGTCACTTCGGTTTGCCACACTGTCTCTTGCCGAGGGACATCAATGCTTACCACTTTATTGTACCTGGAGTTCAGTGGATTGCTTGACTGGCCATCGAAGTCGATCGAGCACCATGAGGCCAAGTCGCTGATATGAACTTGTGTTAAATGAGGACAATTGGCAAAAGCGTCAGCACTGAATGATCTCACCGATTCGGGTATGGTGATTAAAGATATCCCCGACCCATCAAACGCATGTGCGCCGATGCTTGTGACATCGTCGGGAATGAGGGTGCCGGTGCAACCCAGAACCAATGTGTTGCTTGAACTCTCTATCAGACCATTGCAGGAATTGCGACTGTCGAAGACCGCATTGCTCTCGTCGACGCTGATTGACTCTAGGCCTGAGCAATAGAGAAATGCGGTGGGGCTGAGCTGGGTCAGCGAGGCCGGAAAATGGATACTGTTCAGCGAGGTGCAACTCTTGAATGCACGGTCGCCAATTGATTGAAGAGTGCTCGGCAGTGAGATGGATGTCAGGCCTGAACAGTCCAGAAATGTCTCTTCGCCAATCATGGTTACTCGGTAACTCACACCTTCGTGTTCCACTTGCTCGGGAACGGTCACCGATGTCATGTCATAGTAGTTGTCGAAGTAGGTGTCTTCAGGATCACCATAGTAGTTGTAGTATTCGTGGCTGACGTAAGTCAATGTCACGGTAGCACCATCATCGTTGATGCTATAAGCTAAACGATCGACAACAAAGTCATAGCCATAAAGCAACTGCCATGGCATCAATAGCAGGAATAATAAGTATAATGCTTTTTTCATAACAGTGATAATTAATAAGGTGAATTTTATAACTGACTGAAATAAACGATAAAGTGACTTTAAAAACTCTAAATTAACTCTCTAAATATAAGAAAAGTAGTGTAGTAATGTTGCCGATACATAACAATTCATAATTCATAATTCATAACGTATGCCACCCACAACCGGCATCGAAGCGAACTCTTAATTGTGCATTGACTCAAAGCGGCCAGAGTAACGGCTTCACTACCTTACTGCTTTAAAAAACTTGAAACTCAAGTCCACTTTAAAAAGTGGCGATTTTGTTGTTCAGCTGGTGTCATGCAGTCAGTCTGAACGGTTTACAGCCGAAAAAATGTTTTTTTGCTGTAGTACGGCGCAAAGATATAACATATTTTTCAATCGGACAAACATATCTTGGGTTATTTTTAACTGAGTCCACTTTAAAAAGTATCTCTTCAGCGATTCAGAAGAATCTCCTCTTACCCCCCTGTGCATCGAAGATGCAGAGCGGGTCGAAGACCCGATTTTGTTCGAAAGACCATGCAA
>CACZHT010000016.1 GCA_902781045.1 uncultured Bacteroidales bacterium | reverse complement strand
ATGATGCCCACGCTGCGGCCGCTGCCGCGGTCCTTGCGGATGAGCATGCGCATCTTGTTGTAGTCGGTGCGGATGTTGTCGTCAAGCATGTCCTTGGGCAGACGGCAACCCCGTCCGAGATATTGGCTGAGGAAGTACAGCACCATGTCGCTGTTGTACATCGGCGGCTCGTCGAGGCTGTCCTCCGAGAAGCAGTAGTTGTCGTACCACGGCTTCATGATCTCAATCAGCTCGTCGACGGTGTGGTTGTAGGCATGGTGGTGGCTGTAGTACTCCAGCATTTGGCGCACTTCGGCCTCCGAGAAGCCCACCAGTGCGTTGAAGCGCGGGTCGGCTGTGTAGTTGCTGGCGATGTTGAATCCGCTGGTCAGGCCGTCCATTGTCACGGGGCTCACGCCGGTGACAAACATTCGCTTGATGCTCTTGCCCGTTCCGCTCTTGATGGCATTGAAGAATGCACGGAACGTGCCAGAGCCGTGTTTCTCGGCCTTGTAGGCACGCTCGGTGGCGGCATCGGCCAGGATGGTGTTGGTGAAGTGGTCATACTCGTCGATGAACAGGTAAATCTTTTGGCCGGTGCGGCTGGCCATGATCACCAGGTGCTCGAGCATGTCGCACGCAGTGGTCTGACTGCGCAAGCCCTCGAGCGCATTGGCGGGCAGCAGGTCGGCATACTTTACACAGAAATCTGTCATGTGCCTCATGCAGTGGCCGGCCAGGCTCTGCTGGTAGTCCTGCAGACCGCCCGAGATCATTGAGAAATTGAGTGAGAGCACCAAGTATGAGTTGCGGTCCGGGGTGGGGTGCTGGCCAATCCACAGGTCGCCAAACAGGCGGTCGAACAGGTCGCGCTTCTTGATGTCGTAGTACTGCCGCAACATGTTAAGCAGCATCGACTTGCCGAAGCGGCGCGGACGGATAAAGAAGAAATAGTTGTTGGCCGCCTCAATCTCGGGGATGAAACGAGTCTTGTCGACGTAGTAGTAGCCTCCGAGCGAGTCTTGTCGACGTAGTAGTAGCCTCCGAGGCGCACTTCCTGCCAGTTCTGCATGCCGTAGGGGATGCGTAGTGGTTTCTGCGTTTGCTGTTGCATAGTGGACGAGGTTTTAGTTTCAGACCACAAAGGTAATTATTTTATTTCAGAAATAAAAATTCTGTAAGCATTGTTTTGCAGCATTCGATGCGCCAGCGAGGTCAGTTGGTGTCGGTCAGGACCAGACGGTTCTCGTTCATGCGCGACATGTACTGCTGGATGATGGCCTGCAGGGTGTGCTGCATTGTGTCGACCTCGACGGTGCCCAGCAGGTTGCGTCGCAGCAGGGGGTCAGTGCGGTAGTTGTAGACGGCAGTGGTGCGCTCGCCGTCGAACTGTATCATCAGGTCGCCGCACAGATACTGATACACACCGTTGTTATAGTTCATGGCCCATGTCTGCCCGGGCGGGGTCGACAACAGATCGCTGCCAAAGCTCACAAACGGGCGCTTGTAGCCCAAAAGGTGCATCAGCGTGGGGGTGATGTCAATCTGCTGGGCGATGCCGTCAGAACGCAATTCTGGCCGTATTGAGCCATCGGGAGCAAAGAAGATGATGGGAATGCTGTAGCGCCCCAGGTCGGTCAGATACTGGGGATGCGAGGCTTGGTTGGTGTGGTCGGCCACAAGGACAAAGATGGTGTTTTGGTACCACGGCTCGCGGCTGGCCCGCTCAAAGAATCGGCGCAGCGCCAGGTCGGTGTAGCGGATGCACTTGTGGATGGGTTGGCCTCCCTCGTCACGCAGGCTGTCGCGATACTGCTCGGGCACGTTGTAGGGGTGGTGCGACGAGGCGGTGAAGGCCGACACCAGGAATGGCTGGTCCAGATCATCCATCTCGTCGAGCATATATTGCAAGAACGGCTCGTCCCAGATGGCCCACTTGCCATCGAAGTCGTCCATGCCGCCATAGTCATCGCTCTGGCAGTACTCATCCAGGCCGAAGTAACGCTCAAAGCCGATGCTGTGGGCAAAGGCGCTGAATCCCATCGAGATGTTGTGCCCACCGTGGAAGAAGGCAGTCTCGTAGCCCTCGTCGCGCAGCATGGCGCTGATGCCGCGCACGTCGTTGAGCGAGGCCGGCGTGAGGAAGAACGGCTCGACCATCATGGGCAGGCCGGCAAGTATGCTGGGCATGGCATCCATCGAGATGCGTCCGTTGGCATAGCTGTACTGCCACGTCAGGCTGCGGCTCACCAGCGAGTCGACAAAGGGCATATAACCGCGATAACGGCCGCCGTCGAGTTGTGGATTGAGCGAACCGATGTACTCCTTGCTCATGCTCTCGACGATGAGAATGACCACGTTCTTGCCGGGATGTGAGAGCGAGTCGGTGACGGGGTGGACGATGGGCTGGAAGGTGCGCTCCATCTCGTCGCGACTCATGTAGTGGGGGGTGACAAAGGCTTTCTTGCCGATGGAGCGGATGATGCTGAACGGTGTGTTGAGCACCACGGTGGCCTCGACGGGGCGGTTGACATACTGGTTGGCGTTGCTGATGGTGATGGGACGCGTGCCGGCCGTGGCACTGCCGCGGATGCCAATGATGGCCAGCGGAGTGAACACCAGCAGTGCCACCACACGGGTGACGTAGTAGCGCCACAGCGGCGGCCGAACGCCCTGGCGCGGCATGACGAAGCCCCGCCACACCAGCCACACCAGCACGGCGAAGGCCAGCACCAGATACCAGTGCCGCATGGCCTCGGTGAGGATGATGGAGGTGATGTTGCCCTCAGCGCCAAACTCGCTGAACACCGTCACGGTGGTGCGTCGGCCGGTGTACTGGAAGAATACCGAGTCGACCAGATTGCCGGCGGCCGCGACGGCGTTGGTCACCACATAGAGCCACCGCATCGCGCGATGAAACCCTAGCGTTTCCTTACCGTGCCACGGCAGCAGGGTCAACACCAGGTAGAGCGCGTTGACATAGAGCAACGCGCTGGTGTCAAACACCAGTGCCCCCCTGAGCATCGAGCCGGCCAGCGACCACGACATGTAGGGCGCAAACGTGGCCCAGTTCTCGACAAAGAAGATGATGCGTGTGAGCATCATCACCACGTAGGCCAATGCCATGTTGACTATGACCGCCGCCACCGCGCCTGTGGGCATTGTGATTCGAGATTTGTGCATGGTGATTTATCGATTTTAAATTGACTGGATGTGCTCATAGAGTTTGCGATAGAAGGGATGTCGCGTGAGCGTGGACACATCGCCCAGGATGATGAGTTTCATGCGGGCGCGAGTGATGGCGACATTCATGCGCCGCAGGTCGCGCAAGAAGCCAATCTGTCCCTCGTCGTTGGCACGCACCAGACTGATGACGATGATGTCGCGCTCCTGCCCCTGGAACCCATCGACGGTGTTGACCGTGATGAGGCTGCGATAGGGTTTGAAGTAGGCACTCTGGCGGATGAGCCGCCGCAGGTGCTGCACCTGGGCGCGATAGGGCGAGATGATGCCCACGTCCAGCCGCTCGTCGAGCACGCGCTGACGCCCCACCTTGTCGAAGTAGTCCTGCAACGTCTGCAGGGTCAACGCAGCCTCAGCACGATTGATGCGGCCATAGCTCTCACCGACAAACTCCTCCTTGCCGTCCAGGTCGGCGGTGTCAAGCCACACCATGGGCGTGTCCCAGTCGAGGATGCCGCGGTCCCGCACCTCGGGCGCACTCTCGACCTTGCCGCCATAGAACCAGTCGCTAGAAAACTGAATAATCTGCTCGTTCATGCGATATTGCACGCCCAGCAGCGTCACCACCTGCGGGTTGCTGGCCACGATGCGTTCCATCAGTGTCAGTCCCAGTCCGCCCTTGAGGGCCTCATAGCACTTGATGGTGGGCGGCAACTGGCAGTGATCGCCCGCCAGCACTACCCTACCCGCCTTGCGGATGGCTATCCAGCATGCCGCCTCGAGGGCCTGAGCCGCCTCGTCGATAAACAGGGTGGCAAACTTCATGCCCTCGAGCACGCGGCTAGCACTGCCGGCCAGCGTACACGAGATGACTCGCGCCTGAGCAAACAGGTCGTTGTGGATGCGGAGCTCTAGCTCGGTGATGCGGCTCTTCAGCCGGTCGACCTTCTGGTGATAGGCCTCGGTGCCACGGCGGTGCTCACGCACCTCGCGCAATGCCTTGCGCATGGCCCACAGTTGCGGATAGTCGGGGTGCGCCTCGTAGCGGCGCTCGTAGGTCTGCGAGAGCATCTTGTCGTTGACGCGCGTGGGGTTGCCCACACGCAGCACGTCCACGCCACGATCCATGAGCCGCTCGCTGATCCAGTCCACCGCCATGTTGCTCTGGGCGCACACCAGCACCTGACTCTCGCGCCGCAGCGTCTCGTAGATAGCCTCGACCAGCGTCGTGGTCTTGCCGGTGCCCGGCGGACCGTGCACCACGGCCACATCCTTGGCCCGCAACACCTCGTTGACAGCTCGCTCCTGGGTGGGGTTGAGCCATGGGAACGACAGCGGCGCGAAGGTGAACTTCTCGGCTTTGCCGGGGTTGTAGAACAGGTCGCGCAACTCGGCCAGCCGATTGTTCTTGGCTCGGCTCACGCGATCGATGGCCTCGAGCATGAGCCGATAGGTGGTCTCATCGAACGACAGTTGCACACCCAGCTGTTCGGCGGCCTGCAACTGCTGCACCACACCGGCATCGGGCACGATGACCACCATGCGGTGCTCCTCGGCATAACTGACGGTGGCCGAGAAGTCGAAGTAGGTGATGGAGTCCAAGCCGCTGGTGCGGAAGAACATCACTTGACGACCATACTCAAAGTTGTGCTCGATGTCCTCGTCCTCGCTGCGATAGACCTCGACAACGAGCTGGTTGAGCGAGTTGTAGTAGCTACGCCCTACCCTGACGGGCCACCAGCAGTCGCCGCGCTTGACCTTGCGGCCGACACCGATGACCTCGCCCAGGCGCTTGAACTCGTCGCGCTCGTGCTCAAACTCCAGCTGCAACAACGCTCGCTGCCGTTGGAGGGCTAGTATGGGATTGACTCGATTGATAGTTTTTTGAATCTTTCTAGAGGCACTAGAGGATCTAGAAAATCTAGAGGTTCTAGAAAATTTAGAAAGGCTTCTGCTCGCTGCCGGTCATCGAGGCAAACAGGGCGTTGGCCAGGCTCGATGCGCCGATGCGGAACAGGCCGTTGTTCAACCACTCCTCACCCAGGATTTCCTTGACCAGCGTGTAGTACTTGACCGCGTCGTCGGTGGTGCGGATGCCTCCCGAAGCCTTGAAGCCCACGCGGATGCCGGTCTTCCGATAGAACTCCTTGATGCACTGGCACATGACGTATGCCGCCTCGAGGGTGGCACCACTGTAGACCTTGCCGGTGCTGGTCTTGATGAAGTCAGCCCCGCTGTGCATAGCCAGTATGCTGGCGCGGCGGATGTTCTCAGCAGTCTTGAGCAGGCCGGTCTCGAGAATGACCTTGAGGTGGTGCTGCTCGCCGATGGTCTGCTTGAGTTCATAAATCTCGTCGCACATTTCTTCCCAGGCCTCATCGCGGAAGTAGCCCACGTTGAGCACCACGTCGACCTCATCTGCCCCATCGGCGATAGCCAGCGCGGTCTCGGCAATCTTGGTCTCGATGTGCGCCTGCGACGACGGGAAGCAAGCGCTGCACACGGCGATGTTGACATCGCTCACCTCGAGCTGTGCACGCACCACGGCTGCAAAGTTGCTGTAGACGCAGATAGCGGCCACGTTCTTGAGTTGAGGATAGGCCTCGGCATAGTCGTTGACACGCTGCACAAACTGCGCCACCGAGCGCTCGCTGTCGTCGGTGGCCAGCGTGGTCAGGTCCACGCAGTTGAGCAAGAACTGATAGATCTCTGGGCTGTGGTTCTCCTGCTCGTGAGCGTCCAGTATGCGCTGCACATCGGCAGCGATGGCGGCATCGTCGGTGCTAACCTGGCTCTGGTCGATGACAATCTGGTAGCGATTGAGCGACGCATTGTCGTGGTCGTGATTGTGGTCGCACCCGCAACCACAGTGGTCATGATGATTGTGTTCCATTGTCGTTATTTTTTTGATTGTTAGTTACTTGAGTTTTGGGTTGTTCTGGTGGCGCGAGGCATCACGAGTGGTTTTCTTTTCGAAGTTTCGCTCGATGGCCTCGGTCAGGTCGATGCCCGTCTGGTTGGCCAGGCAGGTGACCACCCAGATGACATCGGCCAGCTCGTCGCCCAAGTCGCGGTCACGGTCGCTGGGCTTCTCGCTCTGGTCGCCATAGCGGCGTGCCATGATGCGTGCCACCTCGCCCACCTCCTCGGTGAGGATGGCCATATTGGTCAGCGGCGAGAAATATCTCACCCCCACGGTGGTGATCCAGTCATCCACCCGTTGTTGCAGTTGGTCTATTGTCATTCTTTCAGTTTTGAGTCGATGATGATGGTGACAGGGCCGTCGTTGATCAGAGAGACCTTCATGTCGGCACCGAAGACACCCTTCTTGACTTCGCGGCCCACGAGTTGCTGCACTTGCTCGCAGTAGGCCTCATAGAGCGGCACGGCCAACTCATGTCCGGCGGCATGAATATAGCTTGGGCGGTTGCCCTTCTTGGTACTGGCATTGAGTGTGAATTGGCTGACAGCCAGAACTTCGCCTCCTGCATCGACGATGCTGCGATTCATTACACCATTCTCGTCATCATAGATGCGCAGCGCAGCCGTCTTGGCGGCCAGCCATTTGACATCATCCATGGTATCGCCCTCTCGCACGCCCACCAGCACCATCATGCCATGTCCTATCTGACTGTGCAAGTTGCCATCAATTGTTACCGAGGCTTCGCGCACTCGCTGTATTACGATTCGCATATCAACTAATTAAGAATTAAACATTTAGCATTAAGAACTGCTCTGACTGCCATGCAACTGGACGTAAAGCGACTGAGCCTTCTTGGGGCCAATCACTGCAGCCAAGTCTTCGACCGTTGCCTCTCGTATGCGCTTGAGACTTTTGAAGTGCTTGAGCAGCAGCTCCTTAGTCTTAGGTCCCACGCCGGATATTTCATCCAAAGCACTGTGTATCTGCGACTTCCCCCGCAGTTTGCGATGAAACGTGATGGCAAATCGGTGAGCCTCGTCGCGCAGTCGCTGTATGATGCGCAGCGACTCACTGTTCTTGTCGATATAGAACGGCAACTGGTCGCCGGGGAAGTAGACTTCATTGAGTTGCTTGGCCATGCCGATGGCCGCTATGGTGCCATGCAATCCTAGTTGGTCAAGCGCCTCGATGGCCGCCGACAGTTGCCCCTTGCCACCATCCACCACCAGTAGTTGCGGCAGTGGCTGATCCTCATCGAGCAGACGACGATAGCGGCGTCCGATGACCTCACGCATGGCGGCATAATCATCACCCGCCGGCGCGTCATTGATGTTGAAGTGCCGGTAATCCTTCTTACAGGGTTTTCCCTCCCGAAACACGACACACGATGCCACAGTGTTGGTCCCCGAGATGTGTGAGTTGTCGAAGCACTCGATGTGGTGCGGCAGTGCCTGCAGGTGGAAGTCTCGCATCAGCGTGGTCAATGTGCGCGTCGTCCGCTGTTCAGGATTGAGCTTCTCCATGCGCTTGAGGAGCTCGTCACGATATTGTGTGGCATTCTTCTCACTTATCTGCAACAACTTTCGCTTGTCGCCCCTCTGCGGAATGACACACTGGAAGTCGGCAAACTCGACATCTGGCATGATATTGACGACCACCTCATTCACTCGGTCAACGCGGTATGTCTCGGCGAAGCGTTTGCGCACCTCCTGGATGGCCATCGACATGAGTTCGGCAGGCTCGGTCTCATCGCCCTCCTGCAAGCGATACTCTAGTGTGATGCTTTGCACCACCGACCCACCCCTCATGTGCATGTAATTGACAAAGGCCGCATCATCGTCCTTGACCAGCGAAAAGACATCGATGTTGTGAATCGACGGACTGACAATGACCGAGCGCGAGCGATACTTCTCGAGCACGAGATACTTACGCTTGACCACCTCGGCCTCCTCAAACTTCAGTTCGCCGGCCAAGCGCTGCATCTCGCTCATCAGATAGTCGCTCACCTGCTTGGTGTCCCCATTGAGAATTTGCCTGACATCGGAGATATAATCGTTGTAGCGGTCGACCGACACCAGTCCCTGACAACATCCCTCACAATTGTGTATGTGATACTGCAGGCACAAGCGATGTTTTTTCGCCTCGATTGTTTCACGTGAAACATTATGATTGCAAGTCCTTAACGGATAAAGCTTTCGGAGCGTGTCGATGAGCGCATGAGCCACCTCGGTCTTTGGATATGGTCCATAGTACTTGACACCTTTCTTGACAGGGTCTCTGCTGATGAACACGCGTGGATAAGGCTCCTTTGTCACACAAATCCATGGATAGGACTTATCGTCCTTGAGCAGCACATTGTAGTGCGGCTTGAACTCCTTGATGAGCGAGTTTTCCAGGTCGAGAGCCTCCTCCTCGGTGTTAACCACAGTGTACTGCATGTCCCAGATGTTACGGACGAGCATGTTGGTACGATGCACACTATGCACACGGTTGAAGTAGGAGCTAACACGCCTCTTGAGGTTCTTTGCCTTGCCGACATAGATGATGACACCATCTCGATTGAGATAGCGGTAGACACCAGGCGAGTCGGGGAGCAGACTTACCTTCAGGCGAAGCTCATCGCGCATGGGTTGTAGCACTTCCTATTTAATTAAGGATTGACGACAGATAACATAAGATGACAGATCTAGAAGTCAAAGAGTGTGGTGACCTCGACATCTTTGGGCAGCACATCACGGCCATTGAGGAATGTCAGGCCACAAATAAAATTGATGTACACCTTCTTGGGTTTCATCGACTGGACCAGCTGGTAGGCGGCCAACATCGTCCCGCCTGTAGCCAGGAGGTCATCATGAATGACAACAACATCGTCGGGTGTGATGGCATCCTTGTGAATCTCGATTGTGTCCTTGCCATACTCCTTGGCATAGCTCATCTTGACCGTCTCGGCAGGCAGCTTGCCCGGTTTGCGCACGGGTACGAATCCTGCTCCAAGTCGAACGGCGAGCACACCGCCACCGATGAAGCCCCTCGACTCGATGCCCACGACCTTAGTGATTGCCTTGTCGCGATAAAGTTCGACCAGTCCCTGTTCGAGCAAGCGCATGGCAGCCGCGTTCTTAAATAGGGTTGTTAAATCTTTGAATTGCACCCCAGGAACCGGGAAGTCAGGTACGTTGCGAACCAGACCTTTAAGTTGGTTGATTTGTTCTTGAGTCATATCATTAAGTAATTGAAAATTTCAGTAAAAAAAACAAGAAGACATGAGTAGCCGAATTGTTCCACGTGAAACAATCGCCATTTATCTGCCTAGCAACAAGAGCAATATGTTGATGTCGCTGGGCGAGATGCCTGGTATGCGTGAAGCCTGTCCGATGGTCTCGGGATTAATGGCAGCTAATTTTTGCCGTCCTTCGGTTGAGATTTGATGAATGGCTGAATAGTCGAATTTGCCACGTATTATGAGTTGTTCAAGACGTTGCAATTTATCAGCCACTAGCTGTTCGCGATCAATATATCCCTTGTACTTGATGCGAATCTCGGCAGCCTCGAGAATCTCGTCACGCCTAGCATCCTCAATCTCCCCTACCCTGCCCTGCAGACGCGGCAACACATCGCACAGCAGGGCGATGCTCACCTGCGGTCTCGTGATCAGGTCGTAGAGTTTCTGACCTTGCTTCAAGGGCTGTGATCCGGCCTGCAGCAAACAATCATTGACCTCGTCGGGCCGAACACTAGTCTCATGCAGATAATGTATCAAATCGTCTATTGCCTTACGCTTGGACTGCATCAGGTCATAGCGCTCTTTCGAGGCCAGCCCCAGACGGTAGGCACGCTCGGTGAGACGCATGTCGGCATCATCCTGCCGCAGCAGGATGCGATGCTCGGCACGCGATGTGAACATGCGATAAGGTTCGTCAACCCCCTTGGTGACGAGGTCATCGATAAGCACACCGATATAGGCCTCATCGCGAGCCAACACAAACGATTCATCACCCACAAGGCCAAGATGAGCATTCACTCCCGCAACAAGCCCCTGCCCAGCCGCTTCCTCATAGCCAGTGGTGCCATTGACCTGCCCGGCAAAATACAGTCCTTTCACGAGCTTGGTTTCGAGCGTATGATGGAGTTGCGTGGGATCGAAATAATCGTATTCAATCGCATAGCCGGGACGATAGATGTGTGCATCAGCCAACGCAGGAATCCTGCTCAGAGCTTCGATTTGCACCTGCCACGGCAGCGATGAGCTGAATCCGTTGAGGTAACATTCGTTGGTATTCTCGCCCTCAGGCTCAATGAATAGTTGATGACTGTCCTTGTCGGCAAAGGTCACAATCTTGGTCTCGATGCTGGGACAGTATCGAGGCCCCACACTATTGATCTGCCCGTTGTAGAGGGGCGACTGGTCGAGAGAGTCACTCAACACCTTGTGTACTTGAGGGTTAGTGTACACTATCCAGCACGAGCGCTGTTGCAGTGGCGAGCGCACTTCGGGCAAGTAAGAGAAGTGATGAAAGTCAGCATCACCCTGTTGCTCAATCGCTTGCGGATAGTCGACAGTACGTCCGTCGATGCGCACTGGTGTGCCCGTCTTCATGCGGTTTGCCCTGAATCCTATCGAGACAAGCTGCTCGGTGAGCCCCACAGAAGCCGGCTCAGAGACTCGTCCCCCAGCCGTCTGCACGCGTCCCACATGCATCAGTCCGTTGAGAAATGTTCCTGCCGTGAGCACCACTGCTCGACAAGTGAATCGCACACCCAGTGCCGTAGTGACACCACGCACCGCCCCACCCTCGATGACCAGTCCGGTGACACTGTCTTGCCACAAATAGAGGTTAGGCTCATTCTCGACGATGGCACGCCACTCGGCCATGAATCGCATGCGATCGCACTGCGAGCGCGGACTCCACATGGCCGGTCCCTTGCTGCGGTTGAGCAGGCGGAACTGGATGGACGATCGGTCGGTGACGATGCCCATGCGACCGCCCATGGCGTCGATTTCTCGCACAATCTGCCCCTTGGCGATGCCTCCCACAGCAGGGTTGCAGCTCATTTGGGCAATCTTGTTCATGTCCATGGTGATGAGCAGTGTGCATGACCCCAAGCGAGCCGACGCGCACGCCGCCTCACAGCCGGCATGTCCGGCACCAATCACAATCACATCATAGTCGAGTCGCATTAGTTTAGAGCGTGGGGTTGAGAATTATGTTTTTTGCGTTAAAGGGAATCGATTTTTAGTACAATCGTGTAGTCGAATAATCGAGTTATGCATCCAGTGAATTACTCACCAGAAAGGGGCAGATGGCTAGAGCGGCATTTTCGTGTTGCTCCATGACCTGTCGTTCGCCAGGCCCCTTGTCGTTAATGCCACACAGGTGCAACACACCATGTATGACCACTCGGCACAGCTCTTCGCTCTCCCCCACCCCACCCTGTTTGGCATTGCTTCGCACAGTGTCGAGCGAGATGACCATGTCGCCACTGATGCGGCGGCTGTTCGAATAATCGAACGTAATGATGTCGGTGTAATAGTCATGCTGCAGAAACTGCCGGTTGGTCTGCAAGATGTAATCATCGTTACAGAAGACGTAGGTCAGGCGGCCCACGCTGCGTCCATGGTTGTGCGCGACCTCCCTGACCCATGCAGTGAGTTGAGCCATGTCGAAGTTCGGAGCCTCAACTCCGTGTGACAATATGTTAATTTCGGTCATAGTGTACAATTAAACCAACAAAGTTACAAATTTTCTCTCAAATATTGGCAGAATCAAGCAATAAAATATATTTTCACACACATTAGCATTTCGAAACACTTTTCTGACCAATTTTCGTAAGGTTCAAAAAATGCCATTGCAGCAAAGTTATCAGCGACTTAGCCAATTTTTGACGCGCTGAGAATCGAACGGTTGACGAATCTCGCACAGTTTGTGGGGAAATGCGCCTTTTCAGGACCGACAACCCGATGAAAAGAATAATTGGGATTAATGAATAGTAGACAGTGTCACCTAAGATAGCCAATGACATCATCTACCATGTTCAATTCTCTGGAGTATATCTGTTCAGCTACTCCGCGTTTCCCTCCCCCTTTGGAAACGGAGAGGAGAGGCTCGCTGGAACCCATGGCTGAATAGATTTCTGGAGGAGTTAAGACATTACCTGATTAGCGAACTGTGGAAGCGGACAGTGAACAAAAAGGCTATCATCTAAACAACATAACTTCTTAACTCCATTAACAACCCCAAAGTAGCTACTTGCCAAACAACAAAAAATATGGTTTCACAACAAAGGCTGAGTGGTGAAGTAGCCCGTTCGGTCGAGGTTGCGATAACCAATGGCCTCCATGATGTGGTGCTGCTGGACACGCTCGCTCTGTTCAAGGTCGGCAATTGTTCGCGCGACCTTGAGGATTCTGTCGTAGGCTCGCGCACTCATGTTCATTCGCTCCATGGCATCGCGCAGCTTGTCGAGCCCAGCAGCATCAGGCTCGGCAAAGCGATGCAGCAGTGAGCTTGTCATCTGCGCATTGCAGTAGATGCCCTTTTCGCCCTGGAAGCGCTGTGCCTGAATGTTGCGTGCTGCGATGACACGCTGGCGTATCGTGGCACTCGACTCTCCAGGCTGCTGCGATGACATCTGGTCGAAGTCGACCGGCTGAACCTCAATCTGCAGGTCAATGCGGTCGAGGAGCGGTCCGCTGATGCGGCTCATGTAGTGGCTGCGCTGGTAGTCGGTGCAGATGCACTGCTTCTTTGGGTGGCCATAATAACCGCAAGGGCACGGATTCATCGAGGCCACGAGCATGAACGAGGCAGGATACTCGGTGGCATAGCGAGCTCGGCTGATGCTGATGACACGGTCTTCCAGCGGCTGACGCATCACCTCCAGCACCGACCGTGGGAACTCGGGTAACTCATCGAGAAAGAGCACACCGTTGTGCGCCAGTGAGATTTCACCAGGGGTTGGGTACTGCCCTCCCCCCACGAGTGCCACTGGCGAGATGGTGTGGTGAGGCGAGCGGAAAGGGCGCTGTGTCATCAGTGTGGTGCCGGTGGGCAGCTTTCCTGCCACGCTGTGAATCTTGGTGGTCTCAAGTGCCTCACTCAGTGTGAGTGGTGGCAGAATGCTGGGCAACCGTTTTGCCATCATCGACTTGCCCGAGCCCGGGCTTCCGACAAGCAGGATGTTGTGTCCGCCGGCGCACGCCACCTCAAATGCACGCTTGACATTCTCTTGTCCCTTGACATCGGCGAAGTCGTAAGGGAACTGCCCTTGCGCCCTTGCAAACTCGGCGCGTGTGTCAACGTCAGTTGTGTCCAGGTCGATGTCGCCGTTAAGAAAGGCGATGACTTGCTGAATGTTGTCCACCCCATAGATTTTCAGGTTGTTGACCACGGCAGCCTCGAGAGCATTGGCTCGCGGCAAGATGAAGCCGTCGAGCTGCATCTCGCGAGCAATGATGGCCATGGGCAGTGCCCCCTTGACCGCCCGCAAGGTGCCGTCGAGCGAGAGCTCTCCCATGAGCATGTAGCGCGAGAGCCGGTCTGTTGACAGCTTCTCGTCGGCTGCGAGTATGCCTATTGCTAACGGCAGGTCGTAGGCCGACCCCTCCTTCTTGATGTCGGCGGGCGACAGGTTGATCACCACATTTTTTCCCGGGAAGTCATACTTGGCCTGCTGGATGGCGCATCGCACGCGCTCGGCACTCTCCTTAACAGCCGTGTCGGGCAGTCCCACAATGACAAACCCCGAGCCCCAGTCGACTGAGACCTCAATGTCCACCTTAATGGCATCGATGCCGGTCACAGCTGCTCCTATTGTTCTTGCTAGCATATCACAGTCAGATGTAGGTTGAGACGGCAAAGTTACTGAACTTTTAGCTAATGCCCAATGGGCAGGGTGTTTTTTTGCTACCGTCAGTCACTTTTTAGACCACCCACCTGCTGCAGACGGGTGATTTTGCGCAACACAACGACGAGTAGCACGACCGACACCACTGTTGCTGCCAGGTCGCTCAGCGGGAACGAGAGCCACACTCCGTCCAGTCCCCATAGCAGTGGCAAAGTGAACAACAGCGGCAACAAGAAGATGACCTGACGAATGAGGCTCATGAAGATGCTCTTTCCGGCCTCGCCCAGCGACTGGAAGAAGTTGGTAATGACAATCTGGAAACCCACGACCCAGAACATCCACGTAGTGAGCCTCAGAGCGTTGTTGCTGGTGGCTATCAGGGCATCGTCGTCGGTAAACAGTCGCGTCACCACCCCTGGAGCAAATTGTCCGATCAGGCTGCCCAACAGGCACACCCCAGTGCATACCGCCGCCGAGAGCCAGAAGGCACGCTTGAGGCGGTCGTAACGTCGGGCACCGTAGTTATAGCCCACGATGGGCTGCATGCCCATGCACACACCGATGACAAAGGTCACCAACAGCTGGGTGAAGGTGGTGAAGATGCCAATGGCCGCCACTGCCGAGTCTCCACCATAGCGATAGACCGTGTTGTTGATCACGGCGTTGATGACACAGCCGGCGGTGTTGACGATACATGGCGCGGCACCGATAGCGATGATGGGGCGCAGCACCGACCAGCGCAGCCGATAGGTACCGGGAGTGAAGTGAATCTCGTGCTTGGGATTGGCAAAGTGTGCCAGGACAAACACCGCGCTCACGCCCATCGAGATGTCGGTGGCGATGGCGGCACCCTTGATGCCCCAGTGCAGCACAAAGATGGCAATGGGGGCCAAGATGACGTTGAGTCCTGCACCGATGAACATGGTGTACATCGCCTTGTTGGGATAGCCCGTGGCGCGCATCACGTTGTTGAACGAGTAGGTGATGTTGTTGATGAGCAGACCAGGCAGGATATACATCATGAAGTCATGCGCATAGGGCAACGACTGGTCGCTCGCCCCAAACAGCCGCAACACAGGGTCCATCATCAGGGCGAACATGGCGATGTAGAACGTGCCGAAAATCAGCGTCATCACTATGGAGTTGCCCAGAATGACCCGTGCCATGTCGGTGTTGCGCTGGCCCAGCACGATCGACGTGCGTGTGCTGGCACCGGCACCAATGAGCACACCGAAGGCGGCACTGACATTCATCACCGGGAAGGTGATGGCCAGGCCGGCGATGGCGTCGGGTCCCACACCATGACCGATGAAGATACGGTCAATGACATTGTAGATTGACATCACCACAATGCCCACCACGGCGGGCACGCTATATTCCCACAGGAGTCGGCCTATGGGTGCTTTGTCCAGACGATTAAGACTCTCGTTGTTGTGCATGACGGTTGGTTGCTCACATTTAGCGGCTGCAAAGGTACAACATTTGGTCGACACAGAAAAGGACGGAGCGTTTCACAACGACCCGTCCTGTGGTTTTTAAGCAAAATTCATCAAAAGGGTTTCACTTCTTCATGGATGCAAAATCAGTAAATTACTCTCCTTACACTTTCAAATTGTCTCTTCGCAAGTTACTCTGATGGGGTATTCGTGATGCAAAATTACAGTCAATATCCGTAACGACCACTCATTTGGTGCGTCGGGGAATTTCAGTTTTTCGAAAAATGTAAATCTTTTGTGCAAAATCAGTTGCCCGAATCATTGTTTTCGGTAGGTTCGGATGCCTGCGACATCTTCTTCAGATAGAGCGAGGGGGTGACGCCAGTCACGCGTTTGAACATAGCGATGAAGTTGTTCTGCGACTTGAATCCCACACTTTGTGCGATGGCCTGTAGGGTGTAGTTGCCATAATGCTCCTTGTCGAGCATGCGCCGGCATGCTTCACCGATGCGGTATTCGTTGATAAGCTGCGGCACACTTTTGCCCAGTCGTGCCTTGACAGCACGCGGCACATAACTGATGTTCGACCCCACAAGTGCTGTGAGCTGCGTTACCCCGAAATTCGGGTCGCAATAGGCTGTGGTGTTATCCATGATGTCGAGTATGCGCTCAATCAGCTGTGCGTCGCGCTGTGCGGCTCGTTGGCCGCTTGCCGCGGCAGATGGTGGCTGGTGCGGTTGATCAGCCAGATGTTGTCTCGGGTTGTGATGTCGCGATCGCTTGGTCGCCACCAGCCATGCCAGTGCGGTGAGGATGACCACCCCCGAGGTGATGATTACCACGTCGGTTGTCTTGGGGTTTTCGGTCGCTATGAAAGGCTGTGGCGGGGGCAAGTCTCCATGTTGTGGGCCGCATCCGTAGAGCAGGGCCATCAGTCCTGCCAGGCATAGCAAGCCCCGTCGGTGATACATGATTGGATGTCTCATTGGATTCTAAAGTTTTAGGGGTGTGCTTAATCAAAAAACATTTGCACAAAATACGGTCAAAAACTCGACATTTGCAAATCTTCTCCCCAAAAAATAACACTTTTTCAGCCAAAACAACCAATAATAGTAGTCGCGTGAGATAGACGTTAGGCATTAGATGCAAGACACTAGACATGAGACGTGGCAGCCACCTGAACCATAAACTTTTAACTATTAACTTTCAACTATTAATTAAACAGTGCCCCCTGCTGCATGCAGGGAGCACTGTGTGCCGGATTGTGTGTCGTGATGTTTACTGGTTGTCCCAGTTGACGTTCCAGATGCAGATGCGGTCTTTGTTGGCATCCTGTCCTGTGGGCGAGAGGTTGGTGAAGCGAATCTGGAAGTCGCCTGCCACCGAAACCGTCTCGTCGAAGTTGTAGACTTGATACTTGACCGGCTGTGCTTGCTCGACAGTCCACGTCTTGACCACGTTGCCACTCTGAAGGATGTCGACACTCATCTTGATGTGCGTGTCGCCGTAGGGCATGCCATAGCTGAACTTGAGCTTGGCGATGCCGCCGGTGAGCACGGGCGAGGTGACAGTGCCCACTGCGCTGGTCTTGCCGTTGAGGCAGGGCGCGAAGGCATAGTTGGTGGTCGACCCGTCCATGAAGCCGATGAACTTAAACACAGGGTTGGAGTCGACATCACCGCCCTTGAGCAGGTTGCAGTTGGCTGCCTGCCAGCCGGCCGTCGAGCTGAACGAGCCATAGCTCGACTTGGCCTCACCGCCATTCATGGTCTCGAAGTCGGCACGCGTGCCTGCCGGCTGCGGGGTGGGGGGCGGGGTGGTGCCGCTGTAATTGAACTTCACGTCATCAACACACCAGGTCGCATAGTTGGCATCCTGTGTGGCATAGAAGCGGAAGCCCACATAGACCGTGCCGTCAAACTGGCTCAGGTCCAAGTCGCCGCTCTGTGCCCATGCGCTGTAGCCGCTGGCCGGAGCCGTTGCGATGACGGGGTTGAGCTTAGTGAGCGATGCAGTGGCCGGGTCATTGGTTGTCATGACATAGACCTCAAAGACCGTGGTCGTGCTGCCATAGCCGTTGACCTGTGTGCGGAAACTCAAGTTCTTGTTCTCGGCCTTGCCCACAGCCAGAGCCGGAGTGATGAGCCAAGAGTCAAAGGGCGGGTTGGTGCCACGGTAGCCTGTCATAGCGGCGTAGGTGTTCTGATCAAACTCGGTGGTGTACCACTTCTTGTCGCCGCTCACCTGCACATTGAGCCACTCGCTGGGCAGACCGCCCTCAAAGGTCTCGCTCATGCTGGTCAAGCCGCCGGTGGCAATGCTCAGACGGAACTCATCGGTGGTGCCACTGTTGCCGGCCACGCCATTGACTCCCATATACTTGTCGCTCTCACCCTTGACCCAGATTTGCGTCTGATAGACCTCGGGGTTGTCCACCAGGTTGGCCTGTACACGGAAGCGCGAGCCTTGCGGCAGAGGCACCACGACACACTGTGCGATGTCGTTCACACTGGGCGACGGTGCCACTACCAGCGTTGTTGCCAGTGTGGTCGGCGCCCTCCACTCGATGTCGTTGCTGCTCGTGATGGTAGTCACCTCGGGAGCCACTGCACCCACAACATATCCAGTGAACCAGCGGCTCTTGCCGTTGCCCGAGTTCTCGATAAACTCTGCCACAGTGTAGGGGTCGCCCTTGGTGCCCTTGGTGCCCATGTCAAAGTCCACATCGTCCAGGTCACGCAGGAACAGTTGCCACTGGTCACTGCCGGTGAGCACCAGGATGCCCGTGAGGTTGCCTTGCGTGACAGGCAGCGGGTCGCTGTGGAAGTCGGCATAGTTGCTGTTGCGCACCACCAGCTGGTTGCCGTCGGCATCGGTGACAGTGCGGTTGGTGGTGGCATCAGCCTCGCTGAAAGTCAGCACCCCATCGGCACCGTCCCAGGTCAGATCGTCAATCTTGACCAGTTGTCCCGAGTACTTGAGCTGCGTTTCGCTGTCGCTCTTACCCTGGAAGTCGCTGATTTTAGTAGGGATTGGCGTCACTTGTCCCGACACGGGCAGACCGTTGATCTCGCAGAACTCCTCAAACACCTCCAGTGCCATGCGGCCAGCTTCCCAGGTCGACTGAGCTGCATACCACTCAGGGTAGCCCAGCAGATACTGTCCGTTGTACTTGCCGATCCAGCGGTTCTTGAGGTTGAGCACGATTTCCTGCCCCACCCGATAGGTAGTGGCCAGCGAGCTGGCGTCGAGCGAGATGCCGATGCCTCCAGTCTCGTCCTGGATGTACATCACCTTGTAGAGGTTGCCCGAGTTGTCGTTGGCACTGACCCAGCCATGGATGACGATGTCTTCCTTGATGGTGTCGCAGAAGTTGCGCCCGTCCTGCCAATACTTGGCCTTCAACTCGGCGATGGTTGTGTTGGGCGTGTGCGTTGCGCGTGGCACGACCATGGGCGGATTGTCGAAGTCCTCCTTGCAGCCCGTGGTCACTGCCACCAGCAGCAACATGCACAGATAGAAGTAAAATCTCTTGGTTGTCATATCTATTTTCGTTTTATATATTATCGAAAAAAATGCTCTTAACTTAAAACTATCAGCTATTAACTAGAATTTCACTCCCACGTTGAGGAAGAGCTTGAACCCCTGAGCGTAGTAGTACTTGTTGGGGAACTTGCCGGTGGTGTAGTTGCGGTAGTCGAAACGTCCCTGCTGGTATCCGCCGGTCATGATGTTCCGGTTGTTGAGGATGTTGTCCAGATTCAGGTTGAGGTTGAGCGAGGCACGTCGGTTGAGATAGATCACATGTCCGATGCTGGCGCTGATCACCAGTGCCTCGTTGAGCTTCTCCTGCGTGCCGATGGCCTTGATCATGTCCTGCAGCTCCTGCTCGCTGCTGGCCATGGTGTAGAGATCGGGCATGATCTCGTGCCGCACAGGCGACAGGTCGATGTATGCACGGTTCATCCAGGTTCCGCTCAACTCGAAGAACCACATCTTTGGTGCCGCCCAGTTGACCGACAGCGAGTAGGCCTCCTGTGGCGTGCCACTGACATAGAAGTTCTTCAGGTAGACAGTGGTGGTGATGTCCTCCTGCGTACCATTCTCATAGCTGCGCGTGCCAGTGGGGCGGTTCTTGTACTGATAGCGCGAGATGTTGGCCGCGCCGCTCAGCGTCACACTGGGTGTGATCTTGTAGCTCAAGCCCAGCTCGATGCCCTTGTAGACCTTGTGCACGTTGGTCAGCGCATAGTTCATGAACGTCGAGTACTGGTCATCGTAGTAGGCATATCGCTCGGTGCCGTGAGTGAGGTCGGTATAGAATGCAGTGATTGACCCTTTGAACATGCGGTAGTTCCACTGATAGCCTGCATCGACGCTCCAGATGGTCTCGCTCTTGAGGTCGGCAATGACATCGTCCTTGGTGCGCGGCGACACATAGGCGTTGTTGGGCAGCGGGGCGCGTGTGCCATAGTAGGCGTGCACGCGGAAGTTGTTGCGTCCGTCCAGCTTGTAGAGGGCACTGGCCTTGACGGCATAGTTGAAGTACTTGTGTGCCTCGCCCTTGCCGTAGGAGTTCTCGGGCGCACGGCCGTTGCGCATGTGGCCGTCGCGCTGGAACCAGGTGTAGGTCCCCTTGATGCTATAGCTCAGGTCCCACTTGGCCAGGGTGAACATCATCTGCTGCCACAGACCTGCCTGCCACGAGTTGATGTCGTAGTCGTAACCGAAGCGGTCTTTCTCATAGACGATGCGGTTGGGGTTATTCAGGTCGTTCTGGGCCAGGTCGGGGTTATCGGGAAAGTCGCGCTCGGCATACTGGTCGATGTCGGTCCAGAAGCGTCCACCCATGAGGTCCTTCAGTGTCTTGTAGTAGGACGAGCGGGTATAGTTTCCGCTGGCACCACCCTGCAGTGTCACCACGTCGCTCAGACGCTGGTTGAGGTTGGTGGCCAGTGCCCAGCTCGCTTGGTTGCTGTGCCGCTTCTCGATGATATAGGTTGCTCCCTTGGCATCCAGTCCCTGGTCGGCCTGGAAGTTGTTCACATAGTTCGCATGATAGAGCTTGTCCCAGTTGATTTGACGCATGTCGTCGCTGGTCTGCCACAGATGGGTGTAGAGTTCGGCCACGTCGGGGTCGGTCTGGTAACTGGGCAGGTAGCGATAGTAGTCTGGGCGCGGGTCTGGTGCGTTGTACCAGCTCAGTGCGCTCGATGAGTAGAACGACTTGTGGAATGCCGCGCCGGTGTTGAGCGTGGTGTTCACAGTGGGCTTCCAGATCCAGTTGAGCAGCACCGTGGGGTCAAAGCTCTCGACCACGCGAGCGTTGCGTTTCTTACCGTCCTGCCAGCCCCAGTTGGCGTTATACAGGTTGTTGCCGGCCAGGTCGTAGGCCTCCTGAACCACAGCCGAGTTGCTGGCACGGCGGGTCGGGGCACCAAAGGTGGTGATGGCCAGCGAGTGCTGTGGGCTGAACACCTTCTGCGCAGCGATGAAGTAGCCCGCGCTCTGGTAGAACGAACCTGGGACGATGCCCTCGTCGGCATAGCGCCCCACCGCACTCAGGGTCAACGCCCAGCCGTGTGGGTTAAGCCCGGTGCTGTAGGTGACCATGCCGCGCCAGCGGTAGTTGCCGTTGGTGTAGGCCACACTGCCCCGGAAGCCGGGTGCATAATCCTTGGCATAGGTCGAGATGTTGTTGGCTCCGCCAATCTCGCCGAAGGCATAGCTCGTCGGGTCCAGGCCAATGCCAATCGACTTGTTCTTGAACGCCTGGTTCATGCCGCCAATCATCGAGTAGTTGAAGCGTCCTCGCACGGCATCGTTGAAGTTGATGCCATTGATTGACGTTGAGGTGTACTCGGTGTTGTAACCACGCTGTCGGAACCGCATGATGCTGAAGTCATAACTTGCAGCCTGATAGAAGGGGTCGTCGGTGGCACCTGTTAGTGTGCCCACCGCCTGGGTGTTTCCCTCCTCGTCCTCGAGCTCGGCCTCAGTCAGGAGCATGTCGTTGCGGAACTCAGTGTTCATCTCCGTTCCTGCGTTGCCATGCGAGATGGGCTGGATGCTGATTGTTCCCACCGAGGTCATGCCTCGGACAATCTCGACGGGCTGCTCCCAGTCTTTGTAGCCGTAGCCCAGCACCACCAGCACGTCGTTGCCGGGGCGCGCGTCACTGATGCGGAAGTCGCCGTTGGGTCCGGTGGTGACCGTGTTGCCCTGCTCATCGAGCAGGACAGTAGCTCCAACCACGGGCTGCCCGCTGCGCGAGTCCACCACTACGCCATAGAGTCCCACCTGCTGTGCAAGCACAGGCAGGACCGCCATGAGCGTGAGCAGAATAAAAAGTTTCAATCTCATCATCTGTCATTATTTTTGAGTTATTAATTAGCAGGGATTAAGTTAACTTAACTAAAAAAACTTGCAGCCATTGGCAACAGTTCCCCAAAATTTTTCAAAATTAGTCAAAATAATCCGATACAGCGCAATTTTTCGGCAAAAAAATTTTTTTGTAGACCATTTGTGCAGTTTTCTCAAAAGGGACTAAAGATAAAAAGACAGCCAAACAGCAGGCATATAAGACTCGTTACATCCTAATTATCTTCATATTACGACCCAGCACAAGCTACACTCAAGAACTTTTGGCCCAAAGCATCCACTTTAATCAACCAGGCGCATCAAAACGTATCTCTTCAGCGATGGGTTCCATCGAGCCTGCCCTCCCCTTTGGGAAGAGGCCGCTGAAAAAGTAAAAAACCGCGAATTACGCGAATAAAACGCGAATTTTTAGCTCGCAACCGAACAGGCGCAATTTTTCTTGAATATAATTTGAAATATCACGAAATCTGCAGATAATTTATTCAAATCTAGGTTTGAATATAACCATCGTGAAGCAAATCAATTATTTGTCTATACTTTTTCAGCGGCCTCTTGGGAAAGGGAGGGGAGGATGCCAGGCAGGCATTGGGCATTGGGCATTGCTTCCAAGCCCCACCCCTGACCCCTCCCCTTTGGGAAAGGGGAGGGGAAGATGCCAGGCAGGCATTGGGCACTGTGCATTGCTTCCAAACCCCACCCCTGACCCCTCCCCTTTGGGGAGGCTGCTGAAAAAGTAAAAAACCGCGAATTACGCGAATAAACCGCGAATTTTTCTTGAATATAATTTGAAATATCACGAAATTTTCAGACAATTTATTCAAATTTAGGTTTGAATATAACCATCGTGAAGCAAATCAATTATTCGCCTGTACTTTTTCAGCGGCCTCTTGGGAAAGGGGAGGGGAAGCTGCCAGGCAGTCATTGGGCATTATGCATTGGGCATTGCCGCCAAACCCCACCCCTGGCCCCTCCACTTTGGGAAAGGGGAGGGGAAACGCGGAATCGCTGAACAGGCGCATCAAAACAATATATGCTAAAAAACAGTGCCAGGCAACTCCGATTGAGACAGAGTTGCCTGACAGTGTAGCATTGACGTGCCGAGCGGCAAGGGTGCTAGAACACAAGGGCGAAATTGTCGACCCACAGTGTCATGCCCACAGTGCCCACGTATGCCGTACCACAGCCGCTGCTGGCCATGAGCAGCATGTGTGTAGGTGTGGCGTTGGGATCATCCCACATCTCCTCGGGGCACTTGACCATCTTGCCCTTGCTGTTGCGGGCATAATAAGACTTGTCGCCATTGATCAGGCCCATGTAGCTCTGATAGCCGGCATGATGGGTGATGTCGCCATACCAGATGGGAATGCGGTGGCCGTTGACCCAGTCGGTCGAGTGACCGAAGCGCTGGCGCCCTGTTCCCACGCGTGCGGCGTGCAGACGCCCCTTGCTGTCCTCCCAGCGGCGCTGCAAGATGATGAACACCTCGGCATAGTCGCGTCCGCGTATGGTCTTCTTCGACCCGAAGCCACTGCTGTAGGTGCGGTCGCCCGACGGTGCGTTGAGCTTGTAGTCAAACTGCAGGTACTTGGGGCGCTGCTTGTAGGGGATGCCCATCTCCATCTTGCTGTAGGGATTCTTGGTGCTTGACAGTGGCTCCATCATCTGCCCCAGGAAGATTGACCCGCTCACCAGCACGTCCATGTTGATGATGCCGATAGCCTTGACATGCTCAAGCATGGTGGTGAGTTTGGCACACTTGCCGTTGCCACGCTTGTCGGGAAAAACTGCATTGCTGGTCTTGACCACGCCCATAACCTTGGCATAAACATTACTCGAGCCCCAGGGCGAACCGCCCAGGTTGGTATATGCCTTGGCACCGTTGATGGTCTGTGTGGGTCCAATCTCATAGACGTGCTTGGTCTGACCGCCGATGACACCGCTCTCCTTGATGACGCGTGTCACCCAGTGTTCCATGTTGCCATAGTTGATGGGCACAACCTTCTGTGCCACTGCATGCTGCCCGGCCAGCAGTGTCATGGCCAGGACAGCGATAATGCTCAATTTCTTCATGCTCTATATTTAATTTTTGACTTTTAAACAATCGTTTAACTATCTGTGTGCCGCCTCGGCCAGCAGACGATGACCGATGCGACAATAGATGCACTTGCGCGCGTCGCAGTAGGCCTTGCGCAGCTGCAGCAGCGCTTGTGAGGTGAGGGCATCGTCACATCGCACCCCAGCGTGGACAAACGCCGTGACGATGGCATTCTGTTCGGGGCGCAACGACTCGAGCAAACCGATGGCGCGGTCGGTCATCTGGCAGTCGCCTGTGAGCTCGCCGTAGGCATAATAGAACGGTGCCACCAGATTGATAAGCACAATGTCGATGCTGGCATTGCTCAACGCCCTCGTGCTGGTCGGCGTCTCCTTTCCCAGCGTGTAGTGCCGCTCCCAGTATCCCGTCAGCTCGACTTGGAACAGCTCTCTGAGCTGCTTCTCGCCTTGTGCCTCCAGGATGCGGTGCATCAGGTTGAACCCATCGTGCACAAAGTGTGCCAACAATGCGATGCGTCGGTGCGGGAAGCCCTGCGGACGTATTCGGAACAGCTTCCAAGCCTCTCGTTCCATGGGTTGCAACGAGAACTTGTTGGCCAAGAAGGCATACTCTCGCTGGACCTGCTCGACATATCGGTCAGTAGCAGCAGTGAGACCTGCCAGCAGTCCGGCTTGTCCCAGCAGGAGGGCCTCGAGCTGCAGCAACGAGTCGCTGTGCTTGCGCAGCAGCCGCAATGGCGTTCGCCTCGCCAGACGCTCAAGGGCGTCGCTGTTCAGTCCGAATCCCAGTGTGCGTGCCAGCATGACGTAGCACACATCCTCCCAACTGCCGGCATAGTGCTCGCGCAGCGACGCGATGCGCTCGACCTTGCCGTGCAGCCGCTCGAAGGCCAACGCCTGCATCCACTCGGTCACGACAATGTCCGGCACCTGCGGCAACTGGGCAGCACATGGCAGCTCGGTGCGCGCGCCCACCAGCCTCTCGAGGCTCTCGCCGAAGCGTGGCGAGATGTCCAGCACCATCTGCGGGATGCGCTCGCCGTTGGTTCGGCACACTGGAGCATCGTCATGTTGCACGACATGCAAGATGACACTGTCGTAGGCCGGGTCGCTGTCGTGCCCATGCCGGTGCCAGTCGGTGGCGCGGACATGAATCTCGACATTGCCCACCCACACTCTCCCGTCCAGCTCGACCTTGGCGTTGAAGAAGTCGGGTCCGGCATCAGTGTTGAGCAGTCCCGGATCCAGCACACGCAAGCGCCGGCCATCGTTGGTGGTCATGTCGTCGTTGCGCCACAGTCGGTGTTGCCACACATATTGCAAGATTTGCTCCATAGTGTCAAGCCATTGACGATGTTTAGACTCTCGCTGGCGGCAGAAGTTTATAGCCATCGTCGAAAAACGGTGCGAAAGTACACATTTTTCGCCACATAGTGGGCTTATGGTGGCGAAAAGGGCTAAAATTCGCCCTTTTCGGACATTTTTTTGAAATTTTTTGCCAAAAAATTTGGCCAGTCCAAAAAGTCGCCGTAACTTTGCACCCGCAAAACGAAACACGGTACCTTAGCTCAGCGGTAGAGCAGTGGACTGAAAATCCGCGTGTCCCTGGTTCGATTCCCGGAGGTACCACTTGACATGACCTGGCCATGAAGCCAGGTCTTTTTTTGACATTCTTTTTTATAATAAATAATGTAGAGCTATGAAAAAGACTATCATCGCGATGGCCGCACTGACCATCATGAGTGCCGGAGCCACCGAAGTGGGCGACACGGTCAAGGTCATCAACAATGCCAAGCAGGTGGTCATCACCGAGCGCCGTGGCGACATCCGCATGCGTGTCAACGGGCTACAGGACGACGATGACTACAACTATGAGTACCGTGTCAAGCAAGACCGCGACGGCACTGTCACTGCGACCGAGACCGAGAACAAACACGTGTCGTTCGGCTATCCGTTCAAGCGATGCGATCCCGACCAGACCGAGTCGCACTTTGAGGCGTTCCTCAGCGACGTGTATGTGGGTTGGGGCCGCACCAATGTCGCCCCTGGCGACCGCGACTACATCCGCAACCACAGTTATGAGGCCGGTATCCTCAACCTGCTGGGAGTGGGCTACAACTTCAATCGCAACCGCTCTCGCCTGTCGTTGGGAGTGGGATTCAACTGGGCTTTCTATTGCATGAAGAGCCCGTACATTTGGGCCAGGAACGACGAGGGACAAGTCGTCCACGACGACCTGAGCACCCTGGGCGAATACAGCAAGCGCCACTCTAATCTGGTGGTGCGCTCGCTGCAGTTCCCACTGATGTTCAACCAGCGCATTGCCCAGCACATCAACCTTGCCTTGGCCGGCGTGATGAACTGGAACTATTATGCCAATCTGGAGAACCGCTACCGCATCGACAAGACCAGCTACAAACTGACGACCAACGGACTGCACCAGCGCAAGGTGTCGTTCGACGTGATGGCCATCGCCAGTTTCAAGAGCCTGGGTGTGTACTTCCGCTACTCTCCGCAGTCGGTGTTCAAGGGCGATTGGGGTCCCGAGTTGAAGAACCGCTGGACGCTGGGTCTGATTCTGCACGGTTTCTGACCACACGACATTGAAAGCCTTGCCTCGAGCCACGCGAATGATGGTTTCATACCATTATTTGCGTGGCTCGTGATTCATTATTGGCTGCTTGCCTAGCCTGATGAATTACAAAAAAAATACAACGCCACACAATTCCTGATTCCCAATTCATAGTTCTTAAATAAAAAAGTAGTACCTTTGCAGGCATTTTTGCTGACATGGAACGAGGATACCTGCATTCGGTTGTCTGGATAGTGCTTGTGACTTTGCTTGCACTGCTGTTGCTCAGCTGGTTACCCACCCTGAAGGTGGGTGACTGGCAGGTGCGCCGTGTCGACCTTCTTGCCGACTTGCGCAACGACTCGACCAGTGCCCATCACGAGGTGATTGAGGAGCTGACGGCCGATGACGTGTCGGCTCTGCAGGTGTCGAGTCGCATCGTCATTGACACGTGCCGCGCCGGCATGACGTGCATCGATGACATGGCCGATGACAGCGACCGTGGCATGAACGCCCTCTACCGCGCCCTTGAGGGTCGCGACACCCTGGGCCGTCCTGTGCGCATAGCCGTTCTGGGCGACAGCTACATCGAGGGTGACATCCTCACTGCCAACCTGCGGCAGCTGCTGCAGGAGCGCTATGGCGGCAGCGGTGTGGGCTATGTGCCCATGACGTGCGACGCGCCAGGCTTCCGCCGCAGCGTCAAACAGCGATTCAACAAGATGTGGAAGTCGCACAACGCCAACGACCACAGCGGCTATGACCAGCGCTGGGCCAACTTCACCGGACACTACTTCTTCGGGCATAGTGGAGCCACGATGTCGCTCAGCGGCGTGAGCGGTTACCTGAGCCGACTGGACACCTGCCAGCAGAGCACATTCTACTGCATGGGCAACGGCACTGGCCGTGTGACAGCCACTGTCAACGGGCAGCAGGTGCAGAGCTTCGACCTCAACCCATGCGGTCGTGTACAGGCCGTAACCGTCAATGGCCGTGTGGGCAATGTCGAGTGGCGGCTGGACCATGACAACGGTCTCACCTATCTGGGTGCCTCGCTCGACGGCGACCGCGGCATTGTGGTCGACAACTACTCGCTGCGTGCGGCCAGCGGCCAACACCTGCGCAGCATCAGCGAGCAGATGCTGGCCGACTTTGACGCGGTGCGGCACTATGACCTGGTCATCGTGATGTATGGCCTGAACGTGGCAGGTCGCCAGACCAGCGAATTTGCCACCTATCGCGACCGCATGGTCGAGGCCATCGAGCACATGAAGCGCAATATGCCCGGCACCGGGTTCCTGGTGGTGAGTGTGGGCGACCGCGAGGAGAAGCGGGGTGGGGCGTTCCGCACCATGCGCGGTGTCATCAGCCTGGTCAATGCTCAGCAACGCATAGCCTACGACTCGCGTGTGGCCTTCTGGAACCTGTACACCGCCATGGGCGGGGAGGGGAGCATCGTTCGCATGGTGAACCAGAAGCAGGCCAACCTCGACTACACGCACATCAACTTTGGTGGCGGGGCACGGCTAGCGCAGCTGCTGTTTGATGCCATCACCTGGGGTCACGAGCAATATCACAACCAAGTCGAGAAAGGAGGACATCCATGAGCATGAGCACACTGTTTGACCGCATCGTGTCGCAGCTGACCTACGACCCGCAGTCTCCGATGATATTCAGCAGCGGGGTGTTCCTGTGGCTGTTTGCTGCATTCATCATCGTCTATGCGATGCTTCACCGCCGTCTGGCCGCCCGTCTGCTGTTCGTCACGGCGTTCAGCTACTACTTCTACTATAAGTCGAGTGGGGTGTACTTCTTCTTGCTAGCTCTGGTCACCTGCAGCGACTGGCTCATCGCTCAACGGATGCAGCGCACAGCCAGTCAAGCGCGCCGCAAGTGGCTGGTGGCGCTGAGTCTGGCCGTCGACCTGAGTTTGCTGGCCTACTTCAAGTACACCAACTTTTTTGGTCACATACTTGCCGACCTGTCAGGCACACACTTCAGCGACTTGAACATCTTCTTGCCTGTTGGCATCTCATTCTTCACCTTCCAGTCTCTGAGCTACACCATCGATGTCTATCGCGGCAAGATTCGCCCGTTAGACTCGCTGCTGGACTATGCCTTCTATGTCTCTTTCTTCCCCCAGCTGGTGGCAGGTCCCATCGTTCGCGCCAGCGACTTCATCCCCCAGATACGACGTCCGTTGCGTGTCACTCGCGAGATGCTGGGCACTGGGTTGTGGTTCATCATTTGCGGCCTATTCAAGAAGGCGGTCATCAGCGACTATATCAGTGTCAACTTTGTCGAGCGCGTGTTTGCCGACCCGTCGCTCTACAGCGGCCTGGAGAACCTGCTGGGCGTGTATGGCTACGCGCTGCAGATATATTGTGACTTCTCGGGCTACAGCGACATGGCCATCGGCATCGCCCTGCTGATGGGCTTCCACTTCAACATTAACTTCAACAGTCCGTACAAGAGCGCGTCCATCACCGAGTTCTGGCGCCGGTGGCACATCTCGCTCAGCACCTGGCTCCGCGACTACCTCTATATCTCGCTGGGCGGCAACCGCAAGGGCCGCCTTCGTCAGAACCTCAACCTGTTCATCACCATGTTTCTGGGTGGCCTGTGGCACGGTGCGTCGTGGAACTTTGTGGCCTGGGGCTCGCTGCATGGGGTGGCCCTGATTGGGCACAAGTGGTGGATGCGCCTCACCGGCCAGAAGCCCGGCGTGCCGCACCGCCGCCGTTGGGTTCAGGTGCTTTGCGTCATTGTCACGTTCCACTTCGCCTGCCTGTGCTGGATTTTCTTCCGCAACCGCGAGTTCGGCAGCTCGGTGACGATGCTCAGTCAGATTTTCACCAACTTCCACCCCGAGCTGCTGTGGCAGCTGGCCACGGGCTACTGGCAGGTGATGGCACTGATGGTGCTGGGCTATGTGCTGCACTTCATTCCCGACCGTGTTGAGGCCCGCTGCAAGCGCATGTTTGTGCGCCTGCCGATGGTGTGCTATGTGTTCGCCCTGGTGCTGATGGTGTTTATCATCGTTCAGGTCAAGAGCAGCGACATCCAGCCATTCATCTACTTCCAGTTCTAGCGACATGCGCCGCTCATTCAGTCAGCTATCACATTGATTGATAGAAAAAGTTAACTTGCTGAATAGATTTGCTGAACAGGCGAGAAGTATATATTTTTGTTTGCGGAAAAGTGGCAATTTGTAACGATGAAGTGGATAAAATACACATCGCGACAAGAGACTTACGCCAACATCTTGCTGTGGTCGGTCATGCTCATCGTGCCCCTGGTGGGCATGGTGGTGCTGTCGTCGGTCGACAACAACCATGAGTTCCATTGGCATGACGTTTGGCACCTGCTCAGACCTCTATTGGTGATTTTGCTTGCTTTCCTGATTCACAACTACTTCATTGCTCCAGAGCTCGTCTACAAGCAGCACCGCGGGCGTTACTTAGTCATGTTGTCGGTCTTGCTGGTGTGCTTTATTGCCTACCAGTGCACGACGGGTCCTCCTGGCAAGCCAGGAATGCAGATTCCCACCGAGCATATTGCAACCCAAGACCATCTGGGTGGTCCTGTGGCACCTCGCCCCGACCGGCCCCGACCACAAGGACTAGGCACCATGCACAATCGCGGTTCCAAGCCTCTGGCCGGCCCCCACGACTTCACCATGTTTGCCCTGCTGGTGTTCTCGCTGGGTGCCAACCTGGGCATCAAGCTCTACTTCAAGACCCAGCACGACCACAGCCATCTTGCCGAGCTTGAGAAAGAGAATCTGCGCCAGGAGCTGACCTATCTGCGCTATCAGGTCAATCCGCACTTTCTGATGAACACACTCAACAACATCCACGCGCTGGTCGACATCGACCCATGCGAGGCCAAGGCGAGCATCGTACACCTGTCCAAGTTCATGCGCTATCTGCTCTATGAGTCCGAGGCCGAGTACATCTCACTTCAGCAGGCCGTAGATTTGATTCATCAGTACATCAGCCTGATGAGCAAGCGTTATGCCCAGAAGGTCGACATCAGCTTTATAGAGCCCGACCATGTGCCTAACGTGGGCATTGCTCCACTGATTGTGATGCCGTTCATTGAAAATGCGTTCAAGCACGGTGTGAGCTATGACAAGCCATCGTTCATCCACATGTGGCTCAAAGTGGAGGAGGGCAACGTGTGCTTCGGCTGTGTCAACTCCAAGAACGGTGTCAAACACGAGTATGGCGGTGTCGGGCTTGCCAATGTGCGCAAGCGTCTTGAATTGATTTATGGCGAGCGTTACTCGCTCAACATTGATGATGCCGAGAACTACAGTGTCACGCTGATTGTTCCTGCCGAGCCCATCAGCATGGCCACCGGCGAGTCACACAACCTGACAAAAAACATTTAACAAAGCCAATGATATGATAAGATGTATTGTAATAGATGACGAGCCGCTGGCTCTGAAACAATTGATTAGTTATGCCGAGCAGACCCCCGAGCTGGAGCTGGTAGCCTCGTGTGAGAGTGCCCGGGAGGCCCTGGAGGTGCTTCGCAACGAGCACATCGACGCCATGTTTGTCGACATCAACATGCCCGACCTCAACGGTCTGGACTTTGTCCGCTCGCTCGAAAATCGTCCCATGGTAGTGTTCACCACAGCCTACAGCCAGTATGCCGTCGAGGGCTTCCAGGTCAACGCCATCGACTATCTGCTCAAGCCTTTTGGGCTAGACGAGTTCCGCCGTGCAGCACTCAGGCTCAAGGAGCAGTTCGAGCTCAAGTATGCCGCCTCGGTGTCCAATGTGGACGAGGACGACTGCATCTTCCTCAAGACCGAGTACAAGATTGCCCGCATCTCTATAGCCGACATCCTCTATGTCGAGGCCATGAGCGAGTATCTGCGCATCCACTTCAGCAACGGCAGTCGCCCGATTACCGCCCTGCTGAGCATGAAGCGCATGGAGGAGCGCCTGCCCAGCTCCACGTTTATGCGCACCCATCGCAGCTACATCGTCAACCTCAAGCGCATCATCGAGGTCAACAAGAGCCACATTGTGCTCAGCCCGACAGTGTCGCTTCCCATCGGCGACCTCTACAAGGAGACATTCATGAACTACATCAACCGCAAGTTCCTGAGCAAATAGAGAGCCGCAAGCAAATCTCTCCACTAATATTTCTCATAGCTTTTATTTTCAGGTGTCGCGACGTGATGTCGAGGCACCTTTTTTTTGATTTCTGGACAGACCTTCAGGCGACAGATCACGGATTCAAATTTGCAGACGCAAACAGACATTCGGCCTTCTCTTACCTCCTTGCAAACTAGGGCATTCACAAGGTTGTTAATAACTTTTTTAGTGAAAAATTTGCAAAAACAAATTTGGGATTCCAAATTATCCAAAAAAAGTTAGTAACTTTACACCCTCAAAAGTTAAGTATCCAGCCCAACCCCAAGTTGAACGGTCATGAACGAAGTTGTTTATCACATCCCTGCCCTCCTGGAAGAGTGCCTTAATGGTCTGGCAATCAAGCCCGACGGCACCTACGTTGACGTGACATTCGGTGGTGGTGGTCACAGTCGTGCCATCGTTGACCGGCTGTCACCGCTGGGGCACCTCTACGGCATGGACCAGGACATCGACGCTTGGCGCAACCGCATCGATGACCCTCGGTTCACCTTTGTGCTGAGCAACTTTGCCTATCTGAAGAACTTCATGCGCTACTATGGCGTTGACGGCGTTGACGGCATTCTTGCCGACCTGGGAGTGTCGTTTCACCACTTTGACGACTCTGAGCGCGGCTTCTCGTTCCGCTTCGACGGTCAGCTGGACATGCGCATGAACCGTTCCGGCACGCTCGACGCGCGGCAGGTCATCGCCACCTACAGCGAGGAACAGCTGTCGCAGGTGCTATACCTCTACGGCGAGCTCAAGCAGAGCCGCGCCCTGGCCCGTGCCATCGTGCGCGCACGAAGCCAGTGCGCCATCGATACCACGCAACAGCTGATTGATGTCATCCGCCCGCTCATCCGTCCCAACCAGGAGAAAAAAGAGCTGGCCCAGGTGTTCCAAGCCCTGCGCATCGAGGTCAACCACGAGATAGATGTCCTCAAGCGGTTGCTGCAGTCGTCACTCGATGTGCTGCGTCCCGGGGGCCGCCTGGTTGTCATCACCTATCACTCGCTCGAAGATCGATTGGTCAAGAACTTCATACGCTCGGGCAACGTCGAGGGGCAAATCGTCAAGGACTTCTATGGCCGCGTGCAGTCGCCGCTCGTGCCAGTGAACAACAAGGTGATTGTGCCCAGTGAAGCCGAGGTCGAGCGTAACCCCCGCTCCCGCAGCGCCAAGTTGCGCATAGCCCAGAAAGCGGCAACCATAGGGTAGGGGAGTCGCCTCAGGAAAACAAAGCTACAGAAATCACAGAAATCCAACGAACCGAACAAACGCAAACATGGACGAAGACAGCAGACATATCGAGGCCGACAGCCAGCCCCCAAAACCCAAGGCACAGCGCAGACGGCGCAAGGGCAATGCCCAGAAGGCCGTCAAGGGAGTCATCCAGGGACGGTCGTTCCTGTCGTGGGACTTCTTCAAGCGCAACGCAGTCTATATCATCGCAGCCACGGTGATGATGCTCATGTACATCAGCAACAAATTTGTGTGCCAGAACTACATGCAGCAGGTGCAGGACCTCAAGATTGAGCTGGAGAACGCCAAGACCGACTGCGTCAATGCCAGTGCAGCCTACAACTCCCAGATCCGTGAGAGCCAGATGACCGCATTTGTCGACACGATGCACATCGACCTCACCGCACCCGAACAGCCACCTTATCATCTGAACGAAAAATGAAAGAGACCAACAAAAGACACATCCTGTGGCGCTACTCGCTCATCGTGCTGGGCGTGTTGCTCTTCTCGTCGGCCATCGTCTGGAACATGTTCAAGACCTCGGTCATCTATTCCGGCGCGTGGAACAACAAGGCCGACAGTGTGCTGACCCAAGTCACCATCATCGAGCCTGAGCGCGGCAAGCTCCTCGCCGACAACGGCACAGTGCTTGCCGCCAACCTGCAATTCTACATTCCCCGCATCGACTGGCTGGCTGCCGGCATGAAGAAAGACACGCTGGACAAGTATCTGCCCGCCCTGTGCGACAGTCTGGCCGTGCTCGACCCCACGCGCACCGCTCAGCAGTGGCGCGACGAGCTCACCAGCTCGTATGACCGCATCACCACCGACAAGAAGAAGCGCAACCACAGCTACCGCCTGATTCGCCGTCTGCTCACGCACGGCGAGTGGGAGCGGCTCAAGCAATTCCCCTTCTGCAAGTTCGCCCTGCGCAAGAGCATCCTCTACAGCGAGCGCCAGACCAAGCGCTGCAAGCCCTACGGCTCGATGGCCTCGCGCAGCATCGGCAACGTGGCCCAGGACTCGACCAGCTCGAGCATGCACGGCCGCTCAGGACTTGAGATGGCTCTCGACTCGATGCTCTACGGCGTGCCTGGCGAAGCCACTCGCATCCAGCTGACGCACAACATCGTCAACCACGAGAGCGTGCCTGCAATTCCGGGCTACAACATCACCACGACCATCAACGTGGGCCTGCAGGACATCGTCGAGAATGAACTATATGACATGTGCCACGAGACCGATGCCCGCTGGGGCACCGCAGTGCTCATGGAGGTGTCCACCGGCGAAATCAAGGCCATCAGCAACCTGGAGTGGAACGACCGCGCCGGCGACTATGTCGAGGGTCGCAACAACGCAGTGCTGGGCTATGAGCCAGGGTCGGTGATGAAACCCATATCGATGATGATTGCCCTGGAGGACGGCATCGTCACCAACATCGACGAGCCCATGGCCACGGGCACGACGTGGATCTATGAGGGTCGCGCCATCAACGACCCTCATGGCGGTGCGCAACTCACACCGCGACAAATCATCGAGACCTCGTCCAATGTGGGCATGTCGCGCATCATCGTCAAGAAGTATGGCTCCAATCCCGGCGGATTCTACGACCGTCTGAAGGGTATGGGCTTCTTCGAGCCGTTCCACTCAGGCATCGGGGGCGAGCAGACCCCCATCATCAAGCGGCTGGGCAACACCCGTGCCGACCGCGTTGCCCTGACCCGCATGGCATTCGGCTACTCGACACTCATCCCGCCACTGAGCACCCTGGCCATGTACAACGCCATCGCCAACGACGGCAAGTATGTGCGTCCGCACCTGGTCAAGAAGCTCTCGCGTGAGGGTCAGCCCGACAGCATCGTGCCCGTGAGCTACGTGCGCCAGCAGGTGTGCAGCCCCGAGAATGCCCAGAAGTTGCGCATCATGATGCACGACGTGGTGTGGGGCAGCCGCGGCACTGCCCGCAAGTGGGTACAGGACGAGCGCGTGCCCATCGCCGGAAAGACGGGCACGGCCTACACCATCACCAGCGACGGCCACTATGGCAGCCAGAAGCGTCTGGCCTTCTGCGGATTCTTCCCCTACGACAACCCCAAGTACTCATGCATCGTGCTCATGCTCGGTGCCAACCGTGGTGCCGGTGCCAGCAGCGGCATGGTACTCAAGAACATAGCCCTCAAGATGTATGCTCGCGGGCTTCTGGGCAGCGAGCCCAGCTATGCGATGACCGTCGACAAGGACGGCAAGCAAGTGACAAAGACGCCTTCACAAGCCACACTCTTTGCCAGCACCAATCCAAAACACACAACCAATGTCAAGAAAGGCCTCGGCATCGGGCAAGCCCGTGTGTTCCAGCAACCCGACAACAAGGGTAAGAGCGGCGTGCCCAATGTGCGAGGCCTGGCCGTGCGAGACGCCATCAGGCGTCTCGAGGACGCCGGCCTGTGTGTGCGGTTCCAGGGCAGCGGCTATGTCATGGCACAGAGTCTTGCCGCAGGTGCCAAGTATGTCAGAGGGCAGGTCATCAACCTGACACTGAGAAACTAGTTCATAATTCATAATTTATAATTCATAATTTATATTTTATGGTTCATGATGCACAATTCTGCAATAATCAAAGTCTAATCAAAACCAACCAGAATATGAAGAAACTGAACACGTTATTGACCCAACTTCGTCCCACCCAGGTGGTGGGTCCAACAGATATCGACATCACCAATGTGGTGTGCGACTCGCGCCTGGTCAAGGGTGGCGAACTCTTTGTCGCTGTCGTTGGTGTGGCCGTCGATGCACACCGATTCATACCACAAGTCGCACAAGCCGGCGCTGCGGCCGTGCTGTGTCAGACATTGCCCCAAGCACTGGCCGACGGTGTGACCTACGTTGTTGTGCCCGACACCACCAGCGCACTGGCCCTGGTAGCCAGCGAGTGGTATGACCGCCCCAGCGAGCATCTGCGCCTGGTGGGTGTGACTGGCACCAATGGCAAAACCACGACAGCCACGCTGCTCTATGAGCTGATGCAACACCTGGGCTACAAGGCCGGTCTGTTGTCGACCGTCAAGAACGTGATTGACCGCCGCGAGGAGCCTGCCACACAGACCACCCCCGACCATCTGAACCTCAACCGTCTGCTTCACGAGATGGTCGTGGCCGGGTGCGACTATGCCTTCATGGAGGTGAGCAGCCATGCCTGTGTTCAGCACCGCATCGACGGTCTGCACTGGGCAGGAGGAGTGTTCACCAACCTCACCCAGGACCACCTCGACTTCCACAAGACCATGGACGAGTATCTACGTGCCAAGAAGATGTTCTTTGACGCACTGCCCACCGACGCCTTCGCACTGGTCAATGCCGATGACAAGGTGGGTCGGGTGATGCTGCAGAACTGCCGTGCCAGCCATCACACCTACGCCCTGCGCACGATGGCCGACTACAACTGCCGGCTGCTGGAAGAGCGCATTGACGGCATGAGTCTGCAAATCAATGGCCGTGATGTGGAGGTACAGCTCACCGGTCGTTTCAACGCCTACAACCTGACGGCCATCGCCGCAACAGCCATGCTGCTGGGCATCGACCGCGACGACGTGCTGGTGGCACTGAGCCAGCTTCATGCCGCCGACGGGCGGTTCCAGACACTGCATGCCCCCAAGGGCTACACCGCCATTGTCGACTATGCCCACACGCCCGACGCTCTGATCAACGTGCTCGACACCATCCGCGACCTGGTGCGTGGTCGTGGCCACATCATCTGCGTGTGTGGCTGTGGTGGCGACCGCGACGCCACCAAGCGTCCCATCATGGCCCACGAGGCAGCCCTGCGCAGCGACCGCACCATCCTCACCAGCGACAACCCTCGCACCGAGGACCCCGATGCCATCTTGCGCGACATGGAGTCCGGCCTGACCGACGACGACCGCCAGCACACCATCAAGATTACCGACCGCCGCGAGGCCATACGCACCGCCTGCCTGCTGGCCCAGCCCGGCGATGTAGTGCTTGTGGCCGGCAAGGGACACGAGACCTATCAGGACGTGATGGGAGTCAAGCACCACTTTGACGACCGCGAGGAGCTGCGTGCCTGCTTCTGATACAGCCAACAGCTAATAGCGAACAACGTGGTTCACTCATCACTCATCACTCACCACTCATCACTAATCACTCATCACTCATCACTAATCACAAATTCTGATGCTTTATCATCTGTTTCAATACTTGCAGGAGTTTGATGTGCCGGGATCGCATCTGGTGGATTATATCACCTTCCGCGCCGGCATCACCCTGGCCCTGTCGCTGTTCATCGCCATTGTCATCGGCGGCTCAATCATCAAGAAGCTTGAGGCATACTACAACCGCCAGGGCGGCGAGAACATGCGCGACCTGGACAATGGTGGCAAGATTGTCTCGCACACCGATGCCATCGAGAAAATTCAGACCGTGCTCACCAACATGGACGAGAGCGAGCAGGAAAAGAAAGACGATGTGGCCAAAGCCCTGGAGAAAGACCGCAAGTCGCAGACTCCCAGCATGGGCGGCCTCATCATCATCGTCGCCATTCTGGTGCCGTGCCTGCTCATGGGCAAGCTCAACAACGTGTATATGTTGCTCATGATCCTGGCCACACTGTGGTGCGGCGCTCTGGGCTTCCTGGACGACTACATCAAGATTGCCCACCACGACAAGCAGGGACTCAAGGGCAAGTTCAAGGTCATCGGTCAGGTGGGCCTGGGCATCATCGTGGCGCTGGTGATGTGGGCCAGCCCTGCCATCGTCATGAGCGAGAACACCGAGGTGCGCAACCCCGAAACCAACCAGATGGAGGTGGTGCATGCCCCGCAGGTCAAGGGCACACAGACCACCATCCCCTTTATCAAGAACCACAACTTCGACTATGCGCGTGTGCCACAGTGGTTTGGCATCACGGGCAAGACGGCCCGTGGCATCGGATGGCTCATCTTCGCCGCACTGGCCATCTTCATTGTCGTGGCGGTGAGCAATGCGGCCAATCTCACCGACGGACTTGACGGTCTGGCCAGCGGCACCAGTGCCATCGTGGCAGTGGCTCTGGCCATCATGGCCTACCTCAGCGGCAACGTCATCTATGCCGCCTATCTGAACATCATGTATATCCCCGACAGCGGCGAGCTGGTGATTTATGCCGCCGCCTTCATCGGTGCCACCATCGGCTTCTTGTGGTACAACTCCTATCCCGCCCAGGTGTTCATGGGCGACACGGGCAGCCTGTGCATCGGCGGCATCGTGGGCGTGTTCGCACTGCTGCTGCGCAAGGAGTGGCTGCTGCCCATCCTGTGTGGAGTGTTCTTTGTCGAGGCGTTGAGCAACATGATCCAGACCGGCTACTTCAAGTACACCAAGCGCAAGACCGGTGTGGGCAAGCGCATCTTCAAGATGGCCCCCATCCACCATCACTACCAGATTCCGGCCGGCAAAATCAAGAACGTCATGTTCCAGAAGCCCATCCACGCCATCCCAGAGAACAAGATTGTGATGCGCTTCTTGCTGGTGAGCATCATCCTCGCCGTCCTGACGTTCGTCACGTTCAAGGTGCGATAACCAAAAATTCGTAATCAGTAACTAAAAAGAAATATGAAGAGACTAGTAGTATTAGGTGGTGGCGAGAGCGGTGCCGGAGCGGCCGTGCTCGCACAGAAGCAAGGCATGGATGTGTTCCTGAGCGACATGGGAGCCATCAAGCCCAAGTACAAAGACCTGCTCGACCGGCACGGCATCCGGTGGGAGGAGGGCGGCCACACCGAGCAGCTCATCCTCAACGCCGACGAGATAGTCAAGAGTCCGGGCATCCCCTGCGAGGCACCCATGGTGGCCAAGGCCATGGAGCGCGGCATTCCCATCATCAGTGAGATTGAGTTTGCCGGCCGCTATACCGACGCCAAGATGGTGTGCATCACCGGCAGCAACGGCAAGACCACAACCACGATGCTCACCTACCACATCCTGAAGGAGGCCGGCCTCGACGTGGGATTGGCTGGCAACGTGGGCAACAGTCTGGCCCTGCAGGTAGCCGAGGAGCCGCACGAGGTCTACGTCATCGAGTTGAGCAGTTTCCAGCTGGACAACATGTATGACTTCAAGGCCAACGTGGCTGTGCTGCTCAACATCACGCCCGACCACCTGGACCGCTACGACCACAAGATGGAGAACTATGTGGCCGCCAAGTTCCGCATCATGCGCAACCAGGGCCCTGACGACGTGTTCATCTACTGGCAGGACGACCCCATCATCAGCGAGCAGCTGCGCCACATCCACACCGAGGCGCGGATGATGCCCTTCAGCGCCGACCATTGCGAGGGCTGCACGGCGTGGGTCGATGACGGCACGATGACCGTCAACGTTGACGGCACGCCGTGGACGATGCCCACCAGCGAGCTGGCCATCCAGGGTCTGCACAACCTGTACAACTCGATGGCGGCCAGCATCAGCGCCAGTGTGCTGCACATCCAGAACGATGTCATCCGCCGCGCCCTGGGCGACTTCCAGGCCGTGGAGCACAGGTTGGAGTATGTGCGCACCCTGGACGGTGTTCGCTGGATCAACGACTCCAAGGCCACCAATGTCAACTCGACATGGTATGCCCTGGAGAGTATGCACGACCCTGTGGTGCTCATCCTTGGCGGCAAGGACAAGGGCAACGACTACAGCGAGATTGAGCCGTTTGTGCGCGAGAAGGTCAAGGCTATCGTCTGCCTAGGTGTTGACAACCGCAAGCTGCACGCTTTCTTTGACGGCAAGGTTCCTGTGGTGACCGATGCCGGCTCGATGGCCGAGTGCGTCCAGAAGTGCCATGAGCTGGCCCGTAGCGGCGACACGGTGCTGCTCTCGCCCTGCTGCGCCAGCTTCGACCTGTTCAAGAGCTACGAGGACCGCGGCACACAGTTCAAGAGTCTGGTGAATAGTTTATAATAGCAGAGCAGTGAGGTAGTGGAAATTCATAATTCACAATTTATAATTTATAATTCATAATTTATAAACATGCCAAGGTAATGGCTCCACTACATCACTACTCCACTACATCACTACTCCACTACATCACTACTCCACTACTTCGTTTAACGATTATGACCGAAGAGAAGTTGACAAAATATAACGAGATAGCGCAGAAGCATGGCGACCCCTGGATATGGGGCATCTACTTCACGCTCATCATCATCTCGATTGTCGAGAGCTACAGCGCGTCAAGCCGCATGATCACCAACGCCAGTGTCTATGCTCCCGTGATCAAGCAGTGCGCCTTTCTGGGCATCGGGGCAGCGTGCGTGTTCGTGTTGCACCGCTGGAACTACAACGACAGCAAGTTCCTCTACCTGATGATTCCCGGCCTGGCCTTTGTCACCGTGTTCACGCTCATCTATGTCATGGTTGCAGGCGAGGTCATCAACGGTGCGCAACGTGTGATGAAGCTGCCCTTTGGGGTGACGCTTCAGCCCGCCGAGCTTGCCAAGCTCTCGGTGGTGACCATGCTGAGCTACATTCTGGCCAAGAGCCAGAAGAACCGCGACATCTCGACCGGTGGCATGATTGCCGCCGGGGCGGCAGTGACCATCTACGGCGGACTGATGATACGCAGTGGCATGACCAACACCCTGCTGCTGATGGCCATCAGCGGAGCCATGCTGGTCATCGGCGGTGCCAAGGCCAAGAAGATATTGCTGCTCTTCGGGGCATATATCATCATCGGCGGGGCGTTCTTCCTGCTCAAGCACCACAACGACGACACCGACAATGTCATCGCCGAGGCCCAGTCTGAGCTGGTGGCGCAGCACGGCGACAGCGCGGCCAGGGTGGCAGTGGCCGACGCGCCACAGGAGTTCGGGCGCTCGAGCACGTGGAAAAACCGCGTCAAGGCATGGTGGAACAGCGACTCGCTGGTCTACCGTCCCATCACCAACAAGAACAACCAGGAGATGTTCTCGCGCATGGCTCAGGCCCATGGCGGCGTGCACGGCGTGGGCATCGGCAACTCGCGCGAGTGCAGCCGGCTGCCGCTGGCCTTCAGCGACTATATCTACTCGATTATCATCGAGGAGACAGGACTCATCGGTGGCATATTGCTGCTGGTGCTGTATCTGTGGCTGCTGGCCCGTGCGGCGATGATTGTGCAACGGTGCACCCGTGTTCTGCCCAGCCTGCTGGTGATTGGCATGGCTTCGTTCATCACCCTGCAGGCCTTGTTCCACATGGCCATCAACGTGGGTGTATTTCCCGTGTCGGGACAGCCACTGCCGCTGATTTCGGTGGGTGGCACGAGCATCGTCATCATCAGTGTCGCCTTTGGGGTGATGTTGAGCGTGAGCCGCACCATCGCCAACTACAACAACAAGAACAACAAGGTGGACGATGCCATCTTGCCCGAGGGTCTGGATGCCGTCAACCCCACCCAAATTCTGCCCAAGAACGTGTGGAAATAAGTCGATTAGTCGAACAAACGAACATTCGAGCAATCGAATAAAAGACAATAAGAATATGAAGAGCTTCATCATCAGCGGGGGCGGCACTGGCGGCCACATCTTTCCCGCACTGTCGATAGCCGGCGAGATTGTCCGGCGCATGCCCGACGCCCGCATCCTGTTTGTGGGTGCGCAGGGGCGCATGGAGATGGATCGTGTGCCCGCAGCGGGCTACGAAATCAAGGGGTTGCCCGTCATGGGTTTTGACCGCCGCAACATGCTGCGCAACGTCAAGGTCGTGTGGCATCTGCTCAAGAGCATGCGTATGGCTCGCGGCATCATCAGCGACTTCAAGCCCGACATCGCCATCGGTGTGGGCGGATATGCCAGCGGCCCCACACTCAAGGCAGCCCAGCGCATGGGCATTCCCACCCTGCTGCAGGAGCAGAACTCCTACGCCGGCGTGACCAACAAGCAGCTTGGGGCCGACGCACGCTGCATCTGCGTGGCCTACGAGGGCATGGAACGCTTCTTCCCGGCCGACCGCATCGTGCTCACCGGCAATCCCATCCGCCAGAACTTGCTGGAGTGCACAGCCTCGCGTCAGGAGGCGCGCCGCGCCATGGGTGTCAACCCCGACAAGCGCACCATCCTCATCATCGGCGGAAGCCTGGGGGCGCTGAGCGTCAACCGGGTCATCAGCGCCGGCCTTGAGCGCATCGGACAAGCGGCCGACCAGGTGCAGGTCATCTGGCAGACCGGCAAGACCAACCGGGGCACCAGCGAGGAGGACCTCGCCGCATCGGGAGTGACCAACGTCCTGCGCACCGACTTTATCAGCAACATGGACATGGCCTATCGGGCCGCTGACCTGGTGGTGTCGCGCGCCGGTGCCAGTAGCATCAGCGAGATTCAATGCCTAGGGTTGCCGGCCATCCTGGTGCCGTCGCCCAATGTGGCTGAGGACCATCAGACCAAGAACGCCCAAGCCCTGTCGAGCCGCAATGCGGCCATCATGGTACGCGATGCCGATGCCCCCGACAAGTTGGTCGACTGCATGCTGCGCACAGTCACCAACGACGGTGTGCTCAAGACGCTGGCCGAAAATGTCGCCGCCATGGCCCAGCGCGACAGTGCCGCCCGCATCGTCGACGAAATTTTCAAGATTATCAGTGGGTAGATCGCGCTCCGCGCTGGTAGAACGCTTCGCTGGTAGTATATGGAATCTTTGCATTTATTGACATAATGGAAAATTCAAAATTCTCCTTCGAAAAGTTAATCGTGTGGCAGAAATCTCGAGCCATGGTTAAGAGCACCTATCTGATTCTCAACCAATTCCCTAAGGTTGAGCAGTTTGCACTATGCGACCAAATGAGACGAGCTGTAATATCGATATCCTCTAATATAGCCGAGAGTTGTGGACGATCTTCTAACAAAGAAAAATCTCATTTCCTAGACTTTGCGCTTGGATCTGCAATGGAACTCTATAGCCAATACACCTTGGCACTAGATTTAGAGTATATTACAAAGGAGTTTTTTGATGCTGTGGCACTTGACATCAAAGAAATATCTCGCATGATTTCCGGTCTAAAGAAGAATTATGACTTAAAATCCTAAAATCAACCAGTCCCAAAGGGCGGTCTACCAGCATAGCGGTCTACCAGCCCGAAGGGCGATCTTTAAAAGAACAATGAAACAAAATATCTACTTTATCGGCGCAGGCGGCATCGGCATGGCCGCCCTTGAACGCTACTTCCTGGCGCGACATTGCCGCGTGGCAGGCTATGACCGCACACCCAGCCAACTGACCCACGAGTTGGAGGCCGAGGGGGTTCACATCGACTACAGTGACGACCCGTCGCTCATCCCCGAATGGTGTCGCGACCCGCAGCAGACACTGGTGGTCTACACCGCCGCCATGCCGGCCGACCACCCGGTGCTCAGCTGGTTTCGCGACAATGGCTTTGAGGTCATCAAACGGGCCAAAGCCCTGGGCATCGTCACCGAGCACAGCCGCGGACTGTGTTTTGCCGGCACTCATGGCAAGACCACAACATCGAGCATGGCGGCTCACATCCTGCACAGTGCCGGTGTGGGGTGCAACGCATTCCTGGGCGGCATCTTGCGCAACTATGGCACCAACTTCCTGCTGAGCCACTCCAGCCCCTACTCGGTCATCGAGGCCGACGAGTTTGACCGCTCTTTCCACCAGCTCACTCCATGGGTGGCCGTCATCACCTCGACCGACCCCGACCACCTCGACATCTACGGCACAGAGGATGCCTACCTCGAGAGCTTTGCCCACTTCACCGAGCTTGTGCGCCCCGACGGTGCGCTCATCGTGCACACGGGCCTGAAGCTCGTGCCTCGCCCACAGCCTGGCGTTCGCGTCTACACTTACAGTCGTCACGAGGGTGACTTCCATGCCCAGAACATCCGTAAGGCTCAGGGCGAAATCACATTCGACCTGGTCACGCCCTGGGAGGTCATTGCCGACATCAGCCTGGGCGTACCCGTCGACATCAACATCGACAACGCCATCGCGGCCATGGCCGCCTGCCGCCTGACCGAGGTCACGCCCGATGACATGCGGCGCGCCATCGCGTCGTTCCAGGGGCCCAAGCGCCGCTTTGAGTTCTGGCTCAAGGAGCCGGGCGAGCATGGCCGGGTGATGATTGATGACTATGCCCACCATCCCGACGAGTTGCGTGCCAGCATCACCAGTGTGCGCGACCTCTATCCCGGGCGCCGTCTGGGGGTCATCTTCCAGCCTCATCTCTACACCCGCACGCGCGACTTCGCTCCGCAGTTTGCCCAGGCACTCTCGCTGGCCGACGAGGTCTATCTGCTTCCCATCTATCCGGCCCGCGAGCAGCCCATCCCCGGAGTGACCAGCCAGATTATCCTCGATTGCCTCACCTGTGCTAAAAAAGCTATAATTGCGCGCGAAAAATTGGTGGAATCAATTAAAAGCCTTAACTTTGACATCTTGTTGACGGCCGGGGCCGGCGACATCGACCGCCTGCTCCCCGACATCCGCCGGCAGCTGATCTAGTTTCGTCTAAATTCAAGATAAGTTGAAACGAATCGTTCAAAACACCATCTTGCTCGTCATGGCAGCACTGCTGCTGTGGGGCATCTTCTGGGCGCGCGGCAAGGCGGCCGACGAGCTGTGCCAACGTGTCGAGGTCACCATCGACAATGCTGACTCCACACAGTTTGTCACCCCGCAGGGTGTCATCGCCGAACTGGCCAAGCTGGGATTCAAGGTCGTGGGCAAGCCCATGTGGCAAATCGATGCCAGCCGCATTGAGCAGGCACTGCTGCGCTCGGAGTATCTCGAGAAAGCTGAGTGCGTCAAGGCCACTGGCGGCGTGCTCATGATCCGCGCCAGCCAGCTTGTGCCCGTACTCCGGGTCTTCGACGGCGACCAGAGCTACTACGTCAACCGGCAAGGCAAGCGCATGGCAGCCACCGCCAGCTATCATGCCGACGTGCCGGTGGTGCAGGGGCACTTCACCCTGCAGTACCCGGCCACACGGCTGCTGCCCATGGTCGAGTATGTCGAGTCCGACTCGCTGTTGCGCTCGCTCGTGACCATGTACACCATGCGTGACAGCGACAACATCTACATCACGCCCGCCATCCAGGGACACGTCGTCAACATGGGCGATGCCAACGGCTACGAAGCCAAATTCCGCAAACTCATGCTCTTCTACCGCAAGGTCATGCCCGCCAAGGGATGGGAGAACTACGACACCATCTCGGTCAAGTGGGACCACCAGGTCGTGGCCACACGCCGTCAGAAGGCCGTCAAGGTCGAGATGACCTACGACTCGGCGTTCGATGAGCCTGAGCCCGACCTTCAGACCATCACCGTGGCCGAGGACCGCCACACCCTTGCCATCGACGACAAGCACAAGCAAGCCACGACCACCAAGAAACCCGCCACAGACAAGAAACCAAATGTAGACAAGAAAAGGTAGGAATAGTTTTAATCCGCTTCGCTAAAAATGATTGTAGGGAATAACTTTTCTTTTATCTTCAAATTGGCGTAAGGGCAAGACTGAATATTCCATACTTTGATTTTAAGTTCTTTACATATTGATTTTTTCACATTGTTGATAGCCAAGCTCAATTTTGAGCAGGTGCATCGCAATAAGGCAATAGCATTGGGCTAGCTGTACGGCTCCGAGGGACTGTTCGCCCTGGTCATCCGCACTGACGGACGTGACTCGGTCCGCTACTGCCAACGCGACCACCTGGGCAGCGGCGAGGGCTTGATGGCCCTGGGCGGCTCGCTGAAGACCGGGGCCAAACTCGCTGTCCAGTCGGTCATCGGCGGCACGCTCAGCGAGCTGGGCGGCGGCAACTTTGCCAACAGTGCCATCACCGCCGCCTTCTCGTTCATGTTCAACGATGTGATGCATGACAATGGCAATTCAGAGGATAGCGATTCAGATTTCGAAGTTGAAATAGAAGTTCCTATCGATGTTGAGAGCCAACCAAGTCAATTGACCGAGATTTTAGCAGGAGCTACTTTGATTCTTATTGCAGATGATGGAACTGTTATTGGGCTTTAGATGATCCAGTACTCCCTTTTCTCGCAGTAACAACAGCATTGTCTATGGCTTATGATAACTTTTACGCTCCAAGTAATGCATCGTCTAACTGACATCCTTCTGTAGTTCATTATGGTGAGCACACAAAAGGTGCTCGTCCAAGTACAAGGGATAAGCATACTAGCACAAGATCAGGTAGCAATTATGGAGAAAACAGAAATAACAAGAGAGGAGATAATAATAAGAAATACAAGAAACCTGCAAATCCGAACAAGAAAAAAACGGGAATAGCATGCAGTAAAGATGGTTTTAAAGATGGAATATTGGAAGCTGATTGAACAGACCAACAAACTATACGACTCGGGTAAATATCTTGAGGCATTACAAAAGATTAGACTTGCACGAAAGCTTGAGCCCAATGATTTGCTTGTAGATTATTCAGAGGCAGGTATATTATTTGCCATCGGGCAATACTGCCAGGCAGATACAATTTATCAAAACATTCTTTCGATGGGAGCAGAAGAGTTTACCATAAAATCGTGTGGCAGAGGCAAGTCTTGGTCAGATACTATCATCCTTGATAGCTTGTATGAACAAGCTCGATGCAAAATTTGCATGGGTGATTATATTACAGGCATTTCACTGATAGAGAAGCATCTGTCTATGCGTAGGCGAGGATTGCACAGTGAGTTCAGCAAAAAAGAAGTTCAGCAAGACCTGTTTATTAGGAAAATAGAACAGAGGGAATTGAGCGAGCAGTGCTTTTCGTTATCTAGTAATGCAAGGATTATGTCTAAAACACAAAGTCATCGTTTTTCTTCACATCTTCATGATTTACAAGATGTTGGTGATAACAATAAAATAAAATTGTTTTTGCTTCGAAAAATTAGGTTATTCCCTGATGAATATTATATCCATATTTTGTTGGCAGAGACTTATGATGTTTTAGGCAAATTTAATAAAGCTTTATTTCATGCAAAAGCAGCATACTCAAGTGCTAGATATGATCCACTTTGTCAATATGTTTTGGCAAAATCGTTAATGAAACAGGAATTCTTTATCGAATCATTGATTGCTGCAAATAACTTATTGCAAGTTGATATTAACGAGATTGCTTATGGCCCAAATGGTGAGGGAATGCGTTGGGCTAAATCAATTGTAAATGATGTAACTTTCATCAAAGCATTTTCGCTGAACAAGTTAGGCGAAAAGTCCAAAGCACATTCTTTGATAATTGAGCATTTATCTCATCGTAAAGGCATTTATAGTGACTTTAACATTGTGCAGGTTAAAGCACTAATTAAGTCATGTGAAAATTACAAAAATGATAGGACACATACGAAGAGCTAGCCACTGATTAATCAACGCAATAGGCAAGAATCCATTATATTTATGCAATAAATAGTGTTTATTTTAAATGAACATATTGAGCTGCTATTGTTGCTAATTGTCGAACACGGCAAGTACTACGAGCTGGAGGAGCGCGGCGACACCGTGCGGCAGACGTGCTACCTGTACGGCTCCGAGGGACTGTTCGCCCTGGTCATCCGCACTGACGGACGTGACTCGGTCCGCTACTGCCACCGCGACCACCTGGGCAGCGGCGAGGACTTGATGACCCTGGGTGGCTCGCTGAAGACCGGGGCCAAAATTGCCGTCCAGTCGGTCGTCGGCGGCACGCTCAGCGAGCTGGGCGAAACATTCGGTGCACATCTTTTGCATGGCCAAGGGACTTCTTTTGATATTAATTTTCGGGGTTTGTACCAATATAAGACACCTGAATCTTGGCAACCAAAGATTTATTAGTCATGAAAAAACTTTTAGCCACTATTATAATATTGTGTTCTATTTCCTGCATTAGAGCTGATTATCCTCTTGAATTAGGAGAGGGTTTTTATTGGTTCCAAAACGAGATTTATTACAGTAAGCATGGCCAAGCAATTGACAAGGTGTTTGCTGAATGCGTTGATAATTTTAATTATGATGACAATTATATTGTATTAATAAAAATGAAGAGAGACTATCCATCTGACACTCTTAGGAATAATCAAGGCCTATATGCCGAAGTCCATAAAATGGATACAGTTTACTCCATAATTGACAAACAGAAGTTTTCTGTTTTTGAGACAAGTAGGTACGAAGAGTTTACCCATGCATGTGATTCATTAAGCATTCGTATGAAACTAAATCTGGATTGAAATAAATTATGTCCGCACGCCTTAAAAGGATAGCTGATTTATTAGACTTAAACCACTTAACCACATTAACTCCTATTCAAAACCTAGACTAGAATGGACAACGACCGACAACAAGCCATAGCTGCCGTCGATTTTACAGGGCGATGGGCCGTCAGGGGCTATGAAAAGGGCAAGAACCTGGAGTTCTGGCTCGAGCTGCTGGTCGATGTCCTGCGCGTGACAATTGAGCAGAAGTCGCTTGGCAAAGACCTGCGAAAACCCCTCCTCCAGTGCGACGGGGCGATGATGGGGCTGTTGTCGGTGGGCAGCGGCGAGGGCTTGATGGCGTGGGGCGGCTCGCTCAAGACCGGGGCCAAACTCGCCGTCCAGTCGGTCGTCGGCGGCACGCTCAGCGAGCTGGGTGGCGGCAACTTTGCCAACGGCGCCATCACCGCCGCCTTCTCGTCCGTGCACAGCCACCCAATGCATGCAAGACAGATGCGGAAGCAAAAAAATAGAGAAAGACGGCAAATTGCCTTTTACTGAAGCACTGAAAAGAAACTTTGTTTGCCAGATTCATACTTTTGTATTACCTTTGCAATCAGTAATTAGCAACCGCAGTGTTGAACAGTCGCCGACTGTATATTTAGAAAACAAAAACATCATATCATTTATGGATAAGAACCAGTATATTGTAGCATTTGAGATTGGGTCCAGCAAGATTGTGGGTGCTGTGGCCGAGAAGTCGCCCGCGGGCATGGTGAGCGTGAGCCACCTGGTCGAGGAGCGCCTGAGCAACTGTGTGCGCTATGGCTGCGTGCAGAATGTGGAGAACGTCAAGGCAGCCATCAACCGCATCATCAAGAACATTGAGGATCAGGTGGGCGGCGATGTGACGCAGGTGTACATCGGCATCAGCGGACGCTCGCTGCACAGCGAGGTCAGCGAGGTCAACCGCGGTCTGGACGCCACCAAGCCCATCACCACCGAGATTATCGCCGGCATCATCCGCGACGCCAGCCGCAACCCCATCAAGAACTACGAGACCATCGCCGTGGTGCCTCGCACCTTTCTGGTCGACAAGAATGTCACCGCCGACCCGGTGGGTGTCGTGGGGTCGAGCATCAAAATCAAGGCCAACCTCATCGTGGCCAAGCCCGCCATCAAGCAGAATCTGACCCGTGTGATGAGCTTCGGCATCAACGTCAAGGACTACATCGTCACCCCGCTGGCCGTGGGCGAGTATGTGCTCACCGACAGCGAGCGTCTGGGCTGCATGCTGGTCGACCTGGGAGCCGAGACGACCACCGTGAGCATCTACAAGGACGGCTCTCTGGCCTACCTGTCGACCCTGCCACTGGGCGGCCGCAACATCACCCGTGACATCAGCAACGGGCTGAGCGTGCTTGAGGACACCGCCGAACGTGTCAAGAAGAACATCAACAACCCTCTTGAGGCCAATGTTGACAACATCGTCATCGAGGGGGTGAACAGCAGCGAAGCGGCCAACTTTATCGCCGCCCGCAACCGCGAGATCATCGCCAACATCAAGAACCAGCTCAATCTGGCCGGCATGACCGCCGACGACATCCGCACCATTGTCCTCATCGGTGGCGGCGCACAGCTGCAGGGACTGGCCAAGAAGCTCGAGGAGACCACCAAGCTGAGCGTGCGCATGGGTCACTACCCACAGTCGCTCAACATCCTCAACCACAGCTTCAACCGTGCCGAATATATCGAGGCATTCTGCCTGCTGGCCAAGGCAGCTGCCGACATCCAGCCCAGCGACACCTGCATCACCCGCCGCAACTATGACGACGGCTTCCAGGTGGCCACCCAACGGCCCGTCACGCCCGAGCCCGTGCGCGAGCAGCCCCCAAAAGAGCCCAAGAAGCCCAAGAAAACCAGCTTCTGGGAACGCCTCAAGGGCAAAGCCGCCGACATGTTCTCGGAGGACGACACCGACGACGAGTAGCAGCCGCGGCTACTGGGTCATGATAGCCACATGACCCCGTGGCAAAGGGTCATGACGCGACGCTTGCTGCCGGCCGTTGTGCTGACTGCTGACCGAGTTTTGTGCCGATTTTGAAAAAAATCGGCCACAAGGCATCGATTTGTCAGATTTTATTGCTAACTTTGCAAGTTGTCTGTGCCGATTGGATTTTGTTTCTGATTTTTGCGACCGAACCGCTGCTTGCAGTGAGTTTCGCGGCATGGCCAAACCTTGTGCAGCTCATTGCTGCTCAGGACATCATAACGGAATGCTAACTATAATGGTACGAAATTAAGAACAGTACTATATGAGACCAAACATCATTGACTCTGTGGACCAGAACCCTGGTTTCGACGAGCAGAAGAAGAACCCGACCATCATCAAGGTGGTGGGTGTTGGCGGCGGCGGCAACAATGCCATCAACCACATGTGGGCGCAGAACGTCGAGGGCGTGTCGTTTGTCGTGATCAACACCGACCGCCAGGCCCTGAACATGTCGCCAGTACCCAACCGCGTGCTCATCGGTCCCAAGACGACCAACGGTCTGGGAGCCGGCAATGTTCCCGAGCGTGCCAAGGCTGCAGCCGAGGAGAGCGAGGCCGAGATAGCCGCACTGTTTGACGACGAGACCAAGATGGTGTTCATCACTGCCGGCATGGGCGGTGGCACCGGCACCGGTGCGGCACCTGTGGTGGCGCGCATCGCGCATGAGAAGGGCGTGCTCACCATCGGCATCGTCACCATCCCCTTCCTGTTCGAGGGGCAGAAGAAGATTCTCAAGGCCCTGGCCGGAGCCGACGAGATGAGCAAGTATGTCGACGCGCTGCTCATCATCAACAACCAGCGGCTCATTGACATCTATCCCGACCTGGACTTCAACAACGCATTCGGCAAGGCCGACGACACCCTGTCGACTGCGGCGCGTTCAATCAGCGAGCTGATCACTGCCGAGGGGCAGGTGAATGTCGACTTTATGGATGTCAACACCACCCTGCGCGATGGCGGTGTGGCCATCATCAGCAGTGGCTACGGCGAGGGCGAGCACCGTGTGACCAAGGCCATCGAGGATGCCCTGGAGTCGCCGTTGCTCAAGAACCGCGACGTCTATGGCTCGCGCAAGATTCTGATCAATGTCTACTACAACCCCGACAGCAAGAACCCCTTCAAGACGCAGGAGCTGAGCGAGGTGGAGGAGTTCATGGCCAACTTCAGCCAGGAGGTGGATGTAATCACGGGCTATGCCCACGACCGCTCGCTGGAGGACAAAATCAAGATTACGGTGCTAGCCGCCGGATTCAATGTCTCGCTTGAGAAGGAGTCGCCCGCTCCCGTTGTGCGCCACAAGCGTCCCGAGACAGTGACGACCGAGGTACCGGCCGCCCCAGCCGATGCCGACAAGCGACTGCAGGAGGAGTATGGCGCCGCCGCCATCGCCGAGATGCAAACCCGCAAGGACGAGGCACAGTTCATCCTGCTCACCCCCGAGGACATCGACAACGACGAGCTGGTCGACCTGCTGGAGCGCACGCCGGCCTATAAGCGCAAGCCCGACGACAAGACCGCCATCCGCGAGAAGCGCCAGGCCGCCGCCACCCAGGCCGCCAAGGCTGCCGAGCAGGCCTCCAAGGCCGCCACCCCCAAGAAGCCCGGCACCAGCGCCACCATCAACTTTGGCAGCGACTGACGGCACGCTATCGCACGATGGGCCACTTGAAGCGCTTGAGCTCTTGCTCGAGCGCTTTCTCTTGTCCACCGGTGTAGCGGTCGACCAGCGCGTGGAACTCGGGTGAGTGGTTCATGTGGGTCAGGTGGGCCAACTCGTGGCAGATGACGTAGCGCACGAGCCGCTCGGGCAGGAACATCAAGTTGCGCGAGAGCTGGATGACGCGCTGCGACGTGCAGTGACCCAGCTTGGTCATGCCGCGCCCTACCTCCCAGCGGGAAGGGGTGGCACCCACCTGCCGTGCCACCTGGTCGGCAAACGGCAACAGCACCTGCCGGGCCTCCTGCTCAAGCATCACTTGCAGTCCGTGCGTGATGTTGCGCTTCCCACTGTCGCTGTTCAAGTCCATTCCCTTGGGGAGAGCCAGGGTGAGCATGTCGCCATCACGCCCGAAGAGCATGCGACCCGGCACATGCGACTGCTCGGTGAGCCGCACCTGCCGCCCGAAGCAGTCAATCACCTGGCCGATGGCAAACTCCAGTGTGGGGTGGGTCAGCCTTTGTGCCCTCAGCCCCTGTCGCATCTGGTCGAGCGCACAGGCCAACTTGCGGGCGTCTGTGCCCCAAGGCACGTTGGCGTGCAGCACATCACCCTTCCATCGCGCAGTGTAGTTGCGCATGCCGCGCCGCGTGCTCACAATCACCCGGCCAAACTCTGTGTCGTCGTAGTAGTATTGCAACTTGAAAATTGAGAATTGAAAAAAAATCGTCCACTCGAGCACTCGAAAACGAGGGCCAAGAACTCCGAATCAATAATTATGAATTGTGAATTATGAATTAATTCACGATCCCCAGTGCAGCTTGTGCCGCAGAGTCTGGGCGAAATTGTGGCCTGTGCGCTGTATGACCTTGACCTGGGCATCGGCACGCCGTATGGTCACTCGCGACCCTGCCGGACAGGTGATGCCCTCGCCGTCCAGGCTCAGGCGGTAGCTGTCGGCCCGTGTGTGCGTGACGATGGTGATCACCGCCTCGTCGGGCACCACCAGCGGACGCATCGTCAGCGAGTGTGGCGAGATGGGCGAGAGCACCATGCAGCGCGTGGAGGGCTCAAGGATGGGTCCGCCGGCACTCAGGTTATAGGCAGTGCTGCCGGTGGGTGTGCACACCACCAGTCCGTCGCCCTTGTAGGTGGTGAGCGGCCTGCCCTGCAGCGTGGTCTCCATCTCAATCATGCTCGAGGTGTCCTGTCGCAGGATGGCGATGTCGTTCAGTGCCAGCGGATGCTCGATGTCCACTCCCTCGCACTGTGCCAGCAGCATGGCGCGGTGCTCGATGGTGTAGTTTCCTGCCAGCAGGTCGTCGATGGCCTGCTGAGCCTCATCCAGGCTGTATGCCGCCAGGTAGCCCAGGTGCCCCATGTTGATGCCCATGATGGGTATGCCCTGCTCCACCACCCACATCACCGTGGTGAGAAAAGTGCCGTCTCCGCCCAGGCTCAATGCCACATCTGCGTCGACCGCCTGTGAGCAACACATGGTGGGCGTGTCGACAATTATGCCTGCCTGTGACTGCAGGTAGTGGTGAAAGTCACGCTCCAGCGCAACCTGCACGCCGCGCAGTCGCAGCCCATCCACCAGTTGCAAGATGGCCGTGATGTTTGTGTCTTGGTAGTTGTTGCCAAAGATAACCAGTTTCATCGGGTCGGTTTTAGGTTTTAAGCCACAAAATTGGGGGTTATCACACGAATTTGGCAGAGAATATTTCGCCAATTCAAGAAATCCCACTACTTTTGCAGCGTGAAATCGAGTGTGGCAAAATTACTCAAATAATTTCACACGGCAACAAAGTTTTCAAGAAATCTCTATGACAAACCTCAGTGTCAACATCAACAAGATAGCCACCCTGCGCAACGCACGTGGCGGCAACGTGCCCTGTGTCGAGAGCGTTGCGGTCGACATCCAGCGCTTCGGTGCCGATGGCATCACCGTGCATCCTCGGCCCGACGAGCGTCACATCACCCGTGCCGATGTGCACAACCTCAGGCCGCTGGTCACCACCGAGTTTAACATCGAGGGCTATCCGAGCGAAGACTTCATGAGCCTGGTGCTGGCGGTGGTGCCCGAGCAGGTCACTCTCGTGCCCGATGCTCCAGGTGTGCTCACCAGCAACGCCGGCTGGGAGGTCGAGGCACATTACGACCAGTTGTGCGACATCATCGGCCGGCTGCATGGCGCCGGCATCCGCACCAGCATCTTTGTTGGCACCGACCCAGACAACATTGGTTGGGCAGCGCGCACCGGCACCGACCGCATCGAGCTGTACACCGGTCCCTACGCCCACGACTTCGCCGCTGACCGCGAGGCCGCTATTGCGCCCTACGTTGCCGCCGCCCAGGCAGCCCGCGACCTGGGTCTGGACATCAACGCCGGTCACGACCTGAGCCTGGACAACCTGCCCTACTTCAAGCAGCGCATCCCCTGGCTGGCCGAAGTCTCTATCGGACACCAGCTCATCAGCGACGCGCTCTACCTGGGGCTCGAAGCCACCGTCCATGCCTATCTCCGCGCCGCTAAAGACTAGCGCCGTCTCTGCCAGGAGAGTCAACAACTGCTCATGGCATTTCACCTAATGTCCCGCCCGGTGCCACGGCATCGGGCGGGGTGTTGTTTTGGGTGCGGCCATCCGGGCGCAATGGGGTGGGGGAGACATTTTTGGGTCAGCGGACTAAAAAAAACACAGTTATTGTTTAGCATGTGCTGAAATATTTGTAAATTTGCAGCGGGCAATTGTTTGCCTGACATAAACCATACATAAGACAATATATTATCACTTAAAAATACAATTAATCTCATAAATCAGATTATTATGGAAAAAAATGAAATGAGAGAAGTCATTGCCAAACGCGCCGCCAAAGAGCTGCACGATGGTGATGTGGTGAACCTGGGTATCGGAATCCCCACCATGATTCCCAACTACCTGCCTGAGGGAGTGTCAGTGACACTGCAGACCGAGAATGGCGCCATGGGCATGGGCGCTACACCGGCCGAGGGCGAGGAGGACAAGAACCTGATCAACGCCGGTGGCGGCTACATCACCCTCACACCGGGTGCTTGCACGTTCGACTCGGCCACATCATTTGCCATCATCCGTGGCGGCCATGTGAACGTGTCGTTCCTCGGTGCACTGCAGGTGGACGAGAAAGGCAACCTGGCCAACTGGATTATCCCCGGCAAGATGGCTCCCGGCATGGGCGGCGCCATGGACCTGGTGGTGGGTGCCAAGCGTGTGATTCTGACCATGGAGCATACCCAGAAGGGCAAACCCAAAATCTTGAAGGAGTGCACCCTGCCGCTGACCGCAGCCGGCCAGGTGGACATGATCATCACCGAGATGGGTGTGATGGACATCACCCCCGAGGGCATCGTGTTGCGCGAGATTCACCCCGAGTTCACTGTCGAGCAGGTGCAAGAGGCCACCGAGGCCCGTCTCATCATTTCGCCCGACCTGAAACCGATGGACATCTGATTCAGTTTATAGTTGAAAGTTTATAGTTTGTTATGGACTATCAATTCTTGAAAGTTGAGCACAACGAGGGCGTGACGGTGCTGAAGATTTCGGCTCCCAAGTCGCTCAACGCACTCAACTCGACAGTTCTTCGCGAGCTGGACGACTGCGTCAGCCATCTGGAGGGCACACGCGTGCTCATCATCACCGGTGACGGCGAGAAGTCGTTTGTTGCCGGGGCCGACATCAGCGAGATGGCTCACCTCAACGAGGAGCAGGGCCACGAGTTCGGCCGCCTGGGTGCCCAGGTGTTCCGCAAGATTGAGCTACTTCCCTTCCCCGTGATTGCAGCCGTCAACGGCTTCGCGCTGGGTGGTGGCTGCGAGCTGGCCATGGCGTGCGACATCCGCATTGCCTCGGTCAAGGCCAAGTTCGGCCAGCCTGAGGTGGGTCTGGGCATCATCCCCGGCTTCTCGGGCACCTACCGCCTGCCCAAGCTCATCGGCCAGGGCTATGCCAAGGAGATGATTTACACCGGCAAGGTGATTCGCGCCGACGAGGCCCTGCGCATCGGTCTGGTCAACGCCACCTACGAGCCCGAGCAGTTGATGCCCGCCGCCCTGGAGATGGCGCAGAAGATGCTGGCCAATGCCCCCATCGCCATCGGCCTGGCCAAGCAGAGCATCAACGAGGGCTACGACCTGGACGCCGATGCCGCCATCGCGCTCGAGAACGACCTGTTCGGCCGCTGCTTTGCCACCACCGACCAGAAAGAAGGCATGGACGCATTTCTCAACAAGCGCAAGGCCAGCTTCACTAATTCATAATTCATAATTCATAATTTATAATTCAGAACTCCCAGTTCTCCCAGAACTCTCAGTTCTCCCAGAGAATTAGCAATAACTTTAAAAACAATCGATATGAAAATTTGTGTCATTGGAACCGGCACCATGGCCAAGGGTATTGTCAAGGCTTTTGCAGCCAAGATGCCCGTCGTCATGAAGAGCCGCACACAGGCCAGCCTCGACAAGGCCATGGCTTCGATCAACAAGGGCTATGCCAAGCTGGTCGAGAAAGGTAAGATCAGTGAAGACGCGATGAAAGCCATCCTGGCCAACATCACCACGACAACCGACTATGCAACCTTTGCCGATGCCGACCTCGTCATCGAGGCAGCCATCGAGAACATGCAGCTCAAGAAGGATGTGTTCACCGAACTTGACAAGATCTGCAAGCCCGAGACCATCTTTGCCACCAACTCGTCATCGCTCTCAATCACTGAGATTGCCGCTGTGACCAGCCGCCCCGACAAGTTCATCGGCTGCCACTTCTTCAACCCCGCCGACCGCATGGCTCTGGTCGAGGTCATCAAGGGTCAGCTCACCAGCGACGAGACAGCCCAGTGCATCGTCGACCTGACCACCCAGATTGGCAAGACCCCTGTGCCCGTCAACGAGGCTCCCGGCTTTGTCGTCAACCGCATCCTCATCCCGATGATCAACGAGGCAGTGGGCATCCTGGCCGATGGCATCGCCAGTGCCGAGGACATCGACAAGTGCATGATGCTGGGTGCCAACCACCCAATGGGCCCGCTGGCACTGGCCGACCTGATCGGCAACGATGTGAACCTGGCCATCATGGAGGTGCTCTACAACGAGTTTGGCGACCCGAAGTATCGTCCTCACCCGCTTCTGCGCAAGATGGTGCGCGCCGGTCTTCTGGGCCGCAAGACGGGTCAAGGTTTCTATAAGTATTAATCAGACGCGAGACACTCGTTTCTCGATTCTCGTTTAATTATTAATTACGAATTATGCACTGTGCATTGTGCATTGTGCATTGAATTAAAGAATATATGGATTTTAGTTATTCAAAGACAGAACAACTGTTCCTGCAGATGATTCGCTCGTTTGCCGAGAATGAGGTCAAGCCTCTGGCAGCCGAGGTCGACGAGCAGGAGCGCTTCCCACTCGAGACTGTCGAGAAGATGGGCAAACTGGGCATCATGGGCATCCCCGTGCCCAAGCAGTATGGTGGAGCCGGCGGAACAGTGCAGATGTATATCATGGCCGTTGAGGAACTCTCTCGCGTGTGCGCCACGACGGGTGTCGTGCTCTCGGCCCACACGTCGCTGTGCATGGCCCCCATCATGGAGAACGGCACCGAGGAGCAGAAGCAGAAGTACCTGCCCAAGCTGGCCTCGGGCGAGTGGATTGGCGCATTCGGTCTGACCGAGCCCAACGCCGGCACCGACGCAGCCATGCAGCAGACCACAGCCGTCGACGCCGGTGACCACTGGGTGCTCAATGGCTCAAAAATCTTCATCACCAACGCCTCCTACGCCCACGTGTTCATCGTCATGGCCATGACCGACAAGAGCAAGGGCACCAAGGGCATCTCGGCGTTCATCGTCGAGAAGGGCATGCCGGGCTTCAGCATCGGCAAGAAGGAGCTCAAGATGGGTATCCGCGGCAGCGCAACGTGCGAGCTGATTTTTGAGAACTGCATCGTGCCCAAGGAGAACCTGCTGGGCCCGCTGGGCAAGGGATTCAACATCGCCATGAAGACCCTGGACGGTGGCCGCATCGGCATCGCCTCGCAAGCCCTGGGCATCGCTCAGGGAGCCATGGACGAGACCGTCAAGTACACCAAGGAGCGCAAGCAGTTTGGCCGCGCCATCGCCAAGTTCCAGAACACGCAGTTCCAGATGGCCGACCTCAAGACCAAGGTTGAGGCCGCTCGCTTGCTGGTGCGCAGTGCCGCTTGGAAGAAGGACAACGGGCTTCCCTACTCGGCCGACGCTGCAATGGCCAAGCTCTTTGCCGCCGAGACCGCGATGGAAGTCACAACCAAGGCCGTGCAGTTCCACGGCGGCTATGGCTACACGCGTGAGTATCCCGTCGAGCGCATGATGCGCGACGCCAAGATTACCGAGATTTACGAAGGCACGTCCGAGGTCCAGCGCATGGTCATCGCCGGGCATTTGTTTAAGTAAGATTCAAGTTCTGAACTTGAAGGTTAGGGGTTAGAGGTTAGGGGTTAGAGAATTCTAACGTCTGATGTCTAACGACTAAAGTCTAATGTCAATAATATAGAATATGAATATTGTAGTTTGTTTAAAGCAAGTTCCTGATACCACCGAGATCAAGATCGACCCCGTGAAAGGTACCTTGATTCGCGAGGGTGTGCCCAGCATCATGAACCCCGATGACAAGGGCGGCCTCGAACTCGCACTGCGTCTCAAAGACCAGTTCGGTGCCAATGTTACAGTTATCTCGATGGGTCCACCGCAGGCCGATGTCATGCTGCGTGAGGCCTACGCTATGGGTGCCGACCGCGCTATCCTGCTGAGCGACCGCAAGTTTGCCGGTGCCGACACGCTGGCCACCAGCTATGCCCTGTCGGGCCTGTGCCGCGTGCTGGACTATGACCTGATCATCGCTGGCCGTCAGGCTATCGATGGCGACACCGCACAGGTGGGTCCCGAGCTGGCCGAGCACCTGGGCCTGCCGCAGATCACCTATGTTGTCGATGCCAAGCTGCAGGACAACGGCAAGTTGCTCGTGCACAAGGAGAACGAGGACAGCACACAAGTGCTCGAGGTCGAGGGCAAGTGTCTGCTCACCGTCCTGGCCAGCGCCTTCGAGCCGCGCTACATGAGCGTGAGCGGCATCATGGAGGCCTACAACAAGGAGGTGGAGGTGTGGAGCGCCGACAAGATTGACGTCGAGGAGACCAAACTGGGTCTTGCCGGCTCGCCCACTAAGGTGTTCCAGTCGTTCCCCAAGGCCATGAAGGCCCCCGGCGAGCTGCACGAAGTGAGTGAGGAGGAGGCAGTCGAGCTGATTGTCGCCAAACTGAAAGAGAAACACATCATCTAAACTTTAGTTTTTAGTTGTTAGTTTTTAGTTGTTAGTTTCTAGTCTAACGTCTAAAAACTACGTCTAAAAACTAAAAAATGACATTGCTATGGATAAGAAAGATTATAAGAACGTATTCGTCTTTGCAGAGCAGCGCGAGGGTGTGATCCAGCCCGTTGCTTTCGAACTTCTGGGCAAGGCTCGTGACCTGGCTGATGTGTTGGGCGAGAAGGTTGTAGCCATGTTTCTGGGCTGCGGCATCAAGGACCAGGCTCAGATCCTGATTGAGATGGGTGCCGACGAGGTCATCGTGGCCGACTGCCCCGAGCTCAAGGACTATCTGAGCGAGCAATACTCGCAGGCCGTCTATCAGATCATCGAGCAGCGCAAGCCCGGCATCGTGCTCTATGGTGCCACCACCATCGGCCGTGACATGGCCCCGCGCCTGGCCTGCCGCCTGCGTGCCGGCCTGACCGCCGACTGCACCAAGCTCGAGGTGTGCCCCGCCAAGGAAGAGGGCTTCATGGATCTGCACTCGACACGTCCCGCCTTTGGCGGCAACCTGATGGCCACCATCGTGTGCCCCAACACGCGTCCGCAGATGTCGACCGTGCGTCCTGGCGTGATGCAGAAGCGCGAGCGCGACCCGCAGCGTCAGGGCACAGTCACCGACTTCCAGCCCAAGTTTGACACCAGCAAGTTCAAGGTGCGCCTGGTCGAGACCATCCGCGCCGACAAGAGCGTGGCCGACATCAGCGAGGCCAAGATTCTGGTCTCGGGTGGACGTGGCGTGCACGACAAGGAGGGCTTCGGCAAGCTCCAGGCTCTGGCCGACCAGCTGGGCGGACAGGTGGCCTCGTCGCGTGCCATGGTCGACAACGGCGTGATGCCGCACGAGTGCCAGGTGGGACAGACGGGCAAGACCGTGCGCCCCAACCTCTACATGGCCTGTGGCATCAGCGGTGCCATCCAGCACCTGGCAGGCATGGAGGAGAGCGATCTGATCATCGCCATCAACAAGGACAAGTATGCCCCCATCTTCAGCGTCGCTGACCTGGGCATCGTGGGCGACCTGCACAAGATTGTGCCCATGCTCACCGAGCGTCTCAAGCGCGAGATGGCCCAATAGGCCCCACGCCGACATCAACACAACACATGCAGCTGCGGGACTCGCTCAATCACGAGTCCCGCAGTTTTTATAGGGCGCAAGCATTATTTTTCCCTGCCACAATATTTTTCTTGCCACTGTGCGATTTTGTGACAGATTTTTTAGACATTAGTCGTGGCTGTGGGGAGCAGCCCGGAACTATTAACTTTTAACTATAAACTATCAACTGGTATCTATTCAGCGATTCAGAAGAATCTCCTCTTACCCCCCTGTGCATCGAAGATGCAGAGCGGGTCGAAGACCCGATTTTGTTCGAAAGCAAGCGGCGAGGACCTCCGGCCCTCTTGCATGGTCTTTCGAACAAATAGCTTCTTCGAAGCATTTTAGCGTCTCCGACGCAATCGCTGAACAGATACATCAACTGAGAAAGCGCCCTGCGGCCGGGGGTTACTGGAACACGACCTTGCGGCCATTTTTGATGTATATTCCACTGCCGGTATGAGTGGTGCGACGCCCTTGCAAGTCATAGACCTCAGAGGACTCATCAGCTGATGACGAAATGTGCTGAGCAGGGATGGAACTTGTAGCCAGCAACTCCGACTTTGACACCTCGTAAACGTCCGCGCCGGTGTAAATCAGGAGTTTGTCGCCATATTGCTGCATGTCGTTCACATAAAGTTGGTCTGGCTCAGTCTGCGGTGCCAGCCATGACCTCCCGCCGTCTGTCGAACACATGACTTTGACTTCTGAATTCAAGCTTCCTGCCATATAAACAATGTTGCTGTTCTCGTTGTCAAATGCAGTTAAATTCCAGGCGGCTGTTCGTTGCCGGTCAAGTTCTTGCAATTCCCAAGTGTGCCCATTGTCATCAGAAGTGCCCACAATGCCGAGACCACCGATTATCCATCGGTCAGGGTTGGATGGATTGAATGCGATATGGAAAACCGCGTTGTCTCCATTCCAGAAAGGAAATATGATATTCCACGTCTGGCCACCATCATAAGTGATGTTTATACAGGGCTCCTCTATATCATCTGAGCCGCTATTATAGATAATGTCCGGTCTTGCAGGATGGAATCCAATAGAAGTGCCGAGTGCGAGTGTGTCTCCGCACTCTTTACTCCAAGTACGCCCAAAGTCTGTCGACCTATACATGCCCCAAATTTTGGATAGGACAAGCAGCGTGTTCGGGTCTTCGGGATGTTGAACAAGGCGTATCAGCACATTTTTAACCCTGGGATGGTTTACTACCAGCTCAGTCGATGTGATGTCCTGGTTGGTCTGTCCGCCGTCATGCGACAAGAGCAGGAAGCAACTGTCAACATTGTGTCGCAGCGCAAGCATGTCGTTCCCGTTGCGGACATAGTCTTGCAGCGGGATGCCCTCGAACCCGGCCAGTTGCCACTGGCTTGCGTCATCGGACAAGTCTTTGCAATACAGCCCCTGGTTGGTGCACACAAACAGACTGTCGCCCTCCACATGCATGCGTGGCATGTAATAAGAATGTATGTGTTTACCTAATCCATCGCCCAAACCCATGGGGCGGAACAGCTGTCCCTGAACGGCTAGTGAACTCAAGGCAGCGATGGCTATGACTGCCAATCTTAGTAAATTTCGTTTCATAATCACTTCAATTATATTAACCCGTTGGCGGAATTAATTAGTTAATAAATCAATGCTTAAAAAGTTACGCATATCGCTGTTTTTTTAATAATTTAGTGGTGGGAATAACTAAAACCATCGTTATGCACAACTTGTTTACAAAGTAAGGTGAGCGCACTTGCTGTTGCACAATACCTAAACAAGATTAATAACAGACCCATCGGCATAATCAAGCATGCGCTCACTTAATTCCGCCAACGGGTAGTGAGATGTAGGCATTTTCTGGCGGAATGCTAGCCCATCCGCCAGAAAATGCGTTCTGCTTCCGGCGGTCACTGGATTACGACCTTGGCGGTCTGCGTGCCGGTGGCGGTGGACAGCTGCACGATGTAGACACCGGTGGCGAGCTGGGCCGACGGAATCTCGGCGGTGCCTTGCGCCACCAGGCGGCTGACCACCATGTGTCCGGCCATGTCGAAGACACTGAGCAACCCGTCGGCCGGAACGGTTATTTGCACTCCATCTACTCGCTGACTCACGCACAATGGACCGCCTCGATGCGTTATGCGATCCAAAGCAGATAGCGTGTAGAACTCATCATAGTTGGCACCTTTGTACAGCAGTTTGCCTTCAATGGATGTCACCTTAATCAGCCCCTTGACCATGGGGCAGTAGCAGATGGGAAATGCTGCGATGGGAGCGAACAGGTATCCTGTGTTAGTGCCGTCAACGCCTATTCCCTCGATATAGTCACCACTGCAAGTCTCTGAGGTGAAATGATAGCTCTTGACCACATCGCCATTCAGCAGTACGCCGTCATTTGACGTGACCTGGTAGTTCTCATAGGGGAACTCCTGATTGAGTTTTGACACAAAGCCTTGCATGTCGCTGAAATCATAGACCAGGAACTCTTTGTTGACCTCAAAAAGCGGTCCGGGCAGCCTACCCAGATCCACGACAAGTTCTTTGGAGGCATCTTTGAGGACGTCATGGGCTGGCTCGGTGAACATGATTTGTCCATTCACCTCCCGCGCAAAGCACACTGGCACGGCATTCTCGGACAGAGCATCTTCGCGGTAGAAAAAGCATTTCTTGTAGGCTGCCCCATTGAGGACAGTGTCACCACGGAACTGCACCTTGTAGTCAACGGCAGATTCTCCCCAATAGTCGTCAAAGAGGTAGTACTCATAGTGCCAAACCACCCCCTCGCGCACCAAAGGCTGATAGCCGGCCTCCTGTGCCTGAGCCGCAATGCCACCCAGCAGCAACGCCAACAATAATGTGTAGATGTATCTCATAACAGTTGAATTTAGTTGATTATTATAATGTTCTGCAAATGTAGGCATTTTCTTGCGGACAGGCAATTGCTCCGCCAGAAAATGCGTTCTGCTGCCGACGGTCACTGGACCACGACCTTGCGGCCCTGGTGGATGTAGATGCCGGGCTGTGTGGGGCGGCTCTCATACGGATGCCCCAGCAGGTCGTACCACCGCGGGTCGCCGAGCCGCGACACGTCGCCCACCGTCTCAATGGATGAGTTTTCGCTGTAGCAGGGGCCCTTGTAGATGATGTTGCCGTCGGTGTCAATCACATGGCTCAGGCCGAATCCCTCACCTGCGGCCTGCCCCAGCAGGTCGCCATGGCTGGCCGACACCAGACCCACCGTCTCAACCAGCAGGTCAGAGCCAGTGGCCTCATCGCCGGTGAACACCCTGCATTCCTGTCCGTCAATGTCGGTCTTTCCCGTCAGACTGAACGTCAACTGACTGGCATCGGCCATCAAGTAGGCCAAACAAGGACAAGAGAAGCTGTAGAGGTAACTCTCGGGCGGAAAACCGTCAGTGTTCTGATCAACCGTCTCACGGTCAATGATGGCCGTCAGCACTCCATGGTTTCTCATATAGGCGGTTGGTGTCTCGCCGGCGTGGCTCACCGGCAAGTGCATGTTGTCATTGTCGACAGCAAACCTGTAGCACTTCTTGTAGACACAGGCTAAGGGCATGTTGCATGGCTCGATTACGGTGTCGCCCTCAAACTCGATGGCATAGAACGACCACGGTGTGCCGTTGCCGCCACGGCGGTATATCCAGCGGACCCCCTCGCGCACGAGGGGCTTGGCGGCTCGCACGGGCGACAAAAAGACGGCGCTGCCATCCAAACCCTCCATGTGGTCGAGGCCATAATGATAGTCGCCGCCGGCAGGCTCGCCCCAGCGCTGGTCAACCAGGTCGCCGCTGTCGCCCGACACGAGCCCAACCGATTCGACAAGATGACCGAAACGGTGCGGGTCATGGAAAACACGGCAAGGGTGGCCGCCGACATCAATGGTGCCCTCGTAGTCGAACGTCACTTGCCCGCACAGCGTCGCCTGGCTCTCGCCCGAGAAGTCATAGAGCAGATATTCGGAAGGCTGGTCTACAACCTCCAGGTCGCGCTCTCTCTGGTGCAGACGATAAACCTTTCTGCCCTCCTCACGCAGAAAATAGTTGTCCGATGAGGCAACCAGTTTCTTGTAGACGTGAGTGCCGCTGCCGGTTGTGATGACAGTGTCGCCGGCAAACTGCATCACATAAGTGTTGACCGGGCCATAATAGGTCTCATCTCCAAAATACACGAATTGCGAATGGTTGATCCACTTCACCCCCTCGCGCACCAGAGGCTGATAGCCGGCCTCCTGCGCCTGAGCCGCGATGCCGCCCAGCAGCAACGCCAATAATAATGTGTAGATGTATCTCATAACAGTTGAATTTAGTTGATTATTATAATGTTCTGAAAATGCGTCCTGCGGCCAGCGGTCACTGGACCACGACCTTGGCGGTCTGCGTGCCGGTGGCGGTGGACAGCTGCACGATGTAGACACCGGCGGCGAGCTGGGCCGACGGAATCTCGGCGGTGCCTTGCGCCACCAGGCGGCTGGCCACCATGTGTCCGGCCATGTCGAAGACACTGAGCAACCCGTCGGCCGGAACATCGACCAGCACAGTCGTGGCATTCCGGTGCACTCTCAGTCGCTCTCCGCCTGCCTCAACCCGTGCCAGACCGTCGTGGGAATCATCATAGCTGGCTCCCTTGTACAGCACATTGCCATCCAGGTCCGTGAGTTTGATTAGTCCCATCGGTTCCGAACTAAAGCCTGGCATAAGCATGACGAGAGGAGCGAACAGCAATCCGGCATGTTCGCCATCAACGCCTACTCCTTCAACAAAATCACATTCATAAGCCCCGTACACCGAGATATTATATTTTTTTACTGGCATTCCATTGACAGATACATCGGTTGTCGAGACTATCTCACCATGGAGACTGTCAATAAAGCTGGACATGTCACCGAAATCATAGACTATAATCTCGCCATTCTCTTCATACGACTCTCCAGGGATGAATATATCCCAGTTGGAGAAAGAACTGCCCAACGTGTCCAGAACCTCATGACGAGGTTGGGTGAACATCACCTTGCCATTGTCCTCACGTGCACAGCAGATGGGAAGTTCATCATCAGGCAATGTCTCTGTCTCATACAAGAAACACTTCTTATAGCTCACTCCACTGATAAGCGTGTCTCCCTTGAATTGTACTTTCATCTCCTTGGAATAGCCACCAACTACCAAGTCGACGAAAACAAAGTAGTTGTAGTGTCAAACCACGCCCTCGCGCACCAACGGCTGATAGCCGGCCTCCTGCGCCTGAGCCGCGGTGCCGACCAGCAGCAACGCCAACAATAATGTAAATATCTTTTTCATAATTAATGTTTTTTATAAGTTAAACGATATGCAAAGTTAAGGTTTTTCGGGCAGAATTGCAAATTTTTCTGCATGGAAACGTAGATAAATCAGTAACTGCTGCCGGCGATGTGCAGCGTGGCAGTGGTGTCGACAATGGCTGTGTCGCCCAGGTGGGCGTTGCCATTCTGGTTAATCACAAGTTGGGCCTGTGTTCCCAGCGATGCCACTGCGGCCACAGTGGCCGCCATGGCGAGTCGATTAATTTTCTTCATAATAAAAGTTTTTAATTAATGTTTATTATTAAATGCCACCGGACGGCAGAGGCCGCATGAGGTATCGTGAAGCTGACTGGCGGCTCCGCCGCCGGCGGCAGTAACTACTTTAGAAAGCCAAATTATGAATTA
>CACZHT010000015.1 GCA_902781045.1 uncultured Bacteroidales bacterium | reverse complement strand
GTGGCGTGCAGCTGAAGCTCAATTCCGGGTTTGCGGCCATATCTAATTATCGTTATGCCGGCGACCAAGGACCCTACAATTGTATGACCGTGAGCGGAGGCGACACCAAGGTGACGATGAACGGCCAGAAATACACTACCAACAATGTCAGCCCGGTGCTCAACGATGGCCTGACCATCACGCAGCCCGCAGGAGCATACTTCACCAACAGTGGTTATGTGGCCACTAGCTACTGGGAGGGCAACACGTTGCACGTCAACCTTGTCAAGGACCAGGATGTGGTCATCAGCAAGCCCGCAGGCCTGCGCGGTGACATCAATGGCGACGGTGCGGTCGACGCGCTCGACGTGAACCTGCTTGTCAATGTTGTGCTGGGCAAGGCACAGGCCAGCCAGTGTCCGGGCAATGCCGATGTCAATGACGACGGCACGGTGGATGTCAACGACGTGAACATCGTCATCAACATCATGCTGGGCAAGCAGTAGGTATTAGACGTTAGACGTTTGATCGAGTAATCGAATGCTCGAATGCTCGATCACTCGTCTGCTCAAAACTCGAAACTCGAAACTCAAAACTCAAAACTCAAAACTCGAAAACTATGATTCAGAAATTTTTTCAATGGATGGCAGTGCTGGTGGTCATGGCAGCCATGATGACTGCCTGCGACGTGCAAACTAGCGGCCCCGGCAACCTCAAAGGCTTGTGGGGCGAGGGCAAGATTTCAAGTAAGAATGGTGATATCGAAATGGTTATCCGGTTCACCCCCAACGAGGCTGACAGCACCCAGGGCGAGTTCGCCTTATGGTATGAGGGCACGTGGAACGACGAGGACGATGCCGGCAAGTTCAGCCAGGGCTTCAGTGTTAGCGTGCCGGGGACCTATAAGATTGACGGCGAGGATGTCACACTGACCTATGACTGCGACCTGGTGGGTGTCAAACTCGACGACGATGATGCTCTGGCTCACGCCAAGGCTCTGCAAGAGGCTGGCGAGGAAGGCTCGGTCGAGGCTATTGCCGAAGACTTTAAGGAGATGTTCGGCGGCTTCCTGGGCGAGTCGTTCCAGGGCATGTTCAAGTCACGCAACAATGGCCAGAACGTCTATGGCTACGCCGTCAACGATGGCAAGCTCACGCTCTCAACCTCTGATGTCGACAACGTGGTGCTCAAGAAGATTGAGGAATAGCTCTGACACTGACCAACCTGCATGCAGTCCGGTCCGATGCTCCTGTCGGGCCGGACTGTTATTGCCCTTGGTTTTGTGGATTGGAGAATTTGTGGTAAATTTGCCGAAAAATCATCAAGGCAATGAGACGACTGATATTCCTATTGTTGGCATGGGCTGCGCTGTGTGTCGGCGCACAGGTGCGTGTGGGCATCGCCTGGCAGCGCTCGGTCGACAACTACGACCGTGTCATCCACTCGATTGTGGCCGCCGGGGCCGAGCCGGTCATCCTGGAGCAGCTGCGCCCCGCCGCACTGGACTATGACGGCATCAACGTCCGGGACAGTTTGCTGGACGAGCATGGCATCTTGCTGCAGCCCTGGGTCGACCGGGTGAAGCGCGACACATGGCACGGCTCACGTGCCGACGAGGCACTGCGCGACATCGACGCGGTGGTGTTTCTGGGCGGGGGCGACGTGTGTCCCACCCTGTTTGCCGCGCCGCAGCCCTGGCACGGCATTGAGGCCGAGACCAACCACGACGCCACGCGCGACCTGTCGGAGTACCTGACCATGGCCTACTGTCTGGATCATGACATCCCGTTACTGGGGCTGTGCCGCGGCATGCAGCTGCTGGGCATAGTGTCGGGTGCACCGCTCATCCAGGACCTGGGCACACATCTGGCCAGCCTGGGCAAGTGCGACCGGTATGTGCATCGCAGCGACCGTGACCGCGAGGGAAACCGCCACTATGTGGCCCACGACGTGGTGGTGACCGACCGCCACTCGCTGCTGTGGAGCATAGCCCGCACCGACACCATCCACGGTGCGCCGTCGTGGCATCACCAGGTGGTGGGCGATGTTACCGGCACTCCCTTGCGCGTCACGGCCATCGCCTGCGACGACGGTGTGGACATCATCGAGGCCATCGAACGCACCGACAAGCGCTTTGCCCTGGGGGTGCAGTATCACCCCGAGACGGCAGTGCGCAAGCACCTGGACCATGAGCCTGACGAGGCGTTGTTCATGTCGGTCGACGAGGGGTTGGCCTACTTCCGCGCCCTGGTGCAAGCCGCCCAATCCAGCAAGATCAACTAGCACCCCTGCTTCGCGTTTCTTCGCGGTTGTCACGAATTTTCGAATTATCGAATTATCGAATTATTGTGCCACATTCGCGTAATTCGCGGTTTTGAAAAATCTTCGCGTTGCTTCGCGGTTGTCATGATTTTTATCACGAATTTTCGAATTATCGAATATCTGCCACATTCGCGTGATTCGCGGTTTTATTAAGACATAAGGACATAAAATAATTTCGCATTGCTTCGCGGTTATCACGAATTATCGAATTATCGAATATCTGCCACATTCGCGTAATTCGCGGTTTTAAAAAATCTTCGCGTTGCTTCGCGGTTAAAAAACTTCGCGCTGCTTCGCGGTTAAGAGATTCTTTCGCGTGATTCGTGGTTTTTAGGGAGTGGTTGTGTGAGGTGAGGCTGGGAGTTTGATGTGGTCGTTGTGGATTCAGCTGGCAAAATTTCGCTGTTTGCTGATTTTCTATGCGGTTGTTCTTTGTTTGGCACAGAAAAATCATTTTTTTTTGCACTTGGAAATTGGCATTGCCCCATTTCCGCCCCTCGGAGGCCACGTTTCACTGTGGTCTTTGGTGGTATGCGCAAATTTTTGGCGATAAAAGTCTTAATTTTGCGTTAAAATATGTATAAATACCGTTAAATTCGACCCTTGACATCTTGATTATCAATATATTAACAATTTGTGCTGTCAGAGACCATATTCCACTAAAAGAAGGATTAAGACATAATTTGTGACAGCATAAAGAGTTAGAATTCTAGGGGAAGTCAGAGACCATCTTCCACTAAAAGAAGGATTAAGACCTACTGATTTATTCGCAGCATAAACCGCTATATGATATGGGTCAGAGACCATCTTCCACTAAAAGAAGGATTAAGACTATGATCGCTGTCTTTGCTCTCAGCCGCGGCAACGTCAGAGACCATCTTCCACTAAAAGAAGGATTAAGACAGCTTTTTGCAAGCTCGTCCGCAATTTCGGGCACCGAAGTCAGAGACCATCTTCCACTAAAAGAAGGATTAAGACTCGATAGATTCGGCGGCCAAATCGGCGGCTGTGATAGACAGTCAGAGACCATCTTCCACTAAAAGAAGGATTAAGACTTTGCAGCATTTCCATTCTTGAAAACGGGAAAGCTTTCGTGTCAGAGACCATATTCCACTAAAAGAAGGATTAAGACGCTGCTTCCTTGCTGCAGTAGCCTGTTTCCAGGCCACGTCAGAGACCATATTCCACTAAAAGAAGGATTAAGACCTCTTTGGTATGACGGCATAACCATTCCTCCGTCCAGGTCAGAGACCATATTCCATTAAAAGAAGGATTACGACAAACGAATGTTAGTGTCTCCGCTAAGTTTCCAGATGAGATTCCAGACCATATTCCATTACAAGAAGGACTTTTATTCAATGCACAATTTTTGGGATGATTCGGGGGAGGCTAGCAGTGGCAGGAATCGGGATGGTGATTGAGGCAGTGAAGCGCGACATCGGGTCTGACCCCGTGTCGCGCTTCACTGGGTCCTTTCCGTTGCTTCGCCTCCTTTCCGTTGCTTCGCTTCCTTTCCGTTGCTACGAGGGGTCAGACCCCCTGTTGCCAGCCTCGCTTCGCTCGGTGGCACATTGGGTCAGACCCCTGACGCTTCCTGTTGCTCCCTGTTGCTTCTTGTCGCTTCCTGTCGCTTCTTGGTTGCCACCCAGTGTGCGCTGAGTTGCTCGGTGCGACATGGGGTCTGACCCTTCTGTGCCACCGAGTTTTGCTCGGCTGGCAACAGAGGGTCTGACCCCGTGTCGCGCTCCGCTGGGTTAATCACCAGTCGTGCACCGTGGCGAATACGCTGCCACCTTTCCGTCGCTTTGCTGCCTCCTTTCCGTTGCTACGAGGGGTCAGACCCCCTGTTGCCAGCCTCGCTTCGCTCGGTGGCACATTGGGTCAGACCCCTGCCGCTTCCTGTCGCTTCCTGCCGCTCCCTGTCGCTCCCTGTCGCTCCCTGTCGCTTCCTGCCGCTTCCTGTCGCTTCCTGTTGCTTCCTGTCGCTTCCTGCCGCTTCCTGTCGCTCCCTGTCGCTTCCTGTCGCTTCCTGTCGCTTCCTGTCGCTTCCTGCTGCTCCCTGCTGCTTCCTGTCGCTTCCTGCCGCTTCTTGCCGCTTCTTGTCGCAGCCTCGATGAAAAAAGAAAGCTGCTGCCGCAACGGGAGGGTGCGACAGCAGCTTAACTATTAACTTTAAACTATTAACTGTTCAAGTTTCTTGGCGGTGGCCGGTCACTTGACCACGACCTTGCGGCCGTTGTGGATGTAGATGCCGGCGGGCAGGTGGTTGCCCGACATGCGCTGGCCCATGAGGTTGTAGTAGGCGTTGTCGCCGGTGGCAGTGGCAGCCTTGACCTCGGTCACTGCCGAGTTGCCCTTCTCCCAGTAGACGATGTTCGACGAGTTGCGCACGATGGTCGTCTCGCCGTTCTCGCCCTCGACAGGCACGTCGTAGTGCACCTGCAGACCGATGCGGTTCTGGAACAGCGGGTTGTCGCCCATGTTGGTGCGGTAGAAGTAGATGCGTGCAGCGTCGAAGTCATAACCCGAGCTGTAGATGTCGTATGGAATCTCGGTCATGTCCTGCTCCAGGTCGTTGGTGTAGGTCGCGGCCTCGAACACAAAGGGCACGTCGTCGTCGGTGAACACGCTCAGGCTGGTGTACTGCAGATCGATGAAGTTGCCGTCGATGTCCTCGGCAGGGATGGTGAAGTCGAGGCAGTTGTAGCCGTCCTCAGTGCCGTCGTCAAACCAGGCGTCCTCGGGCAGAATCGGGTCGGCGGGCACGGCGGGGGTGAGAATGAACTCCTGGTAGGTCGTGCCGAAGTCCATCGCACAGAAAGTCAGGTCTTTGTCATAGACTACGCCCAGTCCTGTGGCGATATAGTTGTTGGGATATTCGGCTTCGGGGTTGCCCACTGTGTTGTCGAGCGTGATTGTGCCGTCGTTCAGGGTGTAGGTGGCCTCGGTGATGCCCTGGTGCACGACAAGGGTCAGCACTTGCTGCTCGTTGCCCTCCTCGTCAAGTTGCGTCTCGACACCGGTGCTCATCCACTGCATGACCATGCCTTTCTCTTCGGTCTCGTCCCAATAGAGGTACTGTCCCAGGGGCACGGTGATCTTGTTGCCTTCGGCATTGATGGTTCCGCGCACCCACGCATCGCTGACCACATCATAGACCGCGTCGCGCAGATAGACCGTCTGTCCATCCTCGTCAAAGACGATGTCGGCCATGCCCGACTGGTTGGTGATGGCTGGGCCCATCCAGGCCTGGTAGATATTGCTGCCCGTGCGCACATAGCGGCGAAGCTGGCCGGCGGGCTGTTCGGTGATGATGTCGGGAGCGGGGATGACGGGCTTCTCGGTCAGCACCGTGTTCCACTCCATGAATCCCGGCCAGGCCCCGTCGTCCTCATAGCAGCAGGTCAGGCCCTGCGCCACGAAGTCCTGGATGTCGTTCTGGAACTCGGTGCGTCCGTTGGTGCCTTGCAGCTTGATGGTGCCGTCCTCGATGGTGTAGACCGCCTCGGTGACGGTCTCGTCACGCTCGAAGCTCACCATGTTATTCTCTTCGTTGGTCACTGTGCGTCCCCAGGCCAGGCCGATGCCAGCCTCGAACTGATAGCTCCAGGCCACTGTCTGGTCGAGCGACACAGTCAGTGTGGTGCCGTCGGGGCTGAGCGTTCCGCGCACCCACGACTCGCCGAACTGATTGGCCAGTCCGTTGACGATGTTCTTGATCCACACGGTGGTGCCGTCTGGGTCATAGACCAGCGTGGTGCGGTCGCTCTGCTCGGTGGTGTAGATGGTGCCGTCAAACACCACCAGTCCCTGTCCGCTGCGCTCATAGCGCATGGCTTCGCCCTCGGGCTGGGTGGTGATGACATCGCCGGGCGATGTGGCTGGGGTGCGGTGGCTGTAGCCGCCGCGCTGGGTGTTCTCGCGTTGCAGCAGGTGGCGCGACGCGGCCTTGCGGCCGGCGAACGGCACCTGTGCCGAAGCTGTTGCCACCAGGGCAACGAGCAACATCAGTGTCGAAAATTTCTTCATTGGTTGGATTGTTTTGGAGTTTATTGATTAGGTTGGAATCTACTGTGGCAGTGGTGGGTCGAAGCGGTCGTGCGAGAACAGGGCAGTGACCAGCGTGATGCGCTCGGGCAACTGGCCGTCGGTGCTCCACTGCAGCTCGATGCCCAGCACGTCGCGCGCCGTGGCCGTCACGTCGAAGCCCACCGCCTCGAGCGACGACCGCATCCTCTCGGGCTGGCGGCAAGGCTTGCCCTCGATGCGGCTGCACTCTTGTGGTCGGCACAGGCGGCACCGGCCAGTGAATGCGCGGCTGCCGGCATGTGCGGCCTCCTGCCGGTGCAGGAAGGGCAGCACCACGCTCCAGGCATCGTCAATGGCCTGCATCGATATGTTGCGCCGTTGCTCGTCGGTGGTGCAGGCTTGGCGGGTGGCCAGGTCAAAGTTGATGACCGTGCCCCACACCGTCACCTGCGTGAAGCCGTCGGCCATGGCATGGGTGTCGCCGTCAAACGGGGGGCAGCTCCACACGCGGCCATAGCTGTCGCACTGGCGGCAGTAGGCCAGGAAGCGCGGAATGTCACGATATTGCTTGACATATTGTGTGGCGTCGATGGTGGCCACATGGTGGGTTATCTGATACATGGCCGCAAATTTAGGCATTTTGGTTGAGAAATGAAAAACTTTTGCACAGATGTTTTTGAAGTCATCACAAATTACAATAAGTGTCATGTGGCAACCGGCGCAGAATGCAGTGGTCATGATGTGTGGGCTGCAATGGGGGTTTGTGTCGCTGCTACAATAAGCCCTGTTGTTGTAGGTAGTACAATATTTATTTTGCTGACTGATAATTAGTTATAAAACCTTAAAAAGTCAATTTTAAGCTTGTTTCTCTCGTTGTTTTGCACTAAATTTGCGCAAAAATTTCTTCGTTATGTCACCACAATCGTTACCGCAGTCGCTGGCAGTGAACCACATCTCGGTGGACTGTGTCGTGCTGGGCTTTGACGGCGAGCAGCTGCGTGTGCTGCTGGTCAAGCGCAACGGCGAGGAGGACGGCCAGGTGTTTCACGACATGAAGCTGCCTGGCGGCCTGATTTACACCGACGAGAACCTGGACGATGCCGCACGTCGCGTGTTGCGCGAGCTCACGGGCTTCAAGAGCATCAACCTGCTGCAGTTCAGGGCCTACGGCTCTAAGGACCGCACCAAGAACAAGAAGGATGTGCACTGGCTGGAGCACGCCATCAAGATGAAGGTTGACCGCATTGTCACAGTGGCCTACATCGCGCTGGTGCGCATCAGCCGCACGCTCACCAGTGGAAGCGGCGAGACCGAGATTTGCTGGGTGCCGCTGGCCGAGGTCGGTGAACTGGCGTTTGACCACAACATCATCTTGGGCGATGCCATCGATGTCGTCCGCCGTCAGGCGCAGGACGACCCGTCCTATCTGTTCAATCTGTTGCCGGCCAAGTTCACCATCCTGCAGCTGCGCACGCTCTATGAGCGCGTCTACGACAAGCGGCAGGACGTGCGCAACTTCCAGAAGAAGGTCAACCAGCTGGACTATGTGATTGCCCTGGACGAGCGCGAGCAGGGCGTGGCGCACCGTGCCGCCAGGCTCTATCGCTTCGACCGCAAGCTCTACCGTCGCACCCGCCGGTGACGTTGGACGTTAGACTTTAGGTATATATTCGAGTAATCGAGTAATCGAATAATCGAATAATCGAATAATCGAATGCTCGAAACTCGAAACTCGAAACTCAAAATGACAAAAAACAAACCTCAAAAAAACAAACCTCAAAACCATCATGTATTTACTAGGATATGACATCGGCAGTTCGTCGGTCAAGGGGAGCTTGGTCGATGCGCAGACGGGGCAGTGTGTGGCGCAGGCCAGCTACCCCGATGACGAAGCGCCCATCGCCGCTCCCCAGCGAGGCTGGGCCGAGCAGAGTCCCGAGGACTGGTGGAGCTATGTGAAGCATGTGACCAACCAGCTGCTATATGACACGCGCATTTCGGCCGAGGACATCGTGGCCATCGGCATCTCCTATCAGATGCACGGTCTGGTGGTGGTCGACCGTGACCAGCGCGTGCTCCGCCCCGCCATCATCTGGTGCGACTCGCGCGCCGCCCGGCTGGGCGACGAGGCCTTCGACGTGCTGGGTCATGACTATTGTCTGGAGCATCTGCTCAACTCGCCCGGCAACTTCACCGCCGCCAAGCTGGCGTGGGTCAAGCGCAACGAGCCTGAGGTGTATGACCGCATCGACAAGTTCATGTTGCCCGGCGACTACATTGCCATGCGCCTGAGCGGCCAGGTGGCCACCACGGTGTCGGGGCTGAGCGAGGGCATCCTGTGGGACTTCAAGCACGACCGTCTGGCCGGCGAAGTGCTCGCCCACTATGGCATCGATTCGGGTCTGGTGGCCGAGGTCAAGCCCACGTTCGGTGTGCAGGGCACTGTCAGTGCCGCAGCAGCAGCCGAAACGGGTCTGGCTCAAGGCACGCCCATCACCTATCGTGCTGGCGACCAGCCCAACAACGCATTGTCGCTCAACGTGTTCGAGCCAGGCGAGATAGCCTCTACCGCTGGCACATCGGGTGTGGTCTATGGTGTGCTGGGCCAGGTGCGGCACGACCCGCAGTCGCGCGTCAACCCGTTTGCCCACGTCAACCACACGGCCCATGCTCCGCGTCTGGGTGTGCTGCTGTGCATCAATGGCACAGGCATCTGCAACTCGTGGGTGCGCCGCATGGTGGGCGACCCGGGCATGACCTACCCGCAGATGAACGACCTGGCTGCGTCAGCCCCCATCGGCTGCAATGGCGTAAGCATGATTCCGTTTGGCAACGGTGCCGAGCGAATGCTAGAGAACCAACAGTTGGGCTGCTCGCTGCATGGCATCGACTTTAACCAGCACGGCAAGGCCGAGCTGATGCGTGCCGCCCAGGAGGGCATCGTGTTCTCGCTGATGTATGGCATCGAAATCATGGAGCAGATGGGCATGACCGTGGGACGCATCCGTGCCGGGCGGGCCAACATGTTTCTCAGCCCCGTGTTCCGGCAGACGCTGGCCAACGTCAGTGGTGCCCCCATCGAGCTGTACGACACCGACGGTTCGGTGGGTGCGGCTCGAGGCGCAGGCATCGGCGCAGGCATTTATGCCGACCACAACGAGGCCTTTGCCGCCCTGCAGCAGCTTGCGGTCATCGAGCCCGACACCCCCCGGCGTCCAGCCACCCTCGACGCCTATCAGCTGTGGAAGCAACGACTCAGCACCGTTCTCTAAAATGACAAGAAAGGCTATTCGAAAGCTCGATTATTCGAATGCTCGAAAGCTCGAAAAACTCGCAATAAAAAAATAAAAACAAATAAAAACACTATGGCAAGACAAGAATTTTTCCCTGAGATTGGTAAAATCAAGTTTGAGGGCCGCGACAGCCGCAATCCCCTCGCGTTCCGCTATTATGACCCCGACAAGGTGGTCATGGGCAAGAAGATGAAAGACTGGTTCAAGTTTGCGATGGCCTGGTGGCACACGCTGTGCGCCCAGGGCACCGACCAGTTTGGTGGCGACACCAAGCAGTTCCCCTGGAACACAGCCAGCGACCCCATCCAGGCCGCCAAGGACAAGGTGGATGCCGGCTTTGAGTTCATGACCAAGATGGGCATCGAGTACTTCTGCTTCCACGATGTCGACCTGGTGGCCGAGGCAGCCACAGTCGAGGAGTATGAGGCCAACCTGAAGACCATTGTGGCCTACATCAAGGAGAAGCAGGCCCAGACGGGCATCAAGAACCTGTGGGGCACGGCCAATGTGTTCGGCCACAAGCGATATATGAATGGTGCCGCCACCAACCCTGACTTTGACGTGGTGGCTCGCGCCATCGTGCAGATCAAGAACGCCATCGATGCCACCATCGAGTTGGGCGGCACGAGCTACGTCTTCTGGGGCGGCCGTGAGGGCTACATGACCCTGCTCAACACCGACCAGAAGCGCGAGAAGGAGCACCTGGCTCGCATGCTCACCATGGCGCGTGACTATGCCCGCGCCCGCGGCTTCAAGGGCACCTTCCTCATCGAGCCCAAGCCCATGGAGCCTACCAAGCACCAGTATGACGTTGATGCCGAGACCGTTATCGGCTTCCTCAAGACTCATGGGCTGGACAAGGATTTCAAGCTCAACATCGAGGTGAACCACGCCACCCTGGCAGGGCACACCTTCGAGCATGAGTTGGCCGTCGCTGTCGACAATGGCATGCTCGGCTCGATCGACGCCAACCGCGGCGACTACCAGAACGGCTGGGACACCGACCAGTTCCCCATCAACCACTATTCGCTCACGCAAGCCATGCTTCAGATCATCCGCAATGGCGGCTTCACCGACGGTGGCACCAACTTCGACGCCAAGGTGCGCCGCAACTCGACCGACCTCGAGGACATCTTCATCGCCCACATCGCCGCCATGGATGCCATGGCCTATGCGCTGGAGAGTGCTGCCGCCATCCTCGAGCAGTCGCCCTACTGCCAGATGGTGAAGGAGCGCTATGCGTCGTTCGACCAAGGCATCGGCAAGGACTTCGAGGACGGCAAGTTGACGCTGGAGCAGGCATACGAGTACGGCAAGCAGGTGGGCGAGCCTCGCCAGACCAGTGGCAAGCAGGAGCTGTATGAGTCAATCATCAACATGTATTCTATCTGAAATAGCTGACCAAAATGAGTAATGAAAAACAGGGCAGCAAAGCCTATCTGTTCTCCATCGCGATGGTGGCCATGCTGGGCGGACTGCTGTTCGGCTATGACACTGCGGTCATCTCGGGAGCCGAGAAGGGGCTTCAAGCCTTCTTTCTGGGCACCGACGACTTCCTCTACAGCGACATGCTGCATGGGTTCACCTCGTCGAGTGCGTTGATTGGCTGCATCATTGGCAGTGCGTTGTCGGGCTTCTTTGCCACCCACCTGGGCCGCAAGCGGTCGCTCATCCTGGCCGGCATCTTCTTTTTCTTGTCGGCACTGGGGTCTTTCTACCCCGAATTCCTGTTTTTTGACGACAGCGAGCCCGAATTCGAGCTGCTCGTGGCGTTCAACATCTATCGTGTGCTGGGCGGTGTCGGCGTCGGACTGGCCTCGGCCATCTGCCCGATGTATATCGCCGAGGTGGCCCCGAGCAACATCCGTGGCACCCTGGTGTCGTGGAACCAGTTTGCCATCATCTTCGGGCAGCTGGTGGTCTACTTTGTCAACTTTATGATTCTGGGCGAACACACCAATCCCATTATCACTGAGATAGCCGAAGACATCTATCAGGTGAGCGAGAACAGCGATCCGTGGACCATCGAGCGTGGCTGGCGCTACATGTTTGTCAGTGAGGCCATTCCGGCCGGGTTGTTCACCCTGCTGGTGTGCTTTGTGCCCGAGACGCCGCGCTATCTGGCCTTGATGGGCCGCGATGACAAGGCGTTGAAGGTGCTCACTCGCATCAACGGCGCCGAACGCGCCCGCCAGATTCTGGCCGACATCAAGGCTACGGCTACCGAGCGGACCGAGCGTCTGTTCTCCTACGGCGTGCTGGTCATCTTTGTGGGCTGCATGCTCAGTGTGTTCCAGCAGGCGGTGGGCATCAATGCCGTGCTCTACTTTGCTCCGCGCATCTTTGAGTCGATCGGCATGGGCAACCCCATGGCACAAACGGTGATGATGGGTGTGGTCAACATCCTGTTCACCCTGCTGGCCGTGTTCACCGTCGAGCGTTGGGGTCGCAAGCCGCTGCTCATCAGCGGTTCGCTGGGCATGGCTCTGGGAGCCTTCGGTGTGGCGTTGTACAATCTGGTCGATGGCCTTCCGCCGGTGATGGCCGTGGCCAGCATCATGGTCTACAGTGCTTCGTTCATGTTCTCGTGGGGACCCATCTGCTGGGTGCTCATCAGCGAGATCTTCCCCAACACCATCCGTGGCGCTGCCGTGGCCATTGCTGTCGCCTTCCAGTGGATCTTTAACTTCATCGTGTCATCGACATTCCTGCCCATGTACAACATGAGTGCGGGCGACATGGGCGAGAAATTCGGCCACATGTTCGCCTACAGCCTCTATGGCATCATCTGCGTCATTGCCGCCATCTTTGTGTGGCGACTGGTGCCCGAGACCAAGGGCAAGACACTTGAGGACATGACCAAACTGTGGAAGAAACAATGATGAAGCGAGTCTTTGCAATCTTATGTACGCTGGCTGCGCTGCTGTGCCCCATGGCGGGCATGGCAGCACACAGCCAGTATGTGAGTGTCGACACGCGCGGCGTGTCGCTCATCTTCGGGGTGGGCGACAATGGCCGCCTGTATCAGTGCTATCTGGGTCAGCGCCTGACGCATCAGGCCGACTACGCCGCCCTGCCCGGGGGCATCGAGGCCTACTTGACCCACGGCATGGAGGACTACTTTGAGCCGGCGTTGGACATCCGTCACAGCGACGGCAACCCGTCGACGTTGCTCAAGTATGTGTCGCATCAGGTCAGCACCAATGCCGACGGGTCGCACCGCACGGTCTTCACTCTGGCTGATGACAAGTATCCCGTGACTGTCAGGCTCATCTTTGATGCCTATCACGACCAGGACATCATCGTGGCGCACAGCGAGATTGTCAACGGCGAGCGGCGTGCGGTCGCGCTGCACAACTACGCGTCGAGCCTGCTGTCGCTGGACCGCAGCCAATATGTGCTGACCGAGTACAGTGGCGACTGGGCCAGCGAGGTGGCCATGACCGAGACTGAGCTGACCTTCGGCAAGAAGGTGCTCGACACCAAGCTGGGCAGCCGCGCCAGCATGTTCATGCCGTCGTTCTTCCAGCTGTCGCTCGACGGTCGCTCGACCGAGACGCAGGGCACTGTGCTGGTGGGCACGCTGGCCTGGACGGGCAACTATCGATTTACCTTCGAGGTCGACCAGAACCACCGTCTGCGTCTGCTGTCGGGCATCAACCCCTATTTCTCAACCCGTGAGCTCAAGGCCGGCGAGACCTTTGTCACGCCCGAGTTCATCTTCACCCTGAGCACGCAGGGCCGCGGACAGGCCAGTCGCAACTTCCACAGCTGGGCACGGCAGTATCGCCTGAAGAACGGCCAGGGCGACCGCATGACCCTGCTCAACAACTGGGAGGCCACCTACTTTGATTTCGACGAGCAGAAGCTGGTGGGCCTGATGGACGATGCCGTCAGGCTGGGGGTGGACATGTTTCTGCTGGACGACGGATGGTTTGGCAACAAATATCCCCGCAGCAGCGACCACCAGGGCCTGGGCGACTGGCAGGAGACCCAGGGCAAGCTGCCCCACAAGGTGGGTTACCTGTGCGAGCAGGCCGCCAAGAAGGGCATCAAGTTCGGCATCTGGATCGAGCCGGAGATGGTCAACCCCAAGAGTGAGCTATATGAGCGTCACAAGGACTGGGTCATCCACCTGCCCAACCGCGACGAGTACTACTTCCGCAACCAGCTGGTGTTGGACCTGAGCAACCCGCAGGTGCAGGACCATGTGTTCGGCGTGGTCGACCGGCTCATGACGGCCTATCCGCAGATTGCCTTCTTCAAGTGGGACTGCAACAGCCCCATCACCAACATCTTCTCGCCTTACCTCAAGGACAAGCAGGAGCACCTCTATGTCGACTATGTGCGCGGCCTGTACAGCGTGCTCGAGCGCATCCGCGCCAAGTACCCCGACCTGCCCATGATGCTGTGCTCGGGCGGCGGCGGGCGCATCGACTATGAGGCGTTGCGCTACTTCACCGAGTTCTGGCCCAGCGACAACACCGACCCCGTCGAGCGCCTCTACATCCAGTATGGCTTCTCGAGCGTCTATCCCGCCAAGGCGCAGTGCGCCCACGTCACCACGTGGAACAAGGAGGCGAGCATCAAGTTCCGCGTCGATGTGGCGAGCATGGGCAAGCTGGGCTTCGACATCAAGTGCAGCGACCTCAAGGACGACGAGATCAAGTTCTGCCAGGAGGCCATCAAGACCTACAATCGCCTCAAACCTGTGATCCTGGACGGCGACATGTATCGCTTGGTGTCGCCCTACGACGGCAACCACGCCTCGACCATGATGGTGGGCAGCGACCGCAGCCGGGCGGTGGTGTTTGCCTTCGACATCAACCCCCGCTACCGCGAGCACCTGTTGCCCGTCAAGTTGCAGGGCCTTGACCCCGACCGCCAGTATCGTGTGACCGAGGTTAATCGCATGGGTGGTTGGCCCCTGGGCTGCGACGGCAAGACCTACAGCGGCCAGTATCTGATGACCGTGGGCCTGCCGCTCTTCGGCACCGGCCGCCTCACCAGCCACGTGCTGGAGCTGGTGGCGCAGTAGGCACCGCAGACTGCATACAGCACCCGGTCAGTTAACGGCCGGGTGCTTTTTTTGTGATGTAATCAACCGCGAATCAGCGCGAAGGGATTTTTTAACCGCGAATCAGCGCGAAGATTTTTAACCGCGAATCAGCGCGAAGTTTTTAACCGCGAATCAGCGCGAAGTTTTTTTAACCGCGAATCAGCGCGAAGTTTTTTTAAAACCGCGAATCAACGCGAAGATTTTTTAAAACCGCGAATTACGCGAATGTGGTAGAATAATTCGAAAATTCGAAAATTCGTGACAAAATTCGTGCAACCGCGAAACACTGCGAAGTTTTTTATGTCCTTATGTCCTTATGTCTTGTAAAACCGCGAATTACGCGAATGTGGCAGAATAATCGATAATTCGAAAATTCGTGATAAAAAATCGTGACAACCGCGAAGGATGCGAAAAAATTATGAATTATAAATTATAAATTATAAATTAAAAAGAATCCTCCATTGTCTGGGAGTGCTACAATGACAACTTGTGCGCCGAGGTCTTGCCCGTGGAGCGGTCGGTCTGCCAAGTGCCGCGCAGCATGGCGTGCTGTTCATCGACAGGCATCTCCAGGGTGTGTGCCCCCTGGCGGTTGAGCTGAGTGATGGCGACGTTGTCCCACTCGTCCTTGCTCTGGGCATGAGCAGGGGTTGCCGGCAGCAGGCTGGCCAGGGCGAGCAGCAGGTTGCGTGTCATCTGGTTGGGCTGGGTCAGAGTGCCAGGGTGAACGCTTGCCCGCCGAGGCGGGCGATGTAGATGCCGTGGGGCAGGCGAGCGGGGAGCATGCCGCTGCCGCTGACGCGGGTGCGGAGCACGGTGGCTCCGCGGGGGTCGCAGATGGTGAGGTAGGCCGGTTGCCGAGTCTGATAGGCAATGTGCCCGGCACGGGCAGTCACGTTAGTGCCGTCTTCTTTTTTTTTGCTGATGCCCGACTGTGTGGGCTTGAACCGTGCGGTGGCGAAGGCACTGGCCCGCTTGCCGCCGTCGATGGCCTGCACGCCCCACTCATACTCGGCCCGCGGGTCGTCGATGGCGATGGTGTGGCTGGTGGTGGTGAGTTGGCCCGAGAGGTCGCCGATGCGCAGTGTGCCAGTGGTCAGCATGGCCGGCAGGGTCATGAACACTTGATCACTGCCCACCTTGCGCAGCCAGATGTTGTAGTGCAGTGCCTCGCTGGGGGTGACATCGTCGGCCGATGGTTGCCACGACAGGGTGGCGCACCCAGTGGCCGCGTCGTAGGTCGCCTCCAGCCCCTCGGGGGCGGTGGGGGCGGCGTTGACGGCGATGCCCACGGCAGCCGAGGTGTTGCGGTAGAGCTTGGCCGAGCAGGACTTGTTGCACACATTGCTCTGCGCCCAGCCGGCACTCCATGCGTCCAGGTAGCCATCGTTGTCATAGTCGATGAGGTGAGTGTTGCCGTGGCTGATGCGGTCCCAGGCCCACTCCTTGCCGAAGGGGTCGCTGTACCAGGCCCCGAATGGCTCGAAGGCCATGTCGCCACGGTTCAGATAGAGCCAGGTGGTGATCTCGTGCTCCTGGCCGTGGCCGCCCAGCAAGATGTCGGGCAGACCGTCGTGGTTGACATCGGCCACAGCGGGGGTCGAGCCGTCCACGCCCTCAAAGCCACAGTAGCTGTCGCTCAGCATGGCAAAGGCGCGGCCACCGCGGTTGTGATAGACGAACACCGACTTGGCATTGCCGCCCTTGTTGCTCGAGAACCCCGTGACCAGGATGTCCAGCAGGCCGTCGGCATCCAGGTCGGCGGGCACGCACGACGCGTCGTAGGAGCCGAAGAATCGCTGCGTGGTCTCGCTGAAGGTGCCGTCGCCGTTGTTCCAATAGATGTGCATGGCACCCTCGTTGGCGTCAAAGCCGGTGGCCACGATGTCGAGCCAGCCGTCACTGTCCATGTCGGCCAGGTTGACCGAGCCGCGTGCCAGCCCCAGCAGCGGGCGGGTGCCGTCGAGCGGAGTCTCTTGCAGGACAAATCCCTTGCCCTGGTCGTTACGATAGAGACGGGTAATACGGTGGTCGCTGGCCAGATAGCCCTCGTCGTTGACATAGTCCTCGCGGCCGCACATCACGATGTCGATCCAGCCGTCGTTGTCATAGTCGCCCACGCTCACCCAGTGGCGGCCACGGCCACCGTCGGTGGCGTTATACATGGGCATGATGCCCATGGCACCGCCCTCGTTGACCTCGACAAACTGATTGTTGCCCAGATTCTTGTAGAGGTGCGCTACCATGTCGTCGGGGCTCTCGATGTTCTTCTTGCTCAAGCCTGGTACCAGCAGGTCAAGCAGGCCGTCGTTGTTATAGTCGAGCCACACTGGGTCGGCATAGTAGGTCACGGCAAAAGGGCTGGTGACGCGCTCAAACAGGTGGTCGGCGTTCTGGCGGTAGAAGAGCGACACCTGCTGGTTGCTGCCCACCAGGTGCTCGTTCAGGCCCGAGTAGACCAGCTCCATCACGCCGTCGCCGTCCTCGTCGCCCCAGGCCACATTGCTGCGGTCGCTGGTGTGGTGGAACTGTCCGGCCAGCACGCCGTTCCAGCGCGGCTCGGCAGGCACAGGCTGGCTCACGGTGGTGAACTGCGGCTTGATGGCTGTGCCGGGCTCGGGACTGGAGGCATGCGGCGCATCAGTGCGCTCGCTGTAGTCCTCGGTGTAGTCAAAGTCCTGGGTGGTGTAGGCCGCGATGCCCAGGTCCATCACCTGCTGACCGCCGCCCTGCTTGCCGGCGATGGCAATCAGGTTCCAGTCGCCCACCTTGAGCGAAGCCAGCGCCTCGCTGCTGATGTCGAGCGGGGCATAGTTGAAGTTGCAGCCGCTCTCGGTGGCGGCCCAGATGCCGTTGATATAGATCTCGACATCATCGTCGTGGAAGACCATGAAGCGCAGCTTGGCGATGTTCTCGGGGGTGATGTCACCCAACTTGAACCAACGGCGCATATAGATTTGGCTCGTGTTCCAGTCGGTCCCGGTCAGACCGTCCCAGCTGCTGTTCAGGCCATGGGCAAAGGCTCCCTTGCCCTGCGCCCACTGCGTGTCGTCAAACTCGAGGTCGCTCCAGTGTCGCGAGCTGATGGGCTGGGTGGTGTAGCGCCAGGTGTAGTGGTGGCTTTGTGCCGTCGACAGGATGGGCTTGATGAGGGTGCCATTCTGCGGCATGCCGATGCACTCCAGCACCTTGTCGCGCAGCAGGGTGTAAGGCTCATGGGGCTTGAGGATGCGGCGGTCGTAGGTGTAGAAACCGTTCTTCTCAATCTCCACGTCGCTCAGCTGGGTGTAGACGGCGGCGTTGAGGCCCTGGTAGTACATGTCCTTGATTTTGTCGCACAGGCCATTGTAGAACGTGGTGAAGTCCTGGCTGGTCTCGACCACGGTGTACTGGAAGTCGCCGCCGGGCCAGATGTGGCCGGGCACCTTGAGCGTGATGCCGCCATACTCGCCGCAGACGGCAGCGCGGTTGGGGTTCTGCGGGCAGCTGGGATTGGGGTAGGAGTGCAGGTCGATGATGTCGCCTATCTCGCTGTCGGTCCAGCCACTGGCGCAGCAGATGAGCGATGCCTTGCCGAAGCGGGCCGGGGTCAGGGCGTTGACCTTGGTGTCGACCAGCGAGGTCATGCGGTTGGTGTCAAACTGCCCCCAGCCCTCGTTGAAGACCACCCAATGCACAATGCTGGGCGCGTTCTTGATGGCCGGGATGATGTGGGTGACCTCCTCCTCAAAGTTGGCCTTGGCAAAGTCCTCATGGCCCTGAGGCAGATTGGGGCTGGGCAGGTCTTGCCACACGAGGATGCCCAGGCGGTCGGCCCAGTAGTACCAGCGTGCCGGCTCAATCTTGATGTGCTTGCGTATCATGTTGCAGCCCAGGTCTTTCATCGCCTTGATGTCGAAGTAGAAGGCCTCGTCGCTGGCGGGCATATACAGGCCATCGGGCCACCAGCCCTGATCCAATGGGCCCATCTGGAAGATTTGCTCGTTGTTCAGATAGATGCGCGGCAGGCCCAGGGCATCTTTGTGTACCTCAATCTTGCGCATGCCGCAGTAGCTGGCCACCTGGTCGGTGACCGTGCCGCCACGCTTGACGTTGATGTTCAAGTCATACAGATAGGGGTCGTCGGGCGACCAGGCATGGACCGTCGACAGGGTCAGGCGGAACACTGTGCCAGGCGTGCCGGTGCCGGTGGCCACGATGTTGCCCTCGTGGTCTTTGACCTCGGCCTCGAGCGTCACACCGTCGGTGACTGTGGTGCCGATGCGCAGGCTGAGCCAGCTGCGGTCCAGGCACGGCTCCATCTCCAGCGAGCTGATGTGGGTCTCATCGACCGGCTCGAGCCAGACGGTCTGCCAGATGCCGCTCACTGCGGTGTACCAGCAGATGCTGGGATTCTTGCTCTGCTTGCCGGTGGGCTGGCCCTCGCCGCCCGTGTTGTCGTAGATGTAGACCGCCAGCTCTTGCTCGCCCGAGGGCGTGAGCGCACTGGTGATGTCGAAGCTGAAGGGGTCGTAGCCACCGGTGTGGCGTCCCACCTGCTGGCCGTTGACATAGACCACGGTCTCCCAGTCGACGGCACCGAAGTTGAGCAGGATGTGCTTGCCCTGCATCGAGGCGGGCAGGGTGAATGTGCGGCGATACCAGTAGATTTGCTCGTCGCTCTTCTCCATCACGCCCGACAGGGCCGACTCGATGGGAAAGGGCACCAGAATCTTCTTGTCGTAGCTGAATGTGGCTGAATAGGCCTCATCCTTGCGGCCCTTGCGCAGGTCCCAAATGCCGTTGAGGTTCATCCACTCGCCGCGCTGCATCTGTGGGCGCGGGTACTCGGGCAGGACATTGGTGGGGTCGAGTGTCTCGCTCCAGGGGGTCATCATGGGCGCTTGCTTCATCTGCCAGTCGGCCGCCTGGCCCACCAGCAGGGTGCTCCACACCAGGAGCATCATCATCACGATTCGTCTCATTTATCTAGTGTTTTGAATTTATTGTCACGAATTATCGATTTTTCGAGTGCCGAGTGGCTATTGAATCAGCACCTTGTAGGTGCGAGTCAGCTGGTTGTCGGCCACTACCACGACATAGATGCCGCTGGGCAACGACAGCGAGCGCATGCCCTCGATGTGCGACATGGCGGCCACCAGGCGGCCATCGGGTCTGTAGACCCGGGCATCGACGGGGCGCGACATGGTGCTCACGGTCAGCTGGCCGCCGCGGGCATCGACGGTCACCCCCTCAAGGGAGGTGACGACATCGCCCGACGAGTCGCCCACACGCCACATCCGTTGCAGCCGGATGTCGGCCGATGAGGCACCCACCATCACGGCATAGTCGCCCTGCGGGGTGTAGAATTGACCCTGTTCATCGTCCCACAGGCGCAGGTCGGCCAGAGCGATGGGGATGGACAGGTGGGCCTGACCACCGGCAGCGATACTCACGCGCTCAAAGCCGCGCAACTGCTTGATGGGCAGTGGTCGTGCCATCGAGGGGAAGCGCACATAGACCTGCGGCACCTCATCGCCGTCGACACTGCCTGTGTTGGCCACGTCGAAGTCGACCCACAGCGTGTCGCTCTGCTGCTTGAGCTGGAGGTCGCTGTAGCCGAAGGTGGTGTAGCTCAACCCGTGCCCGAAGGGGTAGAGTGGCTCTTGCCGGTGATACATATAGGTGCGGCCGTTGGTCACGTCATAGTCGTCAAAGGCGGGAAGCACGCCGGTCGAGCGATAGAACGTCAGCGGCAACCGCCCGCCGGGATTGTAGTCGCCCAGCAGGGCATCGGCAACGGCTGTGCCACCTTGCTCACCGGGATACCAGGCGTAGAGGATGGCCGGGGCGTTGTCGCTGAGCCACTCGTCGGCCAGCGGACTGCCGGCCACAAAGACCACCACCAGGCGCGGGTTGGCCTCGTAGGCCAGGCGCAGGAAGTCGGCTTGCTCCTGGGGCAGCTCGATGGTGTTGCGGTCCAGGCCCTCGCGCTCGTCGTTCTGGTTGATGCCCATCACGGCGATGGTCAGGTCGCTCTCGCGGATGCGCTTGCCGGCGTTGCCGTAGGCATCCAGCGGGTCGGTGGCGACGGTGGCGGGCATGCGCCACTTGAGGTGGGCCACGGCATCGCCGCCGTTGTCAAAGTATTCAAACTCGATGTGATAGGTCTGTCCCTCGCGCATGCCGGTCGAGGTGTAGTCGGTGGTGGCCGCGCGCACCTCCCACTTGTCGAGGATGGTGCGACCGTCAATCTTGAGGCGGCAGCCGTCATCGCTGGTGACCGAGAACAGGTAACGGCCCGTGGCGGGCGCAACAAAGTCGCCGCTCCAGCGGATGCTCATCGGGGCCGAGGGCACCATGGGGTTGGGAGGCTGGTTGGCGGGGTCAAAGTAGACAAAGTCGGTCTGCGTCACCGCCGAGGGCTCGCCCTGGAGGTTGGCGTTGTTGTAATATTCCATCTTGATGCCGTTGGCAAAGTGGTCGGCGTTCATCAGGGCATAGGACGAGTTGCTGCCCACCCAGGGGGCGTAGTTCAGGGCGATGCCTGTGCCTTGGAGCGCGGCAGTCAGTCCCTCGAGCACCGACACCGGGGTGTTGAGCGGCACACCGCTGTACTCGCCATACTCGTGCCGTGCGGCGTTGGGGCCGACCAGGGCGATGGACTTGACCTCGTTGCGGTCCAGTGGCAGGATGCCGTCGTTCTGCAGCAGCACCAGGCTCTGGCGTGCGCTCTCGGCGGCCAGCTGCTGGTGCTCGGCACAGCCCACCACACTGGGCTGGATGTAGTTGTAGGGGTTGCGGCTCGGCGGGTCGAACAGTCCCAGGCGCATGCGGGCACGCATCACGCGATAGACTGCGGTGTCAATCTGTGCCTGTGTGACCATGCCCATGTTGTAGGCGCCCAGCAGCGGCCCGGCATACACGCCCTCGCCGCACTCCAGGTCCAGACCCGCCTTGATGCTGGCTTGGGCCGACTCCTCGTAGGACGACACATAATGGTGGTGCTCGAAGTCGTAGCTCAGTGCCGAGCAGTCGCTCACCACATAGCCGTCAAAGCCCCAGTCGCCACGCAGCACATCGGTCAACAACCACCGGTTGGCCGAGCAGGGCACGCCGTTCAGGGCGTTGTAGGCACTCATCACGCTCTGCACACGGGCCTTGCGGATGGTCTGCTCGTAGGCGGGGAAGTAATATTCGCGCAGGTTGCGCTCGCTCACGTCCGAGCTGATGCCCGAGCGGTTCTGCTCGATGTTGTTGGCCACAAAGTGCTTGAGCGTCGAGATGACCTTGACATACTTCTCATGGTCGCCTTGCATGCCGCGCACAAAGGCGATGGCCGTGCGCTCGGTCAGGTAGGGATCCTCGCCGTAGGTCTCGGGGGTGCGGCCCCAGCGCGGGTCACGCGCCATGTTGATGGTGGGCGAGAAGAACGAGAGCAGGTCGCTCGCACTGTCGTACTGATAGGCTCCCCATCCCAGCTCGGTCCAGCGTCCACGCGCCTCGTCGCTGATGGCTGTGGCCACACGCTGCATGAGCGGCGTGTTCCACATGCTAGCCAGTCCGATGGCTTGTGGGAAGACGGTGAACCGTCCTGGGCGGCACACGCCGTGCAGGGCCTCGTTGCCAAAGTAGTACTTGGGAATGTTCAACCGCTGGATGGCCGGCTGGTTGTGGCGCAACAGCGATACTTTCTCTTCAAGTGTCAGGCGACCAACCAGGTCGGTGAGGCGCTCATGCTCGGGCAGCGACGTGTTGCGGAAAGCCTGAGCTGTGGCGGGCGTTGTGGTCATCCACATGGCGCATGCCACCAGCAGGGGGCGGATTATGGGCGAAAATTTCATGGTGCAAAATTACTGCAATAATAATGTGGGCGATATTAGGCTTGTCGCAAAAGATAGAAAAATGGGGTCTGACCCTCACGAGCCAGACCCCAAGAAACCGATATAATCAGCGTATGAAGAAAATTATTACTTTAAAGTAGTTCAGTAGTTCAGTAGTTCAGTAGTTCAGCCGTCACATGATTGCAGCAGAAGCACTACAGTGGTCTTCGGCTCCCGGAGCGGCTAGAGTAACGGCTGAACTACTGCAACTACTGAACTACTGGATTACTTCACCAGGTACTTCTGTCCGTTGAAGATGTACATTCCGCTGGCCAGACCCTCGAGGCTGGTGGCGTTCTTGCGCACCAGGCGGCCGTCGATGCTGTAGACGTTGCCGTTCTGAGCCTTGGCGGCAGTAATCTCGTTGACACCGGTCGAGGGATCAACCTCTTCCTCCTGGTCGTCCAGATAGATGTCCTTGATGTTGGCGCCGTCGGGAGCGGTGAAGATGATATACACATCGTGCACACCCTCGACCTTGCTCAGGTCGCCCTTGGTGGTGTAGACATTGCCCCAGCCGCCGGTGGCCTGCAGGCGCACGGTGGCAACAGGCTCAATGTCGGTGAGCTGGTTGCGCACGCTAGCCCAATCCTCGACAGTGATGCGGCGCGGACCGCCAGCCGCCGGCTCAACGGTGGCGTCGTCCTCAAGGTCAAGGTAGAACTTGAAGTTGGCCTCGTTGATATAGCCAGCCCACGACATGCCGGTGCCGTGCGAAACCAGAATCTTGTCGAACTGACCCTGCTGGAAGTCGATGCCTGTGATCTTGAGCACTGTGCCGTCGCCGGTGTAGCCCACGTTGTCATCCTCCCACTGGCCCTTGTTCAGGATGGTGGTCAGGCCGCTGTCACGGCCGATGTAGGTGGCCTCCTCGCTGTTCTTCATGTTGTCGAGGAAACTGTAGCGCACAGCCTTGTCGCTGGGTTGCTCGTTCTCGTAGGTGGTGACGATGGGGTCGAGGATGTTGCCCAGCGACCACACATGCCCTTTGGCAAAGTGCACATTGGCAATGTTGTTGCTGCCATCCTGCCACTTGAGGTAGACGGTGTGGGTGCCGGTGACGGCCTCGATGTTGCGGGCCAGGTAGAGCTTGGTCCTGACATCGATGCCGCACCACACGCTGGCGATGCAGTTGGCCTCGTTCTCATAGTCATCGAGATAGACCATCACATTGTGCGAGGTCTGGTCGCCCTGCCAGTGCGAGGCCAGCTCCAGCACAACCTGGTTGTACTCGCCGTTGCCAAAGTCCATCTCGCCGTAGCTCACCACGCAGCCAGGGCCGGTCCAGCCCCACGAGCCATTGTCGATGCGGGTGTCGTTGTTGGCGGGAACAATCAGCGTCGAGTTGTTGATGTCGAGGATGGTGCCCACCTCGCTGTAGTTGTCCAGCATACAAGGCTCCTTGAGCATCGAGCCGTTCTCAAAGTCGCCCTCGACCAGCTCGTTCTCATAGAAACGAACGTCCTGCACGTTGCCGGCACGGTCGGCAAAGGTCAAGAACACCTTCTGCACACCGGTGGGCTGGTCGCTGAAGTTGGCGCCAATCGAACGGAAGTTGGTGTAACTGTCATGATAGTTAATCAGCGGGATGGCGGCAAAGGGAGTTGCCGACTCATAGTCCGCACCGGCCAGAAGAATGGCGGTGCCGCCATTGCTCCAACCGTTGGCAAAGCGAAGGCTGACTGCCTTGAACACATCGCCGGTGCCAAAGTCCACCTCACCCACCTGGATGACGCTCTCGCTGCCCGCGTCACCGCTGGTGTTGCCGATGAACGAGCCCAGGGGGTTGAACCGTGCGTTGTTCAGAATCACCGCGCCGTCGTTGCCGCCCATCTGGAAGGTCAGCGGCTCGGCCTGTGCCGTGAGCAGCACGGCGGCTGCGGCGGCAAGGAGTGTAAGTCTCATTTTCATGTGCTAAAAATTTTTGAGATGAATAATAAAAGTTGCGATAAAAATATCTGGTGCAAAATTACTTTTACCCTATAAGTCCAGATAAAACTATTGTTTCAAAAAATAGCAATTTAGATAAATTTGGCTGCACTCGGCAATTGATGCAAGCATCATTGCACTCATTTGCACAAATTTTGGATGGCTTGAACCGATAAGTGCAACATTCACAACCATTCAGCGATGGGGTGCAGCAATAGATGCAAGCATCATCGCTACTTGCCCAGAATCGCATTGATGACCGCGTTGACATCGGTCACATCCACCCGATTGTCACTATTGACATCGGCAGGGTGGCGCGAGTCGGTCAGGTCGGCGACCAGGGTCACCACCGAACGGGCGGGTATCACCAATGGCTCGCCGCCGTACTCGTAGGGCAGGTTGCGGTCCCAATTCAGGGCTAGCGAGGCACTGGTGGTGTACTTCTTCAGCCCCATGATGCGTTTGTTCTGACCGTTGAGCGTGAGGGTTGTGGTCAGGTCGCTCTGCGCCATGTTGACATAGACCGTCACGAGCTGTGTGCCGTCGGGCGAGACGTATGCCGAGCCCATCAGGCCATTCAAGTCATCGGCTCCGGTCAGCTCCACACGCTGGTAGCCCGGACGGATAAACCGGCTATAGTTGCCCAGTACCCACAGGTTGCGGCTGTCCACGATGGTGCCGCCGCGCGAGAGGTCGCCATAGCTCTCGGTGCCGTTGTCGCCAGCGGCATTGACACGCAGCAGATAGAAGCGGTTTTTCTGTCCCCACTGCTCCTGGGCGAATGCCGTCCAATAGCTCCACGACGACACGCCGGCATACACCAGGTCGCAGTGGATGACCTTGCCCATATACAGGGCGATGTCCATCGCTGTGGCCTCGTCATAGCCACCCTCGGGAAAGCCTGCCGAGGCCGATGGGGCGGCATCGAGCATGCACCACTCGCTCTGCACCAGCTGCAGCCCGCGCTGGGCGGCAGCCTGAGCGGCGGTGGTGCGAGCGCCGGTCAGCTGGCTGTTGGTGCCAAATGTCCAGTAGGAGTGGGCGGCCATACCGGGGTAGAGGTGGCCAAGATTGCCCACATAGGTCGACCGTGTGGGGTTGAAAAATGCGTCCATCTGGCTGGTGGCGCGCGTGTGGATGATTGACCAGCCGCCGGTCAGATACTTCCATTCGGCCGCTTCGGGTATGAGAATCTGCGTGTCCAGCTCCTTGTCGGTGAGCGACCGGTCGAGCTCGCGCACCAGGTGGGCAATCTCGTCGTTCTGCCATGGCGAGCCCTCCTGGTTGCTTGAGGCATACCACTCATATTGCGGCTCGTTGACGGGCGAAATCATCTTGATGGGATAGCCCAGGTCGACAAAGTGCCGTGCCACTGTAGCCATGTAGTCGGCAAAGTCATCATAGCAGTCGCTCCTCAGGTTGGCACCCAGGCCGTTGTTGCTGTTGCAGGCCGTGCCAGAGGCCGTGAACTGCACCGGTGCCGAGTTGCTGAACAGGGTGATGCCCTCCACGCCATAGTCCAGTGCCCTGTGCATGAGCCATCGCTGGCCAGGGCAGTAGCTCCAGTCATAGGTTGTGCCGCCAGGGGTCAGGTAGCTCTCGGCACGGCGCGTCACGTCGCCAATCTGGCTTGCGTCGCCCTGGGCCGCACTGCCGGCACCCAGGTTGACGCGCCACAAGCTCAGCCCGATGCCCTCGGGGTTGCCGCCACGGTTAAATGAGCGGGCAAACAGCAACTTGGCGGCTCGCTCGCGCATCGTGTCGTTGAAGTAGCGGCCCACCCATTCGCCCAGCCAGCAGTCCGATGCTCCGAAGTCGGCTATCACCTGGTGGCGCACGTCCAGACGAATTGTTGTGGCTTGTTGTGCCGTCGCGCCGATAGCCAAGGCAGCGGTTGCCAACAGTGGAATCTTGCGCATTGTTCTCTGTGGTGAAAAAATGCGCAAGTTACATGCACCGAGCGAGGTAACTTGCGCAAAGTCAGTATTAACCTTTCTATAATTGTGTCTGTTTACTTGCCGAGCATGATGTTGATGACGGCGTTGACATCGGCGATGTCGACGTTGCCGTCGCCAGTGACATCAGCGGCGGGAACAGATGCAGCCCTGCCGAGCATGATGTTGATGACGGCGTTGACATCGGCAATGTCAACCTGATTGTCGCCAGTGACATCGCCGGGAACGCCGGGCTGCTGGTCGACATGCTTGTCAAACCAGATGTCCCAGACGTTGGCACCGGTGTTGAAGTCGGGCGTGTTGTAGACCATGAACAGCTCGTGCTTGCCCGTGACATTGACCAGGAACTCGCCAGCGGTGCGCTTGCGCACACTCCAGGCACCTGTGCCCTGCAGACGCACCACAGCGATGGGCTCGTGCCCCTCGAGGATGGCGGCCAGGTTCTGCTCCCAGTCTTCGGGAGTGTAGACAAAGTCAGGATCCAGGTCAAGGTAGAACGAGAAGTTCGAGCGGTCAATGTCGCCAATCCACGAGGGCTCGCTCGAGTGGTTGACAATGATGCGTGTCCAGCCACCCTCGCCGAAGTCGACACCCTCGCCGTCGCCGAAGAAGTCAATCACCGTTCCGTTGCCGGTGTAGCCGATGTTGCCCGCGCCCTCATACTGGCCGTGGCACTTGACCTCGTAGCCCCAAGGATTGCCCTGACCCTCGGGACAACCCTCAAAGGTGAAGTGGAACGCGTCGGCATCAGGCTCGACATCCTCCAGAACGATGCCGCAGTCCACATGCTCGACCCACACGATGTCCTCGACAAACTCGATGGCCTGCAGGTTGGTGCTGCCGCCGCGCCACTTGACCAGCACTCGGTGCTCGCCGGTGATGTTGGGCAGATTCTTGGCAAAGGGGAACGGCCCCTGGTTGCCCAGGTCGAGACCCGACCAGACGGTGAGGAACTTGTTGGCCTCGGTCACGTCGTCGAGATAGAACTCCAGGTAGTCGTAGATGTTGGATGCCCAGTGCGTCATGTAGCAAACCAGCTGCTTGTACTTGCCGCCATCGAAGTCGACCGTGCCATAGTCGGCGATGAAGCCCTCATGGGTCCATCCCCAGGCGTTGGCACCGGCGGCCGAGGTGTCGATGCGCGTGTCGGGATAGTCTGTACCCTCGCCCACGGGAACGGCGGGCTCGGAGTCGACCGAGAGAATCTTGAGCGAAATCAGGTCGTAACCCGGCTTCTCGTTGGGGTTGAGCAGACGGATGCCGCTGTCCCAGTCTTCGGGGTTGTTGAGGAAGTCCTCGGCGGTGAAGGCGTTCTCGTAGAAGTTGATCGAGCGGATGTTGCCCGAACCTCCGACAAACGTCATCCACACCTTCTGTCTGCCGGTGGGCTTGACATAGGTGATGCCCTCCATGGCCGGACCGTAGGGCAGCTCATCGAGGCTGGCGGCGTTGTAGGCCATGTTGGCGCCATAGAGGCCATAGCGCTGATAGCCGCCGGTCTCGTTGATGGCCATCTGGGTGAAAGGTACCGAGGTTTCATAGGTCGAACCGGCGTGGAGCACTGCCCAACCGTCGGCAAACCAGCCGTTGGCAAACTCGATGCTTGTGGCTTGGAAGTTGTCGCCCGTGGTGCCAAAGTCAATCTCGCCCAGACAGACGCGCGTGTTCTGGCTGCAGTTGCCGATGTTTTGATTGAGGCGGTCAAACACGCCATCTTCCTCAATGGTCATGTCGCCTGCGTGCACAAACACATCGGCGGCCTGCATGGCCAGAGGAGCCATCAGTGCTAGCAAACTAGCAAGAAAAGTAGATTTTTTCATCATTTGTTAGTTATTAAGTGAGTAAAATACGTTTTTTGGTTGTTTGGTTTACGACTGCAAAATTACCACCACTATAAATTAAGGGATAAAACAATCGTTTCAAAAAATAGCAATTAAGCTTTTTAGTTGTTAGTTCTTAGTTGTTAGTTGGAAATCTATTCACCGATTCAGAAAAATCTCCTCTTACCCCTCTGTGCATCGAAGATGCAGAACGGGTCGAAGACCCGATTTTGTTCTGTGTGGACCAAGCGGCGAGGACCTCCGGCCCTCTTGCATGGTCTTTCGAACAAATAGCTTCTTCGAAGCATTTTAGCGTCTCCGACGCAATCGCTGATACCTTAGTTGTTAGTTGTTGCGTCTAACGATAACTAACAACTAAGAACTAAGAACTAAGAACTAACAACTAAAGCAGACTAACGGTCGGTGCGGAAGGGAGCCACCGGGAGGTCGTCACGGCCGCGCAGGTTGTTGGGCGGACAGTTGGCCCAGCCATAGCGCACGGCCACTGGCATCGTCACTTGGGGCGATGAAACGGTCATCAGGTTGCCACTGATGGTAGCCTGGGCGGGGTGGAACACCATGTCGGGACCGGCGATGACAAGCCCCTCGGCCTGCTGCCCCCTGACGCTGATGGGTTGGTTGAAGGTGAGCACCATCTTGCCGTCCTCCACACGGTGCCCGATGCACTGGGGCACCTGGTATTTGCCGCGACCGTATGTGTCGGCCAAGGCTGCGAGAGCCAACCGGCGACCCACCTCCTGCTTGTTCTTGGGGTGGATGTCGTAAGGCTCGCCGATGTCCAGTGCCACGGCCATGTCGGTGTGCTCCAGTGCCAGTGCGTTGGCCTGCGCCTCGCGCAGGTAGGCCCAGGCAGCATTGGGTTGCACTAGGGCGGGTTCTTGCCAGCCGGCCAGCTGCACAAAGTAGAAGGGCATCGTGGGGTTGTGCCACGTCTGCCGCCAGTCGTGAATCAGCGCTTGGAACAATGGGGTGTAGCCGCGCCAGCGCGAGGCGTTCTCCTCGCCTTGATACCAGATGACACCGGCTATGTTCAGGTTCTTGAATGGATGCACCATGGCATTGTAGAGGTTGGCAGGATAGTTCTGGTGGTCGGGATGGATGGCACGGTAGGGCAGATCGTCCTGCGCCACACCGATGTGCCACCGCCACTGGCCCGCCAGCGAGATGCGGTCATCGCCGATGCCAATGCTCAGGTCGCCGGTATCGCCACAAATGCCGCCCAGGCCGCTGCCGTCCTTGACCTTGACGGTGATGATGGCCTTGCCCGCCTGGACCAGACTGGCCGGCACCTGATATTCTCGCACAATCCAGTAGCCGTCGGTCTCACCCACCTTCTGCCCGTTGAACCAAGTGATGTCGATGTCGTCGACCTTGCCCACGCGCAGGGTGAGCTGCTTGCCGGCCCATCGCTCTGGCAGGGTGATGACTTTCTGAAACCACACGATGCCGTCGAAGTTTTCAAGTCCCTGCCATTCCCAGGCGTTGGGCAGCTGCATCGTGCCCCAATCGTCGCCGGTCTGCTCGGAGTCGACCCAGATGGCGCGCCCTCGCTCCATGCCCTGGTCGGCACGGCTGTAGGTCGCCTGCCAGTCGAGCACGTCCTGGTCATACTTGCGGCACAGCACGTCGCGGTCGCCATGGGCCGACAGGATGGCCCGGGCATTGCGCTGATGCTCGATGACATGGGTCAGTGTCGGTGCGCTGGTCCAAGCCTCGGCGGGCGTGCCACCCCATGAACTGTCGATGACTCCGATGGGCACCCCCAGCTCCTGCTGCAGCTTGCGAGCAAAGAAGTAGGCTACCGACGAGAAATTTTCTACGCTCTGTGCCGAGCAAACTTGCCAACCGTCACCAGTGACTTGTGGATTGTCGCTGGGTGTGAGTGATGTCACATGCTTGCTCTGCAGCAGGCGGATGCGCGGGTGGTCGGCTTGCGCCAGCTCTTGCTCCCAGTCCTTGACCTGGCCCCAGCCCTTGACGGGCATCTCCATGTTGCTCTGACCCGAGCAGAACCACACTTCACCCACCAGCACATTGCGCAACACGCGCGTGTCGCCGTCGTTGAGGGTAATCTCGTAGGGGCCACCGGCTTTGGGTGTGGGCAAGGACACGGCAAATGTGCCGTCGGCCATAATGTCACCTGTGACCTTCTTTTTGTTCCAGCTGGCGATGACGGTCACCTGGCCGCGTCGGTCGCTCTGCCCTTTGACCTTCAGTGTGCTGCGTTGCTGCACCACCATGTTGTCGCTCAGGTGGGCGGGCAGCGTCACCGTTGCCGAAATGCTCGTCGTGGAGGCAAAAGCCCCCGCGGCGAGCAACGAAATATAAATGAACTTATTAACCCTCATCTTTGAGATAATTTTTGTTTATATTGATCGATTGTTGGTTTAGCGCTCAGCGGCTGTGGGTGGTAGCCTGGCCTGGCAGCAGACCTGGCGAGGTCACCCGCACAGTGATGGGGCCGGGGGTGAAGGTGGTGCGCACAGCCACCCGCATCAGGCCGCCCTCGGCTTGCAGCTCGGGGTCTCCTGGTGCGTGATGGGTCAGCGGTTGTCCCTCGGTGACATAGAAGTTATATGAACCCTTGTACACGCCCTCGCCCTCGACGGTGAAGTGCAGCAGCGGACTGGCCAGCGGACACCAGTTGCCGTCGCGGTCCACCACACGGACGGTGGCGATGAGCGCGTCGCTGGCGTTGGCTCGTAGCACAAAATGCTCGCCATCGGGCTTGCTGCCCTGTGGCTCGATGGTCACCTCAAGGTGATGAGGCTGGCCAGACGAATGAATCTGGTCGCTGCACAGCTCGCGCCCTTGCTCATCGCGCCCGATGGCACGCACCTCACCAGGCTCCCACTCGATGCCCGGCCATGTGCAGCGGCGTGTGGCCGGGTGGGGGGTGACTGTGCCGTGCGAGACACCATTGATGAGCAACTCGACTTGCGGGCAGTTGCTCCATGCGTCCACATCCTGCTTGCCGCTCAGGTTCCAGTGGCTCTGCAGCGTCACGCCGGGGCGTTGGCTGTAGGGTACCCACAGGGCGTTCTGGTAGATGCGATAGGGCAGCTTGGGGAACCGGTTGCCGTCCATGGCGCACGAGCCCAGACTCTTCTGGTTGCGGCGGCCGTTGAGGTAGATGGTGTAGCCCTCGCCGTAGGTCTCGGCCAGCATCCAGTGTATCCAGCCGCAGGCACGTCCGGCGAGGTCGTCCAGATAGTTCTGGACATAGAAGCCGGCAAAGGCTTTCTCGTTGTCGTAGTCATCGCGGGCGATGCACCAGCTGGGCTGGCCGCTCCAGTTGGTGCCATAGACCTCGGTGTTGAGCGAGGGATGGTGGGCATCTTTCTCATAGCGGTTGGTGTAGCCGATGACGATGTTCTTGCTCGCGTCCCAGCCGGGCGGATAACCGTCGCGGTTCATGACGATGCGGGGTGTGATGTGGTCCCACTGCTCGGCCACCTGCTGGGTGTAGCTGGGCAGGTACTTCTCGCCGTCGTAGGCCAGGCCGTTGTTCGACTCCCACACGATGACCGACGGGTGGTTGCGGGTGGCCACCATCAGGTCGCGGTCATACTCGCGCTTGTAGGTCAATGCCGGCTCGTTCTTGAGCGACCATTCGTTGTCGCCACTGTTGACGATGAGCATCACTCCCAGCGCGTCGCAAGCCGCAAAAGCCTCGGTGTAGGGCGCTTGATGACCCACGCGCAGCACGTTGCCGCCACACTGGGCGATGCGGCGCACATCGGCCCACTGCAGGGCCGGTGGCACGGCTGCTCCCAGTCCGGGATAGATGTTGCGGTTGCCGAAGCCCCGCAGCACGCACCGCTGGCCGTTGACGTAGCAGTAGTCCTCGTCCCAGGTGACGGTGCGCAGGCCCATCGGCTCACGATGCTCGTGGGTCTTCTTGCCGTCGGCCCACACCTCGTCGACCACGGTGTAGAGGTATGGCTCGCCCGCCATGCCCACGGGATACCACAACTTGGGGCGCATGATGGAGTCGGTGTGGTCGAATGTCACCGCCGCGCCGGCCTGGGCGATGCCGCGTTGTGTGAAGCGCAGCACAGCCTTGCCGCGACGGTCGAGCACACGGGTGCGCAGCTCGATGCGGCTGGCGTGAGCAGTCTGGTTGACCACGCGTGTCATCATCCGCACCACGGCACAGTGCTCACCGGCTGTGAGGGTGGCATGATAGGTGCCCCACTGATTGTGGGGCGAATAGGCATTGAGCGGGATGTGGATGGGGGCGACCGTGTGCAGGTAGACACCGGCCACGATGCCACCCATGGCCTGGCCGAAGCCCTCGTTCTCGGCAAAATTGGGATAGGTGAAGAATGTGTTGCGGCTGTTCGACACCTTGACACACAGCAGGTTGTCGGTGCCATAGCGGACGTGTGGCGTAATGTCGACCACAAAGGGCAGTGAACTGCCCACATGGGTCACCGGCCCGGGCTGTGGCACAGCCGAGTTGCCCTCGATGGCGTGGCCGTTGACAAAGACTGTAGCCCCGATGTTGACGCTCTGGAACTCGATGAGCAACCGCTTTCCCTGCCACTTGTCGGGGACATGGAGCACATGGCGATACCAGACCTCGCCACGCCAGCACCGCTCGCCGGTGGTGGCATTGAGATAGGTGTCCTGCTCGTTGTAGCAGTGGGGGATGCCCACCACCTGCCACTGCGAGTCGTCGAGCGTGGGGGAGAGGTAGTGGCTGTCGGGATGGTGGGTGCTCACCGGATGCACCTCCAGCTCGCTCAATTGAGGCTGCATGGCATGTCCGTCGCCCGACAGGCATCGGTTGACGGTGACACGCAGGTAGCGGAATGCCGCCGGTGTGGGGAGAATGGCCGACCGGCTCACCACCACCCGGGCATAGCCCACCGTATTGTTGACCGTGGTGATGTCGTTCTGATAATTGGGCTGGCAGGGCAGGGCGGTAGTGCCTTGAGTCAGAGCCGTCCACTGCCGGCGGTCGTTGCTCACCTCGACGCGGGCCAGCACCTGGCACACCGAGTCGCCACCAAAAACCAATTCGATGCCGCTGGCTTGCTGCGACTTGAGCAGGTCCAACTCCAGCGGCTCGTCGCTGGTGTGGCGCGTGTCGAGCCGACCGTCATTGGCCTCGGCCACTCGCCGATCGCCGCAGCGCACATCCAGTCCTGTGGCCAGGCTGGATGAGGCGGTGACCACGCGTGTGAATCGCCAGGGACGATTGCCCAGATTGATGACCTCGCCCAGCGACGGCAAGGCCAGCAACAGTGCCAGTGTGAGGATTGTTTTACGCATCTAGAGTGCTAACTTGTAGGTGCTGGTCTTGCCCTGTTGCGTTACGGTCACCAGATAGATGCCGATGCAAGCGACACTGATGGTGCCGCAGCCGTTGACCCGGGTGTTGATTACCTGTTTGCCTTGCGCGTCATAGACACAGATGTTGCCCATTGTGGCAAGGTCGTATCTGATGCGGCGCTTTGCGCCACTGATGTGGGCACTGCCCTCGGTCACACGGTCGAGGGCACTGCTCTGCACGGCGAAGGTGCCCTTGGCGAAGTGGCTGCCGCGCCCCGATGTGTCGATGCTCTGCACCCCCCACGCATAGTTGCCGGCTGGCAGACGCAGCCGGTAGGCCTGACTGGCGATGGCGGCATTGAGTGCGCTCACCTTGACAAACCCCGACAGTGTGTCGGCCGGCACAAGCATCGAGCACTCGCCCGTGGACAGATTCTTGACATAGGCGTTGTAGCGCAGCGCACTGGCTGGCGTGAAGTCATCGCTGCCCGGTTGCCAGGACAGCTCAACCATGCTCGTGGCGCGGTCGATGGTCACCGCCAGTCCTGCCGGGGCCGAGGGGCTGGTGTTGGCCGGAATATCCTTGCCGGCGCAGTCGTTGTGCCACAACTCGGTCAAACAGCCGTTTGAGCAGCCCCCATTGCACCAGCCCAGGAACCAGGCGTCGAGGTATCCGTCGTTGTCATAGTCGATGAGGTGGTGTGAGCCGTGAGTCACGCGGCTGAAGCTACCCAACTTGCCGAAGGGGTCGTTGTAGTACGCCCCATAGACCTCAAAGTTCAGGTCGCCCTGGTTGACATATAGCCAGGTGGTGTGTTCGTGGTTCTGACCGTGTCCGCCGACCAGAATGTCAGTCCGGCCGTCCTGGTTGACGTCGCCGAAGGCCAGCTGGCCACCGTCGATGCCCTCAAATGTGTCGCCGGTGTCGACTGCGGTGAACGTGCGGTCGCCATTGTTCTTGCAGATGGTGAAGCACTTGCGCCCGGCATCGTAGTAGATGCCTGTGAGCACCAGCTCGGGCAAGCCGTCGCCATCCAGGTCGGCCACCGAGCTGGATGCGCTGGTCAGAGCCCACACGGGCAGCGGGTCGCCCTCACTGAACGTGCCGTCGCCGTTGTTCCAGTAGATGTAGCCTTCCGACATGTGCTTCTCGCTGTAGCCGGTGGTCAGCAGGTCTAGCCACCCGTCACCGTCCAGGTCGGCCAGCACGGCACTGCCATCGGTCAGGCCGCGCAGGGCCTTCTCGCCCATGACCGGTGTGGACTGCAGCTCGAAGCGTGTGCCGCCGATGTTGCGATAGAGGTAGACCACGCGCATGGCATCCTCAAAGTGCACCTTGTTCAGGCGGTTGATGTCGTCAAATCCTGTCATCACCAGGTCGACATAGCCGTCGTGGTCGTAGTCGCCGGCCGAGACCCAGTTGTGGCCCTTGCCGCCGGTGTGGCCGTTGAAGATGGGGCGGATGCCGCAGTCGTCTATCTCGGTGAAGCCGCCCTGACCGTCGCCCAGATAGGCATGGGCACGGATGTAGCCCAGCTGCGAGCCGTCCTCGTTCCAGCCGTAGTGCCAGTTGCTCAAGCCGCTGACCACAAGGTCAAGATTGCCGTCGTTGTTGATGTCGAGCCACACCGGACAAGAGAATGCCGTGGACGACAATGGGGCGCGCAGGATGCGGGTGAACGTGCCGTCACCGCTGTTGTGATACAGGTTGTTGAACACTGTGTTGTCGCTGATGTGGGTGTTGCGGTCGCTGTAATACAAGTCCAGAAAACCGTCGTTGTCATAGTCGCCCCAGGCTGCGCCGGTGTAGGTGGCGTGATAGAACTCACCGGCGGGCCGGTTGCCTTGCGCTCCCTGGTTGGTCACCGGTGCGGCAATTTTGCTGAACTTGACATTGCTGGCCGTCTGTGCGGCAAGGCTCAGCGAGCATGTGCCGATGCACAGGGCTAGGAGTATTCTTGAACGCATAGTTCTTAGTTTTTTAGTTGTTGTCAGTTTTGTTATTGCTTGTCTGCGCCCAGGGGCGAGGATTGTGCATTGGCGGCTGCCGGCGACCACACGCCGCGCCAGGGCAGCAGCGGCTCATTGCCGTCAAAGTCAAACGGCAGCCAGATGTAGCGCGACGTGATCAGGTCGCGCTTGTTCCAGCGGTCGAGCATCATCACATACTGGTCGGTGCCGGCCACGGGCAGCACAAAGGTGCTCTGGCCATAGAACGTCTTGTCGGCGTCCTGCCCACGGCAGGGGTTGCCCAGCGAGGTGTAGGGACCCATCGGATGGTCGGCCACTGCCAGGTCGGCCTCGTTGGGATCCCACCCGGTGCAGCCTGAGGTGACCAGATAGTACTTGCCGTGTCGCTTGAACACAGCAGGGGCTTCGCGGAACTGTCCGGCAAAGTTGCGGGTATATTGCCTGGTGACGCTCAGATAGTCGGGCGAGAGCAGGGCGATGTGCAGGGTCGAATTGTCTTCCGACGAGTAGAACAGATAGGCCTGACCGTCATCGTCCTTGTAGACAGTCAGGTCACGGCATATCTGCCCATTGGGACGCGTGGCCTCAATGAACCGGAATTTGCCGGTGGGTGAGTCGCTCACGGCCACACCGGCCGATGCCTTGCCGTAGTTGTAGTTGTCGATGTGCATCCACATGACAAACTGGCCTGTCAGCTCGTTGTAGACCACCTTGGGGCGCTCGATGACCATCGTGGGGTGGATGTCGCTGTGGGTGTCGGTAGTGTCGGGCTCGAGCACCACGCCCTCAAAGGTCCAGTTGCACAGGTCGGTCGATGAGTAGCACGACACCCCCCCGGCCTCGGTGCGGTAGCAGTCCCACCCCACGCCGGGCGAGCGATAGGTGAACTCGCCCTTGTACTCGCCGTACCAGTAGTAGACGCCGTCGTGATACATCACTCCGCCACCGTGGGCGTTGATGGGATGGCTCTGGGTGTCGAGCCACTCAATGCCTGGAAAAATCGCTCCACTGGCCACGGCCTGGACATGACAGATGACTAGGACCAGAAATGTGAGAGCCAGTGTGGTGATGCTTGTCTGTCTCATTGCTGCTTGTCGTTGTCGTTATCGTTGTTATTATCGTTGTTGTCGCTGTTGCGGGCTTCCTCGCGCTGACGGCGCTGCTGTTTCTCAAACTCCTTGGGGGTCATGCCGAACTGTTTCTGGAACAGCTTGATGAAGTAGCTGGGCGAGTTGATGCCCACCATGTAGCACACCTCGCCCACACGGTAGCTGCCCTCGGCGATGAGCTCGGAGGCTTTCTTCAGACGCACCATCTTGATGAAGTCGGTGGGCGACGTGTCGCTGATGGCCTTGATCTTGCGGTGCAGGCTCGACCGGCTCATGCACACAAGCTCGGCAAGCATCTCCACACCGAAGTTGGTGTCGTCGATATTCTCCTCGATGACCTGCACAATCTTGTCCATCAGTTGCTCGTCGGCCTTGCTCATGCCCAGAGTCTGCGTGGGCACAAAGGGCTTGCGCATGAAGGCATCCATGCCCCGCCGGCGGTTCTCAAAGATGCTGGTGATCTGGGCCACCAGATACTTGAACGAGAATGGTTTCTCGATATAGGAGTCTGCGCCCATCTTCAGACCCTGCACCTTGCTGTCCAGGTCGTTCTTGGCCGTGAGCAGGATGACGGGGATGTGGCTCAGCTCGATGTCCTCCTTGATGTGGCGGCACAGTTCCAGCCCGTCCATCTCGGGCATCATGATGTCGCTGAGCACCAGGTCGATGTTCTTTTCTTTGAGCACCTCCAGGGCCTCGCGGCCGTTCAGTGCGGTCTCGACGGCGTAGGTGTGGCGCAACTTGTCGGCCACAAAATTGAGCATCTGCTCATTGTCCTCGACCAGCAGGATGACAGCCGACTGCAGTGCCTCGGGCACCAGGTCGTCATCGTCGGTGAGCATGTCCTGGCTGTTGGGGGGAGTGGCCTCGGCTGTGGCCTCGGGCAGCGGCAGACGCAGTTCAAAGCGGTTCAGCCCCTCATGCTCGCTGTAGGTGAGCGTGCCGTGAAGCATCTCGGTCAGCGACCGGGCAAGGTACAGGCCGATGCCCGAACTGGAGGGAGCGTTGGCGTTCTTCTGCAGCTGGTAGAAGGGGTCGTAGATTTTCTCGCGCGACTCCTCTGGGATAGTCTGGCCGTCGTTGTCAAAGGCCAGTGTCACTTGTTTGCCATCTTCGTTGAGGTGAATGGCGATGGTGTGTTCGCTATATTTCACCGCGTTGCTGAACAGGTTGTTCAGCACCTTGATCAGTGCGTTGCGGTCGGCGCTGACGCGAATGTCGTGCGCGGGGGTGGCCAGCGTGATCTCGCGCACCTTGGCGGCAGGCATCTCGCGAAACTTGCGTACCCATTCGCGCAACAGGCTCGACAGGTTGACCGACACAAAGTGCATCTCCATCTTGTTGCTGTCCATCTTGCGGAAGTCAAGCAGCTGGTTGATGAGGTTCATCAGGTCGCTGGTGTTGCGCTTCATCGTGTTGAGGTTGCGCTTGATTTCGGGGTCGGCCATGTCCATGTCCAGCAGGTTCTCGAGTGGCCCATTGATGAGTGTGAGCGGCGTGCGTATCTCGTGAGCAATGCTGGTGAAGAAGTCTATCTTGTTCTGATACAGCTCTTTCTCCTTCTCGGCCTCAAACAGTCGCTGGGCTTCGGTGGCCTTAGACATCTCGCGGTTCTTGTAGAGCCTGAACAGCCACCAGGCCAGACCACCCAGTGCGGCAAGATAGAGCAGATAGGCCCAGACGGTCTTCCACCAGGGCGGCAAGATGACAATCTCGATGCTGGCCTCGTGCTCGCACCACACGCCGTCGCTGTTGGCTCCCTTGACGTGGAACACATAGTGTCCGGGGGTCAGGTTGGCATACGACACGCTCTGATTGTTGTCGGTCTGCACCCAGTCTTTGTCCACACCGTCCATCTTGTAGGCATATTGGTTGGCCGAGGGCATGACATAGCTCAAGGCGGCAAACTCAAACGCGATGCTCGACTGGTCGTGGCGCAGCGTGATGCGGCGCGTGTCGAGCAGGCTCTGCGTCAGCGGCGAGCCTTCATCGCCGGGAAGAACCTCGGTGTTGTTGATCATGAACCGGGTGATGTAGACCGGCGGAACATAGGTGTTCTTGTTATTGTAGTAGGGATTGAACGAAATCAGCCCCTCGCTGCTGCCGAAGTAGAAGATGCCGTCATGGGTGCTCAGCGCCGACTTGTAGTTGAACTGGTTGCCGGGCAAGCCGTGGCTGGTGGTGTAGACCTGACACTGCCCGGTGGCAGGGTCCAGACGGACAAGGCCGTTGTTGGTGCCGAACCACAGCTGGCCCTCTTTGTCCTCCAGGATTTTGTAGCCCGTGTCGTCGGGCAACCCTTGCGCCAGACTGAATGTGCTGAATGTCTCGCTCTGCTTGTTGAAGCGGCACACACCGCCGCGGTCGGTCGAGAACCAAATCTCGCCACGGCTGGTCTCGATGACGTTGCTCACCGAGTTTGAGCTGATGGAGGTCGTGTCGCCCTCAACGTGCATGAAGTGCTTGATGACACCGGTGCGTGGCGTGTAGCGGAACACACCCTTGCCCATGGTCACCACCCAAATGTTGTGATCGCTGTCCTCCATCAGGTCGAAGATGTAGTTGAACCCGAACTGGTCCATGCGCCGGAACTGCGTGGAGCCTGGCTGGGCCACATAGACGCCCCAGCCGTTGCCCAGCCACACACGCCCCTGACTGTCGTGGCACAGGGCGTAGATGCTGGCGTCGTTCAGCCCCAGTGACTCGGCGGTGTAGTGGCGCGTGCCATAGCCCGACTGGGCGATGATGTCCAAGCCATGCTTGAAGTAACCCACCCACATCTGGCCGTCCATGGCCATGAGCGAGAGGGTGTTGTCGCTGCTCAGCGCACTGCCCAGCCCCTTGCCCAGCTGGCGGAACTGGCCCGTCTTCGGGTCGAAAATGTTGACCCCGGCATCCTCGGTGCCAATCCAGATGTTGCCCTGCTGGTCCTCGGCCATCTCGCGGATGCGCTTGCTGGCGATGGTCAGCGGCTTGGTCAGCGGCACATAGCGCATAAAGGCCATACCCTTCTGGGGCAGGTAGTTGACACCGCCCAGGTTGGTGCCAATCCAGATGCCGCCCTCGCGGTCGCGATAGATGCGGCCTATCTGGTTGTCGCTCAGCGAATAGGTGCACATGGCATCATGTTCGATGTGCTGGGTGGTGCCCAGCCGCTCGTCGATGATGTAGACACCGCGCTGCGTGCCCACCCACAACAGGTCGTCATAGCACTTGACGTCGCGGATGATGCTGTAGTGCACCTCTGGGGCGTTGAAGTCGCTCACGGCGTTGCGGCGCTTGTTCAGCCGCCGCAGCTTGCCCTCATGCACACCCAGCACCAGCTCGTCGCCATAGTCGCACATGGTGTAGACGTTCTCGCCGGCCAGTGAGCTGCCCTCGTTGTCGCCCAGATACTGCACGAAGCGGTTGCCGCTCTTCTGGTACAGATACACGCCATTGCCGTTGGTGCCCACCCACACGCGGCCGGTGCCGTCGATGCACAGACACTGCGGACCACCATAGTCGGGATGGCTGGGATTGCCGAAGGTGTATAGCGTCAGCTTTTGCTCCTTGCTCATGCAGAACACGCCCTGGTTGGGCACCACAATCCAGATGTTGCCCTCGCTGTCGTTGTCCATGGCCGACACCCAGTCGACCATCTGAACGCCGCCCTGGGTCTGCGCTGAGACAAAGGTGAACCGCTCGGTGGTGGGGTCGAACACAAACACACCCTTGTCGGTGCCCACCCACAGGTGACTGCGGCTGTCCTCATAGAGCGACGAGATGTTGTTGTTGCGCTTGCCCGACCGCTGGTCGACACAGTCAAAGACCCTTATTGTATGCCCATCGTAGCGATTCAGGCGATTGCGGGTGCCGAACCACAGAAATCCCCGCTGATCCTGCAAGATGGCCTTGATGTCGGTCTGAGACAGGCCGTCAGACTTGCTGATGTTGCGGAAGTAGTACTTATAGGGGTAGTTCTGCGCCCAGGTCATCAGACACAGGCACAGTAATATTGTTGTGAGTATGTAGGTCCGTTTCATAACTCGCCGGCAATGAGATTTTCGTTGTGCAAAAGTAGTACTTATTGTAATTATAGATGTGTCAAAAAATAGCAATATGGTGGAAAAATGATAGTTCTCAACTGTTTGTCGGCGCATGGTGTACAATTATGTTAGTTTTTTATACCATTTTTGTGACCCACATGGCAATTCTTGGCTACCTTTGCGGCATGATAGCAGACAAACGAATGATTGATGTCGGCAGAACAGTGTTGACGGTGATGATGTTGCTGCTGGCTGGGCAGATAGGCTGGGCCAGGGGTGTGTTGGTTCTGGACAAGGAATGGACTTTTTCAAGGGCCGACAATCCCGAGCAGTGGCAGCGGGTGTCGGTTCCGCACACCTGGAATGCCGAGGACGGCACATTGCCCGACTACTATCGGGGCGCGGCGACCTACCGCTGTCGCTTCGATGCGCCGCGGGCGCGGACGGGCGAGCGGACATTCATCCGGTTTGAGGGGGTGAGCCAGGATGCCACTGTCTGGCTCAACGGCAAGCTGCTGGGGCGACACCGGGGAGCGTTCACCGCATTCTGCTTCGAGCTGACCGCATTGATCAAGCCGCGGGACAACGACCTGCGCGTCGAGGTCACCAATGCCCACGACCCGATGATTATGCCGCTGGAGGGCGACTTCACCGTCTTCGGGGGCATCTATCGCCCGGTGAGTCTGCTGGTGCTGCCTGCCACCTGCTTCACGCCCATGGACTATGCTTCGACGGGAATCTACATCAGCCAGACAAGTGTCACCAGACAGCGTGCACAGCTTGACGTTAGGGCCAAGGTGGACACACGGGGACGGAACGGCGAGTTGCAGCTGCGCACCACAGTCATCGACCCGCAGCGACAGCCGGTGCTGAAGACGATGCACAACGATGCGAAGAGCGCGGGCAAGTTCATCGAAATCAATGGGCGGCTCGACATCGACAGTCCGCTGCTGTGGGACGGCATTGACAACCCCAGGCGTTACCGGTTTTTCTTCGAACTGCTGCAGCAGGGGCGCGTGGTGGACACGATGTCGGTCGACATGGGGTTGCGCTACTACAGCGTCGACCCTGACAAGGGGTTCTTCCTCAATGGCCGTTCCTATCCGTTGCATGGTGTCAATCGTCATCAGGACCGTCAGGGCATGGGATGGGCCATCACCCGTAATGAGCATGACGAGGACATGGCTCTGATTCAGGAGATAGGGGCCAACTGCATCCGGCTGGCGCACTATCCGCACAGCGACTACTTCTACGGTCTGTGCGACCGTGCCGGCATGCTGGTCTGGGCCGAGATACCCTATATCGGCAAGGGCACCCGAGCGGCGGCATTCGAGGTCAATGCCAAGCAACAGCTCACCGAACTCATTCGCCAGAACTACAATCACGAGAGCATCTTCTGCTGGAGCCTGTTCAACGAGTTGGGCGGCCCAGACCGGCCCCACGAGCTGGTGGAGATGCTCAACGAGCTGGCGCACAGCGAGGACCCCACGCGACTGACGGTGGCCGCAGCCAACAACGATGGGCGTCCAGAGAACGACATGACCGACATCATGGCCTATAACACCTATCCCGGATGGTACTGGTCTGACCCTAATGGCATGAAGTGGGCCATCGAGTGGAAGCTGGGCAAGGGACGCGCCATTGCTATCAGCGAATATGGCGCCGGAGCCAGCATCCGTCAGCACGACCAGCACGTCACACAAGCACCGAAGACCGACGGGCCATGGCATCCCGAGCAATGGCAGGCCACCGTACATGAGGGCAACTATGCCCAGATTGTGGCGCACCCGCAATTGTGGGCCTCGTTTGTGTGGAACATGTTTGACTTCGCCAGTGCCGGACGGAATGAGGGCGACACCAGGGGTATCAACGACAAGGGGCTGGTGACCTACGACCGGAGGGTGCGAAAAGATGCCTTCTACTTCTATCAGGCCAACTGGAGCAAGCACCCCATGGTCTACATCACCAGCCGCCGCCACATCACTCGCACCGAGCCGCTGACCGACATCAAGGTCTACAGCAACTGCCCCAGTGTCATCATCACTGTGGATGGGGTGACTGTGCCTGTCGAGAAGCGTGACCTGGGCATCTTTGTCGCACACGGTGTCACTCTGCATCCTGGCGACAACCACATCGCAGCTGTGGCAACCACTGCCCAGCATGGCACCAGCATCAAAGATCAGTGCACATGGAATCTCAAAACCGAATGACAATGAACAGATTAAATCTCATCATCCTGCTGGCGGTGTTGTCCGTGCCGCTCAGCGCGCGTGACCTGGTGGACTATGTCAACCCCCTGGTGGGAACGGCACTCAAGGGCGAGGGCGGGACGGCTCCGTTTGTTGGTCCGCCGCACGCCATGACCAAGCTCATGCCCCAGACGCGCGAGAACAAGATGGGCACGATGGCCTATGTCTACGACGATCACTATTTCATGGGCATCATGGCATCGCACCAGCCCACGGTGTGGATGGGAGACTATGGCTATGTCGCCATCATGCCGCAGCAGGGCGAACAGGTGCTCACGCTGCCCGAACAGCGCAAGTTGACCTACAGCCACAAGGATGAGCAGGCCACTCCTTATTATTATAGCGTGCGCATGACTTCGCAGGAGGACAAGCCCATGCGTGCCGAGGTGGTAGCCTCGAGCCGCGCGGCGCTGTTGCGCTTCACTTTTGGGCGCAGCCACCACTCGCGCATCGTCGTGCAGGGAATCAACCTGAACCCGGCACTGGGCGACTGGTGCAACGACTATGGCCCGCGGCTGGAGAAAATCAAGGGCTGGGTAAAGGTCGACCCTGAGCGCGGCGAGATTGTGGGTTATAATCCCGACCGACAGTCGGCGCAGATTGGGCCGGACCTGCCGGGCTTCAAAGGCTATTTTGTCATTCGCTTGAACAAGAAATTCAGCACCTATGGCACCTGGGACGGCGACAAAACCTATCCGGGACAGGCCGAGCTGCAAGGCTCGCGCATGGGGGCATACGTTGATTTCGAGACACGGCAAGGCGAGCAGGTGTTGGCGCAGATGGGCACATCGTTCATCAGCATCGAGCAGGCTCGGGCCAATCTGGAGGCCGAGCTGCCCGGATGGGACTTCAAGGCACTGAAGGCAAGCACCCGACAAGCCTGGAACGACAAGCTGGCCAAGTTGCAGGTGCATGGCACCGGCGACAACGACAAGGCCATATTCTATACCGCCATGTATCATGCCTACCTGTTCCCACGAGAGTTCGGCGAGCAGGGACGCTACTACAGCGCGATGGACGACCGGGTGCACGACGGCGACAGCTACAACGACTTCTCGCTGTGGGACACCTTCCGCGCATTGCATCCGTTGATGACGCTGCTGGAGCCGGAACTCACCTGCCGATGGATCACCGCACTGCTGCAGATGTATCGCGAGGGAGGTTGGATGCCCATGTGGCCCAACCCGTCGTACACCAACATCATGATTGGCACTCATGCCGACGCGGTCATTGCCGACGCCTACGCCAAGGGGCTGCGAGACTATGACCTGCAGCTGGCCTACGAGGCGATGCGCAAGGATGCCATGGTGCCGCCCGACTGCGACACGCGCCGCCGATATGGCGACCGCGACCGCTGGACGGCCTACGAGGCTCGTGCCGGGGCAAGCTACTACCACACCATCGGTTATGTGCCCGACGACCGCACCGCCGAGTCTGTCTCGCGCACGCTCGAGTATGCCTACGACGACTGGTGTGTGGCGCAGCTGGCGCGCGACCTCCGCCCCGATGACTATCCTGTGCTGATGCGTTGGGCGCAGAACTACCGCAACCAGTACTGCAAGGACAAGGGCTTCATGCTGCCTCGCCGCTACGACGGCTCGTGGATTGACCTTGATGACCACGACCGTCATGGGCTGACCGAAGGGTCGAAGTGGACCTATCTCTTCTGTGTGCTGCAGGACATACCTGGCATGATTGAGATGATGGGCGGCAATGAGGCGTTTGCACGCAAGCTCGACCAAAACTTCGACGGCGGTCACTATCGCCATGACAACGAGCCTGGGCATCACTACATCTACCTGTACGACTACTGCGGCCAGCCACGCAAGACACAGGAGCTGGTGCGCCAGCACACACGGCAGAACTATCGCAACGCACCCGACGGCATCAACGGAAACGACGACTGCGGCCAGATGTCGGCATGGTATCTGTTCTCGGTCATGGGATTCTATCCTGTCACGCCAGGCAGCAACACCTATGCCCTGGGAGCACCGCAGTTTCCCAAGCTCACCTTGCTGCTGGCCGACCACACACTCAACATCGTGGCACAGGGGATGAGCGAGCAGCGCCAGTATGTGCGACAGGTGCTGGTGGACGGTCGCCCGCTCGACAGGCCGTTCATCGACCACTCCACCCTCATCCATGCCCGCGAGCTGCGCTTCATCATGGAGTGACAGGGGGCTTTTTGCCACTGCACATTGTGTGCAAGCCGGTGAGAACTAGCGGCTAAAAACTAGCAACTAAAGCCCTATGAGCGGATTTTGCTATTTTTTGAGAAAACTTTTAGATGCTGTGTGTGCGGTTTGAAATACTTTTGCACTGCCGATATGTTCGGCGATTTTCACCACAGCATTCACCCTTATGAACAAAACTCATTCAAGTGACGATGAAAAGCTATAAACAACTCTGCTTAGCCTGCGCCGCCGTGCTGGCCATGGCAAATCCCGCCATGGCCAGTGCCGCCCAGGTGACACATGGGCGGTGGGCCATCACGCTGGACGATGCCACCCAGATGGTGGCATTGACCAAGGACGGCAACAACGTGCTGCACGATGTGACGGCACGCTTCAAGTTCAATCAGACCGTCTATCAGACAGCCGGCTATGGCACCGCCACGGTGTCGGAACAGGAGTTCACCAATGCCGTGGGCAGCGGCAAGCTGGTGACAATCTCCTACCGCAACGGCAATTTGCCCACTGTTGACCATCAGTTCTACTTGTTTGCCGACAGAGACTATCTGCTCACCGATGTGACACTGTCGATGCCCGATGGCGGCAGTCTGGCGTCCAACTACATCTGCCCCATCTTCAGCGAGGCCAACAACCTGTTTTTGCCGCAAGATGTGACCAACCGTTTTCTCACCGTCCCCTACGACAACGACGGCTTTGTCACCTATGGCTCCTATCCGTTGAGTCGGGCCACAAACTCCAGCTCGACGGCCTCGGGGCGTTTCGCCCGCGACAGCATCTCGTTTGAGGTCACTGCCATCTTCAACGGCGTGACCCAGCAGGGCATGGTCATCGGCTCGGTGACCCACGACACGTGGAAGTCGGCGGTGCGCCTGACGGGCAGCCCGCTCTCGCAGGGGCACCTCTCGCGCCTGGAGTGCTTCAGCGGTGTGACGCATGCCGCCACGCGCGACGAGCGCAATGGCGTGCTCCAGCCTCATGGCGCGGTCAAGGGCACACGCGTGAGCTCGGCCCTGATGATGGTGGGGTTGTTCGATGACTGGCGCACGGGTCTGGAGACCTTCGGCGAGGTCAATGCAGCCATCACTCCGCCTCACCCCTGCGACCGCACCTCCATCTGGGGTTGGAACAGCTGGGGCGGCATGGAGAAGCACTGCAACTATGAGGGTGCGCTGTCGGTGTCAGACTTCATCAAGGAGAACATGCAGGACAAGGCGCACTTTGCCCAGGACAATGTCATCTATGTGGGTCTGGACGCGTGGGACAACATGAACTGGGAGCAGCGCAAGCGGTTTGTCGAGCACTGCCATGCCAACGGTCAGGAGGCGGGAGCCTACTGGACTCCCTGGAGCGACTGGGTGGGCAGCGAGACCACTGCCCTGGATGGCAACAATGGCTACACCTACGGCGATGCGGTGATGCGCATCGGTGGCCGGTCAATCGGGGCACTCGACCCGACGGCTCCGGCCACGATGTCATACGTCAACTGGTATTGCGAGAAGTTCTTGCAGAGCGGTTTCAAGTATCTGAAGCTCGATTTCCTGAACTCTGGCACGCACGAGGCCGACCGCTACTACCGCGACGACATCACCACGGGCACGCAGGCCTACAACTTCGGCATGAACTATCTGCGCGAGCGTCTGGGCGACAGTGTCATCATCGACCTGTCCATCTCTCCGCTGTTCCCCTACCAGTTTGCCGACGCGCGGCGCATCAGCTGCGACGCGTGGGGCGAGATGTGGCACACGAGCTACATGATGAACAGTTTCTCGTTCGGCTGGTGGCTTGACCGGGTCTACAGCTTCAACGACCCCGACCACCTGTGCATGGGCAACCGCAGCGAGGCCGAGAACATCTCGCGCATGACCACCGCCGTGGTCACCGGCTACTGCATCCTGGGCGACAACCTCAGCACCAGCGGCAGCTATGTGGGCACTGCCGTCTCGCAGCAGAAGGCCAAGAAGTTCACCGCTGTCGAGCGCATCAACGACCTGATTTCGATGCACCTCAGGTTCCGTCCGGCCTACGGGCACCGCCTGTTCGGTGTCAACAACTCGATAGACCTGTTCTCGGCCGAGGCCGACGACTCGTGGGTGGTGGTGCACTTCAACTATGGTGCCGGCAACAAGGATGTCGAGCTGGACCTCTCGACGCTGGGCATCGATGCCTCGGACATCGACACCGGCCGCAGCCTGGAGTGCTGGTCGGGCGAGGCGGTCAATCTGGCCGATGGCACACTCAAGTATAGCTCGCCCAACGACATGGCGCGCGTGTTCCGTCTTTATAAGAAATAATAATACATCAGATATGAACAGATTTAAAACAATTCGTGTCGCAGCTGGCATGCTGGCCATGCTTGTGCTGCCCCTTGTGATGTCTTGCGAGAGCGAGAAGAGCTCTTACGAACCCTATGACCCCGCCAAGGCCATCACCCTGGATAATTTCTATCCCGACTCGGGCGGTGTGGCAACCAAGGTCATCCTCAATGGCGAGAACTTCGGCACCGATGCCAAGAACATCAAGGTCTACTTCAACGAAAAGGAGGCCGCCGTCATCGAGGCCATCGGCAACAAGATTTATGCCATCTGTCCGCGCAAGCCGGGCGAGGGCGACGAGAACAACATCGTCAAGTGCACGGTGCGTGTGCAGGTGGGCGACAAGAGTGTCGAGTATCCCAAGCCATTCACCTACAAGATTCAGACCGTGGTCACCACGGTGTGTGGCATCGTGGGTGCACCCGATGATGTGGTCACCGGCAACCTGGCGCAGACGTCGATGCCCTATGTCACCTATCTGGCTGTGGACAAGGACAACAACATCATCGCCAGCCTGCGCAACAAGGACAACTATTATCACGAGAACAAGGTCATCCTGGTCAACGAGGACGAGGATGTGAGCCGTCTGCTCATCCCCGACTCGGGTGCGCCGCTCAACCAACCCTGTATGCTCGATGACGGCAAGACGGTCTATATCCCCACCGACAATGGGCTGGAGTACTGGACCATGTCGAGCGACAACATGTGGAGTCCCATCAAGCAGGCCATGAAACCCAACACGGGCGAGACACTGACCATCGACTATAAGCACTCGTTTGCCATGTGTACCGAGGACGGCTTCATGTATATCCGTGCCAAGAATGGCATCCTCTACCGCGTCAACCCCGAGACGGGCCTGACCAACCAGGTGTCGAGCGGTCTGATGAGTGGCAGCGACAGCTACATGGCCTTCAGCAAGAAGAACCCCAACATGCTCTATCTGGCTTACACTAACAACCATTGCGTGTACACCTACAACATCCGTACAGGCGAGCACCGACTCTTGGCGGGTATCTCGGGCCAGGCGGGCTACATCGACGGTAACGGAGCGGCTGCCATGTTCAGCGAGCCTCGTCAGCTCATCCTCGATGAGAACGACGACATGTACATCGCCGACACCAACAACCATTGCATCCGCAAGGTCACCAGCGACGGCAAGGTAAGCACCGTCATCGGCCAGCCCGGCAAGTCGGGCTATCAGGACGGCAGTCCCGAGGACGCACTGTTCAACCGCCCCTTCGGTGTGTGTATCAACAACGACGGCATCATCTATATCGGCGACTTTGACAACCAGTGCATCCGCCGTCTGGCCATTGAATAATGAAATCAAGACTAAATGACAATATGAAAAAAGTATTACTTTTCATTTTGCTGCTGACTAGCTCACTGGTGGCGACAGCGCAGCAACTGACGGTGTCAGGTACTGTCACCGACGAGACGGGCGAGACTTTCCCGGGTGTGGTGGTCTTTGCCAAAGACCGACCCGGTGGCGGCACCGCCACCGATGCCGACGGCAAGTTCACCATCAAGGTCAGCAAGAACGACGTGCTGGTGTTCTCGTCCATCGGCTATGAGAAGCAAGAGATTGCCATCACCAAGGACGAGCCGGCACTGCAAGTGCAGATGGAGACCAGTTCGACTATGCTACAGGAAACTGTGGTCGTCGGTCTGGGCACACAGCGCAAAATCAGCACTGTGGGTGCCATCACGGCAGTCGACACCAAGGACCTGCAGGTTCCGGCCACCAACATCCAGAACATGCTGGGTGGACGTGTGCCGGGTGTGATCTCGATTCAGCGCAGCGGCGAGCCGGGCAAGAACATCTCGGAGTTCTGGGTGCGAGGCATCGGCACATTCGGTGCCAACAGCAGCGCACTTGTGCTCATCGACGGTCTGGAGGGCAACTTGAGTGAGATTGACCCGGCCGACATCGAGTCGTTCTCGGTGCTCAAGGACGCATCGGCAACGGCTGTCTATGGTGTGCGTGGTGCCAATGGTGTGGTACTGGTCACCACCAAGCGTGGCACGCAAGACCGCCTGCAAATCACCGGACGCGCCAACTTCACAGTCTCGCATCTGGTCAACATGCCCAAATACTTGAGCTCGTATGAGTATGCCAAGCTGGCCAATGAGGCACGTGTCGTGCGTGGCAACGCACCGCTCTACAGCGACATCGAGCTGGACATCATCAAGTATCACCTTGACCCTGACCTCTATCCCGATGTCAACTGGCAACACGAGGTGCTGCACAAGAACTCGCTGGCACAGAGCTACTTCATCAATGCTCGTGGCGGCGGTTCGCTGGCACGTTACTACTTGAGTCTGGGCACCAGCTATGAGAGTGCGGCCTACAGGCAGGACAAGTCGTCGAAGTACTCGACCGCCGTGGGCTACCGCACAATCAACTATCGTGCCAACCTCGACATCAACCTGACCAAGACCACTCAGCTCTACTTTGGTGCCGATGGTTTCGTGTCAATCAAGAAGGAGCCGGGCAACAACAACACCGACGCATTGTGGGCCACGCAGCGCAACCTCACGCCCATCACCATACCTACGGTCTATTCGACCGGTCAGTTGCCGGCCTATGGCTCAAACAATGCCTATTCGCCCTACGTCATGCTTAACTACACGGGTATGACCAACATCCGCCACTTTCGTGGCAAGGCCACCCTTGAGATCAAGCAGGACTTGGGCATGATTCTCGACGGACTGAAGATTCGTGCACAGGGTGCCTACGACACATGGTCGAACCTGCGCGAGATTCGTTCAATCTTGCCCGAGATGTACTATGCCTCGACACGCAAGTACACCGGCGAGCTGGGCATCGTCAAGCGTGTGGACGCCCAACCGGCGACCTACAACCACGACGACTCGCAGTACTACAAGTGGCACATCGAGTCGACCCTGACGTGGGACAAGGTGGTGCATGAGGACCATCGCCTGGGCGCGCTGCTCTACTACTACATGAGCCGCGAGCAGACCATGGACGGCAGCATCGATAGTCGTGACGCCACGTTGCGCTCGATGTATGCCATCCCCATCAGTTATCAGGGTCTCTCGGGTCGCATCACCTACGGTCTGAAGGATACCTACTTCATCGACGCCAACTTTGGTTACACCGGTTCGGAGAACTTCCAGGCCGGTCGCCGTTTCGGCTTCTTTCCGTCGGTGGGTTTGGGCTGGGTGCCCACCAGCTATGACTGGGTGCGTGAGCACATGCCCTGGCTGAGCTTCTTAAAGATTCGTGCATCGTATGGCACGGTGGGTAACGACCGCCTGACCGACGAGCGCTTCCCCTACTTGACCCTGATGCAGGTGTCGGGTGGCGGTGGCGGCTGGGGCAGCACCAGCGGATACATCACCGAGGAACGCGTCGGTGCCGACAACCTGCGTTGGGAGCGTGCTAAGAAGGCCGATATCGGCATCGAGGGTAAGCTCTTCAACCAGCGTCTGGAGTTTGTCATCGACTTCTTCCGCGACATGCGCGATGGCATCTACCAGCGCCGTTCGCAGATTCCCGGTTATGCCGGCCTGATGCAGATGCCCTTTGGTAACGTGGGTAAGATGAAGAGCTATGGCTCGGATGGTAATATCTCCTATCGCCACAACTTCGGCGACGACTGGTCGGTGACGGTGCGAGGCAACTTCACCTATTCGGCCAACAAGGTTGAGAACTGGGAGCAGGCCGAGCAGCCCTACGACTACCAGAACTACACGGGCTATGTCAACAATGCCTTCCGCGGCTACATCGCCTTGGGGCTGTTCCGCGACGAGCAGGACGTGGCCCAGAGCCCGCGACAGACGTTCGGCACCTACATGCCCGGCGACATCAAGTATAAGGATGTCAACGGCGACGGCATCATCGACGATGACGACAAGGTGCCTCTGTCCTATCCCAACTATCCCAAGCTGATGTATGGCTTCGGTTTCGAGGCACGATGGAAGGCGTTGACACTGAGCATGCTCTTCAAGGGCACCGGCAACACCGACTACTACTATGTCAACGGCACGACCAACGGCGAGGGCTACATCCCCTTCTACAACGGCGAGACGGGCAATGTGCTCACCATCGTGGCCGACCCCAGCAACCGCTGGATTCCGGCAAGCTACTCGGGCGACGCGTCGACCGAGAACCCCAATGCCCGCTTCCCGCGGTTGAGTTATGGCCGCAACGAGAACAACACGCAGCTGTCCACGTTCTGGCATGCCAATGCACGCTATCTGCGTCTGCAAGAAATCAACCTGAACTATCACTTCGAGACCTCGGGCTGGCTCAAGCGCTTGGGGCTGAAGTCGGCCGACGCACAGTTTGTGATCTCAAACCTGGCTGTGTGGAGTCCGATGAAGCTGTGGGATCCCGAGCAGGCCGAGTACAACGGCGGTGCTTACCCCATCCCCACATCCTACGCCATCCAGCTCTACCTCAATTTCTAACAAGAAACAAGAACGAGAAGCGAGAATCAAGAGACTCGATACACATAACTTGGAACAAAAATGACAACTATGATAAAGATGAGAAAACTCCTTTGGCTGGTCATCGGCACTGTGGCCGTCATCGCCAGCTCGTGTGAGGATTTTTTGGACGTCAGTTCCTACTTTGACGACACGCTCAAGTATGACTCGGTCTTCACCACACGGCTCAATCTCGAGCGTTATCTGTGGGGTGCAGCCGGACAGTTGCCCGACGAGAGTGCCATCTTTGGCAACGACGTGTTGCCTGGCGAGACAGGAACCGACGAGATTTTCACCCTCATGACTGAGGACCTCTTCCACGGCAAGGCCCTGACATTGGGTCTGGTCAGTCCCAGCAATCTGCGCGGCATGAATGCCTGGGACCCTTGCTACAAGGTCATTCGTAAGGCCAACACCATCCTGAACCGCATCGATGAGTGCCGCGACATCACACCACTGCAGCGTGCCGAAATCATCGGCTACACACACTTCATGCGTGGCTATGCCTACTACATGATTCTCATGAGTTATGGCCCGGCGGTTATCCTGGGTGATGATGTGATGGACACCAACCGCGACGCCGACTACTATGAGCGCGGGCGAGCTACTTACGACGAGACGGTCGACTACATCTGCAACGAGCTGGAGACTGCCGCCAAGTATATCCCCAACGATGTACCCATCCTCAACTTTGGCCGGCCCACCAAGGGTGCTGCATACGCCATCATCGCCCGTGTGCGTCTGCACGCGGCCAGTCCGGCATTCAATGGCGGTGCTGCAGCCCGCCGCTACTTCGGCTCGTGGACCCGCTCGACCGATGGCGAGCTGTATGTCTCGCAGACCTATGACGAGCGCAAGTGGGCCCTGGCCGCCGCCGCATGCAAGCGCGTGATTGACATGAACCGCTACCAGCTGCACACCGTCGAGCGTGTGGCTACCTCGGTGGGCGATGCCACCGATGTCACTGCGCCGCTGCCCGAGACTGTGAGTGCGCTGGACTTCCCCTACGGTGCCGGCAATATCGACCCCTACAAGTCGTACGCCAACATGTTCAATGGCACGACCTATCCCATCCAGAACAAGGAGCTGATCTGGGGCAAGACCTCCGGCTCGATTCAGGCCTTCACCCAGCAGTCGTTCCCCATCTTCATGAATGGGTTCAACGGCATGTGTCTGACCCAGAAGGTCATCGACGAATACCGCATGGAGGACGGCAAGACCATCGAGGAGGCCCGCAACGCCGGCGAGTACAGCGAGACGGGTGTGTCGCGCGTGTTGCGCTACTTCTCGGGCTATCGTGTGCTGCGCGGAACCAACAACATGTATGTCAACCGTGAGATGCGATTCTATTGCTGCGTGGGCTACAACGGATGCTACTGGCCTGCCACATCGTGCTCCAACCAGAACTTCCGCCAGCAGACCATCTACTACTATAATGGTGGCAACGCCGGTCGTGACAAGGCCATCCAGGAGCCCCGCAACCAGTGCATCACGGGCTATGTGCTCAAGAAGTATATCCACCCCGAGGACAACTGGTACAATGGCGATGGCTCGACCCGCACCAGCAAGACCTTCCCCATTATCCGCTATGCCGAGATTCTCCTGTCCTACGCCGAGGCGGTCAATCACCTGACCTCAACGCACACTGTGACCATGGAGAGTGGCGAGACCTACACGCTGTCGCGTGCAGCCAATCTCGATGAGGCCGTCTTCGGCTTCAACCAGGTGCGCTTCCGTGCCGGCCAGCCGGCACTCACCCAAGAGCAGGCCGCCAGCGAGGAAGCCTTTGATGCCGAAATCCGCCACGAACGCTTCATCGAGTTTATGTGCGAGGGCCGGCGATTCTGGGACGTGCGGCGCTGGGGCATCCTCGAGGAGGTCGAGAGCGAACCCATCACGGGCATGAATGTCGAGAGCGACGCCAGCAACTACTATGTGCGCACCATCATCAACCACAGTGACTATCGCAACCGAACTGTCGACCGCAAGATGGTGCTGCTGCCGCTCGAGCGAAACGAGGTGCGCAAGTCGCGCTCGCTCGACCAGAACCCAGGGTGGTGATAGCTTATAGTTGTTAGTTGTTAGTTTTTAGTTGCTAGTTGATTCTACGGCTAAAGCCTAAAAACTAAGACTAAAAAGTTAAGTCTAAAAACAAAAATAACTACTAGACAATGAAGAAATTATATATCCTCGCCGCCATCGTGTTGCCGCTGCTCATGACCAGCTGCGACGAGAACGAGCAGTTCCGCGGCGAGTTGTACAAGAAGGTCATCTACTTGCTCAGCACCGATGACTACACGTTCGAGTCGGAGCACGACCTGGGCGAGGAGACCATGGGCTATGTCACCGTCTATTGTGGCGGCACCCAGCACATCGACCACGATGTGACTGTCATCCTCGAACCCGACCTTGATGCCGTGGGCGACTACAACTACATGTACTTCGACCTCGACTCGTCACGCTACGCTCATACGTTGGATGCCGGTAAATTCACTATCGACTCTTATCAGACTGTGTTGCGAGCCTCCAGCGAGGACAACTATGCTCTGCTGCCCATCAAGATTCGTCCCGATGGGCTGAGCCCTGACTCGACCTACTTCATCCCGTTGCGCATCCGCTCGGTCAGCGACTTTGAAATCAACCCTGACAAGCAGCGTGTGCTCTACCAGATTGTGTTGCGCAACCGCTATGCAACCATGGCCTCGACAACCTATTATCAAGTGACCGGTGTTGAGGATCGCTTGCTGGCATCGGGCAACGTGGCCGGTGGCATCTCGGTGACGCGCATATTCGCGCCGCTGAGCAAGGACCAGGTGCGCTGCTTTGCCGGCACGCACACCTACAATCCGTCCAATGTCAGCAAAGAAGAGATTGACAAGTATGCCATGACGCTGACCATCAACAGCGACAACTCCATCACCATCACCCCCTATGGGTCGCTCGAGGTGGAGATGCTGGGCGGTGCACAAGACAACAACTTTGATGTCGACTCGCGTGGTCGCTTTGTCTTCAACCTGCACTATCGCTACAAGGACACTTTCAATGGCGAGACGGCATGGGTCGAGATGACCGAGAGTTGCGTGCAGCGCAAGTAGGCTTTGGCAATAAGTTGTTAGCAATAAGCGTTTAAAAGATTAAGACTGAATGATGAATGTGGATATGAGGACTTTGAGCAGAATACTCGCTTCCCTGTTGATTGTGCTGGCCTTGAATGGTCATGCCGCAAGCGGGGCACCGGTCGACTATGTGAACCCCTATATGGGCAACATCAGTCATCTGCTCAAGCCCACTTATCCCACCGTGCACCTGCCCTATGGCATGCTCCGCTTCTATCCCAATCGCGGCAGCCATGTCGAGGGCAAAGTCAATGGCCTGCCGCTCATCGTGGTCAATCATCGCGAGAACAGCTGCTTCACTCTCTCGGCCACGCAAGAGGCCGATGGACGGCTGCACCGCGTGATGCGCACCGACTGGGACAACGAGCAGATCACACCCTACTACTATCGCTCCGACCTGGACCAGCAACGTGTTGTTGCCGAGTTCTCGCCCAGTCACCACAGTGCCATCGTGCGCCTGCAGTTCATTGAGTCGCAGCCAGGCTTTGTCATTCTGGATGCAGGCCATGGCGACCTCAAGGTGACTGGGCGCCAGGTAGTCGGACATCAGGACACATGGGGTGGGGTGAAGGTCTTTCTCTATGCCGAGTTCGACCAGTCGCCGCAAGCTGCTGGAGTGCTTCGTGACAACCACATGGATGCCATGTTCACTCACTCGCACGGCGACCATGCGAGTGTTGTGATGCGCTATGCCGGACGCTCAACTGTTGTCATGCGCTATGCCGTGTCGCTGATTAGCGTCGACCAGGCACGGGCCAACTTCCAGGCCGAGGTGGCAGGGAAGTCGCTCGACCAGGTGAAAGAGCTGGGCCGCAAGGCATGGAACGACGAGTTGGGCAAGATTGAGGTCGATGGAGGCACCGCAGGCGACCGCGTGGTGTTCTACACCTCGCTTTACCGCTGTCTGGAACGCCCTGTGTGCATCAGTGAGCAGGGGCGATACTTCTGCCCGGCTGACCACCAGGTGCACAGCGACGAGGGACACCCGTTCTACACCGACGACTGGCTGTGGGACACCTATCGGGCAACACACCCCTTGCGGGTGCTGCTCGACCCCGACCGCGAGACCGACATCATCCTGTCACTCATGCGCACGGCCGAGCATGACCCGCGCCACTGGTTCCCGACCTTTCCGGCGGTCACCGGCGACTCGCGCCGCATGAACTGTAATCATGGTGTGGCAGTTGTGGCCGATGCCTGGGCCAAGGGGCTGCGGGGGTTCGACCTGGCTGCGGCCTACGACTATTGTCGCCGGGGCATCGAGGAGAAGACCCTGGCACCGTGGTCGTCGCACGAGGCCACTTGGCTCGACACCTTCTATCGCGACCACGGCTACATCCCCGCGCTGCATCCTGGCGAGCAGGAGACCGTGCCGGGTGTCAACGGCTGGGAGAAGCGCCAGGCTGTGGCGGTGACATTGGGCACGAGCTACGACCAGTGGTGCCTGTCGCAGATTGCCACTGCATTGGGACGCACCGACGATGCGCGGCACTACCTGCGCTGCAGCTACAACTATCGCAACCTGTTCAACACCACCACATCGTTCTTCCACCCCAAGGACAAGGACGGACAGTGGATTGAACCATTCGATTACAAGTTTGCCGGCGGCATCGGCGCACGCGACTACTATGACGAGAACAATGGATGGACCTATCGATGGGATGTGCAGCACAATCCGGCCGACCTAATAGCCCTCATGGGCGGTCGTGAGGCTTTTGTGCGCAATCTGGACCAGACGTTCGACGAGGCGTTGGGCACTGAGCGATATAACTTCTATCACCAGCTGCCCGACCAGACGGGCAATGTGGGGCAGTTCACCATGGGCAATGAGCCGTCGATGCACATCCCTTACCTCTACAATTACGCTGGCCAGCCCTGGAAGACGCAGAAGCGCGTGCGCGACCTCGTCCATCAGTGGTTTCGCAACGACCTGATGGGTGTTCCGGGCGATGAGGATGGCGGTGGACTGTCGGGCTTTGTCGTGTTCTCGATGATGGGCTTCTATCCTGTCACCCCGGGCATCGCGGCTTATAACTTGGGCAGCCCATTCTTCACCGCCACGCGCATCCATTTGCCCGGAGGCAAGGTGCTCTGCATCAAGGCTCCAAAAGCGTCCGAGCAGGCCAAGTATATCGTTGGGGCCACCGTCAATGGCAAACGATGCGACCGCCCGTGGTTTGCCCACGATGACGTTGCCCATGGGGGGACTATCGTGCTCGACATGAGCGTGCGTCACACCCTCTGGGGCAGTGGCGCTGCTGCTGTTCCTCCGTCGTCACAGCCCTGTCCACAACCATAATATGCAATCAATAGACATCAACTGAACTATGAATATCAACCGATTTCTTTTCTTCACCTTGATTGTATGGTCGGCACTCAGGGCCATGGCTCTGGATGTGCAGTGGATGAGCAGCACCGACAAGCATCGGTGGCAACCTCGCACCGACATCACTGTCACCGATTTCAAGCAAGACGAGGTCAATGATGTGATAGTCACTCGCTACCGCGAGCAGCAGATGATGGGTTTCGGCGGATGCTTCGGCGAGTTGGGCTGGGATGCTCTGCTATTGCTCGGCGACAGCATGCGCCAGCAGGTGTTGCGCCAGCTCTTTGACTGCCGCCAGGGGTTGGGACTGACCTTCTGCCGCACACCCATCGGGGCCAATGACTTTGCCCGCGACTACTATAGCCTCAACGACCACGATGGCGACTTCAAGATGCGTCACTTCAGCATCGACCGTGACCGCTCGGGGCTCATCCCCTACATCAAGGCGGCGCTGGCCATCAATCCCGACTTGCAACTCTGGGCGTGCCCCTGGACACCGCCCACATGGATGAAGGTCAACCACCACTATGCCACCAAGGCCGGGCAGGACAATGGTTATCCTGGCCCCGACATGAAGCACGGTCAGGACCAGTTTGTCCTCAAGGATAAGTACTTGAAGGCCTACGCAACTTACTTCTCTAAATATCTGACAGCCTATAAGCGGGAGGGCATCAACATACAGATGATCATGTTCCAGAACGAGCCGTACACCATCAACATCTGGCCCAACTGCTCGTGGTCGCCGCAAGGCACCAAATTGTTTTTGGGCAAATACCTGGGGCCGAAACTCAAGAAAGACCACCCTGGTGTGCAGATGTGGTATGGCACAATGAACACCGACAACCTCGACGAGGTGTTGCAGGTGGTGGACGACCCCGTTGTGGGCAAGTATGTCAAGGGAGCTGGATTCCAATGGGAGGGTAAGGACATTGTCCGGCCCATGCGGCGCAAGTTTCCTCAGATGCCCCTCATGTGCACCGAGAACGAGTGTGGCAGTGGCACTAACGACTGGGCTGCGGCCGAGCACACCCTGGACATGGTCAAGGCATATATCGACGCGGGGGTCAACGCATACATGTACTTCAACATGGTGCTCAAGGACAAGGGCACCAGCTCGTGGGGATGGGACCAGAACACGCTGGTGGTGGTCAACTCCAACGACCGCACGGTGACCTACACCCCTGAGTTCTGGCTCATGAAGCACCTGAGCCACTATGTGCATCCCGGTGCCTATAAACTCAAGACCATGGGCAACGACGAGACGATGCTGGCCTTCAACAACCCTGACGGAGCGACTGTGGTCGTTGTGGCTAACAAGCGAGACCATGCCCGTGAGATGAAGATAGCCGTTGACTGCCAGGTGCTGCATGTCAAGCTTGACCCACACTCTTTCAACACATTCACCATCAAGTGACCTCTCAGGCCACAAGAACACATTTGTAATTCACAATTCACAATTCATAATTTTCTCGCGAAATTCGTGGTTTTTAAATGACAATAGGACATAAGAATTTGCGCAATTCGTGGTTTAAAACAATATAAGGAAAAAATTTCGCGAGAGTCTTGCGGTTGTTAAAACTCAAAATATGACCAAGAAATTAGCATTGATAACCCTGGCGCTGCTCACTGCCACTACCCTGCACGCCATCGACTGGCACAGCTCGACGCAGGGCAGCCTGTGGCAGCGCGTCAAGGCACCCAAGTGGGCTACAACGGCTCAGGCACCTGTCGTTGCCATCGAGAGCCACCAGGCGCAGGTCATCGATGGCCTGGGAGGCACGTTCAACGAGCTGGGATGGGACGCGCTTTGTCATCTGGACGAGCAGCAGCGGAACGAGGTGCTGCGGCAGCTCTTTGACCCCGACGAGAGCAACTACACTTATTGTCGCATTCCCATCGGAGCCAGCGACTTTGCCATGAACTACTACTCGCTCAACGATGTGCCGGGCGACCTGGGCATGGTCAATTTCAGCATCGCCCGTGACCGACACATTCTCATCCGCTACATCAAGGAGGCACAGCGCTTCCAGCCGGCACTCAAGTTCTGGGCTTCGCCCTGGAGCCCGCCGGCGTGGATGAAGACCAATGAACACTATGCCAGCTCCTACGACAACGATGTGCCTAGCCACAACGGCATGCCGCGCGAGCTGGAGCAAGAGCTGCCCTGCACGGGGTTCAAGATGCAGCACGGCTATCTTGAGGCATACGCACTCTATTTTTCTAAATTCGCGCAGGCCTACGCTCGTGAGGGGGTTCCCATCAGCGCCATCTGCATCCAGAATGAGCCTTGCTCGACCCAGAAGTATGCCAGCTGCACCTGGCGTCCCGAGGATATGGCCTACTTTGTGGGCAACTTCCTGGGACCACGCTTCGAGCAGGACGGCATCACGACCGACATCTACTTTGGCACCATCAATCGCGACAACCCGGCATTCACTCGCACTGCTCTTGATGACCCCAAGGCCAAGAAGTACTGGCGTGGGGTGGGATTTCAGTGGGACGGCAAGGGCGCCATCCCCCACATCAGCAAGGAGTATCCGCACCTCAAGATGATGCACACCGAGGCCGAGTGCGGCAATGGCAGTAACGACTGGGCCGCTGCCGAGCACACCTGGTGGCAAATGAGCCACTATCTGCGCAATGGGGCCAGTGTGTTCACCTACTGGAACATGATTCTTGACCAGACTGCCACCAGCCCCTGGGGATGGCGGCAAAACTCGCTCATCACCGTCGACACCGAGAAGCGCACAGTCATCTATCACCCGGAGTTCTTCCTGATGAAGCACTTGTGCCACAGTGTGCAGCCCGGTGCCTATCGCTTGGTTACGCCCACCGACAACGAGCAGGTGCTGGCGTTTAAGAACCCCGACGGCAAGGTCGTGGTCATGGCGGTCAACCGCACCGACCGCTCGATGCCCATGGCACTGGGCTATGAGGGACGATTTCTCAACATCGAGTTGCTGCCGCACTCATTCAATACGTTCACTTTCTGATTATGACTACATTTCGCAACGCACTCCTGGTCGGAACAGTCACATTGGCCTTGGCCACACAGGCACAGTCGGTCGACAGGCCGCTGTTCCGTGACATGAGCGCTCCCATGCACGAGCGCATCATCGATTTGTTGGGACGCATGACCATCGAGGAGAAGGTGTCGCTCATGACACACAATGCCGAGGCCATTCCGCGCTTGGGCATCGACAAGTACTATCATGGCAACGAGGCTTTGCATGGCATCGTCAGGCCGGGCAAGTTTACCGTCTTTCCTCAAGCCATTGGCATGGCTGCGACATGGAATCCCGCTCTGTTGCAGCGAGTTACCACCGCAATCAGCGATGAGGCGCGGGGCAAGTGGAACCACTTCAGGCTGGGCAAAGACCAGCACGACGGCTCGAGCGACCTGCTCACCTTCTGGTCGCCCACCATCAACATGGCGCGTGACCCGCGCTGGGGACGCACACCCGAGACCTATGGCGAGGATCCATTCCTCACCGGCCGGTTGGGCTGCGCCTTTGTGCGCGGCTTGCAGGGCGATGACCCGCGCTATGTCAAGGTGGTGTCGACTCTCAAGCACTTTGCTGCCAACAACGAGGAGCATAACCGTGCCAGTTGTGATGCCGTCATCAGCGAGCGCGACCTGCGCGAGTACTACCTGCCGGCGTTTGAACACTGTGTCAAGCATGGCAACGTGCAGAGCGTGATGAGTGCCTACAATGCAGTGAACCATATCCCCTGCACTGTCAACAGTTATCTGTTACAGAAGGTCTTGCGCCACGACTGGGGCTTTGATGGATATGTGGTGAGCGACTGCAGCGCCCCCCAGTGGATGGTGACTCAGCACAAGTATGTGCGCGACTACGAGACCGCCGCGGTGCTGGCCATCAAGGCTGGGCTTGACCTGGAGTGTGCCCACGATGTCTACTGCCAGCCGTTGATTGATGCCTACAACCACTATCGCGTCACTGATGCCGATATCGACTCGGCCGCCTATCACATCTTGCGGGGCCGATTCCGTCTGGGCATGTTTGATGATCCGGCGCAGAACCCCTACAACCGCATCAACCCTGATGTGGTGGGCAGCAAGGAGCACCAGCAACTGGCGCTGGAGACGGCGCGGCAGAGCCTGGTCTTGCTCAAGAACAAGGGCAACATGCTGCCGCTCAACCTCAAGAAGATTCGCTCGATAGGGGTGGTGGGACTCAATGCGGCGCGATGCGAGTTTGGCGACTACAGCGGCACACCCGTCAACGCCCCGGTGTCGGTGCTTGACGGCATTCGTGCCCGTGTGGGCGACCGTGTCAAGGTCAATCATGCTCCCTGGATTTCGCTGGCCAGCGGCTACGAACCTATCAACAAGAGTTTCTTCCCCGATGGGCTCAAGGCCGAGTACTTCGACAACGCAGAGTTGCAGGGCACTCCCCGCACGCGCATCGAGGAGGAGCTATACTACGACCCGGCCAACCAGCCGCCCGACCCGATGTGGGGGCATGCCCCGATGTCGGTGCGATGGACGGGCGACCTGTGCCCCACCATCACGGGCGAGTACACCATCACGCTCAAGACCGACGATGGTTGCCGCATGTGGATCGACGGCAAGCAGGTGATTGATGCCTGGGTGTCGCGCCCCGCCGCCGAGGACCGTGCTGCCGTCACACTTGAGGCCGGCAAGAAGTATCACATCGTCATCGAGTACTTTGATGGTGGTGGCGATGCCTTTGCCCGGCTCTACTGGCATGCGCCGGACTATGACTCGAAAGACCGCATCGCCCTTTATGGCGAGGCGGGCCGTGTGGCACGTGAGAGCGATGTGGTGGTGGCTGTGCTGGGCATTGACAAGAGCATCGAGCGCGAGGGGCAAGACCGCTACACGCTGGGGCTGCCTGCCGACCAGGTGGAGTTTATCCAAGAGATCTATAAAATCAACCCGCACACCGTGGTGGTGCTGGTGGCAGGCAGCTCGCTGGCCATCAACTGGATTGATGACAACATCCCGGCCATCCTCGACGCATGGTATCCGGGCGAGCAGGGGGGCAATGCTGTGGCCGAGGCGCTGTTTGGCGACTATAACCCCGGCGGACGATTGCCGTTGACGTTCTACCGCTCGATGGACGACCTGACGGCATTTGACGACTACTCGCTCACGGGTGGGCCGGGGCGGACATATCAGTATTTCACCGGCCGGCCGCTCTATGAGTTTGGCTATGGGTTGAGCTACACTACCTTCCGTTACAGCCGCCTCAACACTCAGGTCACTGCCGACGAGGTGCGTGTGAGCTTCGACATCACCAACACCGGCCGTCGCGACGGCGACGAGGTGGCGCAGGTCTATGTCCACTATCCCGAGACGGGTACCTATATGCCCATACGGCAGTTGCGGGGCTTCGAGCGCGTGAGCATCGCTCGCGGAGCGAGGCGGACCGTCAACATCAGCATCCCGCGCAGCGAGTTGCGTTATTGGGACGAGTCGAGTGGACGTTTTGTAACACCGGCTGGCGATTACCAAATCATGGTGGGTAGCTCATCTGAGCGCATCCACCTACAGACCACAATCAACTTGCAATGAACTTGAAGGTAAGAATACTTTTCACGTTGTTAGTGTTTGCCCTTGTCGCGGCTCGAGCCAGCGACAAGGGCAACCTTGTCTTTACCGATACGATTCATGACTTCGGCGACATCACGGTCACCGGTGGGGCTGTGACCTGCCAGTTTGAGTTTGTCAACGCCAGCGACTCGACGATTCACATCCTGGGGGCACTGGTGTCGTGCAACTGCACCACTGTCGATTATCCCCGCTGTGGCATCGAGCCGGGGCAGGGTGGGGTGGTGCGTGTCACCTACGACCCGGTGGGTCGCCCGGTCGGCCCCTTCAACCGCACTGTCCTGCTCCAAGTCAGTGGCGACCGTCGCCGTCTGCTTCTTCGGTTCTACGGCAATGCCCTCGCTCCCGAACTACCACTTGAGCGCCCCGACTTCATGGGGCGACAATAGTGTTTTAACTCCTTAACTCATTAGCTGATGCGTTCGCCCTTGAGGGTGGCGCTCGAGACACTGATCACGCGGCACATCACACGGTCGCCCACCTGGGTGTCTCCGGCGGGGAAGACGATGACCTTGTTCTGCGGCGTGCGGCCGAACATGTCGTCGCGCGAGCGCTTGCTGTAGCCCTCGACCAGCACCTCCATCGTGCGGCCCACATCGCGCTGGTTGCTCAGCAGCGACAGCTCGTTCTGCAGGGCAATCATGCGGTTCAAGCGGTCGATTTTCACCGGCTCGGGCACGTTGTCGGGCAGGTGCTTGCTGGCGTAGGTGCCGGGACGCTCGCTGTACTTGAACATGAAGGCCGAGTCAAATCCCACCTCGCGCATCAGCGACAAGGTCTCCTGGAAGTCGTCCTCGTTCTCGTCGTGAAAGCCTGTGAACATGTCGGTCGAGATACCGCAGTCGGGCATAGCGGCGCGGATGCGGGCGATGCGGTCCAGATACCACTCGCGGGTGTACTTGCGGTTCATCAGCCGCAACACCTTGTTGCTGCCGCTCTGCACCGGCAGGTGGATGTGGTTGCAGATGTTGTCGTGGCGGGCCATGGTGTCGATGATCTCGTCGCTCAGGTCCTCGGGGTTGCTGGTGGTGAAGCGCACGCGCATATCGGGCGCGGCCTCGGCTACCATCGTGAGCAGGGCCGCCAGGTTGACGGGTGCGCTGTCGTCGGCGGGTTTGTAGAGGTAGGAGTTGACGTTCTGGCCCAGCAGGGTCACCTCTTTGAAGCCACGCTGCTGCAGGTCGGCCAGCTCACCCATGATGCTCTGTGGCTCGCGGCTGCGCTCGCGACCGCGCGTGTAGGGCACGATGCAGTAGGTGCAGAAGTTGTTGCACCCGCGCATGATTGAGATAAAGCCGCTCACCCGGCTGCCGCCGATGCGCTGCGGGATGATGTCACGATAGGTCTCGGTGGTCGAGAGTTGCACGTCGATGGCTTTCTGGCCCTGCTCGGCGGCGGCGATGAGGTCGGGCAGCTGCAGGTACGAGTCAGGCCCGGCCACCAGGTCGACACCGTGGTCACGGATGAGCACGTCCTTCATGCGCTCGGCCATGCAGCCAATCACGCCGATGATGAGCCGGCGCGGACGCCTGCGCCGCAGGGCATTGAGCTGCCCCAGCCGGGCGAAGATGCGTTGCTCGGCGTTGTCGCGCACGCTGCAGGTGTTGATCATGATGGCGTCGGCCTCGTCCAGTGTCTCGGTGGTGCCATAGCCTGCCATCTGCATCACGCTGGCCACCACCTCGCTGTCGGCCACATTCATCTGGCACCCGTAGGTCTCGAGGTAGAGCAGTTTGTGAAATTCGCCCTGTGGCGCATCATATTTCAGTTTCATTCCTTCCATTGTCAGTCGTTATTTGTTTCTTGGCGGATTGGGGACGGTTCTTTTTCGCCAATTGTTAATTATTTTAACTTTTGGCGAAAAAGAACCGTCCCCAATCCGCCATTATTTGCTAGTTGAGCTTGCGGTAGCGGATGCGGGTGGGCTCTTCTTTGCCCAGACGACGGAGCTTGTTCTCCTCGTACTCGCTGTAGCTGCCCTCGAAGAAGAAGACGTTGCTGTCGCCCTCAAAGGCCAGGATGTGAGTGCAGATGCGGTCCAGGAACCAGCGGTCGTGGCTGATGACCACTGCGCAGCCTGCAAAGTCCTCGAGGCCCTCCTCCAGTGCGCGCAGGGTGTTGACATCGATGTCGTTGGTGGGCTCGTCGAGCAGGAGCACGTTGCCCTCCTGCTTGAGTGCCAGTGCCAGCTGCAGGCGGTTGCGTTCGCCCCCCGAGAGCACGCCGCACAACTTCTGCTGGTCAACGCCCGAGAAGTTGAAGCGTGACAGATAGGCGCGGGCGTTGACATCGCGGCCCCCCATGCGCAGCAGTTCCACGCCGCCCGAAATCACCTCATAGACGCTCTTGTTGGGGTCGATGCTGGTGTGCTGCTGGTCGACGTAGACGGCCTTGACCGTCTCTCCCACCTCGAACGTGCCGCTGTCGGGCTGCTCAAGTCCCATGATGAGGCGGAACAGCGTGGTCTTTCCGGCGCCGTTGGGTCCGATGACGCCGACGATGCCGTTGGGTGGCAGCATGAAGTTGAGGTCGTCAAACAGCAACTTGTCGCCATAGGCCTTGGCCACATGCTGGGCCTCGATGACCTTGTTGCCCAGTCGTGGGCCGTTGGGGATGAAAATCTCGAGTTTCTCCTCCTTCTCCTTGACCGTCTCGTTGAGCAGTCGGTCATAGCTGTTGAGTCGGGCCTTTCCCTTGGCCTGGCGGGCCTTGGGTGCCATGCGCACCCACTCGAGCTCGCGCTGCAGCGTCTTCTGTCGCTTGCTCTCGGTCTTCTCTTCCATGGCCAGTCGCTGGGTCTTCTGCTCGAGCCAGCTGCTGTAATTACCCTTCCAGGGGATTCCCTCGCCACGGTCCAGTTCCAGGATCCATCCGGCCACATGATCCAGGAAGTAGCGGTCGTGGGTCACGGCGATGACAGTGCCCTCGTATTGCTGCAAGTGTTGCTCAAGCCAGTCAATCGACTCGGCGTCCAGGTGGTTGGTGGGCTCGTCGAGCAGCAGCACGTCGGGCTTCTGCAGCAGCAGTCGGCACAGCGCCACGCGGCGGCGCTCGCCACCGCTCAGGTGCTCGGTGAGTTGGTCGCCGGGTGGGCAGCGCAGCGCGTCCATGGCGCGCTCGAGGCGCGAGTCCAGGTTCCATGCGTCGGTGGCATCGATGATATCCTGCAACTCGGCCTGACGGGCGAACAGTTGGTTCATCTTGTCCTCGTCCTCGTAGTACTCGGGCAGTCCGAACTTTTGGTTGATGGCCTCATACTCGGCCAGCGCGTCGACCACGGGTTGCACGCCCTCCATGACCACTTCTTTGACGGTCTTGGCGGGGTCAAGCTGTGGGTCTTGTGGCAGGTAGCCCACCGAGTAGCCCGGGGCGAACACCACTTGTCCCTGGTACTTGGTCTCGATGCCGGCAATAATCTTCATCAGGGTGGACTTTCCCGAGCCGTTGAGGCCGATGATGCCAATCTTCGCTCCGTAGAAGAACGAGAGATAGATGTTCTTGAGCACTTGTTTTTGGTTCTGCTCGATGGTCTTGCTCACACCCACCATCGAGAAGATGATCTTCTTGTCGTCTACTGTTGCCACGATTGTTTATCTAATTTATAATTCATAATTCATAAACTCATAAACCAATAAGTCATAAGTCATAATGAAGAAGGACGTTGCTAGATTGCAGCTCCCCTGATGCCGCTCTTCGCGTTACTTGCGGTTAGCGGCAGTTCACTCCATGATGCGGAATACGCGTATGCCCAGACAGGTGCTCTTGTTGCCGCTCAGGTGCTCGCGCAGCTTCTTCGACTCAAGCATGACCTTTCCTCCTGTCATCGATGCGTCCAGCAAGTAGATGTCGCCGTTGTCATCTTTGTGGATGATGCCCAGGTGCGAGATGTCCAGGCCGTCGATATTGGTGACCAGGCCCACGAAGTCGCCGTCGTGCAATGCTGCCTTGACCGCCTTGTCGCCCAGCCACGACTTCTTGAGGTAGGGCATGCGATGGTTGCGGTAGCCCATTTCGTAGCCGCGAATCTTGGCGGTCATGGCACTGTCGTCCTTGAGGCTGCGGTAGCTGTCGCGGTGCTTGGTCATGAAGTCGATGGTCTTGACCAGGTGAGTGGCATGGGGCAGGTCGGTAGTGACCTCGACCAGGTTGCCGCGGGCATGGTTGTTGACAATCCAGTCGCTGATGTAGTGCAGTCGCGACGAGTAGTCGCCCATCTGTCCACCGCGGTAGCGAACGCTCTCGAGGTTGGCGGCATAGTCGCGCCAGCTGTAGCGTCCACTGAGCGTAGTGCGAGCCAGTGCATAGAGTGTCTCGACAAAGGTGGTGCAGTCCAGCTCGTCGATGTTGATGGTCAGCATCTCGCGGTCGCCCTCCAGGGTGTGAGCCACGTATGGTGTGCCCAACAGACGGTCGGCATAGTAGGCCACCAGTTCATTGGCACTCTTGTGTTCGCTGTTGAGGCCGTCTTGCAGCAGCCGGTTGATGCGCAGGGTGTCCTGGTCGCAGTGAAAGCGCATCTGCTGCACGCTGGCGGCCTGCGCCTCTTGCTGGCTGTTTCTGGGCATCGAGCATGCCACCGCCAGCAACATCATCAGTGTCAATATCTTTTTCATTGCTTCGGGTTAGAAAACGTTCTATAGGCTCTAGACAATAGACTATCTAGAGTGGTGCAATCAATTGCGCAGTGCGGCGGCATAGGCTCGCCACTTGTCGATCAGGGCGGTCATGTCGGGTGGCAGCGGGCTGTCGAAGTCCATCTGCATGCCGGTGACGGGGTGGACAAAGCCCAACGTCTTGGCGTGCAGGGCCTGGCGAGGGCAGAGCTTGAAGCAGTTCTTGATGAATGTGGCATAGCTTGCGGTCTTGTAGCCGCGCAGCACCTGGTCGCCCCCGTAACGCTCGTCGTTGAACAGCGGATGGCCGATGTGCTTCATGTGCACGCGAATCTGGTGAGTGCGCCCCGTCTCGAGCTGGCATCGCACCACCGCCACATGCGCCAGGTTCTCGAGCGTGGTGTAGTGGGTGACGGCGTGCTTGCCCATGTCGCCGTCGGGAAAGACGCACATCTGCAGCCGGTCGCGCAGGCTGCGGCCGATGTTGCCCGTCACAGTGCCCTGCGGCTCCTTCATCTCGCCCCAAACGACGGCGATGTATTGCCGCTTGGTGGTCTTGTCGAAAAACTGCTTGCCCAGCGAGGTCTTGGCTCGTGGAGTCTTTGCCACCACCAGCAGTCCGCTGGTGTCCTTGTCGATGCGGTGCACCAGCCCCATGCGCGGGTCGGTCACGTCATAGTCGGGTATGTCCTTGAAGTACCATGCCAGTGCATTGACCAGCGTGCCGTCGTAGTTGCCGTGCCCTGGGTGGACACACATGCCGGCGGGCTTGTTGACCACCATCACCTCATCGTCCTCATAGACAATGTCTAACGGGATGTCCTGTGCTACAATCTCGTTCTCGTAGCGCGGGCGGTCCATCACCACACTGATGATGTCGCCCGGGTGGACGCGGTAGTTGCTCTTGACCGGCCGGCCATTGACACGGATGCACTGTGCCTCGGCAGCGTTCTGGATGCGGTTGCGTGAGGTGCCCTTGATGCGCTCGACCAGATACTTGTCGATGCGCAGCAGCACCTGGCCGCGTTCCACCTCATAGCGGTAGTGCTCCCAATAGTCGCGTCCGTTCTCGGTGAAGTCGGGGTCGCTGAAGTCGAGCAGAATGTCCTTCTTCCCGATGTCATCGCCCTCAAACAGGCTCATGTCCAGCTGGTTGTCAATCATTTTTGTGCGCGTTATAGTTCTCGACTTCCTGCTCGTAGTTGTGCTGCTCAATCGAGTCGATGGTGTGCGAGTCCAAGATGGAGTCGGGGTTGAGATTGTCAATCGAGCCGTCGCCCACAGTGAGGCGGATGTGCGAGTTGATGCCCACACTGGTGCCGGGAGCCACCGAGTGGCCGTTGACCTGCACCTGCAGGATCAGGCCGCCGTATGGCGAGGCCACACTGTCGACCTCCACACTCTTGAAGCCCAGCGACCGCAACTTGGCCAGCCCCTGGCGGATGGAGGTGTCCTGCAGCTTGGGCAGCTGCACGCCGCGCGGATGCAAAGCGTTGACCTTGAGATAAATCACACGGATAGCCTTGACCTTGGCTCCGGCTTTTGGATCCTGATCGATGATCACTCCCGGCGGGTACTGCTCGCTAAAGGTGGTGCTGTCGCTGATGTCCCAGCTGAAGCCGGCATCCTCCAGGGCGTTGATGGCCTGGTCGAGTGTCATGGTGCGCACATCGGGCACACGGCGCTCCTGGCCGTGCGAGGTGAACACGTCGATAAACAGCAGCCCGATGTAGAATAGCGCGATGGCGGCCACCACCATCAAGATGGAGTTAAGGACGAAAGGGTGCTTCTCCTTGAAATCGTTGTATGCGTTCTGGCTCATTGTCGTTGAGTGTTATGATGTTTCACAGTTTGGCATCAATCGGCAAAGATACAGTTTTTTCGCCACATATCCACCATCTGAGGCTATAAAAATCACCATGCGCCTCATGGCGCATGGTGTAATGAGGTGGAATATAGCACATTCGCTAGGACTCGATAATCTCGCGGCCAAACGGCGTGAGCGCGATGTGGGCCATCTTCATGTGCTGTTTGCCGAAGGGGATGCCCACGACCGTGATATAGAGCAACAAGCCGAAGAACCAGTGAGTCAAAGCAATCCAGATGCCGCCCACAAAGAACCAGATGATGTTCATGGTCGTGTTGAGGCAACCGCTGGTGGGCTTGCGCACCACACGCGACCCGAACGGCCATAGGCACAGGATGCCCAGCTTGAGCGACTGCAATCCAAACGGGATGCCGATGATGGTCACCATCATGGCGAGCGAGGCCATGATATACTCGATGGCGGTGGCGATGCCGCCAAAAATCAGCCAAATGATGTTGCCCAGAAATTTCATTGTTGATAGTGGCTAGTTGTTTTTGATGTTACTACTAGCAAACTGCGTGCCAGTGGTCACGGCCACAGCGCGCCGGCGATGATGCGGGCGGCTTGCTCAAGGTAGTGGGCGTCAGTGTCGTCAAACTGGGCCAGCTCCGTACTGTCGATGTCGAGCACGCCGCGCACCGTGCCGCCACCGTCGATGAGCGGAACCACAATCTCGCTGCGCGAGAGCGAGCTGCATGCGATGTGTCCGGCAAACTGCTCAACGTCGGGCACCACCTGCGTCCGGGCTTGCACCCATGCCGTGCCGCACACACCCCGGCCACGACCGATGCGGTAGCACGCGACACTCCCCTGGAACGGCCCCAGCACCAGCTGGTCGCCCTCGACCAGATAGAAGCCTACCCAGAAGTAACGCTCGCCCATTGTGTCGCGCATCAGTGCCGACACGTTGGCCAGCACGCTCATCTGGTTGGTCTCGCCTGCAGTCAGCCCCTCGAGCTGAGCGAGCATCGTCTCATATTTTCTCTCTTTCATTATTGTCATTCATTTTTTATAATTCATAATGTCCTCAGCACGCTGCCAGCATCGATGCTCGTTCTTGATTGTGCATTGTGATTACCACTCGATGGGTGTCAGGCCCTGGCGCTGCAGATAGGCATTGGCTTGCGAGAAGTGGTGGCACCCGAACCAGCCGCCACGGTTGGCCGACAGCGGAGACGGGTGGGCAGCGGTGAGCACCAGATGCTCCATACGATTGATGAGCCGACCCTTCTGTTTGGCATAGTTGCCCCAAAGCATGAACACCAGTCCGCGCCGTCGGGTGGCCAGGGCTGCGATGGCCGCGTCGGTCAGCTGCTCCCAACCTTTGCCTTGATGTGAGCCTGCCCGGTGTGCCTCGACCGTGAGCGTAGCGTTGAGCATCAGTACGCCCTGACGTGCCCAGCGCGTGAGGTCGCCGCTGGTGGGCATCGGTGCCCCGGTGTCGTCGTGCACCTCCTTGAAGATGTTGACTAGCGACGGTGGAAAAGGGATGCCATCGTTGACGCTAAAGCACAGCCCATTGGCTTGACCGGGCCCATGGTAGGGATCCTGTCCCAAGATTACCACCTTGACTTGGTCGAAAGGCGTGGTGTCGAATGCAGCGAATATCTGCCGCCCGGGCGGAAAAATCTGCTTCGTGTGGTACTGCTCGCGCACAAACTGCGTGAGTTGCTCAAAATAAGGTTGTTGCCACTCATTGGAGAGGGCTTCAAACCAGCTGGGGTCGATTTTTACGTTCATAAAATTCTGAAAAATTGCCAACCGATTTGCAAAGCTACAAAAAAAATAGTAATTTTGCCGCCGCAAAGCGAAAAAATCGCCGTTTTTTGCCTTGCACCATGGACCCGTAGTTCAATGGATAGAATAAAGGATTCCGGTTCCTTCGATTGGGGTTCGACTCCCCACGGGTTCACAATTTAAAACGCTAATCGGTTGAATGTCACTTGATTGGCGTTTTTGTTTTGTCATTTTTGGCGACTTTTTGGCGAGATAATTTGAATTTAGCGGTTTTTGGGCGACTATCAGGTATCAAATTCTGGTGGTTATGGGCGAGGTGTTGAGGTCGGGTTGTAGGTTGTATGGTTGTAATCGGGTGTTCAATGTTCATTCCAGAAATATATGAACGCCGTGAACACTTGAACGACTGAACACGTTGAACGGCCTGAACACATTGAACACCATGAACACGGCGACACAAAAAAGCGTTGTCAGGTATCACACCAAACAACGCCGTGTCACATTAGAAATATTGACATAGGTCAATGATGATGCAAAGGTACAACTTTCTTCTGATAGCTGCAAGAACCTTGTCAATCTTTCGGGGCTGACTCTTGGTGGTCGGCCTCATGATGGTTGTGTCGCCTATGGGTGGCCAGCACTTGCGGCTGAATTTCTCTAGTTACATGGTTATAGGTTATAGTCGGCTCTAGTCCTAGTAAAATAAAGGGCTGGGGCTATAACTTCGGCATAACTTTGCCGATTACCTCTTGATGGTGCTTGCTGGCTCTATTTCCTGTGGTCGTTCTTGGTGCTGGCGGTCGGTGTGCTACATGGGTGACCAGCTGGCGGCAGTGAGGACTCTCCATGCCGATTGTGTGCGCATACCTTTCTAGCAGGATTCGTGCTTTCTTTCTTTATATATTTCTTTCTTTTAAATATATCTAAAAATATTATTTCGCGCGCGTGCGTTGCTGGTGACGAATCTGTGCGTAACAATTCGCTGATGATGCAGATATGTGTCAGCGTGACGCACCCGGTAGGGGCGTGCAAATTATGGTGTTCCCATAGAAAACCCCTCGCCTCATGCACCGTGAAAAAAGTCTATTTTTCAAAATCCCATTTTTGTGCATAGTGGTTTTATGAAAATCCAAAATCAGATTTTTTTCACGCAAAGGTAGGTAGGGCGGTTGTAATGGCTTCTGCACAAAAGAAACTCCCCCTTTCCCCTTGGGGTGATGGGCTGACTTTCCGTGCCGGCCATGCGCTAGTCAGGACAAAGAAAAGAACGGACGGTGTTGCTTATTCCGTCCGTTCTATTCTAGGCCGCTAGAAATGCCCTACAATGGCGTTATTTTCCCTTGATGGGCAGTTGCTAGCCCCAACCGCAAACATCGCTTTAACAAGCACTCTGCACGCTTTGTGTAGGTTGCTCAAAGTTCATGCAATCCTAAATCAATTTTGGTGATGTCAAAGTCAGGAGCGACAATCAGGTCGCCAATGTCATCGCCCTCGTTGACGGCCTCTCGTTCCATGATGTCGGCAATCTGCAAGGTCTTGAAGATATGCCGCAAGCTGCGCCCTTTCTCTTGCCATTTGTCGAACTGACCATTGTCAGGGAACAGAACCACGTTGCGGCCTCTCAACGGCTCACACATGGTCGGGGTCAAGTTGCCGCACCCACCGCAAGCGAGAAAGACGCAATCCCAGATTTCGGTGCTGGCTATCATGGCGGTTTTCTCGCTCTCAACGATGGCCACAAGTTTGTCGGGATATTTGCTCAAAAGGTGTTCCCCGAACAAGCATTGTGGCGGCAAGTTGTCGCCCAAATTCATCAGCTTGTGAACCGTTGTTACCATCGCAAACGGCTCTTTAACTCGCTTGCCGTTGATGGGGTTGTACTGCATGACCTTGCCGCGATGAATTTTGCCGTATCTATCTATTTGCCAGAATACCGTTGCAGCACCTCCAAAATGCTTTGATGTGCCAATGTAGTAATCCCGAACCATCTGGTTAACTCTATCGTCACCGAACATGGTTTTGAGATAGCCAACGAGATTGTTGCGGTGGCTCATGGTGGCGACTACTGACTGCTTGAAAATGTCTGGGTCAATGTAGGTGGGTTGAGGTCGGAACATCGGGCGTGATGGTCGGCGGTGCTGCTTGGCATCACGCACAATCTTGTTGTCGGCAAAATACTCTCTGGGTGGGTAATGATATGCGCACTTGTCGGCTCGGTCGCACTTGCCCACGCTCTCATTAAGCACGTTGCCATTGGCATCAACATAGCACACGAATGTTTTGCGGCCACACTCTGGACAAATCCATTTACCACGTTTCGCCAACTGATATTGATGTTGTTGTATCATGTTGTTCTGGATTATGTTCACAGTGTTCAAGTCATTCACACGTTGAACGCTTGAACACCATGAACGCTTGAACTACTTTTTGAGGTAACGATTAACTGAACCCACGCTAATGCCTAATTCCGTGGCGATGTCACGTTGCGACTTACCTTTTGCCGACAACTCTTTGACACGTTCAATCATACTTTCACGGTCATTGTCGGTAAGTTGTCGCAAATGCTCGCTCTCGCAACCATATTCCACGAAACGGAACATCAGAAAATTATCAGGCTTAACAATCTCACACACAATCACGTTGTCGGCATCAAAAGCAAAAGAAACGTTGCGTTGTTTTAACTCTTTGATGTATCGCAATTGATTGCTCTTTGTACTCTCACCGATGGCAAAGCAACCATCACAAAAGTTATACAACATCTTGCTGCCCTGCAAATCATTCTTGGTGATGGGATTTGCCATGTTACGTTTTGGGGTGTGCGCCAGAACGAGAATTGAAAGGTTGTATTTTCGCCCAAATGATTTTAACCATTTCATCAACGGCAATGCGTCTTTCGCTTTCTCGGTTTCACGGCTTAAATAGGTGATGTTGTCAAGAATAATCACCTTTGCGCCCAATTCCTCAACTGCTTGCTGCAAAGAAATCTTGATATATTCCTCAAAATCGCACCCATCAGGATATTCGCTGACATCGGGGTTAATCTCCACGCGTTTCAAGTTTTGCGAGAATTGATAATGCTTGCCATCGTCACCGATATAACGCACCTCAAATTGTTTGTCGCTCAACTCAAAATCAAAGTAAAGAACCGTTTGCGGTTGCGCCTCCATCGCCATTCCAGACAACGCACCGTTTCCACGACTAACGGCATCGGCGATTTGCACGGCAAGAATGGATTTGCCCAAATTGCTATCAGAAAACAAAATGCAAATCTCATGTTCAAACCATAATTGCCCGAACAACTTGCACGGCATCGGTCGGTTGCTTGCTTCATCAATCCATTCATTGGCTGCTTTGATGGTGAACAATCCAACATTCGGGTTCGGCCTGGGGTTGTCAGTCTTTGAGAAATCGAACCCATGTGCATCGGTCGGCGTTATGCTGCTTTGTGGTGCGGCGGTGTCATCATCACAAATGGCCTCTGTGGGCGTTTCGTTGCTCGCATTGTGTTGTTGTTCGGCGGTCGCCTCTGGTGCGCTCTGCGGCTGCATTATCGGCTGCAATGGGTATTCTTGACCGCTTAACATCTCGTCACGCATGGCGGCAAATACCTCATCGAGGTTGTTGGGGTCATTGACCTTGTTGGCATCTAATGTGTTCATTTCTCGCCCTCCAAAATTCGTTTGACATCACTCATGCGGTAACGGCGTTTCCCCCCCACGTTCAACGGAACGAGATAACCGTTTTTCGCCCATCTCCACAATGTGGCCTCACTCACGCCCAACAACTCCATGACCTTGTCACGGCTCGGATATGTTTCGGTGTTCTGGTCGGTTATCAGTTGTTCCAACTCTCGTTTGGTGTCGGCTATCAGCAATGTGTTAGCCTCCATCAAGTCGCCCAATGTTATTGTTACTTGTAGGTTTGGGCATTCCTTTGCAAGCGCAACTAAATTCGTTGTCATATTTAATGAATTTAATTGTTGCGGCTCTCCCCATGCACTCACCGATGGCGCATTTCGTTTGCCGAATGGTCTGGGCAATGTCGGTGTTCATCGCTTTCGACACGGCAAAGTTACAATGGCAATATCAGGTGTCAAGTGTTGCAAGTATTGCAAACACTTTGGTAAATAAAAATAACCGCTAAAACATTGTATTTCAGCGGTTCAAAGTCATGCTTTCCTAAAAGTGTTTGAAAGTGTTTCTATAACAATAACCTCCTCACTTCACTTTCAAAATCGCCTATCGTTTCACGATTAAAAGACGTGATATTTTCGGGTATTCCATTAGCTTTTACACAAGCCAACCAATCGGGGTCAAACTTATCTTTAAGATAGCGAATAACACACCTTAATTGGTTGCGTTTACGCAATACTCCAGCCTCATCCCATAACTTTTTCATATTAGCGTGCGTAATGGCATCGGTGAAAGTTTGCATATCAACAGTAATCACTCCTTTATCAGTTAGAAGTGAATACAACGCCGACATGACACCCTCTGTTATAGGAAAATCGGGCAATGGCACATTGTCTTTTGCGGTCGCTTGAACTGATGGCGATGATGATGGTTCGGGTAACGTGATTGACCGATACAATATGCCCTGAACAATCGGCGGCACATTCAAACCTCGTTGCGGTAATAGTTCTTGCCCAAACTGATAAACTAGATTTATGCAGTACCAAATTAAACCTTTTGGGTCTGTGTCATCATTTGCGAGTTGCTTGTCGTAATCTCGTATAAGGATGGTAATCATTCTGAATAAATCCAGAACTCTGGATTTGAGCGGATAATCCAACACTTGTTTACAAAACGATTGCACATTGTCCTTGCACCACGAAAAGCCCTCTCGCAATTCAAATGCCATATCTCGCCCATCAAAGCGTGATGGGTGCAATAGCCTTAACGCGCAATCGGCATTATAATCTACAATACATTGGAACAGTTCATCAATTACTGACGTTCCGCTACTCAATCTCTCGCTAATGGTGGAATCCCAAACACTATTCATATTTCTAATGTGATGTTATCGGTGTTTTATCGTTGTTCAACTTGTTCAAGGTGTTCACACGTTCATCGGGTTGAACACTTGAACACCTACAACCTACAACCATACAACCACGCCGTTAATTTATCAGGTCAACCGCTTTTTTCTTGGCATCTCTCTCGATTTTGCGGTATCGTGCGAACTCCCTACTGCCCTCAACGTGACCGCTCATTGAACTTATCAAGTTCGGGTCTTGTATCTGGTTGTATAGGTTGCCCACGAAACAACGCCGTGCCATGTGGCTGCTTGCAACCTCATACATCGGTTTATTTTCTTGTTCGCCTGAAATCGGATTAAGAACCGTGACCAAACGATTGATGCCGCACACTTTGAATATTTCCTTGATAGCCTCATTGTACTTTTGAGCCGATATGAACGGCAACAAAGGTCTTGAATTAACTTTGCTCCGATATGGTGACATATCAAAATCTTTATATTTTGATAAAATTGCCAATGCACGTTTGTTCAATGGTATCTCGGCGGTTACGGCTTTGTTATCAATGGTCTTTCGGGGGATGTACTGAACTTGACCATCAACAACATTGTCGGGTGTCATTTTGAGCAAATCACTTACACGGCAACCAATCAGGCATTGGAACACGAACACATCACGTTGACGCTCTAAATGTGGTGTGGCCGATAAATCAAAGTCGGCAATCTTGTTGCGCTCATCAAGTGAAAGAATTATGGGGTCGCCGTATTTCTCCGACTTGATTTCAACGCCATCAAATGGGTGGTTGCTTGAATAGCCCTCTTTGTTAAGCCACAAGAAAAAGCGTTTGAACTTCTTTTTAAGGTTGACAATGTGATTGTGGCCACGTTCCGTTATCTTCGGGGTCTTATGCTTTGTCGTTATCTCGGTGGGGTAATCACACAACAAACCCATATAGAGTTTCGGGTATTTCTCCACATACTTAAACTCGTTCTTAAAGTAATCAAAGAAATCGTTAACGGTGTCTCTCGTGATGGTGTCAATGTCAAGAGTGAAAGACTTGTCACGCTTTGCCCTGACAAAACCCTGATAACGCCCTAACGCACGTTCCAGAACACGAAAAGACTTTGTGCTGCTCTCTGGGTAGTCTTTCGTTTTCAGGAACAATTCAAACCAATCAAAGAATGAATGATTGTGTTGTTTAGACTGTGCCTCATCGGTTGCGGTCGCCTCTGGGAAATTGAACCCATTAATCAAAGACTTCAACCAATCTTTGGCAAGGTTGTTTTTGTCGGCTGCTTGGAATGACGATTGCACCAACGACACGATTTGGTTCAGTCGGTCGGTCTTTAGCTGCAACTCATCTTTGATTTGTTTTTTTTCATCGTTGAGCAATCGCCAATTCGGTATCACGATAGTTTGTTGCTCATCACTCCAATAGTCGGGGTGAACGAAAATGTTGGTCTTTGCCCTCTGGTTTATGCGCCCATGAAAGAAACGGATTAACACCTCATGTTGTGAGGTGGCTTTGTCGGTCTTTGCCGATAATGATAGAACGATTGTTGCCATGATGTCAATATTTCTGTTTGTGATGGTACAAAGGTAGGTGTTTTTGGCGACATGGCAAAACTTTTGGCGACTTTTTGGCGACTTAAATTAAAGATATTGAAAATCCACGAAAACTAATGAAACAAAAATTGTAATTATAAATAATTGGCTTACATTTCATTATGGAAATATACTGACGTTATTGCTGATGTCGCCAAATTCCCAATCTTTCACGCTTTCGACTCCCCACGGGTTCACAATTTAAATCGCTAGTGTGCTGTGATTCAGCAAGCTGGCGATTTTCTTTGATGTTAAAAAGTTTCTGAAATGGTTTCACCTTTTGTCAGTGTCAGTTGTGGCTACTTGCAGGGGAAAATCATGCGGCTTGTGCAGCAAATTGGTCGACAGCGAAACACACACGGCATGAACAACACTGTCAATATCGCGCACAGCTAAAAGCCAACAACATAAGTCTAAAGCCTGAAAAATTTGCCACATTCGGTATTTAGCAGTACTTTTGCATCGTCAAAAATTATGCTATGACCGAGACCAGAGAAAAACTGTGGAATGCTAATTTCATCAAGGTGAGTGCGGCAAATTTCTTGCTGTTCTTTGCTTTCTATCTGTTGATGCCGCTGTTGCCGCTCTATCTCAATGACACCTTCCACTCGACCAAGGATGTGATAGGTGCCGTGTTGAGCGGATACACCGTAGCGGCTCTGATAGCGCGTCCGTTCAGCGGCTATCTGGTCGACACGTTCCCGCGCCGGCAAGTGTTACTCACATGCTATTTTCTGTTCTTCATCTTCTTTGCCGGCTATCTGGCGGCCGGTTCGTTGCTGCTCTTTGGCATCATTCGCACGTTGCATGGCGCGCCGTTCGGCGCGTTGACCGTGTCGAACAGCACGGTGGCCATCGATGTGCTGCCCAGCAGCCGTCGCACCGAGGGCATCGGCTACTATGGCTTGAGCAACAACATGGCCATGGCCACTGGACCCACGGTGGCCATCTATCTGTTTGACCTGGTGGGCAGTTATGAGGTGCTCTTCTGGTCGGCCCTGGTGATTGCCGGCATCGGCCTGTGGGTCGATGCCACGGTCAAGCTCAAGCCTCGCCCGTTGGTACAAGGCAAGCGTGCCTTGTCGCTCGACCGCTTCTTTCTGGTGGCTGGCACCCTGCTTTTCCTCAACATGGTGGGCTTCGGCTACAGCTATGGTGTGCTGAGCACCTATCTGGCCATCTATGCCAAGGAGACCATGGGTGTGACCAGCACCTCGGGCACGTTTTTCCTGATTCTGGCAGTGGGACTGATGTGCTCGCGGCTGCAGGGGGCATCGGCATTGCGCAAAGGCCGCGTGGTGCACAATGCGTCGATGGGCATGTGTATCTCGTTTGTGGGCTACACCCTGTTTGTCGCCGTGCCCAACTTGTGGGGCTTCTATGGCGCGGCGGTGCTCATCGGCCTGGGCAACGGCCACCTGTGGCCGGCGTTCCAGAACATGATGATCAACCTGGCCAGCAACGACCAGCGTGGCACGGCCAATAGCACCATCCTCGTTGCGTGGGATGTGGGCATCGGTCTGGGTGTCATCGTGGGTGGGGTGGTGGCCGAACTTTTGGGCTATGCCAGCGCATTCTGGAGCGGCGTGGCCGTCAATGCCCTGGCTATCATCAGTTATTTCGGCATGAGCCGTTCGCACTACTATCGTCACAAACTCCGCTAGAACAATGATACACAAGACCTTATTGACACTCGTTTTTGCCCTGATGTCGACCTTTGTCGCCGCCTGCGGCAGTGTCAAGACCGACGAGCCCATGGTGATACCTGCGACCCAATCGCTGCCCGATGGATTGCTGCCCGACACGCTGCGCGTGCTGGCCATCGGCAACAGTTACACCAACGATGCGCTGGCACTGTTGCCGTTTGTCTTGCGGCAAGTTGCGCCCAGGACGCATGTCGTGGTCGGAATCCTCTATTGCGGCGGTGCATCGCTCGACACACACTTGCGACTGTTCAAGAAAAATAGGGCTTATAATGCTTATTACAAGTGGACAGCCGGCCAGGACGGGTGGATCAAGCAGACCCAGGCGACTCCACTCCACGCACTGGCCGACGAGCACTGGGACTGGGTCACCCTGCAGCAGGTCAGTGCCATGAGCCATGATTTCTCGACCATTTCACCCTATCTGCAGCCGATGGTAAATCAGTTGCGGGCCAGGGGGTATTATGGCAAGTTGGCTTGGATACTCACACCGGCCTATCCCGACGGCTCTCCCAAGCTGACCAATGGCACCCTCAAGGTGGATGGCAAGCCGGTGAGCTTTACTAGCGATGAGATGTATGAGCAAATTGCCAGCTGTGCCAGGCAGGTTTCGCTCACAGGCTGTGTCAACCGGGTGCTGCCATGTGGCACGGCCTTGCAGAATGCCCGCCGCACGGCGTTGAGCCAGTATGGCACCACCGGGCAGATGACCCACGACTGGCTGCACCTGCAGAGCGGCATTGGCATGTTTGTCGAGTCGTGCGCTGCGGCCATGGCATTGCTCAACACTACATTCGACCACTGCTATGTCGACACACCTCTTGCATCCTACAGCATGCTGAGCCATGGCAAGCAAGTGGGCATGACCCCTGCCAATCAGGATATAGCGGTCGGTTGCGCAAAGAGTGCCCTAGCTTCTCCGTTCGCCGTGAGCTACTGAACTGTGGCACCGGGCTCGCGCCAGTCGCCGTGTTGCTTGATCAGGGCCACCAGACGGTCGATGGCCTGGTCCTCGGGAATGTTCATCTCGATGCACTGCTTGCCCTTATAGAGGCTGATTTTGCCTCTTGCTGCCCCCACATAGCCATAGTCGGCGTCGGCCATCTCGCCGGGGCCATTGACGATGCACCCCATCACGCCAATCTTGAGATGGGTCAGGTGGGCCGTGGCCTGCTGCACACGGCGCACGGTGGTCTGCAGGTCGAACAGTGTGCGACCGCACGAGGGACAGGAGATGAACTCGGTCTTGCTCATGCGCCCCCTGCAGGCCTGCAGAATGGCGAAGGCGATGCGCACCACTTGGTCCTGGTCGGGATATTGTGGAGCGTCAATCCAGATGCCGTCGCACAGACCGCTCAGCATCACGGGACCCAGGTCGGCTCCGGCCTTGACCTGCAGCCACTCGCTGTCGGTGTCGTCATAGTGTACACGGGCGATGACGGGCAGCCGATTGCCGCCGGCTTCCAGCTCGTGCAGCTGCTGCAACAGCGAGCCGGGGATGTTGGTGCCCTCGGGCGTGATGACCATCACCTGCTCGACCACGTCAATCAGCTCGTCGTCGGTCAGGTCGGGCTGCAGTGCGGCCTTGAGGTCGGCTCGGTCGCACGAGGCGATGACCAGCGGTGTGCGCCTGCCGGCCAGCTCACGTGGCTCGCGTCGTGGTGGGCAGATGGGGTCATAACCTGGGCACATCTCGCCCACGATGGGCTCGTGTCCCTGGCGCGACGTGACATATTGTACCAGCTTCTGTGCCACAGGAATCTCCAGCTCAGGGTCTTCGCTGAGCGAGACACGGATGGTGTCTCCCAGCCCCTCGCCTAGCAGTGTGCCGATGCCCACGGCGCTCTTGACGCGTCCGTCCTCGCCGAAGCCCGCCTCGGTCACACCCAGGTGCAGCGGGAAGTGCATGTCCTCGCGGTCCATGGCCACCACCAGGCGGCGCACTGCCTCGATCATCACCACCACGTTGCTGGCTTTCATCGAGATGACCACGTCGTTGAAACCCTCGGCGACAAACACTCGCAGAAACTCCATCACACTCTCGACCATGCCCGCCGGTGTGTTGCCATAGCGCGACATAATGCGGTCGCTCAGACTGCCGTGGTTCACCCCCAGTCGCACAGCCGTGTGATGGTCACGGCAAATCTGGATGAACGGCAACAGTGTGTCGTGAATCTTCTGTAATTCGGCCTGATACTCCTCTTCGGTATATTCCAGGCTCTTGAATGTGCGTGCCGGGTCGACAAAGTTGCCGGGGTTGATGCGCACTTTCTCGCACAGTGCGGCGGCAGCAAATGCCGCGCGAGGATTGAAGTGGATGTCGGCCACCAGGGGCACCTGGCAACCCTGCTTGTGCAGCAGGTTGCGCACCATGCCGATGCTCTCGGCCTCGCGCACACCCTGTGCCGTGAGGCGCACCAGCTCGCCCCCGGCCTGGGCGATGCGCTGGCACTGGGCCGCGCTGCGCTCGATGTCGTTGGTGTCGGTGTTGGTCATCGACTGTACTCTCACGGGCCACTCACTGCCCAGTTTCACCCCGCCCACATCGACGGTGATGGTCATGCGTCGCTTGTAATTAAACACCTTTTTAATAATTAAGAATTGAGTTATGAATCAAGAAACAGGAAACCTGTTCCTTTCCCCAAAAAAGCTTTAACCGTTAACCCCTTACACTTTAAACTTATAGTCGAGGGTGGCCAGCTCTTGGTTGGCCTTCTCGATTTTCTTGCCCAGTCCGGCCTTGTAGTCGCTCACCCGCCGGGCTATGGCCGGGTCGGTCAGGGCCAGCATCTCGGCGGCGAGGATAGCGGCGTTCATGGCACCGTTGACCCCCACTGTTGCCACAGGGATGCCCGGTGGCATCTGGATGATGCTCAACATGGCGTCCAGTCCGTCGAGCATCCCCTTAATGGGCACGCCGATGACCGGCAGTGTGGTGCTGGCGGCAATCACACCGGGCAGGGCCGCTGCCATGCCGGCTGCGGCGATAATGACGCGGATGCCGCGGCCGGCCGCATTGTGTGCAAACTCTTCGACGGCCTGTGGTGTCCGATGGGCCGACAGTGCGTTGACCTCAAAGGGGATTTCCTGTTCGTCGAGCCACTTGCATGCTTTTTCCATGACGGGCAGGTCGCTCGTGCTGCCCATGATGATGCTTACTAAAGGAGTCATGTTTTAAAGTTTATAGTTAAGAGTTTAAAGTTGAGGGTTGCTTGCTGACCTTATCCGAAGAACTTCATCATCAGGTCGACGCAGGCGAAGCCCACGGCAAATCCTGCCAGCACTTGCAACACTGTGTGCCGCTTGAGCAGCAGCCGCGACGTGCCCAGGATGCCGGCCAGCAGAATCGTGGCGATGAATACCCACAGCAGGTTGAAAGCGCTCAGACCCTGCACATGAATCTGATAAATCAATGCCACCACGCCACCGATGCCGGCGGCATGGGCGCTGATCTTCCACCAGCGGTTCACCACCAGCACCACCAGGCATGTCAGTGCTCCGCCCAGGGCAAACATGATGAACCATCGAGGCGAGTGGATGTGGTCGAGATAGGCCGCGGCCCCCAGATAGCACAGCACGGCAAAGGCGTAGGGGATGGTGCGCTCTTGTGGGTTCTCGAGGCGCTTGTCGCGGATGACACCATAGTGGTGCAGGATGCCAATCATGATGGTGGGCAACACGCTGGTGATGCCCAGCACCATCACCAGCACTGTCACGCGCGTGCCGTTGGGCAGCAGGCACAGCACCGAGGTCCACAGCACCAGCAGTGCGCCGTAGGTGGGCATGAGCAGCGGGCTGAGCACGGTCGAGAAGAAGCGAGCTCCAGCCACAAGCAGTCGTCCGGTTGTGAGTCGTCCCATGATGGTCAGTGTTGATTGCGGCGGCGGCGCTTCTGTGCCGTGTCGATGTTCAGCTGGTCACGGTATTTGGCCACTGTGCGGCGGGCAATCTTGAAGCCTTGCTGCAGCAGCATGTCGCACAGGCGGTCGTCGCTCAGAGGATCGGCCGGGTCTTCGTTGTCGACCAGCCGTTGCAGGGCCTTCTTGATGGCCAGTGTGGCCACTTCCACCTCGTTGCCCTGGGCATCGGTCTGCTTGAGTCCCTCGCTGAAGAATGACTTGAGCGAGCGTATGCCCCAGGGGGTCTCGACATACTTGTTGTTGGTTGCCCGCGAGATGACCGACACGTCCACGCCGGTGTCTTCGGAGATGTCGCGCAGCACCATGGGCTTGAGCAGCAGGTCGTCGCCCTGGTGGTGGAAGTAGTCGCTCTGGCGCACCATGATGGCCCGCATGATGCGGTACAGAGTGTTCTGGCGCATCTTCAGCAGGTTGATATATCCGCTGGCTTTCTCCACCTTCTGCTTGGCCACCTTCTGGATGCCTTTGTCGGCGGTGGTGACGGGCTTCTGGCGCTCATATCCGGCCAGCAGTTGCGCATAGGTCTGCGAAATCTGCAGTTCGGGGATGTTGTTGTAGAGCGAGAGGGTCAGTTCGTCGCCGTTCTCCTCGATGATGAAGTCCGGGGTGATTTGCTGTCCGTGTTGCTCTTCCATCGACGTGGCGTAGGGTGCCCCGGGCTTGGGGTCTAGGCGGCGGATGGCACGGCGGATGTCGCTCATGGTGTCGGCGTCGATGTCGAGGGCTTCCTGGATGCGGGCATAGTTATGGTCGGTGTAGGCCTTGAAGTGGTCGCGAATCACATGCAGCGCCAGCCGGCTGATGAAATCGTCCTTGCGCTGCAGTTGCAGCAGCAGGCACTCCTGCAGGCTGCCGGCGGCAATGCCGGCCGGGTCCAGGCGCTTGACCATGTTCAGCACACGCTCCACATCGCTGGTCTCGACCATCACTCCCTCCTTGAATGTCACGTCATCGGCAATGGAGCGTGCCGGGCGGCGCAGGTAACCCTGGCCGTCGATGTTGCCGATGATGTGGCGGGCGATGACCTCGTCGTGCTCGGTCAAGTCTTGCTCGTAGAGCTGCTGCATGAGCACATCCATCAGGGTCTCGTCGCTGACGAGGACAGGCTCGTAACGCTGGTCGTTGTTGTTGACCGTGCCGCCATAGCGGCGTTGGGGCAGCGTGCCCTCGCTCCACTCATCGTTGCGCTGCAGGTCGTCGCTGCTCTCTTTGAAATCGCGCCCCTCCTCGTCGGTGCTGTTGACCTTCTCATCGGGGTTTACCACTTCTTCCAGAGCCGGGTTGTCGTCCAGCTCCTTGCGCACCTCGTCCTCAATCTCTAGCGTATTTTTCTCGACCAGGCTTCCCAGCTGGCGCTGAATCATCACTTGCCGCTGTCGTTGCTCGGTCTTCTGTGTCAATCCTTGTTTAACTGCCATAGCTATTTCATTATGGTTTCGGTCTACAAAGGTACGAATTATTTTGGAATGGCGCGCTACGTTGTGGCCAAAAAGTGAAAAACTCGTTGTCCGACATCGGGCGAGCGAGTGCAGAGATGTTGCGCATTGTCGAGTTGTGTTCTCGTGTGCCAGCGCAATATATGGCGATTGCACGTTGTGGGTTTCAGAAAAAATGTCTAATTTTGCGCTCCAAAAGCACATGTCTTCATCACAGTGACTCGAGGCAACATACCGGCAAAGCGTCTGCCATTCATCGACTTGATGAAGGGCTTGTGCATTATGCTCATTGTCACCGGCCATGTCGACACGGGGTTGTTCGCTGCCCTGGGCGACAATGCCGACCGTATGTTCCAGACATTCAGGGTGCCCATGTACTATTTTGTGTCAGGCATCTTCTTCAAGCGTTATGGCGGATTTTTCGACTTTGCCCGCAAGAAGGTCAACAACATCCTGGTTACGTTTGCATTCTTCTATCTCTTTGCCTATCTGGTGCAGATGGCAGTCCACTTCTTGCCTGCCGGGCTGCATGTGTACGGTGACTTTCACTGGGGCTACATTGTCCAGCCGCTCACGCAACGCTATTGGGACTGCAACGTGCCGCTGTGGTTCTTGATGAGCCTCTTCTGGGTTAATATTATTTATTATGTGCTGCAGATGCTCACCGACCGGTGGTGGGTGCAGGTGGCTTTCGTGCTGGCCATGGCTGCAGGTGGCTATGCTCTGTGCGCCAGCCACATCAAGCCACTGTACTATCTGGACACGGCTCTGGTGGGCATGCCCTTCTTTGTGCTGGGGTCGCTGTTGCGTGGGCGGGATGTGTTGCGGCCTCTGGCACTCGACCGTTGGGGGCTGGTGGCGTTTCCGGTTGCTCTGGTGATGACTTATTTCCTGGCTGGCGAGATTGACATCTTCAGCCAGGTGTTGCCCTCTGGCCTGACCTTGTACGGCCTGTCGTCTATAGCCATTGTCGCCCTGCTGTGGTTCAGCAAGAACATTGGTTCATTGCCAGGAGTCAACTATCTGGGGCGATACTCTGTGGTGGTGTTGGGCACTCACTATGTCTACATTCCCCTGGTGCGGGCCTTGGTCAGGTACTTGACCGGGTGCGACGGACTGGCCTTGTCGCTGCTGACCCTGTTGCTGGTGCTGGCCCTGATGTTTCCCACTATCGCGTTGTTTATTAGAGTGTTCCCACGATTCACAGCCCAGAAGGAACTGTTCAAGCCAGGGTGGCGTCTGTGATGTGGCGGCCACAGAAGTGAACAATGAATTTTTTTTTCGGGCCGAAAATGATGCACACACGCACATTTTTTAGTAATTTTGCCCGCTTAAAGATAGGTCTATGCTCGACTTGACACAACTCAAGCGATTGCTCAAGCAGGACAACAGTCGCCTGCCTGGCGTCAAGGCTGCACTGGTGGGCGACACAGCCACCCAGTTGCTGGCCACTGCTGTGCGTGGCGCAGCCATTGACATGGGCTTCACCATCGACCTCTTTGAGGCCGACTACAATCAGGTGGAGCGGCAGTTCGTTGACCCGGACAGTGAGTTGCACCGGGTGTGCCCGCAGTTCATCATCCTGTTTCAGGCCACCCATCAGCTTGTGGCGCAGCATGCCGCCATGGCAGTTGATGACCGTGCCTCGCTGGCACGGCGCAGGCTGGACTTCATCGAGTCCGTTCTTACCGACCCTGCTTGGTCTGGGCGGCGCATCATCTGCCTGAACTACCCTGAGATTGACGACACGGTCTATGGCAACTATGCCAATCGGGTGGAGACATCGCTCTTGTGGCAGACGCGTCAGCTCAACGTCGGGCTTATGGAGCTGGCGCGCCGGCACGACAACCTGTCGATTGTCGACATTGCCGCTGTGCAGAGTCAGCTGGGCCGCAACCAGATGTTTGCACCCAACGTCTATGCCTCGACCGAGATGGTCCTGTCGATAGATGCCTTGCCCGCTGTGGCCTATCGCATCGTGCAGGCCATCGCGGCACTGCGCGGGACGTTCAACAAGTGTCTCATCCTGGACCTGGACAATACGTTGTGGGGCGGGGTCGTGGGCGACGATGGGCTGGAGGGCATCCAGTTGGGGCATGGCCTGGGCATAGGGCGTGTGTTCACACAGTTGCAGCAGTGGGTCAAGAAGCTGCAGCAGCGTGGTGTCATCTTGTGTGTGGTGTCGAAGAACGACGAGGCGGTGGCCAAAGAGCCCTTCTTGAAGCATCCCGACATGGTGCTGAGGCTCGACGACATCGCCGTGTTCATAGCCAATTGGGAGACCAAGGTCGACAACATCCGCACCATCCAGCAGATTCTGAACATTGGGTTTGACTCAATGGTTTTTCTGGACGACAACCCATTTGAGCGAGCCATCGTGCGCGAGCACATCGCGGGCATCACCGTTCCTGAACTGCCCAGGGATCCTTCTGATTATCTGGAATACCTGTATAGCCTCAATTTGTTTGAGACGGCATCGGCCAGCGATGTCGACAACAAGCGCACACAGCAGTATCAACAAGAGGCTCGGCGCGTCCAGCTCAAGCGCACCTTTGCCAACGAGCAGGAATTTCTGGCCTCGCTGGGCATGGAGGCGCGAGTCGAGCCGTTCAACTCGTTCAATACTCCGCGGGTGGCTCAGTTGACGCAACGGAGCAACCAGTTCAACTTGCGCACTGTCCGCTACGGCGAGGATGATGTCCGGCGGCTGGCGCAGGACGGCGAAGTGGTCGACATGGCCCTGTCGCTGCGTGACCGCTTCGGCGACCATGGACTCATCGCCGTGGTGGTGATGAGGCCGTTGGACAGCGCGACATTGCTGGTCGACACCTGGCTGATGAGCTGCCGGGTGCTCAAGCGAGGCATGGAGTGCTTCACACTCAACCGGATGGTCGAAGCAGCGCGTGCCCGAGGCTATCACCGCATTGTGGGCGAATACTTGCCCACTGCCAAGAATGGCATGGTCGCCCGGCACTATCCCGACTTGGGCTTCATGTCCATGCCCGACAGCGACAATCGCTGGTGTCTAGACATTGACCATTACACTGACCGACCATGCAACATCGCTCTGGCAAGACTATGATGACGGCAACACAATTGTCCCAACAATGCCCCGAGTTGACTCACGACTATGTGGTCACTGACAGGGTCTATGACGCGTTCAGGACGTGCAGTGGCGACATCAATGCGCTGCATGTCGATGATGGATTTGCGCACGACAGAGGCTTCTCCGGCAGGGTGATGTATGGCAACATACTCAATGCGTTCTTGTCGCACTTTGCCGGTATGCTGCTGCCCACCGACCGTGTGATGATTCATGCCCAGGACATCAGCTTTCACGCTCCGTTCTATCTGGGCGACACTCTTCAGCTCCAGGTGCGGTGCGAGACGGTCAGCGAGGCGGTGGGAGTGGTGATTTATAAGTTCAAGTTCACTCGTGACGATGACGGCAAGCGCCGGCTCATCGCGCGGGGGCACATTCAAATCGGCATCCTGGCATGAACATTCTCGTCACAGGTGGTACATCAGCGGTGGGGCGGGTGCTGGTCGGCATGTTGGCCGGGCGAGGGCATCACGTCTGTTTCACCTATCATCGCAACCATGAGCTGGCTAGGCAACTGTGCCAGGCGCATGACAATGTCGAGGGGCGGCTGGTCGACTTCACACAGCCCGAGTCGGTTGCCTCGCTGGCCGGCGAGGTGGCGCAGCTCGACGTTGAGGCACTGGTCAATAACGCCTATGTGGGCACTCCGATGGGCACGCATTTTCATCGCACCCCCATGGCCGACTTTGCCCAGGCTTTCAAGGCCAATGTCGAGCCGGTGGTCACCATCACCCAGGCGTGCATAGCGGCAATGCGGCGCAAGCGAGCGGGACGCATTGTCACTGTCGGCTCGCTGGCCACGACGGGTCAGCCTCCGGCGGGATATAGCGTCTATGCCGCCACCAAGGCTTATCTGCAGCAGCTGGCCAAGTCATGGCACAGCGAATATTCGCGTCTGGGTATATGGTCGGCATGTGTGTTGCCCGACTTTATGGCCACGGCGCTGCATGGCGACCTGGTTGAGCACCTGGCGCAGCAGCAGTTGGCGCACCACTCGCGGCTGCTCACCCCCGACGAGGTGGCACTGGCCATTGTGCGCCTGCTTGAGGGGGAAGCTCCTTTTGAGCAAACTCAGACGATTACAGTAAACTGATAAATTAACAAGAACATGACAAGACAAGAAATACTGGACCAGTTGACCCAAATCTTTCAGGACATACTGGATGTGGACGACCTGGTGGTCACCGATGCTCTCAAGGCCGACGATGTTGAGGAGTGGGACTCGTTGAGCCACATTCAGCTGATTGTGGCCATCGAGAAACACTGGCACATCAAGTTCAACGCACGCGAGATCATGACGTGGCAGAATGTGGGTCAGATGGTCGACACGATTGTTCAGCTCCTGGCTGAGGGCAACTAGTGGACAATGGCAGTCAACTCGTTGGCATTTGCGCTGTTTTTTGTCATCGTCTTTGTGGGCATGTTTTGCCCCTGGACGATGCAATCGGTCAGGCGGCAGAACGCTTGGCTGCTTCTGGCCAGCTATGTGTTCTATGCCATGGCCGACTGGCGCATGGTGCCACTGTTGCTGGCGGCCACGGGAGTGTTCTATCTCGTTGGCCACATGGTGGATGCAACGGTCAGGGCGCAGAGCTGGCGAGCCGCGTCGCGCTGGACAGCGCTGGGCGTGGTGATGGGGGTGGCGTTGCTGGTGGTCTTCAAGTATCTTGACTTCTTGGGTCAGTCGTTTGCCGCACTGTTCGCCGCACTGGGACTGCGCTGCACATGGGCCACGTTGCACATTGTGGTGCCGGTGGGTGTGAGTTTCTTCACTTTCAAGCTCATCAGCTATGTCATTGAGTTGCACCGGCAGCGCATCGCTCCGGCACGGGATTTCTTGCAGTTTGCCACCTATGTCGCTTTCTTTCCGACACTCATGTCTGGCCCTATTGACCGTCCTGGCAAGTTTTTGCCTCAGCTGTCAGACAGTCAACGATTTGACCGTAAGAAGGCTGTTGACGGTTGCCGCCAGGTGCTGTGGGGCATATTTTTGAAGATGTGTGTGGCCGACAATCTGGCCGCACTCACCGACAGTGTCTGGGGTGCGCCTGAGTCGTTCGCTGCGTCGAGGCTTGTGGCGGCAGTTCTGTTGTTCCCGTTGCAGCTGTATGCCGACTTTGGCGGGTACAGTCACATGGCCATCGGGGTGGGCAAGGTGCTGGGCTTCGACGTTGCCGTCAACTTCAAGTCACCTTTTCTGGCACGCAACATCGCCGAGTTCTGGCAACGGTGGCACATCTCGCTCACAGGGTGGCTCACTGACTATGTGTTCATGCCGTTGAACATCTCGATGCGCGACTGGGGGCAGGTGGGACTGATGTTGGCCGTGGTTGTCAACATGGTGCTCATCGGCTTCTGGCATGGGGCAGACTGGACCTTCGGGCTGTTTGGACTCTACTTTGGCTTGCTTTATATCCCATTGATTATCCGGGGCAAGTTTGGCAAGAAAAAGCGCATCAAGGCCGGTGCTCATGGCATGCCCCGGTGGGATGACTTGAGACGCATGGTGGGTACCTATTGTCTGGTGGCGCTGGGCTTTATGCTCTTTAAGGCCGATGGTGTGGCATCGTTCGTCCACTATTGCCAATGCCTGGTGCGGTCATCGTTGTTCAGTGTGCCGTCGCTGGGCTTGCCTGTGTTCACTTATGTCGGCCTGGCCATGCTTGTGGGCTGCGAGTGGCTGTGCCGCGACCGCGAGCATCCGTTGCAGTTTGTGCATGGCCCGGCAGTGCGTTCGCGTGGCATGCGGTGGGGCATCTACTATTTGCTGGTTGTGTGCATCCTGCTGTTCCAGGGGCAGACGCAGCAGTTCATTTATTTCCAGTTCTAGAGGCATGAAGGGGTTTGTCAAACATCTGTTCATCTTTGTCCTGCCGCTGCTGGTGCTGGCAGCACTGGGCGAGGCGCTGGTGCGTCACTATCCCAACTCCTATCGCTACAAGAGTGAGTGGATGGATTGTCATGCCGACAGTGTGCAGACCTTGCTCATGGGAGCCTCGCACATCTACTATGCCGTCATCCCCGATTCGTTGGGTCATGCCGCGTTCAACCTGTCGAATGTGTCGCAGCTCTACGAGTACGACTGGTTCTTGCTCGACCGCTACAGCAGCCGGCTGGGTCGCTTGCGCAATCTGGTGCTGGTCATCGACGACTCGTCGCCCTTTGATGCGCCCATGGAGCAGCTGCCCGAGGATTGGCACCGCTGCATCTATTATCGGCTCTATATGGACTATGACAAGCACTCACTGTGGTCGAAGTATGGCTTCGAGTTGTCGAGCTACACCACATTCCGCCGTAAGCTCATGCCGGCCTTGCGCTATGTGCTCACCGGTGAGTCCACGCTAGACTGCGACTCGTTGGGATTCGGCACGGCATTTGCCACGCCGGCCAGCTTCGACACGGCGATGATGCGCCGCGAGAGCGACATCGCCATTGAGCGGCACCGATGCAAGGACTGGAACTTGGTTAAGACCAACAGTGACTATCTGTTCAAAATTGCCGATTGGTGCCAGCGGCGTGGGGTGCGGCTGGTGCTGGTCACTACGCCGATGTGGAGCGGATTCTACAGCAAGATTGACCCCAAGCAGCTGCAGGTGATGTACGACCTGGCACAGCAGTGCGTCGACCGTTATGGGGCGGAGTACAAAGACTATCTGCGCGACCGGCGGTTCCAGGGCACTGACTTCCGCGACGGCGACCACCTCTCGCGCCAGGGAGCCGAGAAGTTCACGCGCATCTTGCGCGATGAGGTCGGTGGATTCTAGGTGGGTTCAAAGAATTGATTGAATCAGATTGGTTCGGATTGTTGAGCAGATTTTGACACCATCTATACGGCATGGTAGCGGGCTGCAAGTCAAGGAGTTGGGGCGAAGTGTGCTAAAAAGACGAGCCAAGATGGCCAAAACCTTATTTTATATCTCTCGATTTATGGAACCCACCTCTAGTGCTTGCGGGCACTGGAAACCTGGCGGCGCAGCCAGGCATAGCCCCCGGCTAGCAGAATGGATGCGGCCATGTAGGCCAGCAGGTCGGCGATGTCATGGTTGGGATGCAGATAGTGGACCGACACCTCGCGCACAATGGGGTGGATGACATAGACCAGCGACGACACACCGCCCAGCCACACCAGCGCACGGCACGACAGCCATGGCAGGCACTTGACCGCGCTCACGGCAAACACAGTGGCCGGAAGCCAGCCCCAAATCCAAGTATAGAAGTTGCCCAGACTCGCGGCCATCAGCACTCCACTGGCCATAGCCACCGCCCCCCACTGCCGGCGGGTGAGGACGATGTGGTCGGCGTGACGGGCGGCAACGATGCCCAGCACGAATGGGCCGACATAGCCCACCAAGTTGATGCGCAGGTAGTAAATCCACTGGCCGGTGGGGGCGCAACACATCTGCCAGACGCAACATCCTGTCACCAGCAGTGGCAGTAGTGCTTGATGCCACCGGCCATAGTGGCCGTGCTGGCGGTGCAGCACCATTGCGTACAGGGCATAGAGCTGTAGTGTCATGCCCAGGTACCAGTAGATAAAAGGATAAATCGACACCTCCCACTGCAGGTTGCCCAGCAGCAGCAACTCAAGCAGCGAGTCCTTGACACCCAGAGGCCAACGACCGCGCAGCCCCCTGAAGACCACAAAAGCCATCAGAATGAAGACCACTGCCAGCTTGAAGAGCTTGGCATAGTGGCTGGCCAGGAATTGCCGGCGGACGAATGGCTGTGCGGGGTGTTCATACTTCTTGACCAGGCCGTAGCCACTGACAAACAAGAAGCCCACCAGACTGTAGGAGACGATGAAACTGATGATGTGCAGAGGCAGGGAGAGGGTGGGGTGAAGCACCAGCTGCCACATGTGCCAGGCACGGTCGGCATGGAACTGAAACTCGTTCTCGGCGGCATAGCCGCGCAGATGCAAGTAGTTGTGCATGATCACTACGATGATGCACAGGGCCTTGAGTGCCTGGCTCTCATTGCGCGAGAGCAGTTGTGAGGCTTGCTGGCGCATCGGGCTACGGGTCCATCTTGTTGACCTTGACCGGACCCAGCTTGCGAATCTTCAGGTTGCTGGGCGTGCCCAGGTAGTTGACTTGACCGGTGCCGCTGCCACGCACCGCCAGTTCTGCTCCCTCGGCAGCAACATTGATGGTGCCGGTGCCGATGATGTGGCAACGGATGTTCTGGGCGCTGACCTCGGAGGCGTCGATGGTGCCTTTGCCCAGCAGGTCGGCTTTGAGCTTGTGGCTGAAGCCACTGGCCGTGATCAGCCCCTTGCCCGTGATGAGCTTCAGCTCCAGCTCGCTGACCTCGGCATGCTTGAGATGGATAGTGCCGTTGTCGCTCAACAGCAATTTCAATGTCTTGTGGCTCAGAGGCTTGATGAGGGTGAGTGTGCTGTCACCACCGTTCTCGGCAAATTTTAGCTCTTTGCTGTAGACGTGCAGTGTGGGCAGGTTGGGCGTCCCCAGCACCTCGGTCGACACTTGGATGGTGAGCCGGCCGTGCATGTTGTTGGTGAATATCAGGCCGTCGGCAATGTTTTGCGGACAGTCGAACACCGCAGTGCCGGCACGCTTCGTGTTGCTCTCATACACCACGTTGATGTTGTCGGTGACTAAGAGGTTCTCAAAGTCGCCCACCTTGATGTCAAAGTGTTTGGTCTGGGCTGTGGCTGCAAGCAGGGTGACAAGGCACAGCATGATGGAAATGGTCTGTTTCATAGGATTCTTCTGCTTTGGTCGGGTAAAATGTCGTTTTCGATGTGGTCTAGGATGGCTTCAAGCTCGGCACGCGTGCCGGCCTGGAGCATGGCGATGCGGGTCGAGCGGAAGTCATAGATGCCCTTGAGCACGGGCGTGGCGGCCAGGTGACGGCGGATGTGCAGGATGCCGCGGCGCTCGTCGATGCGGTCGATGCTCTCGGCTATCTGGCGCCGCAGCAGCGCCATCTTCTCGCTGTCGCTGATGGCGGGCAGCGTGCCGTCGGCCAGATACTGTTTCATCTCGCGGAATATCCAGGGGGCACCGATTGAGGCACGGCCCACCATGATGCCGTCCACACCATAGCGGTCGTAGTATTCGGCCAGCTTCGCCGGTGTAGTGATGTCGCCGTTGCCGATGATGGGGATGGTCATGCGTGGGTTGGCCTTGACCTGGCCAATCAGTGTCCAGTCGGCCTCGCCGTCGTACATCTGCGAGCGGGTGCGGCCATGGATGGTCAGGGCCTGGATGCCGCAGTCCTGCAGCCGCTCGGCCAGCTCGACTATGTTCTTGCTGTCGTGGTCCCAGCCCAGACGGGTCTTGACAGTGACAGGCACTTGCACGGCTTTGACCACCTCGCGCGTGATTTCGAGCAGCAGGGGGATGTTGCGCAACATGCCGGCTCCGGCTCCCTTGCCGGCCACTTTCTTGACAGGACAGCCAAAGTTGATGTCCAGCACGTCGGGATGTGCGGCCTCGGCCATGCGGGCGGCCTCGACCATCGACTCGACCGTACGGCCATAAATCTGGATGGCGGCGGGGCGTTCGGCTGGCTGGATGGTGAGCTTGCGCAATGTGCTGTCGATGTTGCGAATCAGTGCGTCGGCACTGACAAACTCGGTGTAGACCATGTCGGCACCCTGCTCGCGGCAGATTTGACGGAACGACTGGTCGGTCACATCCTCCATCGGAGCCAGCATCACGGGGCGTTCGCCCAGGTCTATGTTGCCTATCTTCATGCTCGTTGCTTCGTTTTTCGGCGGCAAATTTACTGCTTTTTTGTCACATCTCGGGGCAAAAGTTGACAAATGGAACATAATTTTGTAGCAATTGTCTCTATTGTATCCATTCTGTTTATATTTTCATTTCTCCAGTCTACTATTCTCTATTAAAAAAGTTGTAATTTTGCAGCGTTTTTCAGGACTGGAAGCTATGAACCGAGAGATATTGCGCATTGCCTTGCCGGCCATCGTGGCCAACATCACCATCCCGCTGTTGGGACTGCTCGACACGGCCATTGCCGGACATCTGGGCGATGCGACGGTCATTGGTGCCATTGCTGTCGGGTCGATGCTTTTCAACTTTGTCTACTGGAACTTCGGCTTCCTGCGCATGGGCACGTCGGGAATGACCGCACAGGCTTTCGGAGCCGGCGACAAGAGCTTGCAGGCCAGGATGCTGCAGCAGTCGTCGGTGCTGGCACTGACCATTGCACTGGCCATCGTTGTGTTGCAGTGGCCCATCAGCTGGCTGGGATTCACCCTCATCGGGCCGTCGGACGAGGTGCTAGAGCTGGCGGGCACCTACTTTAATATTGTGGTATGGGGGGCACCGCCCACACTGATGATGATGAGTGTCAAGGGCTGGCTGCTGGGCATGCAGGACTCCAAGGGGGCCATGTACATCAGCATTGTGGTCAATGTCATCAACATCATTGCCTCGCTGGTGGCGGTTTATGCCCTGGGCATGGGCTTTGTGGGCATCGCGGTGGGCACATTGATGGCTCAGTGGCTGGGACTGGCCTACTCGTTGTGGCTCGTGCGGCGTGGCTATGCGCACATTGTGGCGATGATTGACTGGGGTAAGACACTGCACATGCAGGGAGCGGGGCGCTTTTTCAGGGTCAATGGCGACATCTTTGTGCGCAGCACATTGCTCATGCTGGCCAATCTGTTTCTTGTGGCTATCGGGGCACGCAGTGGCGACCTGATTCTGGCGGTTAATGCGCTCATGCAGCAGCTCAACTCGCTATTTGCCTATTTTATGGACGGCATTGCCTTTGCCGGCGAGGCACTGGTGGGCAAGTATTATGGCCGCCGCGACTCGGTTCGCTTGCGGCTATGCGTGCGCCGCCTCTTTGTCTGGGCAGCGGTGTTGACTGCCGTTTTCACTGTACTCTATGCCTGGCCGCAGCACCTCTTTGCCTTGCTCACCGATGACCGGTCGGTGCGCCTGGCGGCCATAGACTATCGCTGGTGGTGCGCCCTGTTGCCGCTGTGCGGTGCGGCGGCATTTGTCTGGGATGGCGTGTTCATCGGTCTGACCTACACCCGTGGCATGCTCTGGGCCGTCGCTGTGGCCGATGTGCTCTTTTTTGTCCTCTATTATCTGCTCCCGGCTGACATGGGCAACCATGGCCTTTGGCTAGCATTTGTCACCTTCCTCGCCGTACGTGGTGTTGTACAGACCGTGCTGTATTCCAGCAAGATACGACCATCGCTCAATAATTAATGGCGGATTGGGGACGGTTCTTTTTCGCCAAAAGTTAAATGAATTAACAAATGGCGCAAAAAGAACCGTCCCTAACGCGCCATCCTGGAGCTGAAAATTTCTAATTGTCTATCTATGAGCATAATGTGAAAAATATTATGTGCCAAAATTAGATTTTTTTCTCGATTCTGGCAAGTAATATTGAAAAATACTTGCCAAAATCGCTAAAATGGCGGA
>CACZHT010000014.1 GCA_902781045.1 uncultured Bacteroidales bacterium | reverse complement strand
TTCGCTCATTTTTCTTGTGTTCCAACGGAACACGGCCTCGTCGATGTAGGCTTGCAGATGCCCGTCGCTCACGTTGTGGTAACAGCCAGTTATCATCCTGCGGAAGTGGCTCCAAAAACCCTCGATTGAGTTGGTGAAGATGTTGTCATTGGCATATTCCTCCTCGCTGTGGCGAACGATACCGTGATAGTAGCCAAGACCACCCAAACCATTGTATGCTGAGAGTTCGTCAGTCATAACAAATGAGCCTTTCTTAACGAACCGCAGGATGATGGACTGCAAGGTGCACTTGTCGCACTTTTCCACGACCAAGGCACGGACATACGACATCGGCTCAATCTCTCCATCTTCATTCTTAATGGCGGTGCGCTCCATCATGCCGAACACTGGAGTCTTTGTCTTTGTCGAGCGACCCTGGGTGTGCGGTGTGCGCATGGACTTGTGCTTCCACTTCTCCTTGCCACCGATGTACACCTCATCGCACTCCACAGTTCCGTCGAACTGGCTCTCACCGTCCTGAGCATAGAGCGAGCGAATTTTGTGCAGCATGTGCCAAACGGTCTTCTGCGTCACCTCAATGTCACGGGACAACTGAAGCGACGATATGCCCTTCTTGTGCGACGAAATCAGGTACATCGCCATGAACAACTTGCGCAGAGGCAGCTTGGTGTTCTCGAAGATGGTGCCCGTGGTGCAGGAGAAGTTGTGGCCACAGACTTGGCAACGGAAGCGGCCATCCGAGCGACGGGCGCAATGGTGCTTGCCGCAGTGTGGGCAAACAATATCGTAGCCCCAACGTACTTCAGTGAGTGCTTGTTTGCAGGTCTTTTCGTCAACAAAGTAGTCGGCTACTGTGACGAGGGAGTCGAATTGTGTGAAATCTATCATGGCAAAAGATGTATTTGACATTAGTATTATACTGAAAATCCAGTAATTACCATGCCAAACACATCTTTTAAGCCCTAATGGAAGTTAAATCTTGTAAAGATTTGTTCGAGGGGACAATAGGTATATAGTTCCCTCCGTCGTGGCCAACTTGCCGGACACCGACCCTCTCCCCTCTGTCCGCACGATGCAGGCAGATGTAGGCGAGTTCTCTCAGGTCTTCAAATAAAAAGACGGTGCAAAGTTACGGTTTTTGGCGCAACTATATGCGGTTTATTTTGGTTCATTTCTGGCATGAGTCAAACTTGTTTGGGCGAGAACAACGAGGGGTCCGTTGTCACTTCATCACAATCGTGGTGTTGATGGCGTTATAGTCGTTGAGGGGGTGAGTGGTGATAAGTGGCTCGGGTGGAGTTTTATAATCAGCTATAGAGTCGTTGGAAATGTCTTCTGTGAATACTTCTGTTTCTGAGAATTGATTTTCGTCATACGTGACCTTGTTCCACCAACCATAGCCCATGTGACCATTGGCGATGATAATGTAATCACTTCCGCGGTAGTAGGTTCCCCAACTTGCTTCGTAAGCCAGATAGACTTCGTCATTATTGACCGAATAGACGTATGTCTCAGTGTCGGCGTTGCATGTGCCGGCCCTCACCCATAGCTCTGGCGTGCCATCTTGCGTTATGTCATAGAGGAAATATTCCCCATACTCATCAATTTGCGCCTTTTCTTGCAGAACCTGGATGTATCCTTGCCTGATTCTGTCAAGTCGTTCTTCTTCTTTGCGCACTTGTCTTAATGAATCCGCTATTTGGGCATGGCGGATTGAGTCTTGTATAGCCTTTTGGCGAAGTTCGGCTAGGATTGTTTCTTGTTCTTGCCGCTTCAACTCGCTCTGGTACCAAAACCATCCAATCGCTGCTATCAAAAGGACGGCAGCAATAGCTAGCGCAACGGTGATGGCCGTGTTATTACTGTTTTTTTTGACCACATAGGTCACGGCATATTCTGAATCAGCCGGCTGTTGTGGCTCTTGTTTTGCCGGCTGTGGCGACAGCTGTTCAGCTTGCTCGGCAGGTGGCAGCTGAGCCTGTTGTGTTTCTTGTTCTGACTGTGGATTGGCTTGAGTTGCTGGAGGATTCTGCTCGATGCCAGGTGTCTCGACGCAGAAGTGGTGGTTGCATCGTGGACACACGGCATCGAATGAGCCTCCGTCCACAGGGCCTGTGGCATCAAACTTCAGGCGGCAGTTGGGGCACTTTAAATTCATGATTCTTAATTTTCAATTTATCAACGCACAAATTCATCGGCCTCGCATTACATGAGGCGACTGCCTTCACCTTTCTTGGCTTTGGCCTCAAAGGGGAGGTCGCCTTGTTGCTCGGCCTTGATGATTACGGGAGTCCCTATCTGCACATAGTTGTCATGCAGATGCTCCAGGTCGTAGTCCCGCATTCTGATGCATCCCTCGCTGTCGCGTCCCGGCATTTTGTTCTCGTTGTTGGTACTGCCATGAATGCCGATGCCCGAGAACGGTGTTTCAAGCCGCATGAACCAGTGTCCGTAGGACAGGATCTCGCCTCTGCCGTCGCCGAAGTCGTGTTTCCAGTCGCTGGCATCCTGTATCTGCTTGATATGGAAGGGATCACCAGGTTCTGACTCGGGTGTTTTCATGTCGCCCGAGCCTTCTTTCTGCCCCTTGTTTCGGCTCATGCACACGGGATATCGTGCCACCAGTGTGGTGTCGCCATTTCCTGTGTCGGTATAGACGCTGAGCTGCAGATTCTTCTTGGAGATGACAATGAATGTCTTGTCTAGATTCACACTGCCACTGTAGAAGACTCGAGCGGTGTCGGGACGGTAAGTGACGTTGCCGTTGTTGTCGACAATTTCGGCACCCTGTTGTTCTGCAACAGGAGTCGCAGCTTGTTCTGGAGCCTTGTTGTCGCCACCGCTGCTGCACGCTGTCAATGCCATGGCGACAGCCAGCGTGGCGGTCATCGACTTTATGTGTTGTTTAATATGCGACATATGAGTGTTTTTTAGAGATATATACAGAGTTACCGTTGAACCGAACCAGATAGAAGTCACCCTCCTCGCCCAGGTAGTCAAGGTGCTGTCCTTTGTCGGGGTGCAAGTTGTTGCCATAACTGTCGGTGATGATATTATAGTCGTTGATGTCAGGAGTTGTTCTGACACGGACATTCACGCCATCTACCACGACATATTGGGGAGTCTCTTCATGTGATGCGACCGGTTCAGCGTCTTCAATATCTGAGACCTTAGTCAAATTCCACTGATAGCCGAATGAGGAGCCCTTGTAATTTGTGAACGTGCCTTCGATGGTCGATGTACTAGCCACTCTGCCTCGATAGTTGCCGCTGTTGTAGTTGTCATTGTATTCGTTGACGCTGACACTGCCGTCGTCCTCGATGCTGCCATATAGCTCCAGCCCGCTGCTGCGTCCATTGTACCCATATTCGCCATTGATGCTGCCTCCCGACACAGTGATATTGCCATTGATTGCGCTGCCTCCGATGCTGCCGCTCAGCCGGTAATACCCGTCACTGATTTTTGTGCTTGTGGCACTGGGTGTTTCAGATGGCTGTTCAGCCACCGAGTCGGTTGTGGACGCCACGTCCGACAGTTGTGTCTCACTGTTTTGCTGAAGGTGCTGAAAGAGGAATAACCCACCCGCGATGAGAATCAATGCAACAACCGTAGCAATCAAGATGTTGCGGGTGTTGTTGGACTGCTGCACAACATAGGTGACCTGTTGCTGTGCAGGCTCGTCATAGCCCTGTTGGATGGGTGCTTCTGCTTGCTGGGGTTGCGGCATCTGCTGCGCCATGTCGCTCGGTTGTTGGATGTAGGTGGCAGGTGCTGCCGGTTCGGGTTGCGACTGTTCGGCCGTAACAGTGGCGGGAGTCTCAACTTCAAATTGGTGCCCACATCTTGGGCAGACGCCAGCGACGACACCTCCGTCAGAGGGCGCGGAAAGCTCAAATTTAAATCTGCATCTTGGACATTTAGTATTCATATTTGTCGGTTTTATTAGTCGGCATAAAGATAGAACTTCAGCTTGATGCCGTTGCGCAAGTTTGAGAAAGTGCCCTCGTAGGTCTGTCCGTAGTGCTCTTCTCCTGTGTCGTCAGTTACAGAAAACGACTGAAAGATGCCTTCAAATCGGCCAAACTTCTCGCCATTGAGGAATGCCGAGAGAACACATTGGTTCGTTTGCGGGTCGTATGATTCGAGTTTTAGTGTGCGTCGTGGAGCCCCCTCGTATGGCACATACCACCCTGTCTCACCGTCCATCTCCAGCTCGGAAGTGTTGTCTTGGCCAATGCTTCCCCACAGGCTCATATAGACCTTTTGTTCTGGTTGTTTGATTTGTGGCTCGTTGCTGGCAGCAATGGCAACATTGCCTTCAGATGCGGTCTCTGGCTCGCCGTGGTCGTCGGCTACAGCATTTGACTGTGTCATGCTCATCTCGGTGTCTGTTGGACCTCCCTGATGGCCATGACTCTGCATCAGATAGAATGCTCCGGCTCCAGCCAGGAGCACAACCACGATAGTGGCTGCCCACCAGACAGTGTTGTTTGACTGCGACTTGACATAGATAACTTGTGGCTGCTGTTGTGTGGGCAGTTGGATCACAGGTTGTTGCACAGGCTGCGGTGCAGACTGTTGCGCAATCTTGGGCGCAGACTGTGGCTGCATGGGCGGTTGGGGCTTTGGAGCAACAGGCGATGCGGTCTCAAACTTGTTGCCGCATCGCGGGCATGCGCACACCACCATGCCACCGTCGCCATCGGGGGCTTCAAACTTAAATCGGCATTTGGAACATTTTATTTCCATATCTCAAACTCAAAAAGCAGTTGTTACGGTAGGAGTTCGGGGCGATACTCAAAGTGCATGGTATCAAAATGGTACCATCGCCCTCCCCAGATGAATCCATGCTTCTCAAAAGCCTTGACAATCTCCATGGGGATGCGGTTTTTATATGAGATCTTGTCCAGCTCGCCTTTACGAGGATTGGCCCACTGCCAGTAGTCAGAGCTGGCGGCATTGATGTCGATGGTCATGCCATAGCTGTGTGCGCTCTGGCGTTTGGCACCCCGCACTTTGCGCCAGTAGAATGTCGATGACTGTGCGAAGTAGCTGCGCAGTGCGGTGTTGCCTTGCAGCTCTTGCTCTACGTTCTTGAGCTGACGGTATGCGCCGTTGATGCTGGTGAATTTGAGTTTCTGCCCGAACCAGTCGACGGTGACCAGATGTCGTGCGACTTCGGCCTCTGAATGCCCATACATAGCCTTGAACAAAGCCTCGCATCGGCTGCGGCCGGCATCGCTCAAATAGGCAGGCTGAGGGACGGTGATGTCATAAGCCATGGCAAACATATCCTCCACATCGCTGTTGTCAAGCAATTCGACAAACGACTTCTTTTTCCCGTCGTCGTATGGGATTCTTTCGCCGTTGACGATGATGTGGTTGTCCTCATAGCTGATAGTCATCTCGGGATAGGCCTTGATGAGCTTTTGCGCGCCAGCGGGAATGCCATCTTTTGTCACGCAGCTGTCGGGTTGCACAATGATTGTGTCGCCTGGGGCGTTGTTGTCGCCATGCTGTACCTGCTGCTGTGCCCTGTCGGTGTGGCTGCACGCCCCGGTCAGTGCCAAAAAACCGAGTGCCACAATGACGAGAAGTGGATGCCTCCTGGTGGTCATCATTCGTGATTCTTAAAAAACTCGATGTTGTAGGTCTCGACGCTGTTCAACTCGGCGATGACATTTGTCTTGTCGGGGCTGTACCAGTCATACTGGCAATAAAACTCCATCAAGTCGTCGCTTTTGAACCGGTAGTTATGTTTGGCAAAGATGGCATTGCGCAAGTAGCGCAGCGTGCCAGAGTCAATGCCCCAGATGTCATCCTCGGTCAGGCGGACATCCGACAAGACATCAGCCCATTTCTCAATCACATCATGGCTGCGTGGATTGGCGATGATCATCTGGCGCAGGTCGTCGATGGTCTCTGGCTCATCATCATCGCTGTCAACAGACGTGACTGCATCATTGGACTGTGCCATGCTCATCTCGGGGGCTGTGGAACCGCCCTGCCGACCGTGGTTATTAATCAGATAGAATGCTCCGGCTCCAGCCAGTAGGACAACCACGATAGCGGCTGTCCACCAGGCAGTGCTGTTTGACTGCGACTTAACATAGATAACTTGTGGCTGCTTTGGGACAGGTGGTTGCTGTACGGGCTGTTGGGCCGCAGGTTGCATCACAGGTTGTTGCACAGTCTGCTGAACGGGCTTGGGCGATGGCTGTGGCTGTTCTGGTGGTAGAGGCTTTGGGGCTGCAGGCGATGGGACCTCAAACTTGGTGCCGCAACGGGGGCAAGCGCACACCACCATGTCGCCGTCTCCAGCGGGGGCGTCAAACTTAAATCGGCATTTTGGGCATTTTACATTCATGCTAGTGAGCTATTAAAAGTCGTTAGACATCAGCCGCGAGGTGCAGGGTCTTTGCTCGGAGCATACGATGTGTAGATGTAGCAGTAGACGCGGCCATTCTTGTAGCCGGGCGAGAAATACATCCCTGTCGAGCTGTTGTAGTAGATATTGCCCCTGTCGTCGTAGTCGGCATTGTCTAGCAAGTAGTCCATGTGGTAGCAGTCGCCCGATGGATCATCACTTTTGCGACTGATGGCGATGCCCGTCAGCAGGGCGCTGCTTGAGCTTGCGCTCTCGTCAAAAAACAACTGATATCTGACACCATCGCTGTGCTCATACAGGATCATTTGACCCCGTATCGTGCCCAGACGTTTGACTTCGGCAAACTGCGCGATGTTGAGGCCGCTCTGTTGCAGCTGTCGCTCGATGACAAACGGCAGCTGTCCAAACCCCTCATAACCCGCCGACGTGTATCGCGGCGTGAATTCTTCGTTCGTTGGCGTGTCGTCTTCGGTTTCAAAATCATCAAATGCTGCCGAGTCGGTGACCACCTCTTCAACAGCTGCGAGTGCCTCGGTTGTGTCGACGGCCTCTACTGTGGCCTCGTTGGCGTTGGGTGCATACTCGACCTTTGAATTGCGGTTAATCATCCACAGTCCGCCCAACACGATCAGCGCGAGTGCCACCCCGGCGATGATGAAGATGGGCAAGGTGCTTGACTTGCTCTCCTGGTAAATGATGACCGGTTGTGGGCCTTGTTGCTGCACGAGCTGTTCCGGTTGCGGTTGATTGGCCGGCGGTTGTGGCACAGTTGCCTCAGGGGTGATGGGTTGGGCAGACTGAACGGGCTGCGCCACAGCGGGTTGGGCCTGTTGATCGGATTGAGCAACAGCGGGCTGGGTGGCTTGAACGGGTTGAGCCACAACAGACTGGACGGGTTGTGGCGCAACCTCGCCATGCACAGCCTGGCGCTCGCCGCAACGGGGGCACACCACCTCGATCGTGCTGCCGTCATCAGGGACTGTCGCATTAAACTTAAAACGACATTTCTGGCATCTTACTTGCATGCTGCTCTGCGGTTATTGATAATTGTACTTGGCATCAAAGCTTTCTTCGCTGCTGGTGAAGAACATGATGCCCTCGATGAATGCTACAAGGGCAGGGATATATGTCCAACATAACACCAGATAGACAATGCCCCAGACGATTTGCCCCAGATAGAACTTGTGAGCCCCGAGGCCACCCAAGAAGATGGCCAGCAGACCCGCCGTGGTTTTATTGCGGTTGTGCAGCCGTTGTGGCTCATAGGCGGGCTGTTGTGTGGCATAGACCTGCTCGTCTTGATAGGTTGTCGTGTTGTTGCTGGCGGGCAGGTTTTGCTGACTGGCTCCACACTCGGGGCAGAAGGCTTTGCCGTCCTCGACCAGATTGCCACAGTTGCTGCAATAGTGTGTGGTGACAGTCTCGGGTTGTGTCGTTGTTAGGGGCTGCTGAATCGCGGTGGCCACCGGTGCCGCTACCGGAGCTGCCACAGGTGCCGCGATCACAACATTCTGCACTGGGACTGTGTAGTTGAATTGATTGCCACAACGGGGGCACACGGTCAGGATTTGCCGACCGGCGTTGGCGTCATCGACATCATATCTCTTTTTGCATTTTGGACACTTGATTTCCATATTTCCTCATTTATGTTTAGTCGAATGTGATGTAGTCGTTGTCATAGTCGATGGTTACCTTGCCAAAGTTTTTGAGCACGGTCTGACCCAGCAGCAATGGCGCCTCCTGGTTCTCGACCACGCTGGCCTGGACATTCTTGACCTCGCGGTTGCCAATCACAACACTGCGCAGGTTGATGATGGTGCCCTCGCTGATGTGGCCGGTGGCATCCTGAAACTGCTGCGAACCCAGGATGTCATCATCGGTCAGCCGGCCTTGCTTGTACATGAAGATGGCCTCGGTGAGCGACATCGACACCGACGATGCTCCCGTGTCGAAGATAAAGTCCATGGGGAATCCGTTGATCTCGACCGGTATGAACAATACCCCACCCTCGCGCCTGAATTTCACCCGGTCGCTGTGGCCGCGAGTCGCTCGTGTGGTCGTCTCGGTGCGCGTGTTGCGTGTGGCATTGTGCGAGTTGTGGTGCCGTGGGCGATAGCGGCAAGATTGCATCGTGCCCAGTGCCACGGCAGTCAGGGTCAACGCCAGGATAAACTTTCTCATGATAGCCTTGTGATGTGTGGTTAGACGTAGTGTGCCTCGGCCTTCTTGGTGACCCGCCACACACCGTTCTCCTTGACAACGATACCGGGCTCGTCGGTGACAATGCCACTGACCTGCGAAAGGGTGTTGGTCATGCGGCAGACGGGGTTGAGATACTTGGCCACCTGCATGGTTATCATTTGCACTGCGATGGGCTCGTTGAGCACGACAAACCGTCCGTGCACGCCGTCTTCCGATGTCATCTGATACAGGCTCTGGCTGGCCTTCTTGGCAGTTGTGGCTTCGCGCCACGTGCCGTCGCTGCCGGGCATCGAGAAGTAGAACACCGTGGGTTGCCCGGCGGGCTGTGCCGGCGGTGTCGTGACGGGCTGTTGGCGGGCGGGTGGTTGTGGCGCACTTTGTGTGCGTACGCTTGCGCTCATCATGTCGCGGCGCACCGAACTGACCGAACTCTCGATGCGGTCGGTCTTGTCGATGAGTGTCTGCAAGCGGCTGGTAAGTTCAGCATTATCTTTCTTCATGCTGGCTTTGAGCTTGCGCTGAGTGTCGACAAGCTTGTTGTTCAGCACTACAAACACTGCGCCGCTGCACACGCCTGCCACGGCCAACATCGCCAGCAGCTGCATCCACCATGGCGTACTCTGGTCGCCTTTGGCGTCTTGTGCGATTTCGGTGGTTGTCGTGTCGGGGGTGGTGGCTCCTTGATTGGCAGTAGGTGTTACATCCATGTTGGCCGCGTCAGCCATGGGGTTGACCTGCTCTGGTGTGTCGTCGCCCTGTTTTGCAGTCTCTTGCGGTTGGACGGGGCTGTCCTGCTTGTCGTCATTTGGCTGTTGGGCTTGCTGTTGAGCTTGCTGCTGTTTATCCTGGTTGGATTTCCAGACGTTATGCTCCTTCTGCAGAGCCTCTCTCTTGCTGTCAATATCCCTATACTTTTTGTCTTGTTCGACATATCCGGCCGAATTCTTATCCATTTTGTCAAGTTTCGCTTTCTCAGCCTTTGATTTTTGGTTCAGTTCCTTGAGTTGTTGCTCTTTCTGCTTATTCCATTCTTGGGCCGATGCAGGGTTGGCAAGCCCGATGGCGAGGGCGACCAGGAGACAGGTGATGATTCTCTTCATATTTGTCAGTTTTTTTGATGTTAAAAATTTATTACTCGATGTGGCGAATCAGATTGAATCTGATGGCTCCGGCAATGGGGTAGAAGAATGGGATGTCTTCATATTCTTGCTGAGGATTGACATTCTTCGTCAAGAAACGTTCGATAAACCTGAAGTAATACTCATCAAGTTCGTCATTGACATGCTGGCTGAAGATGTCAATCGATTTGGCCGACATGCCGAACTTTTGTGCCCAGTTCTTGCTCTGGGCGAGCGACAAGAAGGTGGCATTGAACTGCTTGACCGCCCCGATGACTTCTTTCTCGAGTGCACCGCTGTCCGGCCCTTGCAGATTGCCGTAGGTGATGCGCTCGCGGTCGGTCATCGTGTAGCGATACTTGAGATCAACCTTGTCGGCTTTGCGGCCAAAGCCAGTGCTCTCGCTCAGGGCGTCATTGACACCGTCCAGCTCATGCAGGCCATAGTCGTGCAGCAGCAGCCTCAATGCGCCGCGGCAGGTGATCTGTTTCGGCTCGTCGCTGGTGAGGATGGTAAAGTCATAGCCGGCCTGGTCAAATGTCGTGCCATAGACTTGCTCCAGGATGTCGCGCGTCAGTTCGTTCACCTGTGGCCGCTGGGCCAGGATGTCCAGGATCTTTGAACCCGTTCCGCTGAAGAAGAAGTGCCGCGGCAGGGCGATCTGCTTGTGCATGAGCAGGTGGGCGATATAATAGACTATTGACGCGTAGAAGTAGACAAAGATGATCTTTCGGTCGGTGTCGCGAGCCAGCAGGTCGTTGAATGAGTACTCCTTCTTGCCCCGGTTCTGCTCCTTGTCTCCGATAGCAAACAAGAATGCGCTGATGTCATCGCTGCGCTTGCTTGCCACGATGTCCTCAAGCACGGGGTCGGTCACATGATCATCGTCATCGCGGTTGTCGCGGTCATAGATGTCGCGGAAGTGCTTGACATACTTTGCGATCATCGGGTTGTGCTCGGCTTGGCGCGAGAGGTAGGCGTCGCCAAACACCGTGTTGGCCGCAAAGCGGAACGACGTGATGATGTTGGGCAGCCTCTGGGCACCCACTGATGGTACATAGACCACAATGTCGCTGGTGCCACCGCCGATGTCGATTGAAACCGACGGCTTGGTCGAGGCCCTGAAGTCCGAGCCATCGCGGTGATAGTAATAGGGTGCGACCGACTCGGGCATCTCAATCAGATTGTTGTGTGCCCCGCGGTCGTGCTCATCGTCGGGGTTGATGTTGACGCCGAAGATTTCCTTCATGATGCGTTTCCAGATGTAGCTCATCTGCGACTTGCTGCGCGTGTCCATGCTCAGGGGGTAGAACCACACGATGCGCGTCTTGGGCAAGTTGCCGTTTTCGAGCAGCACCTTGGCCCGCATGATTAGCGCCAACTCGGTCAGGAACGCCTCAATGCGTTGGCTCATCAGGTTGTCATTGCTCCACTTGAGGTTGGCCACAATCTTCGAGAAGAATAGTGGCTCCTTCTCATAGATGAACGGGATGTTGACGTCGCCCAAAGTTAACAGGTTGCGCAGATGGCTGTCGTCAAAGTAGTTGTACTGTGACAACACTGTGCGCTGCGGAAATCTATAGGTAGCACCCAGCTCGCAGGGCAGGAACTCCTGGTCTCGCGCACCGCTGTAGAGGTCGGCCAGCGGCCCTGTACTGTCGAGCGTATAGCTGTTGGCGACAAATTTCTTTTTGGCATCGCTGTTCACACTCAGCGGCACGTTGCGCCCGTCGACCAAGCACTCGATGTGCGTATTGGTCGTGCCAAAGTCGACCGCGAAGGTGTAGTCATCGCCACCCTTGTACTGCTGCTCGGGCCATACGGGCATTAGCATTGCCCCAAAGTGCTGGCCATTGCTCTTGACTGTGAAGTCGAATGCAATGGCGTCAAAGCTTGTCAGCACCTGATGATAACTGGTGGCAAAGAAACAGTCATCGCCCATGACGCGGCGCTGCGTCGACTGCACTGACAGCGAGCCGAGCAGTTCGCCCTTGTCGACAAACGACAGTGTCGACGACCGTATGTCGCTGTCAGGGGCATTGAAAACGATGTGCTGCACATTGTAGCGGTTGAGCTGCGCCAGCTTGACAAACGGGAATATTGAGACACCGTCGGTGGCTGTGAGCAGCGTGCCCTCGTTGTTGTCCGGGTCATAGAGCACAACCCCTTCAGATGGGGTATACACCCGGGTGAAGGTGATGTAGGCATGACGGCCATACTCATCGGTCTTGGCCACAGGCACGCGTAGCACTGCTACCAGGGTGGGCTGGTCGTCGTCCAGACAGAACTCCATTTCAAAGATGGGACGGCCGTCATCGGTGTTGCGCCGCAGGTCCTCGGGGCTGAAATACTCAAAGAATTTGGGCTTGAGGGGCAACAGAAAACTCGATGACGCGTCGTCAGCAGCTTTGTCAACCAGCAGGTTGCCCTCAAAGAAGCATTTGCTGTCCAGCGTATATCCGACTTTGACACACACCGGTTGCAAAAAGTCGTCACCGGTGAGCCAGGGATAGCGGTCGCGGGTGGTGGGCAGAATGCGGCGCTCGGGCGCGATGCCCACATAGTCATCCGACAGGATGACCGTGTGCGAGTCCCACGCCTGCCCTAGGTAGTTAAATGTCATGCCGGCCGCAGGAGCAAAGCAGGTGTCGAGCACCAGCGGGCTGATGTTCGCACCTGGCTCGCCCTTGCGCGTGGCTTGAATACAGAAATCGCTTTGTCGGGCTATTTCTTGAATCGTCATTGTTTTTTGAGCAATTATTAATTCATGTTTTCAAGATGCTCTGCGACTAGAACGCTTGAAGGTTATAGGTTAGCGAGTAATGGCTTGTGTGGGCACTTAATCTAGTTTTTCCTACCCCTCACCGCTAACCTATATAACCACTAACCTTCAAGTAACGTTGGGTTTAGCAACCTGAACACTTAATTCATAATTTCGTATATCTCAGTTAGGCAAAATAACAGATGGCTAGTTGCCAAACAGGTTGGGTATCAGATTCATGCGAATGGCTCCAGCAATGGGGTAGAAGAAGGGGACATCTTCAAACTCGGCACCCTCGTTCAGCGCACTGCCATGCGGCGAGTTCTTCTCGATGAACCTGAACAGATACTCATCCAGGTCGACATTGATGTGCTTCTTCAGCACCTCCCATGCGTTCATGTTGACCTTGAAGTAGGACACCACATCAAACTCGTCGCAGAACTGCATGAAGAACTGGTTGAACGCCTTGACCTGGGCGATGAGTTCGTTGCACACCTGTTGTGTGCGCAGGTCGCCGAAGGTCAGCTTCTCCTTGTCAATCATGGTGTACTTGACGGTCTTTGAGTGGCGCTCACTCTTGCGGCCAAAGCCGCCAGAGACCTTTTGTAAAGCCTCGTTTAGACTCTTAATCTCATCAAGGCCAGTATCATTTCTCATTTGTAATAAGGCTCCCTTGCAGGTCACTTGCTTGGGTGTCTCGCGGTTGAGCAGCACCGAGAAGTCGTATTTGACTGTGTTATACCGGCTGCCGTAACTCTCCTCGATGATGGCTTGCGTCAACTGGCTCAGTGTCTCGTTGGTGCCGATGATGTCTAGCATCTTTGAGCCGGTGCCGCTGAAGAAGATGTGCCTTGGCAGGGGCACTCCCTTGGCCTTGAGCATCTTGGACACATAATAAATCATCGCGACATAGAAGTAGATGACTATCAACTTGGCATCGCCATCTTTGCTCAACTGGTAGTTGTAGGAGTAGCGGGGATTCTCGCGATGGCCGTCCTGGTCGGCGATGGCAAACATGAATGTGTTAATATCGGCCGAGCTACCCTCGTTCTCGATGCTGCGCAGCAACGGGTCGGGCGTGCCTTCAATCGCATTGTTGTCGCGGCAGTAGAGCTCGTGGAAGTATTTGGCGAACTTCTTGACCATTGGATTGGTCTTGGCCGCAAAATCCTTGTATGCATCGCCGAACACTGTGTTGGCCGCAAATCGGAACGAAGTCATCATCGTAGGGGTCTTGTCGTCCGAACCCATCTGCGGCACAAACACCACAACATCGCTCGTGCCACCGCCGATGTCAATTGACACTGTGGGTTTTTGGGAGGCTTTGAAATTATCGTCCTCGCGGTGGTAATAGTAGGGTGCGACCGACTCGGGCATGTTCCACAGGTTGCGCTTGTCGTTGTCTTGTGTCGATTCGGGATTGATAGTGCTGATTTGGAACACATCGCGCATGATTTTGCACCAAATCTTCGACATCTTGTCGCGGTCGTCCTTGTTCATGCTCAGGGGGTAGAACCAGATGACGCGCGTGCGCGTAAGGGCACCGCCATCAATTATCACCTTGGCTCGCATCAGCAGGGCCAGCTCGGTCAGGAACGCTTCAACTCGCTTCTCGGCCTTGTTGTCATCGCCCCACTTGATGTTGGCGACAATCTTGCAGTTCTTGATCTCATCCTTCTCATAGCTGAAGGGAATGTTGACATCGCCCAGGGCAAAAATCTCGGTCTTGCTGTCCTCGTCGAAGAACTGGTGCTTTGACAATACCGTTCGCTGCGGGAAACCATAACGGCTCTTGCCACCGAGGGCCATGGGCAGAAATTCCAGAATCATCACGTCGGCATAGCTGTTGGTGAGCATGTCGTCTTGCTCGATGACATAGCTTGTGGCTGTCAGACGTTTCTGGCCATTCTCGTCGATGCTCAAAGCATTGGGCTGGTGATCATCGTCCATGCACTCGACGTGGGTGTTGGTTGTACCAAAGTCGACCGCAAACGTGAACTGCTTGCCATTGTCAACATTGGCCTCGGGCCACTTGGGAATCATTAGTGCATGATACTTGAGATTGCTGGCACGCGCCGTCAACTCAAGTCGGATGGCGTCAAACGCATCGTCCACCTCATGATAGGTGGTCGAGAAGAACTCGCGCGCGCTCAGGTCTTCACTCGCCACCTGGCGACGGGTGGTCCTGACTTTGCCGGCATTGTCCGGTCCTTCGGTCACGTCACGGCCCTGCCATAGGAACGACAGTCTCGACTCCTTGAAGTCCTGGCTCTCGATGCTGTAGACGGTGTGTTGCAGGTTGTAGTGGTTCATCGTCGGCAGCTTGGCAAAGGGGAACACCGCCACCGCGTCAACCGACTGCAACAGCAGGCCCTGCTCTTTGTCGGCCTCGAAGAACGAACCCTGCTCATAGTTGCGGTGGAACTCAATGTAGAGCGGGCGCCCAGTGATGTCGGTCTTGCTGACCGGAATGCGCAGGATGGCCGTGGCCACGACATGGTCGTTGCTGCCCGAACACTCGATTTGGAACATCGGCTTGCCGTCGCTCACGGTGCCGCGCAGCAGGTCCTCGACGTTGAAGAAGCGGAAGAACAGCGGCTTGATTGGAATCAAAAAGCTGCAGTTGTCGATGGTGCTCTTGTAGGTGATGTTGCCATCAAAGAAATTGTCACGGTTCAGCGCATACTTTAATTGCACCATCACCGGCTCAAAGAAGTCGTCGGCAGTGACCCAGGGGTAGACGAAGCGTTGGCCCGGCAGCTCACGCGACTCGATGGGCTTGCCATTGTACTTATCAAATTTTATTTCCGTACGAGGGTCCCACAGGGTGTTGACATAGTTGAAAGTCACACCGGCAGGCGGGTTAAAACAGTTCTCTAGCACCATCGGCGCTTGTCCCTCAATGGGCTTGGTCGCTTTGATGAGGAAGTCGCTCTTGGCGGCTGTGTCGACCGAGTCTTGCAACTTCTTGGTGTAGACAGCCACTTGCCCCTGGAAGGTCGCTACAGGTTTTGAGTTGTTGAATCGCAACGGCTCGTAGTGCTCGTTGAGGTAGTTCTGCGCTTTCAGCTGGTCATCCATGTTGTTTGATGTCACATCGCCCACCACGTCAATCAGCATGCGTCTGACCTCAAAGTCCAAAGCCTCAAATTCGCGCTTGATATAGCTGCAATAGTCGTTGCAGCGCAGCTTCACGTCAGGGTTGGCGTTAATTACAGCCAGTGTATAAGTGATAAACTCGATGTCGCGCTCATGGAAGTCTTTGAGGCCAGGATCTCGCCAGCCGAATAGTGTGCTGCCTTGCTCTATCTCGATCTCAGGGCGCTCGTTATCGTCGGGCACAGCCATAAACAGGGTCGCCGGCGAGGTCAGTCCCACAATGCGGCCGTCGTGGAGGCTCTTGAGAAAGAACAGTTCGAAAGGCTCGCCCTGGGCAATATTAGGAAAGTTGTAGGAGTCGCGGTCTTGCGCGATGTACATGCGCAGGGTCTGGGCCAGCATGCGTTGCCCGGGCGAGGGTGAGGTTTCAAGCGAGTGCAAGTGTTCGCTGGCGTTCCATGACAGAATCTCAAAGTCTTTCTCAAATTTGTTGTAGTTAAAGAACAGCTCAGCAATGTCGAGGGCGTTGCGCACCAGTCGCAGCGACTGCATCTCGACGGCCATGTCATTGCTGCGCATGGGCGAACCCAGCTGGCGAAAGGCTTCTTGCACCAGATCAATCTGGGCAAAAGGTGACGGAATGGCCGTGCGTGGAGTGTCATTATACCCTCCGTCTGGGTCATGAATCTTCTCGATGTCATCGTCAAGATAGGGATGACTCAAGTCAAACCAGTCCTCCTTGTCCTCGCGGTCGATGAATGATAGTATTTTCTTGCTCATTGTTTTGAATGGGTGAAATGTCAGTTATAGGTGAAATACTCGGGCAGCAACTCGCCGAAGCCATCATAGAGCAGGTCCATCAGTTTGAGCGGAGCCTGGCTGGCATCATGTTTATGATCCCCCCATTTCTTTGACAGGTTGTTGAATTTGTTGTCAGCTCGACTGAAATCGAATGGGAGTTTCCAGATACTTTTCTTGTGCCCAACGCCCAGGATGCAGTTGTTCAGCTGGTTGGTGGCCGAGAAATATCCATTTTGCGTTAGCGGTGTGACATAGAACGGAGAGAAACTGCGTGGCTGGTTGGCGCACATCTCACCCAGCCACTCGATATATTTGCCAAAGAAATGGTTCAGTTTGTCGGCAAAGGCGGTCTGGAGCAGGTCATAACGAAGCTCGGGTGTGTCGTGGGTGAAGCGCTGTTTGCCGTCTGACAATACCGAGGGCAAATGATAGCTGTAGTAGATAAACGCCAGATGGAAACGATACATCTTGTCCTGCAATAGGCGCCGCGTGCGGTCGCCCAGGTCTGACATGTCGAGGGATGTCTTGTTCTCGTTAAGGCCACGCTTCAGTCCAAACTCGCGATACAGCGGCTTGACCGCTGTGGCATTCTCGGTCAGCAAGTCCTCGTCGCGCAGGCTCAAAAAGTCAAAAATCGAGTAGGCACCCACAAATTCGACAAAGTGAGCAAGGTTTTTCTGGCCATTATTACCGTCATCGTAGTCGTATGGATTGCTCATGACCGAGTCGGCCAGATAATAGCAGATGTTCACGGCACGATTCCCCTCCCGCTCGTCGCCGCTGCCGGTCAAGTTCTTCTTGTAGTAGCGCAGGGCCGACTTGGTTTTGACAATAAAGTCGGAATTTTGGATGCGGCCCTTGTTGCCGTCTTTGTCCGTGTCATTAACGCGGAAGTAGGGCATGACCGTCAGGGCACCAATCATGGCGTTGCGCAAGTCGCCCCGTGTTGCGGCATTGCTGTTCTGGGCATCGCGAATGTTCTTGACAATTAGCGGATAGCCGGCAGCTCCGGTGCCACCAAAGATTGAACTCACGATAAAGATGCGGTCTTCCTTGCTGAAGACATTGCTGAAACGTTCGAACTCCTGCGACCGGGTGAACGCGTTCAGTGCCACGCAACCGATGTTGGGACTGCCCACAAAGCCAATGTCCATCTTGGTGTGAAGCTGGTCGCTGGAGAACAGCATCTGGCAGAAGGCCTGATTGCTGCTGTCCATGTGGTCGTAGTCGATATATTGCATGAACAGCTTGTCGCTGATGCCCGACAAGTTGAACACAAAGTCGTCTTTGTTGCTCTTGCCGTACAGTTCGGCAAGCGATGTGATCTTGATGCCGAAAAAGCCGGGACAAATGCATGCTTTGTCGCCGTGCAGCTCTTTGCGGATGTCTTTATACCAGCTCAGTAATGTCTGGGTGCGTTTCAGATCCTCGTTGCCCTGATGAGGGTCGATGACGACAGGCACAATCTGCAACTCGTCGCCGTCTTTGAAGCCGGCCTCGGGACGCACGCCGGCAGCCAGTTGCATCACCAGCGGCTTGAGCACACGCGAGCCGGTGCCGCCAATCAGAAATAGAAATAACTTCATATATACCTTATTTGTTTACTGCGGAATGGGTGTGTAGGCCGCGTTCTGGCTCCACCAGCGCATCGAGAACGAGGCGATGATAAAGAACAAGGCTGTCAGGGCAAGGCTAATGTTGCCGATGCTCTGGCACTGAATCCAGTAGTCGTAGGACTGTTCGACATACTCGCCATGCAGGTAGTAGACACTCACTCCAGGGGCGAGCAGCAGAGTGACGATGAGCATGATCAGCCAGTGATACCAGCGGCTGAAAGTGACAAACAGTTTGCTCAAGCCATAGTAGAAGATCAGAGCCATACCCCATGAGATGAGTACAATGAACAGAGCCAGTTGCAGATATAATCCCTGCTCATACATCCAGTTAGAGAATGTCTCCTCATAGTAGAGAAACTCGAAAATCTGCGAGGCGAACACCACAAATAAGATGCTCACCGCTAGTCCGGCTATCAGCCAAATCAATCTGTGTTTCATAATGTGTTATTGTTTTTATTTGTTGATTTTCAGAGTGAGGGTGAAGTAGACGGGTTGTGAGCCGTTAGACATCTTCTTGTATGAGTCGTAGATGCCATTCATGATATACTTCAGACCGAAGGTTGTGCTGGCAAAACCCGATGAGCTCAAGTTGGTGTCGTCGTCCGATGACGAAGCGGCAACCCATCCGGGCAATTTGTTGATGAGCTTAATGTTGACCTCCTCGTTATTGATGGCCTTGTCGGTCGTGAGGATGAACACATGGGTGAACTTGTCTTTCAGCTCATGCTGGTTGGGGTCGATATCGGTTTCGGCAATGGGGCGGATGGCCTTTATCTTGACTGGGTGGCTTGACTCAACCACATAGTTGGCGATGTCGGTGAGGTAGGTCGGATCAATGAACATGTTCTCCAAATTCACACCCATAGCCAGCTGGATGTCGCCTGAGTTGCGGTCGGGCTCAACCTCATCGAGGCTGGTGATTTGCTGACCTTGGCCACGTGACGAGCGGAACCGCCCACGCGTGTCCTTGCTTTTGAGCAGCAGACTATATGCCGGAGAGTAAACTCCTGAGGCATCAAACAGATACATGCTCTCGAAGCCGACCAAGCTCTTGAAGTCGATGAAGTCGGCATACTTTTCGTCGGTCGACAGGCGCGCGATGTCGGCATTGTCGCCCACAATCAGGAAGTAGTAGGGGCGATTGCCTTTATACGCTCTTCCTTTTGACTGATAGTTGTAGGGGTAGTAGGGGCCACTGTAGCTGGCCATCATCTTCAGCACAAGCAGGGCTTTGGATTTGACCTGGTTCTTGAAGACATTGTTGACCATGCCCTCGGCCGAGTTGAAGATGCGTTGCGGGTTCAGATCTGCGGCATTGCGGGGCGAGTAGATCATGTCGCTGACCAGAATGCTCAGCTCGCCAGACTTGTTCTTGTTCAGAATCTCGTCCAAAATCAGTCCGAAGTCGGTGAACGATGGGTCACCCAAATCTTTGGTTGACATGAAGATGTTGTTGTCTTTGATGAAGTGCTGGATGCCGGCCGGATATTTGTTCACCTCGCTGTTGACAACAAACAGCACGTTGTCCTCATCGTCAGCACCAGGAGCTCTGTTAAGCAGCTTGACAATGGCGGCCTTGAACTCGCCGTTGCAGTCGGGGGCATCGTAGGGGGTCATACTGCCGCTGCGCTCAAGATAGAATTTGATGGACAGGTGAGGCTTGGTCGAGCCAACACCCACAAACTGGATTTCCATCGGTTTGCGGCGTTTGCCGAACAGCTCCTTGATGTGCTCAATAACCTCTTCTGTGTCAATCTTTCCATCTTTGAAATAATCGCGCATTTTGGCTTTGTTTTGGTCCAGAAACTCGGTGATCTTCTGCCAGTCGTTGCTGTCGATAGTTTGGTCTTTCTCGGCCAACTGAACAATCAAATTGTTGAACTCTTTCTCTTTGTTGTCCGAGCAGCTGGTGACCGATAATAATAGTAGCGTCAATAATGCTGCAAGTGCAAGGGGTATGTCTTTTCTCATCGTGACTGAAGGTGTGGCGTCCGCACGCCTCGGCCGGAGCCCTGGTGACCGAGTGGGGGGTATAACAAACGAAGCGTGGGCTGCCGTATGCCACGCTTTGTTATTTGAAGGTCCTGAGAAAACCCGAGTACGCAAAGGGGGGATAACGATGCAGTCCACGCCTGTAGCGTGGAAGTCGTCGTGCCATCCTCTTGTACTCTTGTAGAATTTCTCAGGTTCTCAAATAACAAGAATGAGCATAACGCTTCGGTGTTGCCAAAATGTCGTGACCAGGCCTTGGCGACCTAATCGGTTGCAAAGTTAAGAAATATTTTCCAAACTTCGGTCATCAATTCGCAATTTTTTTAGAATTGGTGCCACTTTATGGGGGTAAGAAAGCCTTTAGAATCGGTTCTTGTCGCATTAGCGGACATGTAATTCAAGTTGCGGAAGCCACTTGCATGCAAATGATGGCACCGCAAAGTTACAACTATTCCGACACGGCGGGGTGGTTTATTTTGGTTTATTTTCGAGCAAGATGCCGTGTGTTATTGTATCCTTTTCTAACCGCGAAATCCTCGCGAAGTCTTTTGTCCTTATGTTCTTCTGTCTTTTCTAACCGCGAAATCCCCGCGAAGTCTTTTGTCCTTATGTTCTTCTGTCTTTTTTAACCGCGAATTACACCCAAAAATATGAATTAAGAATTGGAAATGTGTCCTTTTTTCTGCGCCTGCTCATGAGATGAAAAGGGCGGTATTTGTATGCGACAAGATGATTGAGGTCGGAATGTTGATTTTTTGTCCACATTCCGACGATTTTCGGATTTTTTGAATATTTTTCTGTAGTTGATTGAGAATCATGACGTTTTGCTTTTAAAAAATATGTTTTATAAAACGATAGTGGTCGGAATGTAGCTTTTTTATCGACATTCCGACCTTTTTGACTCCAATAACTGCGAATGGTCTTTTTTAACCGCGAACCTTTAGCTCGCGACCGAATGGGAGCGATTGTGCGAAAAGGATTTTTAACCGCGAAATCCCCGCGAAGTCTTTTGTCCTTATGTTCTTCTGTCTTTTTTAAGCCGCGAATTACGCGAATGTGGCAGACATTCTCAAATTCGAAAATTACTGCGCTTAGCAATGTTGGGTCGAGTAACAATGGCCTTCGGCCACCGCGCGCTGCACTAGGTGCAACACACGCTTTGTTATCTCCCCGAGCCCTTCGGGGTTGCCCTTCGGGCTCCCGTTCGGTCGTGAGCACTTCGTGGTTCGTGATAATAATCGTGCCCATCGCGAAATCTGCGAAGAAAATTCAATAATTCTCACATTCGTGATAAAAAACTCGTGACCACCGCGAAATCCCCGCGAATCAAACGATCTTGCCAACCGCGAATATCTCGCGAAGTCTTTTGTCCTTATGTTCTTCTGTCTTTTTTAAGCCGCGAATAGCGCGAATGCGATGGGACAAACCCAACCCCCAACCCCCTCCCGTCGTGGCCAACTTGCCGGACACCGACCCTCTCCCCTCTGTCCGCACGATGCAGGCAGATGTAGGCGAGTTCTCTCAGGTCTTCAAATAAAAAGACGCTGCAAAGTTACGGTTTTTGGCGCAACTATATGCGGTTTATTTTGGTTCATTTGTCAAAAGAATGGAATTTTTCCATTTTTTGGGGCATGGACATAAGTATTAGTGGTTCTTTGTCAGAAGCCAAAAAAAGCATTAACTTTGTCGCCGAAATGCAACAAGGAACACATAAGCAAGGCGACTCGGGTTACCTGGAGGTGGAGCCAGTGGCGCAGGTGACGGGACAGTTCACGCAGGTCGAGGTGCTGGCCCAGACCGACGTGACGGTCATTGCGCGCGGCATCAGCTATGGGCGGTGGCATCTGCTCAAGGCGTTGCGGCCCGAGGTGGCCGGCCAGCAGATGTACCGCCAGATGCTGCTCAAGGAGTTCAACATCATGATGCTGATGAATCACCCCAATGTGGTGCAAGGCATCGGCATGAGTGAGGTTGAGCCATTGGGGCTGTGCATCGTCATGGAGTGGATAGAGGGGCACACGCTGGACTGGTGGCTCGACATGAGTCCAAGCCGCAACGAGCGTCGGCGCGTGCTCGACCAGTTGCTCGACGGCGTGGCGCACATCCACAGCCGTGGTGTGGCGCATCGCGACCTCAAGCCGCAGAACATCATGATATCTGACAACGGTGGATGGGTCAAGGTCATAGACTTCGGGCTGGCCGACACCGATGCGCATGCCACGCTCAAGCAGCCTGCCGGTACCCTGGGCTACACTAGCCCAGAGCAACTCTCGAGCAACTATGCCGACGTGCGCAACGACATCTACAGCCTGGGCATCATCATGCGGCAGTTGCGTCTGGGGCCGGGCATAAATATGTTGGCCGGTCGTTGCCTGCGGCCCATCGAGCAGCGTGTGCAGAGCATTGAGCAGTTGCAGCAGAGCATCAACAAGCTGTCGCGGCTAAAGCGTTGGCTGGGTCGTATTGCGGTGCTGGCTGCAGTGGCTGGTGTGGCGGTGGGCATTACGGCTCTGACCGTCAGGAAGACGGAGTCGGTCGTTGTGAGGCAGATCACTGCCAACACCGACTCGTTGCAGCAGGTGATAGCACAGATGGACTCGCAAGTGGTGCAACAGAAAGCCACGGTCGAACAAGTCAAGTCGGTCAATCAAGCGTTGCGACAAGAGCAAGACCGGGTGGCGCAGCGTCAGCGCCAGGTGGCTGCCACCGTCGAACGGGGCAAACGTGCCATCGACCAGGCCATGCGTGCCACACACTTGATGGAGTACCTCGACACCCTGTCGCCTCCCAACCAAGTGAGGTCGTCGTACGGCGACGAGATGCTTGCCGGAGGGAAAGCTCTCGACCAGTTTATGGCCGGGCTGCAGGGATACAATGGGCAGGAAATGTCTAGCATCCACAAGCAGCTTGAGGACCATTATCTGAATGTTTGGATAGTGCCGATAAATCAGAAACTGAACCGTGCTAGACGCTGGTAGACTGCTATGTGGGTAGCGGGTGGAGATATTGAGAATTACGAATTACGAATTAAGAATGCTGCGACTATGGATGATGAACTGAAACGCCTGCTTGAGGCGGTAGAGCGCTCGGTGGGGCACAAGATGTCGACCCCTCGCGACTTTGAGGACTTGAGCCGTAAATTGTCTGATCGGGTCAATGCCTCAATCAGCACGTCGACACTCAAGCGGATTTGGGGCTATGTGTCCAATCGCTTCAATCCCACCGACTATACGTTGACCGCGCTGGCGCGCTTTGTGGGCTACGGCAGCTGGGAGGACTTCAAGGTGCAGCGGCCCGAGGGGCGCGCGCCGAGCGACAGCATCCTCACCGACCGTGTCAATGTGCAAGCCGACCTGATTGTGGGCGACCGCCTGCGGCTGGCATGGGCGCCCGACCGTGTGTGCGTGGTGCGCTATCTAGGCGGGCTGCGGTTTGAGGTCGAGCAGTCGCAGGCCACGCGGTTGCAGCCGGGCGACACGTTTGAGTGCGGCCTGCTCATCGATGGCGAGCCGCTCTACCTCGACAACCTGTGCCAGCCGGGGCGCGCGCCGTCGGCCTACGTCTGCGGCCAGGTTGCCGGCATCCGCTACGAGCTACTGGAAACCAAAATTACAGAACATATATGACAAAACGAATTGTTACTTTGATGACTGCTGCGGCAGTGACCGCGGCTGCCATGGCATGCACCAGCCTGATGGTGGGCAAGAAAGCCAGCGCCGACGGCTCGGTGATGTGCACCTATAACGCCGATTCGTTCGGCACGTTCCGCAACCTGACTTATCTGCCGGCCGGCACGCATGCCCCGGGCGAGATGCGCCGCATCATCGACCGCGACAGCAAGGAGTATCACGGCGAGATACCCGAGGCACCGGTGACCTACAGCGTGATCGGCAACATCAATGAGTGGCAGGTGACCATCGGCGAGACCACCTACGGCGGTCGCAAGGAATTGAAGGATTCGACGGGGCTCATCGACTATGGCAGTCTGATGGACCTGGCCCTGCAACGCGCCAAGACCGCCCGTGAGGCCATCCAGGTGATGACCACGCTGGCCGAGACCTACGGCTATTGCAGCACGGGCGAGGTGTTCAGTATCTGCGACCCCAATGAGGCGTGGATCATGGAGATGGTGGGCTGCGGCCCCGGCAGCAAGGCGGTGGCCTGGGTGGCCCTGCGGGTGCCCGACGATGCCATCTGCGCCCACGCCAACCAGAGCCGCATCCGCACCTTCGACCAGAAGGACAAGAAGAACGTCAAGTTCTCCAAGAACTGCATTACCTTTGCACGCAGCCGGGGGTGGTTCAGCGGCAAGGACAAGGACTTCAGCTTCTATGACGCATACGCCGAGGACAACTTCCGTGCCCGCCGCATCTGCGAGGCCCGCGTGTGGAGCATCTATCGCCGATATAGCGAGGGTTTTGGCGAGCGGTATCTGCCATTCATTCTGGGTGAGGATTTGAGCACTGAGCCGATGCCCTTGTGGATTGTGCCCAACCGCAAGCTCAGCGTGGCCGATGTGCAGGAGTGCCTGCGCGACCACTATGACGGCACGCCGCTCGACATGACCAACGACCCGGGTGCGGGTCTCTACGACTCGCCTTACCGTCCCACGCCGTTATACTATAAGGTGGATGGGGTGGAGCACTTCAACGAGCGCCCCATAGCCACACAGCAGAGTGCATTCTCGTGGATTGCGCAGATGCGCTCGTGGCTGCCGCGCCAGGTGGGCGGACTGATGTGGTGGGCCAACGATGACGGCCACACCAGTGCCTACACGCCCATCTATTGCTGCAGCACGCGCCAGCCCAATTGCTACAACACGCCTGGGGCCGACTGTGTGACCTTCAGCCGCGACAATGCCTACTGGGTGTGCAACTGGGTGGCCAACATGGTGTATCCGCGCTACAGCCTGATGATGCCCAGCCTCAAGGCTGTGCGCGACTCGCTCGACCAGAGCTACCGCGACCTGCAGCCGCATGTCGAGGCACGGGCCGTCGAACTGCTCAAGACCGACGAGCAGGCAGCCGTGTGCTACCTCACCGACTATGGTTGCCAGAAGGGCGACGAGATGGTGGCGCGCTGGAACCGGCTGGCCGAGTACCTCATTGTCAAGTATAACGACATGGTGGTGCGGGCCGAGGAGAATGGTCGCTTCAAGCGCACCAAGACCGGTTTCAAGCCCATCCTGGAGAAGCCCGGCATCCCCGACAAGACTGCCCGGCGCATCGCCGCCGAGACCGGCACCCACCTGCGCTCGCCCAAGCAGGGCAATTGATTTGATTGCTTGTGCGATAGAATGAGTTCGCCGCCACTTGACAGACCTGTCAAGTGGCGGCGAAACGCTTTTGCGGGGCAGGAGCGGTCAGTTGCTGACTGCCGGCAGGACCACAAAGTTGATGAGGTTAGACCCGCCATAGCCCTCATCGCCGCTGTAGCTGCCATAGATGCGATACAGTCCGTTGGACACACGCTGACCACGGTTGTTGCGCAGGTTCCATGTGCAGGGGAATGAGCTGGTCTGTTTGCTCCACACCAGGTTGCCGTTGATGTCGGTGACGCGCACATTGACCGTCGGGGTGTTGTTCAGCGCATACGCTCCCAGGTCAATTTTCAGCTCAGTGCTGCTGGCGATGTCCGATGCGATGAGTGTCAGGTCGTTCTGGCTGTTGACGACAAATGTGATGCTCTGTGTGGCTGCATTGCCGCACACATCAGTGACGGTGAAGTCCAGTGTGTGCTGACCGGCAGTGAGTCCGGTCAGCGGCATGGCGATGGTCATCAGGCGTCCCTCGTCGCTGACAGTGGCCATGTTTTTGGCCAGGTTGTAGCTGGTCTTGCCGCCGTCCATGGTCAGGCGCATGTTGCGCCCCATGCCCAGTTGCTGGGTGTTGAATGCGGTGTTGTCGGTGGCGCGGATATAGAGTGTCGCCTCGGTGCCCACAGTGGCGTTGGCCGCAAACTCTTGTTCGTTGTTCAGGAACATGGCTTGGATGATGGGACTCTCATGGTCGGTCACCGCCACCGAGGCGTTGTAATTGGCCTTGCGCAGCTGGCTGTAGAGTCCGTTGACCATCTGATCAGTGCCGTCCTCGTGTGCATAGACCGACACCACCATCGGATGGCTGGCCACCTCGTTCTCGTTGTTGGCCACTGTGCGGGCATACTGTGGCATCACCACACTGCCGCGGAACTTGCCTCCCACCACGCGGCCAGTGACTTGCACCAGCTTCTCGCGCGGGTAGTCGAGTGTCATGGTGTCGCGAGCATGCGCACCCGTGCCCTTCATATATTTCAGGCATGTGCGTTCGATGTCATAGATGGTGATGGTGGCGTCGCCGTTAAAGGCCGTGTTGACCTTGTTGGGATTGCCCTCTTGCATGACCTGTGCCTCGATGGTGACTTGCTGCAATGGAGCCGCACTGATGGCCCTTCCCGAGTGTAACTGGATGCCATTGATGGCTGTGATGTTGAACAGCGGTTTGGGATAGTTGATGCGCAATGCCGGATCGCCCAGCAGCACCCAGTGGAACTTGTTGGTGTTGGGCGACTCGGTATAGTTCTTTGCCTCTCGGTAGCAGTCGCCCAGTCGGGGCATGGAACCCTTCTTGTTGTAGCTGAACATAGCCGTTGTGAACGCTCGGTTGATGTCATCGTTCAGGTTGGCCAGCACCTGGCGTGTGGTGGTGAACAGGGCGATGGCTCCGCCGTCGCGCTTGTGGAACATCAGCTCGCAGATGCCGCGGTGGTCACTGTCGAAGCGTGCCACATCGCAGCATGCCGTGGACATGATGGGCAAGCGAGGGTAGGGGGTGTTCAGCACATCGTTGGATGTCCACAGGCTGGAGGCCGAGAAGCCGTTGGCTCCGGCATGACCGACGTAGGTGGCAAAGTACTGCCCCTCGCTGAACATCTCCTTGATGTGCCGCTTGGCCTCGGTCGAGGTGCGTTTGGCTTCTTCCTTGAACGCTTCGGCCGGGTTCTGTGGGAACATGCACACGAAGGCCATGTCGCGAACCATCTGTGTCTTGCAATCGTTGTCGATGATGTAGCCTATACCCGCCGCATGCGACTCATGCAGCTGAAAGACCGAGTCGGTCTTGACACGGACGATAGTGTCCGGGCCTGACGAGTTCTGGATGGTGTCCATCCTCCAGATGCTGATTTCGCCCTCTTTCTTGAACGAGCTGTTCTCAGCCCACAGGCTGTAGTTGTTGCGCCAGGCACCGTAGTCGGTCGAGTAGACATATTCTTGCAGCTTGTCGACGGCCTCGCTGGCCTCGGTCGCGTTGGCTACGGGCATGTGGCCGATGCCGATGCACAGACGGTCGGCCGACAATTTTTGTCCCGAGTTGTCCTGCAGATAGCCGTAGAAGTCATCGTTGATATAGCTGGCATCCTCGTTATGGCTCACGCTGGCGACATAACTGATGACACGGTTCTGCTTGCCGGTGACCAGGCCGCGGTTGTCAAAGCTCAGATTGCCGAACACCAGCAGGTACTTGAACTTGCTGTCATTGCGGTCATAGAACATCTTGCACAGCAGGCGTATGGCCATAGCGTCGGGGGTTCCGGCCGAGAACTCGTTGAACACTTGATTCTGGTCCAGCACCAGCACGTCCATGCCGTCGTACTGGCGGTGCATCTGTGCCACGCGTTCGGCTTGCGCCATAAACTCGTGGTGGGTGATGATGAGCATGTCAGGAACTGCCAGACCATGCAGGTTCTGGTTGGGGATGGCCTCAAAACTGTCAATCTCGAGCAGTGTGGCACTGGGCGCAAAGGCGATGTACTGTTGCGGTGATGCCACGTTGCCAGGGGTGAACTGTGTGTAGCCGCCGGCATTGCGGGTGCGCATCTGCACGGGCTGGGTGGGAGTGGTCACGTTCCACACCACCAGGTCGGTCCCCTCGATGCGCACCACATGGTCGGCTGTCGAGCTGACCAGCCCGATGGGGCATTGTGCGCCCGCATAGCCGTCCAGACGGTTGTAGTGGTTATAGGTGGCGATGAAGTAGTCCAGATTGAAGAGGTGCAGCAGGGCGTGTTCTTCGCTGGGCTTGACGGTCAGGCCATAGTGCAACGAGCCGGCATGGCACGTGTCGGGCAATTCGACCCACATCGTGTTCTGGTCGGCATTGGTGTTGGCCTGATAGTAGGTGTAGTCGCTCGTGCAGCCTATGATGTTGCTTGCTATTGTGCTGTAGGGCACATTGATGGTCTGTCCGGCCACGGTCAGCTGGCAAGAGAAGCTCCCGCTCACACTCACTGTGCTCTTCTGGTCTTTCCTGACCACCTTGGCGGCTACGCGGCTGGTCAGGCCCAGCTGCTTGTCGCTGGGGTTGATGAGCGTGAAGTCCAGCCGGTGGTTGGCATTCATCAGGTCTTCACCCAGCAGCTCGCTGCCGGTGAAAGCCACCGACATTTTCTCTTGCTCGTGCAGCAGGGCGTCCAGGCTCGTGTCGATATTGACGGGCGAGGTTGGAGCATGGAAGGCTACTGTCGATGGCGTGACGCTGTTGGTGGCCGACTCGGTGATGAAGTAGTAGGCCTTGGTGCTGTAGGTGTTCAGCTGGCGTGTGTAGTGCGGGTTGGGTTGGTCAGACAGGGTCAGTTGGGTTGTGCCTGAGGCATAGAAGCAAATCTTGTCGCTCCGGCGCAACACCGGCACCTGCTTGAGGTCATCGGGCAGGTCGGATGTGAGCACCTGACTCAGCATCACTCCACCATAGCCGTAGACCTGTATGTTGCTTGGGTTGCTGAATCCCATCTGCTGCAACTGGGCAAGGGTAATCTGGTAGATGCCACTCTGTGTGACGGCTACCTTTACCCAATGCCCTTTCGCCAACTTCGACTGCGTGGTGAAGTGTGACGAGGGCAGGGCATTGGCCACCTGAGGCACAACAGCTAAGGCTAGAGCAGTTGCCCAACCCAAAATGTGTGATTTAGTCATCCTACGATTTAATTTAGAATTAAGAATCAAGAATTACAATCTCGCAACTTGCGCTTTGGCGGCTATTGCAGCGGGTTGAGAACCACAAAGTTGATGATGTTGGAGCCACCATAGCCTTCGTTGTTCTCATAGTTGCCATGAATCTTGTACAAGCCAGGGGCGACGCGTTGCCCCTGGTTGTCGGTCAGGTTCCAGGTGCATGGAAATGTGCTGGTGCTTGTCGACCACACCAGCTCGCCCTTGGTGTTGGTAACCTTGACATTGACACTCGGAGTCTCGTTCAGTGCATAGGCGACCAGGTCAATCTCGGCCTGCTCATAGCTGGCCTGCTCGGTCGCAGCCAGTGCAATGTCGTTGCATGAGGTGACGACAAACGAGATGGAGTGGCTGGTGCGGTTGCCGCATACATCGGCCACACTGAAGTCCAGTGTGTGCCGTCCGGCGGTGAGTTCCGTCAGTGGCATGGCTATGGTCATGGTGCGGCCCTCGTCGGCCAGTGTGACGTGGTTCTTGACCAGATTGTAGCTTGTCTTGCCGTTGTCCAGCCGCAGGGTCATGCCCTGACCCAGAGGTTGCTGCTGCACGTTGAATCCTGTGTCATCGGTGGCGCGCACATAGAGCGTGGCCTCGGAGCCCACCTGGGCACTGGCGGCAAAGCTCTCTTGCTCGTTGAGAAACATCGTCTCGATGGTGGGAGCCTGGGTATCCTGAACGGTGTTGACCCCGTTGTAGGGGGCAATGATCAGCTGTTCGGTCAGTCCGTTGACCATCTCTTCGGTGCCGTCTTGGTGGGCATAGACACTGATTGTGCAGACGCCGCCCTGCGACCGCTCGTAGCGTGGAATCACCACCGAGCCTCGGAAGATGCCGTCTGTCACCCGACCGGTGACACGTGCGATGAGTTCTTGAGGATAGTAGACCGTGTGTGTCTCGCCCTCATAGTCGCCGGTGCCGTTGACCGTCATGAACTCGCGCTTGATGTCGTAGACCGACAGGGTGGCGTCGCCGTTAAAGGCTGTGTTGGCTCGTGTCGGGTCGTCTTCTTTGATGACCTGCGCCTCCACTTCCAGCCTCTGCAGTGGCCTCACTGTGACTGTGTCGGTTGGGGTCAGGACGGTGCCGTTGAGCTTGGTGACAACGAACAGCGGCTTGGGGTAGTTGACCTTCAGCGCCGGATCGCCTAGCAACAAGAAGTTCAGCTTGTTGGAGTTGCTGGCACGGCCGTAGGCTAGCTTGGCCTGCCGGTAAGCCTCGCCCAGGGTGGGCATCTGCTTGTTGGTGTCGTAGCTGAACATCGCCTTGGTGAAAGCGCGGTTGAGGAAGTCATTGCTGTTGGCATAGACCTGGCGCGCCGTGGTGAACAGTGCGATGGCACCGCCGTTGCGCTTGTGCAGCATGAGCTCGGCAATGCCCTGGTGGTCACTGTCAAACCGGGCCACGTCGCAGCATGCGGTGGTGAAGATGGGCCAGTGCGAGTAGGTGTTGTTGTCGACATCCAACGAGCGCCACAGTCCGGAGTGGGTGAATGAGTTGGAACCGGCGTGGCCGACGTAGGTGCCGAAGTACTGCCCCTCGTTGAGCATCTCTTGGATGTGCTTGCGGCCCTGGGTTGAGGCACGCTTATCTTCTTCCTTGAACGTCTCGGACACCTCGGGCGGGAACATGCCCACAAATGCGCGATCAGCCATCATCTTGACGTTCAGGCTGTTTGTCAGGATGTGTCCGATGCCGTCGGCTTGCTTCTCGTGCAGCTTGTTCTCTCTTTCGTTGCTCTTCTCGGCCCAGAGGCAGTAGTTGTTGCGCCACACGCCATAGTTGGGCGAGAGCACATATTCATAGAGCTTGTCCACATCGCTCTTGGCCTCGCTCAGGCTGGATGACGGGATGCGCCCGATGCCAATCTGCAACTGGTCGGACGAGATGACCAGGCCCGAATTGTCCAGTAGATAGCCGAAGAAGTCTTCAATCACATGGCTGTTGTCGTCATAGTTGCTCATTGCAGTCTCGTAGCACATGAGCCGCTCTTTCTTGTTGGTGACGATGCCGCGGTTGTCGAAGCTCGACGGACCCAGCAGCAGCAGATTCTTGAACTTGGTGTGATTACGGTCATAGAACATCTTGCACAGCAGGCGATAGGCCATGGCGCTGGGGGTGCCGCTGGAGAACTCGTTGTACACCTGTTCGTGGTCGACCACTGTCACGTCCATGCCGTCGTGCTGGCGGTGCAGTTGCGCGATGCGCTCGCCCTGCTCCAGCAGGGTGCCGGTGGTGATGATGAGCAGGTCGGGCACGGCCAGTGCATGCAGGTTCTGGTTGGCCACTTGCTGATAGCTGTCGACCTTGAGCAGTGTGCCATTGGGGTCGAAGGCCACATACTGGCGTGGAGTCTCGTGCGAGCCGGGGGTGAAGCTCACTGTGCCGTTGTCGCCGTCCTTGAGCTGCATCGAGCCAGGCTGGGTGGGCTCGGTGACATCCCACACATGCTGGGCACCCTGCACTTGCACCAGCTGATTGTCATGGGTCAGGGGGTAGCTCATCTGGCACTGTGCGGTGGGCTGCCCGGTCAGGGTGTTGTGGTGGGCATAGGTGATGATGAAGTAGTCGAGCAGCGACACTTGCATCACGCCTTTGCCGGTGGTCTCGACCACGTTGTAACGCAACGTGCCGCCTTGCCGCGAATTCAGCACGGCCATCTCGGTGCCGCTGCCCGACTCATAGAACGTGTAGTCCTTGACACAGCCCTTGATGCGCCCCGAGGTTGAGGTGTAGGGCACTTCGGTGGTGATTCCGCCGCTTGTGAGCTGGCAGTGGAACTGCCCTTGTATGTTGCTCGAATCGTCGGTGGCAGAGATGCGCACAATCTTCGACGCGATGCACGTCGTCAGGTAAGTCGTGTCACTGCTGGCATTGATCAGCTCGAAGGGGAATGTGCGCTGTCCTTGGGTGATGTCTTCGCCCAGCAGCTCACTGCCGGTGAACGAGAGCGACCGCAGCTCGCTCTCGTGCAGATAGTAGTCGTAGCTCCAGTCCAGGCGCTCGTCGGTGGCCTCGTTATAGGGCAGCTGGGCGGCATCCAGTGCCGGCTCGGTGTCTTGGTCGGTCAGGAAGTAGTAGCCCTGCAGACTGTAGGTGTTGCGCTCACGGGCAAAAATGGGGTAGTCGTCGTCGTTCTGGAGCGTGACCGACACGTTGCCCACGCCATAGAAGCAGATTTTGTCGGACAGTCTCAATGCCGGCACTTGTTGCAAGTCGTCGGGCAGATCCTCGGTCAGGATTTCGCTCAACATCTTGCCTCCATATCCATAGACCTTGACGCGGCTCGGGTCGCTGAAGCCCATCTCGGCCAGCTGTTGCCGGTCAATCTCGTACATGCCTGTCTGGGTGACGGCAACTTTGACCCAATGGCCTTGAGCCAGCCGCGACGACTGTGCGAAGTGGTTGGCATCGAGTGCTTGTGCCCCCATTGCGGCACTTGCCGCAATCATGGCGCAGACTGCTTGTTTGATGACTGTCTTGTTCATATTCAGAGAAAAGGATAATCCAATTTTTGTTTGCTTCAATATTGTTTATGGTCGATGGATGGACAGCTCAGTCAGTTCTGCTGTGCTTGTGTCACTGGGTCCATCACGATGACTGGCAGGATGTTGGTGCCACCGTAGTTGGTGCCATCGTTATACTGTCCGAACATTTTGTATAGTCCGGCGGGCACACGTTGGCCTAGGGCGTTGGTCAGGTCCCAGGTACAGGGCAGCGAGCTTGTTGTCGTGCTCCACACCAGTTGCCCCTTGTTGTCCACCACCTTGAGCGTCATGGCCGGTGTGCTGGGCAAGTCGCTCTCGTCCAGGTCGACGGTGGCCTGACTAATGGCTACCAGCTCGTCGGCTTTGAGCGAGACGCTGCTCTGTCCGGCCACCATGAACGCGATGGTCCGCTCAGTCATGTTGCCGGCCACGTCCTGCACGGTCAGTGTCAACGTGTGGCGTCCTGCGCTGAGGCCGGCCAGCGGGAAGTGCAGTTGCAGTGTCTTGCCGCCATCGCCCAGGCTGAGGTAATTGCGTATCTGAGTGTAGTTGGTCTTGCCGGCGTCCAGCACCAACTTGGCCGAGCTGCCGACGCCCATGCTCTGGTTGTTGAATGCCACATCGTCGGTGGCGGTTACGTGCAGGGTCGAGTTGGCCGCAACGGCAACCCCTTGTTCAAACGCTTTCAGCTCATTGAGATACATGGTTTCGATGACCGGCGCGGCATTGTCCTGAACGGCAATCTCGGGGTCATAGGTCTCGGCTTTGACCTGTGTGGTGGCTCCGTTGACCATCTGGTCGCTGTTGTCTTGGTGGGCATAGACGTGGATGGCGAGTTGCTCGCCGGCCTTGGCCTTGATGTATCGTGGCATCACGGCAGTGCCGGTGAAGCGCCCCCCGGTCACTCGGCCTTGCACCTCGACCAGCAGGTCGCGCGGATAGAACAAGTCGTTCTCGAGGCTGAGGCTAGTGAATGTGGCGTGTTTGTAGAGCTGCTTCACGTCATAGATTGACAGGGTGGCATCGCCATTGAATGCCGTGTTGATTTCGTTCGTTCCCTCAAGCATGACCTCGGCCTCGACGGTCACTTGCTGCATCGGTGCCAGAAGAGGGGTGGCGGCATCGGTCATGTCCACACCATTAACCCGGGTGATGGTGAACAGCGGCTTGGGGTAGTTCACCTCCATGGCCGGGTCGCCCAGCAGCAAGAAGGACATCTTGTTGAGTCTGTCCTGAGTCTTGGAGTTGGGCAGTGTCAACATCAGGTTCTTGGCTTTGCGGTAAGCCTCACCCAGTGTGGTCATGCGTCCGGTGTTGTTGTAGCTGAACATCGACCTGGTGAAAGCCTGGTTGAGGTTGTCGTTGCGCGTCGCTTCGACCTCGCGGCTCGAGGTGAGCAGTGCTATGGCGCCACCATTGGGCTGGTGGAACATAATCTCGGCAATGCCCTGGTCGTTGCCATCGAAGCGGGCCACGTCGCAGCAGGCAGTCATGAAGATGGGCAGGTGGTCGTAGCTCTGATTGAGCACGTTGGCCAGGGTCCACATGCGGCTTGAGGTGAGCGACTTGGTGTTGGCGTGTCCGACGTATGTGCCGTAGTACTGCCCGGAACTGAGCGACTCGGCCACATGCCGGCGCGCTTCTTCCGAAATTTGGCCGGTGCGCGGGAACATGTCGACATACGCCTTGTCGGTCACCATGGGCACCATCAGCTCGTCCTCGATGATGTTGCCGATGCGTTCGGCCTGCAGCGAGTGCAGGTCGACGTCCCTGTTGCTCTGGGTTCCGGCATCGGCCCAGAGGGTGTAGTGGTTGCGCCAGGGACCATAGTCGGGAGCCAGGATATAGTGCATGACTTTGTCCACGTTCTGGCGGGCTTGCACCAGGTCGGTCGGTGTCATGCGCCCAATGCCCAGGTTCAGATTCTCTTCATGCAGGCTTGAGCCGGTGTTGTCGGCCAGGACACCGAAGAAGTCGTCGGTGGTGTAGCTCTCCTCGTCGGTGGCACTGTTGTTGCTCACATAGGCGATGACGCGGTTGGCCTTGTTGCTGGTCAGGCCACGGAAATCGTAGCTTGCCGGCCCGAACATGAGCAGGTTCTTGAACTTGCTGCTGTTGCGGTCATAGAACATCTTGCACAGCAGGCGTATGCCCATTGCGTCGGGCGTGCCGCTGGAGAACTCGTTGAACACCTGCTCCTGATCGACCACATGCACCGTCATGCCGTCATGGTCGCGGTGCATCTGGGCCAAACGCTCGGCTTCGGGCATGAAGTAGGCATTGGTCACAATCAGCATGTCGGGTGTCGACAGGCCGTGCAGGTTCTGGTTGGCCACGGGTTCAAAGCCCGAAATCTCGTTGAGCGTGAGCGAGGGGTTGAAAGCCACAAACTCGGTGGGCGAGCTGCACTGGCCGGGCGTGAATCCCATGCCCACTGTCTGACCCTGGCCGTCGACCACTGCCGACAGGTTCATCTGGGTTACGTTCAAGGGGTTGGTGACATTCCACACCAGCGTCTCGCTGCCTGTTCCGGGCATTACCACTTGGACTGTGTCGCCCAGCATGGGGTAACCCATGTTGAAGCTACTGGCTTCCTGGCTGGCATAGCTATTGGTGTGCTTATAGGTCACGGTGGCATAGTCGAGGTTTGCCAGTTTGACAGGGACTCCCGATTTGTTGTAGAGCCAGATGTTCAGGATGCCACTGTCGGCGGTTTCATCGATGTTGAAGACCCGGGTGGGAAGCGCAGGGTTGAAGTGGCGCTGCACATCATCTTTTTCGACATACCAGATGGTGCTCTCATCGGCGGTGAAGTCCAGGCTCACGGTTGTGTCGCGGGTGGTGAACGAGGCGTAGGTGTAGACCCGAGCCTGCGAGGCATGGGCCGCAGCCCTGATTGAGAACACGATGGCACTGTCGCAGCGGTTGGGCATCTTGCAGGGGATGTGAACCGTGTCCTTGAGTATCGACTCACCCATCAGGTCCTTTCCGGTCAAGCCGAGCGAGGTCAGTTCTGACTCGTGCAGAATCATGTCATAGCTGCTGGTCACTTGGGTGGTTCCGGGTTGCAGGGCTGCCTGGGTGTTGACCCGGCGTTGGCTGGTAGTCTCAGTGATGAAATAGTAGCCTTGGTTGGCATAGGCGTTGCGGGTGCGCGTATAGTATGGCCATGAGGTTGACGCATTTCGCATCACCTTTCCCACGGTGCCCTGAGCATAGAAGATGACCTTGTCGTGGCTCACGGTGATGGGCACGGCGGTCAGGTCGTCGATGAAGTTGGCACTCAGCACCTCGGAGATAGCATGACCACCCTGGCCGTAGATTTGCACCTGACTGGGGTCGCCAAACCCCATCTGGCTCAACTGTTCGGCGGTGATTTGGTAGATTCCGTCGGCAGGGATGGCTATCTTGACCCACTTGCCGGTCGACAGGATTGACTTGTTGGCGAACCTGTCGGGCGAAAAGGCATGGCCTGGCATGATATTCATCGCCAGGACTGCAGTGACCAGGAGGCTCAGGTTAAATTTCTTGCGCATGGTTATTGTCGTGCTTAATTTTCTGTTATGTTTGCGAGTTCTTATTTTATCTTGGTCGTGAGCAAGGGGCTGCCGTTCAGGCTCACCACTGTGGTGGAGCCGATGTGCAACGGCTGGACGACGGTGCTGCACAGGCACAGCAGGTCGCCCATCTTCAGCGTCATGTACTGGCTCAACTGGCTCAAGGTGGCATTGACCACCTGGCTCACAGCCGGCAGGGGCATTTGCCCGATGGGCTGTCCGTCGGTTGTCCAGCATAGTGCCGCCCCGGGCGTGTCGATGACCTCGCGCGGCTGCATCTGACCCAGCAGCAGGGCACCGTCATGGATGCGGCTTGGCGTCTGCTGGCCAGGCAACGGCCCATGGATGTCTGTGCCTCGGGTAATCACGCACCCCGTCACAGCATCCCAGTAGCGCGTGGCAAACCGTGGCGCGATGCACTTGCCCAGCCGCCCAATGCGCACCGCCACTGCCAGTGTTCCTGTCATCTGGCCGGCCCAGTCGGGGATGAACAGGGGACGGCCACTGGGCTGGATGGACGAGTCGGCCAGCAAGTCGATGCCGGCGGCTGGAGACAGGCCATATTTCACCAACACTTTCATTGGACACTTCTCGCTTCAGATGAAGCAGAATCATCAAGCTGCAAATGTACGATAATTTCTTTAATCACAAGCAATTTTTTTGTCAAAAAAGAATTAAATCCACATTTACTGCGCTGTGACAGCCAGCTTCTTGCTCTTGGTGGCCTCCTGCATGCCGTCGGTCGAAATGACGGCACGGTAGACATAGATGCCCCGAGGCACCCGGCGTCCGCCCATGTCATGAAGGTTCCAAGTCACAGGGAACGAAGTGTAGGTGTCGCTCACGCCGCTCTGACGGGTGCGCCACACCAGACGGCCCATCAGGTCGTAGACCTCAATGCCAACGGTCAGGATGGCATCGGGGCGATTGTGCTTGACGTAGAATGTTGTCTGTGTGCTGGCTGGGTTGCCCGCGCAGTAGACCTCAAAGATTTCGGGCTTCAAGCCCTTGACCACAGTGAAGTGGACCGTGCGCTCGCTGGAGTTGTTATACACGTCCCACACACGCAGCCGCAGGGTGTGTTCGCCCTCTGACAGGTCGCTCAGCGCATAGCTCAGCGTACCTGACGCACCGCTGGCGGTCGACCGGGGAGTGAAGTGGTCGGTCATGTTGCTGAAGGTCGTGTTCCCGTCCAGGGTCAGCGTCATCGTGTGGCCGATGCCGGCGTTGGAGTAGTTGATGCCGTTGTTGTCGCTGATGTTGGCAATGACCAGTGGCGACTCGTTGACCTTGTCGCCGTTGGCAAAGTTCTCGCTGTTCAGCCCCAGGTAGTGGATGGTCGGGCCGATGGTGTCGGTGGCTGCCGTGTCGTCGTAGCCATAAATGATAAACTCCTCGTTGCTGCCACGGGCCTCGCATGAGTCGGACGGGCTGGAGGCATACATGTTGAGCAGCGATGGGCTGAAGTTGTCATACAGCACCGAGTCGCCGTTGGCGTTGTCACGTGGAAGCACCTCGGTCGGAAGCACGATGCGGCAGGTGAACCGGCCGGCGCGCACCGAGTCGATGCTCACCGCCAGCTTGTTGGTGCGGTCAAGGTAGGTGACCCGCTCTCCGTCGCTGCCATCATCCTTGTCGCCATAGCCGTGGGTGGTGATTGACTGCTCATAGTCATATAGCTCGGTGGTGAGTGTGCCGTTGAAGTTGGGCAGTGGGTTGCCGTCGTTGTCGGTGATGGCTCCGGTCACGGTCATTGTCTGCCGGCCGTGGAACACCGGCCACCCGGCCTGGGTGAACTCCTGAGCGCCCTCGATCGACTCAATGCTGATGCGGTGGTCGGGCAGAGCCAGACGCATGGCAGGGTCACCCACCACAAAGTAGCGCAGGCGGTTGCTCTCGCGAGGCGAGTCGTTCTTGCCCAGACGCACGATGTCGCCCAGCCGGCGTGCTTTGCCGTGCTCGTCACGCGAGAAGACATACTTGCCCACATTGGCGTTGAGCGGGCCATTGCCGCTAATCAGCACCGGGCGCGGGGGGCACACTAGGGCTATCACACCGCCTCGGGGATTCAGGAACAGGGTCTCGCCGCCGCACTCCTCGCTGCCGTCAAACTGGTTGAAGTCGCACGTGGCGGCATAGAGCACCGGCAGGTGCTTGTAGTAGAACTTGGTGTCGAGGTCCACATGGCGCAGCAGGCCATTGTCGGTCATCGCGTGTGGGCCCGAGTGACCCGTGTAGTTCCACCACAGCACACCGTTGCGCAGGGCGTTGTAGTGCTTGGTGTTGGCGTCAGGATAGGTGCGCTTGGCACCACTGCTCACACCATTGAACGCATCCAGGTAGACACGGTTATACACCATGTCGTTGCCACCGTTGGAGCGCATGGCCGCGATCACGTCCTCGGCCTGCTCCATGTGGATGCCTTGGTTGCCGTCATCGGCCACGATGAGCGCATTGTTTTTCCACCACCCATAGTCGGGCTTGGTGACATAGTCGATGAGTTTGTCGACAACGACCTTGGCCTCGGCCACACTCTTGACGGTCATGCGCCCCACCGAGATGTCCAACGGACAGCTCGCAATGTTTGGCCCGGTGTCATCGGCCAGGGTGCCGAAGTAGTCGTCGGTCGTGTAGGTGTTGCTGTGGCTATGGCTCACTGCGCTCTGCCAGGTGAGCAGCATCGGTGCATTGAGCGCGCGGATGCTACCCATGATCTGGCGGTTGTCAAAGGTGCCCTTGCCCAGCAGCAGCAAGTAACCCAGCTTGTGGCTTGTGCTCTGCTGGCTGCGGTCATAGAACATCTTGCACAACATGCGGTAGGCCATGGCATCGGGCACGCCGCCCGAGAATTCATTGTAAACCTCTCCATCGTTGACCACCAGCACGCGCATACTGTCGACCGTCTCGTGCAGTGCGGCGATGCGCAGGGCCTGCTCGCGATACTCGCTGGGAGTGATGATGACCATGTCGGGCACGGGCTCGCTGTGCAGGTTCTGGTTGGCTATCTGGCCGACGTAGGTGGGGCGAGCAAACGTGCCGCCCGGGCTGAACACCACATAGCGGCGCTGCCCTGAGGCCAGCGGCGAGAAGCTCAATGTGCTGCCGTCATGCTGGCTGGTGAGCACCTGGGGATTCCAGGGCTTGGTCACGTCCATCACCACACTGCCGCTGCCCGTGCCGTCCACATGCAGTTGCAGGTTGGTGGTCGGGTGGGTCATGTCGAAGCACAATTGCCCCTGGTCAAGAGCCAGACGGCGGGTATAGTTGACAGCAATGTAGTCGAGCCGGGCCAGCGATGGGGCACCGGTTGTGCTGAACTTGATGCTGTAGCTCAAGGCGTTGTTGTCGCCCAGGTCCAGTGTCTTCTTGCTGATAATCTGCTGGTAGGCATCATCGCTGCTCCGGCCGCTAATCTGGTCGTTGCTGGTGCTGGCCACGTTGGTGCTGTTGTACTGAAAGGTGACTTTGGCGGTGCCGGTGGATTGCTTCACACCCATGATGCTCAGCACGTTGACCTCGGTATCGGCCATCTTGCCCGCCAGGTCGAAGCTGAAGCTCTGCTGCGATGTGGCGGTGAAGTCTTCGCCCAGATAGACGCGACCGCTTGATGCGGGGTTGACCAGGTCGACCTCGTGGGCCAGATGCTCGGTGAATGTGCTCACGATTGTGCCGTGAGGAGTGTCGCCCACGGGGGTCAAGGGCAAGTCGCTGTAGCGGCTGTCATCGGTCAGAAAATAGTAGGCCTTGGAACTGTAGGGGTGCTGTACGGGCACAAATTCCATACCGTTGTCGTTGCTCCAGCTGGTCACGCCCTGGGCATAGAACAGTAGCTTTCCCTCGGTGCGCACCACGGGCAACTGTGGCAGGTCGTCGGGCACGTCCTCGCTCAGTTTCTCGCTCAACGGCTGGCCGCCCATGCCGAAGACGTGGACGCGGCTCAGGTCGCCCAAGCCCCATGCACGTGCCTCGTCGGCTGTAATCTGATGGATGCCGCTCTGCGACACCTCAATCTTGACCCACCGTCCGTTGGCCAGCCGAGACGTGTCGGCAAAGTGGGTGTTGGTCAGTGCCATGCCAGGATAGCTGCAGCAGGTCAGCGCCGCTGCAGCCATCGTGACTCTCAACAATATATGTTTGATGCAAGTCATAGTCGATGTCTTGATATGCTTTTTATCTAGAAAAACGCAGTGTGCGCCATTTTATTGCCTCGTCTGCCAAATGCCCAAGGACTTCATTAAAAAAACTTAAATAATTGGCACAAATCCTTGCTGGCCCTGTTTTGTGGCATTTTCTACTTGCTGTACGGGCCAAAATGTGTAACTTTGCACCATGAAACTGAAGCAAGCGATAAGAATTATCATGATGTGTGCGACATTGGTGTGCATTGCCACAGCGTGTGTCGACCAGAATTACGTTATGCTCATGGACGACGAGGTGAGTGGAGCCGACATGGACAATGAACGGGCTCTGACCAACGGCGAGTTGGAGATGGACGATTGGGATAGGTAGTGTTCTGGATTTCGATAGGTGTGGTCTTTTTTTCGCTTGTCGTCCGATGGTTTATCTTTTTTGCCTACCTTTGCACTTTGTAATTTCAATGAAATATGCGAAGAATTCTGACAATCTGCACCTTGTTGGGAATGTTGACTGCTGTGGCACAGCCTGTTGTGTCGCTTGATTCGTGCCGCACCATGGCCTTGCGTAACAACAAGGAAATCAGACGTGCCGACTTAGAGATAGAGAAGGCCGGTTATCAGCGGCAGGAAGCTCATGCAGCCTATCTGCCCAACATTGATTTCCAGGCCACCTATTTATATAATCAGAAGAAAGTATCGCTCATCGAACAGGATGCTTTGTTGCCGGTCAAGACATTCAACCTTGAGAAGCAGGGATATGACTTCAATGTCGTTACCAATCCCGTGACGGGCGAACCTATCCTCAACAATGGCCAGCCCATCCCGCAACAGGTGGCGCTGTTGCCCAAGAGTGCCATGACCTATAATATACACAACATCATGGCCGGGGCGGTGACCATCACACAACCCATCTATATGGGGGGAAAAATCAAAGCAATGAACGCAATCACCCGGTATGCCGAGGAGATTGCGCGGTCGATGCGTGACAACAAGGCGCAGGATGTCATCTACGATGTCGATGCTGCCTATTGGCAGGTGGTATCGCTCAAGGCCAAGCAGCGCCTGGCGAAGAGCTATGTCGACCTGCTGCAGTCGCTGCAGCGCGACGTCAACAAGATGCTAAACGAGGGAGTGGCCACACGCGCCACGTTGCTCTCGGTCGACGTCAAGCTCAATGAGGCTCAGGTGGCACTGACAAAGGTGGACAATGGGTTGACCTTGTCGCGCATGCTGCTGGCGCAGCTGTGCGGACTGCCCGTCGACAGCGACCTGCACCTGGTGGACGAAGACCGCGAGACGGTGGCCGACGAGTCGCTGCGTCCTGCCGCCTTCGACATGAGCCAGGTCTATGAGCGACGCAACGACATCCGTGCCCTGAGACTGGCTACCGAGGTCTACGACCAGAAGGTCAAGGTGGCACGTAGCGAGATGCTGCCACAGGTGGCCGCTTTCGGTGCCTATCATGCCACCAACCCCAACAGCTACAATGGCTTCAAAAATCGCTTTGGCCTGGCGTTCAGTGTCGGAGCGATGGTGCGTGTGCCCATCTGGCATGGTGGGGCACTGAGAAGCAAGGTGCGGCAGGCCGAGGCCGAAGCCAAGGCCAAGCGACTTGAACTGGCCGACGTGCAAGAGAAAGTGACACTCCAGGTCAATCAGGCCAATTTCCGTTATCAGGAGGCACTGAAGACTTACAGTGCCACCAAGGCCAACTTGGACAAGGCCAATGAGAACCTGCGTGTGGCGCAGGTGGCATTCAAGGAAGGAGTGGGCACCAGCGATGACGTGATGACCGCACAGACCGCATGGCTCATGGCCAACAGCGAGAAAATCGATGCCGAAATCGATGTCCGCTTGTGTGACACCTACCTGAGCAAGGTCTTGGGCGAGCCGCTGCGCTAACTTCGCTCGATGCCCATTGCGCACAATGTCACTTATTTGTCAGGCCAACGTGGCGACTTTAACACTTGACTAAATTAAACCACCGAACTACTTTCAATTAAAATACAGAAATGGAAAACAACCAACAGCGGACCATCGTCCGCAAGAAAGACCGGGCTTTGCTGGCCGCCATTGCAGTCTTTGCTGTGGCCATGGCCATGATTGCCGTGCTGGGCCTAGTGCTCGTGCAGCCACCCAAGGACACCACTCAAGGGCAGGCCGACTGTGACCATGTGCGCGTGTCGGGCAAGTTGCCGGGCCGCGTCGAGCGCATCTTTGTCACCGAGGGACAGATGGTGCACCGTGGCGACACCATCGCTAAGGTCTACTCCTCGACGGCCGATGCCAAGCTCTATCAGGCACAGCAGATGGCCAGTGCGGCAGCATCGCAGACTCAGAAGGTGGATGCCGGCACCCGCGACGAGATCAAGAAGGGAGCCTACAACATGTGGCAGCAGGCCATTGCTGCCGAGACCATCGCACAGAAGACCTATCAGCGCATGCAGTCGCTCTACGAGCAGGGCGTTGTCACCGAGCAGAAACGCGACGAGGCCAAGGCGGCGTTTGACGCCGCTTCGGCACAGGTCAAGGCTGCAAAGAGCCAGTATGACATGGCAGTCAACGGAGCGCAGAGCCAGGACAAGGCCGCCAGTCGCAGCATGGCCAACGCAGCTAGGGGCACAGTCATGGAGGTGCAGTCGCTGCTTGAAGACCAGTATCTGCTGGCACCATGCGATGGCGAGGTGGCGCAGATCTATCCACAGGAGGGTGAACTCGTGGCTATGGGCGCACCGGTGGTGTCTCTCGCGCGGATGGAAGACATGTGGGTGTCGTTCAGTGTGCGTGAAGAGATGCTCAAGGACTTGCCCTTGGGCAAGGTCATCACCACTGACATTCCCGCTCTGGGTCTCAAGGATGTGAAGATGAAGGTCTACTATGTCCATGACATGGGCACTTATGCCGTGTGGCAGGCCACCAAGGCTTACGGTCAGTACGATTCCAAGACGTTTGAGGTCAAGGCTCGTCCCGAGTCGCCCATCGACAACTTCCGCCCGGGCATGAGCGTCATCCTCAAGTAGTCTCGAGTCTTCGATTATACGTCTAACGTCCAATGTCTATCATCTAACGTCCAACGTCTAACGTCTAAAGTCTAATGTCTATAATGAGGTTGTTCTTCAACGAGTCAATCAAGCGTGGACTGGTGCAGCTGGTGCGGCGCCAGCTCTACTGGTTGGTGATGATAGTGGCGCCCATCCTGTGTGCCATCTTTCTTCTCGAACTCATGAAGGCGGGCACCATCCATCGTGTGCCGGTGGGCATCGTCGACCTTGACAACTCGATGGTGTCGCGCCGCATCGAGCGCAACCTCATGGGCATGCAGCAGGTCGACATCGTGGACCACTACACTGACTACCGTGCCGCGCTCGATGCGGTGCAGCGTGGCGACATCTATGGCTTCATTCTCATTCCCGACCGTCTCGAGCACAAGGCCTTGAGTGGGCAGGAGCCGGTGGTGAGCTACTATGTCAACTATGCCTACTTCCCGCCTGCATCGATTCAGTACAAGGGCTTCAAGACCATCACCATGCTGGCCAATGGGGCTATAGCCAAGACCACGCTTGATGCTACTGGCTTGCTCACCGACCGTGGGGTGATGACCCTGTTGCAGCCCATCCTGACACAAGTGCATTCGTTGAACAACCCTTGGCTGAACTATAGCTACTACCTCAACATGTCGTTCATCCCGTGCCTGTTGGCGTTGTTCATCATGCTCACCACCACTTTCAGTATCGGCACCGAGCTCAAGTATGGCACCTGCCGCGAGTGGATCGACTCGGCTGGACGGTCGATAGAGTTCGTGCTGTTCGGCAAGCTGACTCCACACACCTTCATCTTCACTTGCACGGGGTGGATGATTCAGTTCTTGATGTATCGTGTTTATGGCCTGCCGCTCAACTGCAATCCGTGGCACATGATTCTGGCCATGCCGCTGTTTGTGCTGGCCAATCAGGGCTTTGCTCTGACGATGATGTGCATCGCACCCAACTTCCGCTATGGCACCACCCTATGTACCCTTTTGGGTATGCTCTCGTTCTCGTTCTGTGGCTTCTCGTTGCCGGCCGAGGCGATGTATCCCTGGGTTCATGCCTTGGGATGTGTGGTGCCCATCAAGTACTATTTCCTGCTCTCGATTGATCAGGCGCTGAACGGTATTCCGTTCTATTATTCTCGTTTGTATTATGTTGCGCTCATTGCTTTCATCGCTGCGCCGTGGCCATTGTTATGGCGCCTCAAGCGTGAGTGCATCAATCCTGTCTATGTGCCATGAGTGACCGTCGCAACAATCCTGTGGTGCGCTGGTTCTACGACCTGTTCAGGGTGTGGAAGCGTGAGATTTGGTTCTCGTTTCACGACGAGGGTGTGATTATCTTTTTCCTCGTCTTGTGTTTGGTCTATCCAGTGCTGTATGCGCTCATTTATAATCCTGAGACTGCCCATGATGTGGCGGTAGTGGTCGTCGATGAGGATCGCTCGTCCGACAGCCGGCAGTTTGCCCGTGCCCTTGATGCCACGCCCGAGGTGTGCGTTGTGCAGTATGCCTCCAGCATCGAAGAGGCGCGGCGCGCCCTCAACGACAAGCAGTGCTATGGCATCATTCGCTTTGCCGGGGGCTATGGCCGCACTATTCACCGTGGCGAGCAGGCGCACGTCGAGGTCTATTGCGACATGGGGTTGATGTTCCGCTACAAGCAGATACTCATTGCAGTCACCAACGTCCAGCAGGCGTTCAATTCGCAGTTGTTGCACCAGCGCCTCAGTGTTGTGCCGGTCAACATATCACCGGGTACTATAAACAACGAGCAGGTGGCATTGGGCAACACGAGCATGGGACTGGCATCGGCCATCTTGCCTGCCATCTTTATTCTGGTGTTGCAGCAGAGCATGTTGCTGGGCATCTGCATGCTGCATGGCGGCAGCCGTGAGCGTCGTCTGCACAACCAGGGGGTCGATCCGCTTGAGATACCGGCCGGTGTGGCGGCATCCATACTGGGCAAGTCGCTCTGCTACTGGATGATTTATATCATTCCCACTGTCTATACCTTGGTTATTGCACCCAAGTTCTTCGACTTTCCCCAGGTGGGTGACTTGCGCTCGATTCTGGTGCTGGCTCTGCCGTTCTTGCTGGCCTCATCGTTCATGGGACAGGCAATGAAAATCTTTGTCAACGACCGTGAGTCCACTTTCATCGCTCTGGTGTTCACTTCAGTGATTTTTGTCTTTCTTTCGGGCATCTCATGGCCACGGTGCAGCATGAGTCCGCTGTGGCTCATCGTGGGTAATTTCATCCCCTCGACCTGGGCTGTCAATGCTTACGTGCAGATGCAGTCGGGTGGTGCCACACTCGAGCAGCAGTCCACTGCCTACTTCATGCTGTGGGTGCTCACGGGCGTGATGTTTGTGCTGGCCTACGTGGTCGAGCGGTTCATCTGTCGGCGCCGCTACCGTCGCATGCGTCACTATGCCAAGCGCGACCCGCTGGCACTGATTCGCGAGGAGTATCGCAGGCAGGCCATTGACATCCTGCCCGAACGCATCAATCAGGCCGACTTCGGCGTTCCTGCCGGACTCACAGAAGCACCCTCCGACGATTGACCGTCACAGAGTGTGCAACATTCCGATAAGTTTTTTCTGATTTCTGACGCGCCTCAGCAGCTCAGAAGGGGTAGCCCACCGAGAAGTGGAACTCGCTGTCGCGCTTGAAGCGAGGGTGGGTCAGAGGCCAAGGCTCCTGGTCCGAGGCGGGGTTGTGCGCTTTCATGCCCATGTCGACGCGCAACAGAAAGTAGTTGAAGTCCAGGCGGATGCCAAGACCATAGGCTAGTGCTATCTGCTCATAGAATTTGTTGAACCTGAACACTCCGCCTGGCTGGTTCTCGTAGTCGCGGATGGTCCAGATGTTGCCCGCATCGATAAACAGACCCAGCTCGATGACCCAGAAGAGTTTGGCGCGATATTCCAGGTTCAGGTCCAGGCGGATGTCACCGCACTGATGGATGAATCGACTTTGCGACTTGGAGGCATTGAAGCTGCCAGGCCCCAGTGTGCGCACACCCCATCCGCGCACGCCATTGGCTCCACCGGCATAGAAGCGTTTCTCGAACGGAAGCACCGTGCTGTTGCCGTAGGGCACAGCTATGCCGGCACCCACGTGAAAGGCCACTGAATGGCGGGGATTAAAGAAGTGGGTGAAAGCATAGTCGGCCTCGGCTTTGACATACTGCGAGTAACGAATGCCGAACACCTTGTAGGAGTCATCGGCCTCATGCTTCTGTCCGGTAATCTTCGAGATGCCATAGAGCAGGTTGCCGGCGGTCTCGGCGGCGGCACGGATGGTATAGAGGTTGCTCTGAAAGCCGCGGTTCAGCGGTCCTGGTTGCACCTTGTTGGTCTTGTAGAAGTTATAGCCCATGCGCATGATGAAGTGATTCTCATAGCTGTAGCGCAGCAGTGGATTGGAGATGCTGTCCAGAAAGTTGATGCGGCTCTTGGGCAAGTACACATAGTTCAGGTCCACCAGATTAAAGGTGTGGCGCAAGCGGGCTTGCTGCTCACTCCAGATATATCGCCAGGCGGCACCGGCGATGATGCGGGTGTACTCGGGGCGGGTCTGGTAGTTGAAGCTGGCGGCCAACTCGGTCGACGCTTGAATCTTGCGCTTGAACTCCTTGGACAAGAACGGAAATTTGAATTTGGGATAGGTGATGCCCACCTCGGCGGCATACTCCGAGTAGTTGTTGTTGATCAGCCCGTTGAGGTTGCCTGACAGGCTCTCATAACTCATGCGGAACTTGGCGTTGAGCTTCTCTGAGCCCTTGATGAGGTTGCGATGCTGGTAGTCTAGCCCGATGCCGAATCCCAGGTCGCCCTCACTGTTTGTCCCCTCGAGCGAGACCGAGATGGCCTGTGACTTGTCGGGCTGAAGCAGCACGAACGCGTCCAGCCAAATCTTGCCGTCCACCTCGCCCACAGGGCGCATGTCGATGTTGATGAAGCGGATGATGCCCAGGCGCCCAAGTGCCTTGTAGGTGCGGTCGATATCGGCGGCGTTGTACTTCTGGCCTGGGGTGATGAAGTTGCACTCGTCGATGACCTTAGAGCGCAAGTAGGTCTCGTGATTGTGCAGTATGGTCAGGCCACCATAGTGGGTGGTGTCGGGCGCAAAGTAGTGGTCGTGCATCAGCACGGGGTCAAAGTTGGTGATGTAGGTCACATTGCGCACATAGAATGGGCGGTGCTCGGTGTAGTAGGGCATGCGATCGCTGTGATAGGGCAGGCGTGTGTTGAGCGTGAGGTCGACCTCAAGCGAGCCGGCTGCCGTGTCGGCGTCAAAGGTCACATATTCCTTGCCGAAGGCATAGTAGCCGTGGCGGCGCAGACTCTGAGTGATTTCTTGCCGCCATTGGTCCAGCTTGTTGTGGTCGAGCAACGAACCCACATGGATGGGAGCCATGGCAGTGTCGGCCAGGATGATGTGCCGCAGCGAGTCGTCACTGATGTTAAAGGCAATCGAACGGATGCGATAGGGGTCGCCCAGCGTGATGTCATAGTCGACACGAGCCTTGCGCTTGACACTGTCGGCCTCCACATGATAGGTCACCTCGTTGTTCATGTATCCCCGGTTGCGCAAGGCCATGTTCAGCTGGTGGGCACTGGCCTCGGTGAGTGTGCTGTCGTAGATGACAGGGGGCGAGCCCACTCGCTGAATCCAGCGGTTAAACCAGTTGCTGGAGTCGCGACCGCTCAGGTTGTAGATGGCCAGTTGCAGCTTCATCCCGCCCAGCACCTTGTGATTCTCGGTCTGCCGCAGATAGTTGGACAAGTCCGACGCGACGACATCCTTGTGTTGCTGAGCGTCATTGATGTGGATGCGGGTGCGGTCAAGCAACAACTGTCCAGGGGGAACATGCTTTGTCGAGGCACACGACACGGCGACAATGCACAGCGCACAGTGCACTATGCACAGTGCCCATTGTCCGAGTCGTTGCCTCGACCAAGCGGTTGTGTTCTTGCCTTGCGACAAAACCAACTTTAACTATTGACTGTTAACTATATACTTTTAACTATCGTTTGACCTGGAAGTTCGAGCTGTTCTGCTCTATCAGGGTCAGAAAGTTCGGGTAACGGCGCACGAGCTTGAGGTTGACGTAGGGTGTCTCGTTGTCCATCAGCTCATGCACGCTCCCGTAGCCGTTGGCCAACGCACTGCGCAGGTAGTCAATCGACTTGTCCTTGTCACCGGCATCGAAGTCGCCGATGCAGCTCAGCAGTGCCGAGGCGATGACATAGCTCTGACCACCAACAATCCTATTGTCCTGAATAATCTGGTTGGCCCACTGGCGAGCCTCGTCGGCGCGGCCCAGCTCATGCAGGGCAAAGCCTCGCATACTGTTCATGTCGCAGCCGCAGTCCAGCACTTGAGCGAAGGTCTTGGTGGCGGCTGTGGGGTTGTTCTGACGGTACTTCTGTATCCAGCCCTTGAGCAGCAGGGCCTCGGCATGCTTGGGGTGAACCTTGAGCAGGGCAGACAGCTTATCAAGGGCCTTCTGGTCGGCACGAAGGTCGGTCAACAGACGAGCCTGGGCAAGCATCACCTCCTTGCTGTCCGGAACCATCTTGGCCGCTTGGTCCAGGGTGGCTTGGGCAGCGTCGGTCTGCTTGAGGCACTGCTCGATGCGAGCCTTGAGGATATAGTAGTCGAGTGCTTTCTCGTCAAGCATGGCTATGGCCTTGTTGGCAGATGCCAGCGCTTCGTCATACTTGCCCAGCTCAAACAGGCAGCGGGCCTGGTAGTAGTAGATGCTGTGGTAGTCATAGAGCTGGTTGTCGATGATGCGGTTCAGGCTCCACAATGCCTGGCCATAGTGGTTCTGGCGCATGGCTATCATGGCGCGTACATATTGGAACATACCCACTCGTGGAGCCTGGTCGCTGCTCGACGACAGGATGTTCATCACCACGTCATAGTGCTCATCGCTCATGTCGATGAGTGCACGCATGGCTTTGCCCTCATCATTGCCCACGCTCAAGGCCGAGACCATGTCTTGGGCTGCCTGCTCATATTGCTGCGAGCGCAGCAGGATGTCGGCACGGTTGAGGTAGACCTGGGGGTTGGCGGTGAACAGGTTCACCGCCTTGTCGCAATAGTCGTAGGCCTTGCCATAGTTGTTGCGAGCCACCTCGACGCGGGCCAGCCAGTAGTGGGCGTCATAGTTCATGGGCGTGTCGCGCAGGATGGTCTTGAAGTTCTGCTCGGCCGCATCCATGTCGCCCAGGTTGAAGCTGGCCTTGCCCATGAGGTCAATCAGTGCCATCGAGCGGGGATTGATGGCGGCGGCGGCCTGCAGGGCCTCGACCTCGTCCTCATACTTGCCCATGTCGGCCAGGGCGCGGGCACGCAGCATGTGAGTGTCAAACTGCATCTCTTTCTCCTTGGCCGGCAGCTGGCTCAGCACGATGTCGGCATCGGCGAGGGCTTTCTGATATTCGCCGTTGAGATAGAGCTGGTTGGCGCGGGCAAAGCGCGTGTCATAGTCTTCTGGATTCTCAGCTACCGCCTTGTCATAGACCTCCATGACGGCGGTCTGTATGCGCTGGCGCACACGTTCGTCATCATCGGCTGTCTGGGCCGACAACTGGATGACACACAGGGCAAGCATGGCTGCCCAAAGGATTCTTTTCATTGTCATTATGTTGTTTTGCAAAGTTATTTTTTTGTTAGAGGCGCAAAAGCACGATAAGGTTTAAAAAAGAACACAAAATCGGCGGCTTCTGGCACAACGACGAAAATATCTTGCAAAGGTAAGTTTTTTTTGTGGCACACACCTCATTTGAGTTCTAAAAAAACTTGAAAATCACGCTCTTTTGCGCTAATGTGCGTTGCCGTTGTGAGACAGGGGCGCACACTCCCGCGAAAAAATAATTTTTGAGGTGCTACTGGGGCTAAAGTCATGAGCACAAAACAACAAACCTAATGCCGTGTCCTTTTGTCGTTGATTGCGGCATTTGGTTTGTCCTTTTGTCGTTATGTCTGCCCCACTGCAGCAACTGTGCCGGCTCGGAGGTGAACTGTGGTCTGTTGTCTCTCGTTCATGATTTGGAGGTTCAGCGGTCCAGACTGGCGACGGTGTGGCGCAGTGTGGCGCAGCGTGTGAGCAGGCCTTCAAGCAGGTCCAGACGCAGCATGTTGGCTCCGTCGCTCTTGGCCACGCTGGGGTCTTGGTGCGTCTCCAGGAACAGACCGTCGGCACCCACGGCGATGCTGGCGCGAGCCATCAACTCAATGAACTCGGGCAGTCCGCCGGTCACGCCACGAGTCTGGTTGGGCTGCTGCAGCGAGTGGGTGATGTCGACAATGACGGGAGCAAACTGCTGCATGACCTTCACCCCGCGGAAGTCGACCATCAGGTCCTGGTAGCCAAAGGTGGTGCCGCGCTCGGTGATGGCCACGTCGTCGTTGCCGGCATCTCGCACCTTCTGCACGGCAAACTGCATGGCTTCGGGCGAGAGGAACTGACCCTTCTTGATGTTGACCATGCGGCCGGTGTGGGCGGCGGCAACCAGTAGGTCGGTCTGCCGGCACAGGAAGGCCGGTATCTGCAGCACGTCGACATATTGGGCTGCGATGGGTGCCTCCTCGGCCGTGTGGATGTCGGTCACGACTGGTATGCCGAAGGTCTCGCGCACCTTGCGTAGGATTTTCAGTGCCTTCTCGTCGCCGATGCCCGTGAACGAGTCGATGCGTGAGCGGTTGGCCTTGCGATAGCTGCCCTTGAACACATAGGGTATACCCAGACGAGTAGTGATGTTCATCGCTTTTTCGGCGATGTCAAGGGCCATCTGCTCACCCTCAATCACGCAAGGACCGGCAAGCAGAAAAAATTGTTCGGTAGATGTCAGTTGTTTTATCATCACACAAAAACTATTAACTATAAACTGTCAACTATTAACTGATCGACGGTGTGAATGGTGGCGATGGCCATGACGGCGGCAGTCTCGGTGCGCAGACGGCTCTCGCCCAGTGTCACTGGCGTGAACCCGGCCTGCAAGGCCGCCTCGACCTCTTCGGGGCTGAAGTCGCCCTCGGGGCCAATGAGCACCTGCACGTCGCTGCCTGCCTTGTATTCACGGGCCAGCACCTTGCGCTGCTCGCGCGGCAGCATCGCATCGCAGTAGGCGATGAATCGCTGGCCGTCGAAGGGGGTCTCTATCACCCGCATGACCGGTGTCATCTCGTCACATTGTGGCAGGGTGGCACCGAGCGACTGTTTCATCGCCGCGACCATCACGCGTTGCAGGCGCTCGGTCTTGACAACGGTGCGCTCGCTGTTGTGGCCGTGCAGGGGGATGAGTCGGTCAATGCCCATCTCGGTGCATTTCTCCACGGCCCATTCCAGGCGGTCGATGTGCTTGGTGGGGGCAACGGCCAGCACAATCTGATGCCCCCAGTGGGTGGGCGTGGCAACTGACTCGACCACCTCGACACCGCATCGCTTTGGATGTGCCAGGGTGATGCGCATTCTGTAGCACATGCCCTGGCCGTCGACCACCTCGATGAGGTCGCCGGCGGTCAGGCGAAGCACCTTGACGGCATGCCGCGACTCGTCCTCGTCCAGCGTGAGAGTCGTGGCTATGTCAGGTTGATAGAAACGATTCATTTATTAAAGCTATTTCTGCTCTGGGACATGCTTGTACTGGAACAGGAACATGAACGCCACGGCCACCACCAGGGCAAAGCCGGCGAAGATGAACCAGGCCGTCTGCCAGCCAGTGTCGGTGTTGCCCACCAGGAAGCCGGCCTCGTTCCAGTGGCAGTAGTGGTCGATGATCTTGCCTGCCGCCAGGGTGCCGATGGTGGCTCCCAGACCGTTGGTCATGAGCATGAACAGACCCTGGGCCGAAGCTTTGACCTTGGGGTCACACTCCTTGTCGACAAACAGACCACCCGACACGTTGAAGAAGTCGAATGCCACGCCATAGACCAGGCATGACAGCACGAACAGCAACACGCCCGGCATGGCGGGATTGCCCAGACCGAAGAAGCCGAAACGCAACACCCAGGCAAACATGGCGATAAGCATCACCACCTTGATGCCATACTTGCGCAGGAAGAATGGGATGAGCAGGATGCAAAGTGCCTCGGCAATCTGAGACAGCGAGATGAGCATCGTGGCATTATTGGCACCGAACGAGTTGGACATCGCTGGGTCCAGGCTCCCCTTGAAGCTGGTCAGGAATGGAGTGGCATAGCCGTTGGTCACCTGCAGAGACATGCCCAGCAGGGCCGAGAAGATGAAGAACAACGCCATCTTCTTGGTCTTGAACAGCTTGAAGGCATCAAGCCCAAACGACTCGGCCAACGACTGCGCAGGCTTGGGTTGAATCTTGCATTGCGGCAGAGTCATGCAGTAGCCGAACAGCACCACACTCAACACACCCGACACCAAGAACTGGTGCTGCGTGTACTGGAACTTGTTGGCGTTCTCGGCAAGGGTGAAGAAGAAGCCGCCATCGAGGGTGGCACAGTTGACAAACCACATCGTGGCGATGAAACCCACGGTGCCAAACACGCGGATGGGAGGGAAGTCCTTGACCGTGTCCATGCCGGCGTCCTTGAGGATGGTGAAGGCCGTGGTGTTGCTCAACGCCAAGGTGGGCATATAGAAAGCAACGCTCAACGTATACAGGGTGATGAAGGCTGCCTTGTTGGGCTCGGCAGCGTTGCTGCCCATCATGAACAGCCCAATCATGGCTGCGCCGGCCAGCAGGTGGCAGATGCCCAGCAGACGCTGGGGCTGAATCCACTTGTCAGCAACGATGCCCATAATGGTGGGCATAAAGATTGACACAATGCCCTGGATGGCATAGAACCACGAGATCTCGCCGCCCATGCCGGCCTTGCCCAGGTAGTTGCCCATGCAGGTGAGATAAGCTCCCCAGACGGCGAACTCCAGGAAGTTCATCACGATAAGTCTAAGTTTGATATTCTTCATAATTGCGCAATATTAATGATTATTAGTTCTTTGTTGCAAAGGTAATGAAAATGTCACGATTGTTGGGTCTTCTGCTCAATGATTTTTTTGATTTCGGCGGCGCGTTCATAGTCCTCGTCATCAACACATTGCTGAAGACGTGCCTCTAGGCGCTCAAGCGGAAGCTCGTCCAGAGGCATCGTGTCGAGTCGCGTGATGGGCACGCCGTCCTCGTCGGGCACATACCCAGCCCGGTCCAGGATGGCGCGGTCGACATAGATGGGGCAACCCACACGCACTGCCAGGGCCACTGCATCGCTCGTGCGGGCATCCAGGTCGTGGGTTGTGCCGTCGGTGCCGGTCAGGCGGATGTGTGAGGCGAACACGCCGTTTTCAAAGCTGTAAATCTCAACCTGCTCGGGAAAGATGGCAAAGCGGTGAAAGATGCTAACCATCAGGTCGTGGGTCAGAGGACGGGGAGGGGTGACACCCTCGAGCTTGACGGCAATGGACTGGGCCTCGGCTACACCGAGGACGATGGGCAGACGCATTGAGCCGCCTTTCTCCTCCAGGAGCATGGCGTAGACCCCGGTCTGCAGTTGGTTGCGGGTGATGCCCAGCAGTTTAAGTTCTACTCTTTCCATTCTTTGTTTCTTGCTGTCCGAGACGCTGTCTCGGAGTACACCGATTGGTTTTCTTGTCTCTCGCTGCTCAGCCGGTAATCACGCCGCTGCCGTAGCACAGATGGCCCTGAGAGTCATAGATGACAGCAAACTGACCGGGAGCGATGCCCTGAACGTCGTGATCGCTGTCGATGCGCCATTCACTGCCTGAAACATGGGTCAGACGGCCACCGAACAGGGTGGGGGTGTGGCGGTTCTTGAACATGATGTCGTGCGGCCCGTCATGACTCTGCCAGGGGTTGCCGCTGATGAAGTGCAGCTCGTCGAGGTGGATGGTGCGGCCATACTGCTTGGCGGTGCCGTAGCCCTGGCTGACGTAGATGACGTTGTCGTGCACGTTCTTTTTGACCACGTACCATGGCCCTCCACTCAGCCCCAGACCCTTGCGCTGCCCGATGGTGTGGAACCAATAGCCACGGTGTTCGCCCAGTTTGCGCCCGGACTCCAACTCGATGATGGGGCCGGGACGCTCGCCCAGATGGCGGCGGATGAAGTCGTTGTAGTTGATCTGACCCAGGAAACAGATGCCCTGACTGTCGCGCCGTTGGGCGTTGGGCAGATGAGACTCAAGGGCGATGCGGCGCACTTCGGACTTGGGTAGGTGCCCGATGGGGAACATCAGGTGACACAGTTGCTCGTAGGTGATCTGAGCCAGAAAGTCGGTCTGATCTTTGACCGGGTCGGCGGCGGTAGCCAGATAGCGGGTGCCGTCCACATCGCAGGTGGTGGCATAGTGGCCGGTAGCGGTCATGTCGAACTCATGACCCCAGCGCTGCTCAAAGTAGCCAAATTTGATCATGCGGTTGCACATCATGTCGGGGTTGGGTGTCAGACCAGCCTGGACGGTGCGCAGGGCATAGTCCATCACGTTGTCCCAGTATTCCTGGTGCAGCGACACAACCTCGAGCCGCAGGCCATACTTGCGGCAGATGAGCGTACACATCTCGATGTCCTCATCGGCGCTGCAGTCGCCCTCATCACCATCCATGCCGATGCGGATGTAGAACGGGTGCAGCTCGTGACCCTGCTCGGCGAGACGGTGCACGACCACAGCACTGTCAACGCCCCCCGATATAAGTACCGCTATCTTCATGACTAAGCGCGCTCAAGGATTTCGTTATCGTCGTTGGTCTCGATGATGTGGGCCGAGATGATGTAGTCCAGCGAAATCTTGCCCGGGCCTGAAAGGAGGAAGAACAGCAAGATGCCGATGAACATCACCGGATAGCCCGGCTGGAATGTGAACAGAGTGGGGGTGACCGAGTCGTAGGACGAGTAGGCCACCACCTCGGCGACACTCATCACCACCAGTGGCGGTATGACGGCCAGACGGGTAAGGAACCCAAGAATGATGAATGCCGCACACAGGGCTTCGATGATGAGCAGCAGGGTCATCGAGGTGTCGGGGGCCATTCCCCAGAAGCCCGGAAACTCGGCGGACAGATGGCCCAGGTCAAGGAACTGCCGCACGCACACGTGCAGGAACATCACGCCCACAAACAAGCGCAGGAACAGTCGCGACAGGTTGCTGTAGGTGTAGCCTGTGCAGAAGAGCATCACCTTCTTGAAAAATTCTCTCATATATGCCAACTATTAACGATTAACTGTCAACTAAAAACTAAAAACTAAGAACTAAGAACTAAGAACTAAAAACTAAAAACTACTGCGCTATTCCTTCCTTGAACTCGTCGACCGAGATGTTCTTGGTCATCAGCACAAGGTCACGACCCACGATGTAGCAACAAGGCAGGGCACGGAAGTCGTAGGTCGCCAGGGCTTGCTCGCTGCAGGTGTTCAGCCACTTCTGGGGCATGGAGTCGGCAAACCCCGACTGGTATTTGCCCAGATAGACGCTGACCACACGCACGACGCCCTCGTCAATCAGCGACTCCAGGGTGGCGTCGGCACTGAGACGTGTGCGGCCGATTGATGAGTCGACCCCGTCGGCATAGAAGAACATCACCATCGTGGTGGTGTCGGCAACGGCCGAGAGCTTCTGCTTCGAGCCATCGGCCATCACTAGCTCGATGTCGGGCAGAGGCTTTTGCTCTTGGCAAGAGTTAATGCGCGACAGCTGGTCGGCATAGTAGCTACGCACCTCTTTCTTGAGCGAATTGTTGCTGGCCAGGGCGCGGGCAAACTCGACATAGACCTCATCGCTGTAGTAGACTGCTGTGGGGAAGAACAGCGACAACTCGGCGGCCTTGCCCACCTTGAGCAGATTGGGGGTGTTGCTGCGAGCCTTGTTCATCAGGTCGCCTATCGAGGTCATCACCACGTTGCGGTTGGCAAACTGGAAGAAGTCGATGTAGTCGCGGAAGGCACGCAGAAAGTCATCGTCGTTGGCGATGGGCTTGGAGATGTCATAGTTGTCCCAAAAGTGCTGGCAGATGTAGTTACAGCGGCTCTCGAGCGTGGTGCATGTGTCGGGAGCTACAGGATAGGCAAATGGGGTCTGGGGCTGCTCGTCCTGGGCTTGGCACAGCAGCGAGGACGATAGGACCAGGGCGACTAGCGCAATCAAAATTCGGTTCATAGAGATGTTGTCTTGTTGTTATGACTGATTGAAACGACTAAATTACTGCAAAATTCCCGAACCGAGGGCGGATGCAGGCAAAAAAATCATTTTGTGCAACATTTTTTAAGGAACGTAGCCCCGTATTGAAGATGTTTTTGTAACTTTGTCCTTTATTATCTCAACTAATGCTTAATATTGTGTTTAAGGCAGTCAAGACGATATTCCTCGATGTGGACGACACGCTGTGGTGGTTCACCGAGAACAGCAAGGTCGCCCTGGAGCAGACTTTTCATGACTACGGCGGAGAATACTGGCCCTGCGACTACGATGCCTTCCATGCCGTCTATCTGCGCCACAACGATGAGCTGTGGCAGCAGTATCATCACGGACTCATCGACAAAGAGGTGCTCGTGGCCGAGAGATTCAAGCGCACGCTCATCGAGGTGGGCTGTGAGCCCGAGTGCGACGAGTTGTCGCAGCAGATGAATGACCACTATCTGGAAGTGCTGGCACAGCAACCCACGCTGGTGCCAGGTGCAAGGCATCTGCTCGAGCATCTGGTGGCTAGGGGATATGATGTGAATGTGCTGAGCAACGGATTCAAGGGTGTGCAGCAACAGAAGCTCGTCAGTGGCGGCATCGACCACCTCATTCATCATGTGGTGCTGAGCGATGATTGTGGCATCACAAAGCCGCTGCCCGGAATCTACGACTATGCACAGCGGGTGTGCCGGTGCTTGCCCGAGGAGACACTGATGATTGGCGACAACCCCGACACTGACATCCAGGGAGCCAAGCGGGCAGGATGGAGCACCATCTACTTCAACCTGCGTGGCATCGACCCTGTCGGGGCTACGGCAGATGCCACTGTCACGGCACTGGAGCAAATTGAGAAACTGTTGTGATGGCTATGTCCGAAAAAATGCGTAACTTTGCACCCATTATGACACCAGAAGAGAAACTGAAAATCGAAGAGAACATCGTCAAGATGCTCAAGACGGTCTTTGACCCGGAGATACCCGTTGATGTCTATAGCTTGGGCATGGTCTATAAAATCGACCTCCAGGACGATGGCGTGGTCAACATCGACATGACCCTGACCGCACCCAACTGCCCGGCCGCCGACTTCATCTTTGAGGACGTGAGGCAGAAGGTCGAGAGTGTCGAGGGGGTAACCTCGGCCAATGTACAGCTGGTCTTTGAGCCCGAGTGGGACATTCGCATGATGACTGACGAGGCACGGCTGGAGCTGGGCATGATGTGATGGATTCAAATGGCCAGGGCCAACACATATTTTATAAGTGACTGTCACCTGGGGGCTGGCTACATCGCCGACCACCGCGCACATGAGGCGAGGGTGGTGCGGTTTCTTGACCGCATACGCGACGATGCGGCAGCACTCTTTCTTGTGGGCGACATTCTTGACTATTGGTACGAGTTCCGCTCGGTGGTGCCACGGGGACATGTGCGCTTCCTGGGCAAGCTGGCACAGCTGGCAGATGCCGGTGTGCGCATCACATGGATCACGGGCAACCACGACGTGTGGCTGTTTGACTATCTGCGCGACGAGGTGGGGCTGACCGTGCTGCGCAGAGCCACAGTGGTCGATGTCAATGGGCATCAGTTCTTTCTCTCGCATGGCGACGACGTGGGCTATCAGCGACCGATGTACCGATTCATGAAGTGGTGCTTCACCAGCCGTCTGTGCCAGACGCTGTATGCTGCCGTACACCCGCGCTGGACCACCCTGGTGGCCACCGGATGGAGCACCAGCAATCGCACCACGCGCCGGCCTGACGACGAGGAGCGCGAGAAGGAGGCTTCGGCGGCTCAGTTGACACGCTTTGTCGAGCGACATCACCGCGACCATCCCGAGGTGGAATACTATGTGTTCGGGCATCTGCATCTGGCGCAGATGACCGAGGTTGAAGGGGCGCAGGTGGTCTTTTTGGGCGACTGGATCAGGCAGGACACCTATGCCGTGTTCGATGGCCGCCAGCTCACGTTGCATCATTTTCCTGAAGACATTCCAACATGAGAAATATCACCATCATTGTTGCCGGCGGAGCGGGTACACGCTTCGGGGCAGCCCTGCCCAAGCAATTTCTGCTGCTGGCGGGAAGGCCCGTGCTGATGCGCACGCTGGAGGCGTTCGACACACACAGCCACGAGATTGTACTCGTCCTTCCCGAGGCGCATCAGACCTTGTGGTGCCAGCTGTGTGAGCAGTACGGATGTGCTGTGGAGCACCGTGTGGTGGCTGGGGGCGACACGCGATGGCAGAGCGTGAAGAACGCCATTGACACGCTCGACGTTGATACGGGCGATGTCATCGCAGTGCAAGACGGCGTGCGGCCTCTGCTCACCGAATCGCTGGTCGACCGCGCTTTTGCCGTAGCGCGCGAGAGGGGCAGTGCTGTGCCCGTGGTGCCGGTGACCGACTCCATTCGCCAGGTCGATGACGATGGCGCGAGCCACATCGTGCCGCGACATGTGTTGCGGGCCGTGCAGACACCGCAGGCGTTTGATGCCATCGCGCTCAAGGCTGCCTACGCACGCCCTTATCTGCCCATCTATACCGATGACGCGTCGGTCTTTGAGATGGCAGGACATGCGGTCACGCTCATCGACGGGGAGACTGACAATATCAAGATTACACACCCCGGCGACCTCATGGTGGCCGAAAAACTGCTCAAGCATGAATAACGACTTGCGGCGCATGGACATACAGTACCTCACAGGAGTGGGACCCAAACGCGCCGAACTGCTGCGCAAGGAACTGGGCATAGCCACGTTTCACGACTTGATTTACTACTTCCCGTTCCGTTATGTCGACCGCAGCACCATCCACCACATTAATGAGATTGACGGCGACATGCCCTATATCCAGCTGAGGGGACGATTTGTCACTTTCAATGCGGTGGGCGAGGGGGCCAAGCGCAGGCTGCAGGCATTGTTCACCGACGGCACGGGCACTATCGAGGTCGTATGGTTCAACCGTGTGCGCAGCATTCAGGAGACCTATCGCACAGGAGTCGAGTATTTGTTGTTCGGGAAGCCATCGCTGTTCCAGAACCATTACAACATCGTCCATCCCGAGGTCGATGTCTACAAGCCCGAAACGGCCCCGCAAGGACTGCAGGGCGTCTACAGCCTGACCGAGAAGCTGCTTAACCGACAGATTACCACACGCACCATGCAGCGGCTGGTGGGTAACCTGATCAAGACACCGGCCGTACAGCAGGTGGCCGAGACGCTGCCCCGGCAGCTGCTGGCGCAGCGCAATCTCATGCCACTGAGCCAGGCGTTGGTCAACATGCACACCCCAGCGAGCATAAGGGACTTGCAGCGGGCACAGTTCCGCATGAAGTATGAGGAGCTGTTCTTCTTGCAGCTCAATATACTCAAGTATATTAAAGGAAGGGAAGAGCGGCGTGTGGGATTTGTCTTTGCTCATGTGGGCGACTGCTTCAACAACTTCTACAACCATGTGCTGGCTTTTCCGCTCACAGGGGCGCAGAAGAGGGTCATCCGCGAGATGCGATGCGATATGGGCAGTGGGCGGCAGATGAATCGTCTGCTGCAGGGCGACGTGGGCAGCGGAAAGACCATCGTCGCGTTCATGACCACACTCATCGCACTGGATAACGGCTACCAGGCGTGCATCATGGCACCCACCGAGATTCTGGCCACACAGCACCACGAGACCATCAGCGAGATGGCCAGCAAGATTGGGGTGAGCGTGGCACTGCTCACCGGCAGCACACGCAAGAGCGAGCGTGAACGCATCCACCAACAGCTGCTCAGCGGAGAACTGCAGATACTTATTGGCACTCACGCACTCATCGAGGACGTCGTGCAGTTTCGCAACCTGGGACTGGCTGTCATCGACGAGCAGCACCGCTTCGGGGTGGCTCAGCGCGCCAAGCTGTGGCGCAAGAACTCGACTCCGCCGCATGTTCTGGTGATGACCGCCACACCCATACCGCGCACACTGGCCATGACCGTCTATGGCGACCTCGACGTGAGTGTCATCGACGAGCTGCCGCCGGGACGCAAGCCGGTGACTACCATCATGCGCTATGACAAGGACCGCGAGGCAATGTATCACTTTGTGGGACAGCAGCTGCGCCAGGGCCGACAGGCCTATATCGTCTACCCGCTCATCGAGGAGAATGAGAAGCTGGACCTGCGCGCACTCGAAGAGGGATTCGAAATTGTGCAAGAGACCTTCCCCAGCTATCGGGTCGCCATGGTGCACGGACGCATGAAACCTGCCGAGAAAGACCACCAGATGGAGCTGTTCGCATCGCATCAGGCCCACATACTGGTGGCCACCACCGTCATCGAGGTGGGGGTCAATGTGCCCAATGCCAGCGTCATGGTCATCGAGAACGCCGAGCGCTTCGGACTCTCACAATTGCACCAGCTGCGGGGCAGGGTGGGGCGAGGAGCCGATCAGAGCTATTGCATACTCATGACCAAGTATCAACTCAGTGCCGAGACGCGGCACCGCCTGGAGGTGATGACGCAGACCAACGACGGATTCCGTGTCGCCGAGGAGGACATGAAGCTGCGTGGACCGGGCGACATGGACGGAACACAGCAGAGTGGTGTGGCATTCAACCTGCGCGTGGCCAACCTGGCACAGGACGGACAGATTGTCCAACTCACCCGCGACGATGCACAGGCCTATCTCGACCACGATCCAGACCTCGCCACCCCCGAGGGGCAGCAGCTCGACCGCCACCTGCGCACCATCTTCGACAAGCAGCAATCCTGGAGCGAGATCTCATAGTGGCGAATTAGTGGCGAATTAGGGACGGTTCTTTTTCGCCAAACTTAACACTTCTTTTGATTTGGCGAATTAGGGACGGTTCTTTTTCGCCAAACTTGAAAGGTGTTTTAACTTTTGGCGGAAAAAGAACCGTCCCCAATTCGCCAGTTGATGATTTTTTGCAAAAATACAATAATCGGGGCAAAATGTAGTTTATCATTTATAAACGCAAATTAATCACGACAATGAAGATTAAGTTTCCGATATTGGCCATGACCGTGGCTGTCGCGCTGGGAGCGGCGGCACAAGATGGCGACATCAAGGACTCGGAGTTCAACCCCATCACCACCGGTGTGACCTCGTTGAGCATCACACCCGACGCACGTGGAGCGTCGATGGGCGACTTGGGTGCCGCCACCGACCCCGATGTCAACTCGCAGTTCTGGAATCCATCGAAGTATGCTTTTGCCTACAGCAAGGCGGGTGTTGCATTGAGTTACACGCCATGGCTGCGCAAGATTGTCAACGACATCTATCTGGCCAACTTGTCGGGTTATCTGAAGATTGGTAGTGCCGACAATCAGGCGGTGAGCCTGTCGTTGCGCTATTTCTCGTTGGGCGAGGTGCAGATGAGTGATGCCGGCGGATCGGCCATGGGCACGGTCAACCCGTTTGAGATGGCGGTCGACGTGGGCTATTCGCGCAAGTTGTCCGAGAAGTTCTCGATGGGTGTGGCACTGCGTTTCATCTATAGCGACTTGGGTTATGGTGGTAGTATGGACACTCCCGACCAGAGCAAGGGTTCGTCGGCGTTTGCGGCCGACCTCTCGTGCTATTACACGACCTATCCCATCATTGGACGCAACGAGTGCCAGTGGTCAATCGGTGCCAACTTGTCGAACATCGGCTCAAAGATTTCGTATAATGGCGGAAATGACCCGGCTTTCTTGCCTGCCAACTTGCGTCTAGGTACGGCGTTCACCTTCCCGCTGGCCGACTATCACAACCTGACCCTCTCGGTCGATGCCAACAAACTGATGGTTCCGGCCAAGCCTCGTAATACCGACCCGAAGTACTATACCGAGGACGGCAACTACAACCAGGAGGCTTTCAGCCAGGACGAGCAGGCGTGGAAGGACAAGTCGTCAATTGCGGGTATCTTCGATTCGTTCAAGGATCATCCGTTCAAACGCATCACTTATTCAATCGGTACCGAGTATGCCTACAATCAGCAGTTCTTCTTGCGTGGTGGCTACTACTATGAGAGCAAGTTCAACGGCAATCGCCAGTACTTCGGCCTGGGAGCCGGTTTCTCGCTCAACGTCATTCGTCTGGATGCCGCCTACATGATTGCCACGGCTCAGAACTCTCCGCTCGACCAGACGTTGCGTTTCACCCTGTCGTTCGACTTGGACGGCATCCGTGGCCTCTTCGGTCGCAACTGATAATTAGAGATAAGAACATAAGGGCATAAGGTGTACACTCTTGTGTCCTTTTTTCATTTAGACATAGGAGGATTGTGATGAGAATAGGAATGGGATATGATGTGCATCGCCTAGTGCCCGAGCGTGAGCTATGGCTGGGCGGTGTCAAGATTGAGCATGAGTTGGGACTGCTGGGGCACAGCGATGCAGATGTGGTGATTCATGCCTTGTGCGACGCATTGTTGGGAGCCGCTTGTCTGCGCGACATTGGCTATCACTTTCCCGACACCGACCCGCGCTATAAGGGCATTGACAGCCGCAAGCTACTGCGCGAGGTCAATCGCTTGATTAAGGAGCAGGGCTATACACTGGGTAACTGTGACATCACCATCTGCGCCGAACGCCCCAAAATCAACCCTCACATCCCTGCCATGCAGGAGCAACTGGCCGCATGCCTGGAGTGTGAACTGAACCAGGTTTCCATCAAGGCCACTACCACCGAGCGCCTGGGCTTCACCGGCCGCGAGGAGGGCATCAGCGCCTATGCCGTGGCTCTGATTGTATAGGCAGCAAGATCCATTAATTCTGCACACCCATTTGGCGCAGGTAGTCGGCGAGTGGCTGCATGCCCATCTCGTGTCGCCATTGGTCAACTTTGGCTGGGTCGAGCAACTGATACAGTTTCCCATCCACAATCTGGGTGCCATAGCGTTGTGGACGGCCCTCGAACATGGCGATGCGGTCGTCCATCATGGCTATGTTCTCGCGGGCGAGGTCGCCACGCTGTGCGGCTTGCACAAAGAGCGGGAAGTAGCGCCTCTGCAACTCGACGGGCGCGTGCTGAATGACTAGCCAGAACACGCTGCTGGCATTGCCCACAAGGTCGCTGCCCACACAGCCACGTGTGTCAAGGATGTGGCAAATCTCGGCTTGGTTGACACTGTCGATGCGCTGCATCTGGCGGGCAAGCGAGTCGATGAGTGTCTGGTTGCGTGGGGTGGCCCGATAGGCATTCAGAAATTCATGGCGGATGTCCTGGTCGCGCTGGGCAATGGCTTGTAGCTGGGCGCGCAGCGGCTTGTCATAACCTGCCTCGATGCGGTCGCGACGGGCAATAATGGTGTCAACGTATGCCTTCCACCGCAAGTCGGAGTGTAGCGAAGCGAGGTCGGTGTCAGCATTGGGGTCGTCGACATACCAGTTAGGCTCATTCTCGATTCGTGCGTTCAAACGTCTGAATGCCACATCGTTCAGTCCTGCCTGTGCTGCGGCACAGGCGGCATTGTAGAGATGCTGGCCAGGTATGTCGTGCGACACGGCGAAGGCGTGGTCAAACAGGCGCGATGCCCCGGCATAGTCGCCGGCCATGAAACATGAGTCGGCCGCGTGGACATACTCTGCGTAGCTGCGGGGGGTGAAATGTGACTGGCTGGCGGCGATGGTGATGTCGAGCAATGCCCTCATGGCTTCGCCCACGGGTTGTATGTTGCGCCGGTGCGTCACATCGTAGTGATATGTTGACGTGAAGGGCACATGCTTGTCTTCGCCCTGCAGGATGTAGGCGATGCCGATGTGCCTGCCGTTCTTCACCAGCCGGTCAACGACAATGATGCGGTGCCGATGGTTGTCGAAGATGTAGTTGCGCCAAATCTCGTCGTGTGGTTGAATGGTGCTGCTGCGTGGATTGGCTTCGACCACCCACTCCGATCCGTCGGCCTGGCGCACCAGATCGGGCATCCATCCCTTTGTGACGTTGGGTGTGAATGTAATGTAGCAATCGGCAAGCACAAACTCTATTGAGTCAATCAGTAAGGGAATCTGGCGAATGGCTGAGGATATATAATTCTGGCAAACAATATCATAGTGGGCAAATTGCTCGGGCGAAGAGATGAAGTTCAACTCATACTCACCATCGCTGGCGTTGGTGATGGGGAACGTATTGCCGCCACCGAAGTCTATTGCCATACCATGCACTGCGCTGGTGGCGACATTGCCGTCGAGGGTCCAGTGAGGTGTCGTGGCGAATGGGGGCATCGCATGCTGGACACAACTGGCCAGCAACAATGTCATGGAATAGATGACGATGAACTTGACAATTTTCATGCTAAAAAGTGAGCTTTAGTGAGTTTTGCTATGGTGTGAGAAGAGCTTTTGCGGCAACTCCATAGCCAGGATGATGCCCAAGACGATGGCTATGGCGACCTTGATGGCTAGCCAGCCACTGTCGGAGGCCAAATTGAATTGCGCGTCGGTCAGAAAGTAGGTGAACCAGAAGATGCCCGCGCCCGGCACTAGCGGGAAAATGCCGCACAGCAAGAACACTTGTGCCGGCGAACGGAAGGGGATGGCAGCCATGCGCGAGAGGATGCACACCAGCGTCGACGAGGCGAGAGTGGCGATGACAGGAGTCGCTCCGGCATGACGGACCATGATCAGATAGAGCACCCACCCGATAGCCCCAATCACGCCGGTGGGAAGATAATGCTCACGGTCGGCCCCGAAGAGCAGGGCGAAAGCTGCGGTGCCGACTCCCGCCGAGAGGGCTTGCCACAGCAGACTGGCGGTCTGTGGACTTACGGTCATGGCGCTCAGCATCACCATGCCGCCATGCAGCGCGCCATCGAGGACAAAGGCTAGCGAAACGCCCACGGCGATGCAGAAGAAACCCAGCATGGCATCGGTCAGACGCGTGAAGCCGGCAAGGTAATCGCTGTTGGCCAGGTCGCGCACACCGTTGACAAAGGGCACACCTGGGATAAGCGGCATGATGGCACCGATGATGATGTTGGCTAGGCTACAGCCGAAACCCACTCTCCACGACAGGATGCACAGCAATGTTGCCACCAGAGCGTTGGCCATGCCACCCACGATTTTGGACAGATACCGGGCACTCACACCCAGCACAAAGACATAGAGCAACAATCCCACCACCAGTGCGGCGGCGCAGTCGAGCCAGCCGCCGCCGAACACCGCACAGAACCCGGCGGCACCCAGACCCGACCCCAGAGTCTGCTCCCAGGCGGGCTTGGGTGCGGCTTGGCGGATGTGGCGCAGCCGTTCTCGGGCCTGGCTGATGCTCACCTTGCAGGCGGCTATGTCGTAGCTCAACCGGTTGACTGCTACAACTTTCGACAACTCGATGCCGCGGATGGGTATGAACTCGACGTTGGCATAGGTCGAGGCTTGTCCACCGGCTTTCGACACCTTGCTGGTGTGTCCGGTGGAGAAGATGCCGTTAGAGAGCACGAAGAAATTGCCCGAGTCCACGCCGTAGTGCGACGAGATGCGGCTCATGATATCCTCTACGCGCGAAATCTCGGCACCGTTCTCCAGCAGGATGTGCCCAGCCTCGGTGGCCACTTCCATCACCTCGGCCAGCTCAGCCTCGTGCGTCATGTCTTCGGTCGGTGGTAGGTTAGATTTGTTCTGTTCGCCCATATTCAGTAGCTTGTACTATGGTTTGTGCGTGCAAAGGTACTATTTTTTTGTCATGTGACGGACAGTGGGTTGGGCAAATCGCTTGTGTAATGCAAAAGTTGTGCAAAATTGTGGTCTGTGCTATGGTGTAGGCCAATTTTTTTTTGTACTTTTGCACCGAGAAAAAATGGTCTTTGCTTCACCGATGGCGGACTTTTGTCCTAAGTTGGTGGATGTGAGGCATTTGTGTGCATTAAACATAAACAACATTATATGGATTTATCAGTATTCGGTATTCAAAGTACGACCTTGGCGGTCACCGCGGCGCTGACGGCGGTGACGCTTGTTGCCGGGGCCTTGATTATCGCGTTCCTCGTCGGGCCGCGTAGCTACACCGAGAAGAAAGGCGAGCCCTATGAGTGCGGCATCCCCACCCGAGGCGAGTCGATGGCCCAGTTCCATGTGGGGTACTACCTCTTCGCCATTCTGTTCCTGATGTTTGACGTCGAGACTGTGTTCCTGTTCCCGTGGGCTGCCATCTGCCGCTCGCTGGGCAGCGGTGCACTGCTTGCCGTGGGCACATTCTTGGTTATTCTTGTTTTAGGTCTGGCATACGCCTGGAAGAAAGGAGCGTTGAGATGGAAGTGAAGAAACCGAAGATTAAGAGCATGCGTTATGAGGACTTCAAGGACAACGAGTATATCGACAGTCTCGTTGAGCAACTGAATGCCTCGGGTGTCAATGTGGTGGTGGGCAAGCTCGACCAGCTGCTCAACTGGAGCCGGTCGAACTCGCTGTGGCCGTTCTGCTTCGGCACCAGCTGCTGCGCCATCGAGTTTATGTGTCTGGGTGCTGCCCGCTACGACATGGCACGCTTTGGTGCCGAGGTGGCACGCAACAGCCCGCGCCAGGCCGACTACATCATGTGTCAGGGCACCATCACCTATCGCATGGCACCGGTGCTCAAGCGACTGTATGAGCAGATGGCCGAGCCCAAGTATGTGATTGCCTGCGGTGCCTGCACCGTCAGTGGCGGACCGTTCAAGAACAGCTACTGCGTGGTCAAGGGCATCGACGAGATCATCCCGGTCGATGTCTATCTGCCCGGTTGCCCCCCGCGCCCCGAGGCCATGTTCTATGCCTTGATGCAGCTCCAGCGCAAAATCAAGGTCACCAAGTTCCTGGGTGGAGCCAACCGCAAGGAGAAACGCATGGAGTATGTCCCCGAGGACAAGTGACAACAATTCACAATTCATAACTCATAATTTATGACGCTTTCGGCTCTATTGCGGTCGACACGGATTATCGAATTATCGAATTGACGCACCAGCATTCGCGTGATGTGCGGTTATTAAAACAGAAACTCATATACATTAATATATATATGGCAGATTTACAACAACAGATTGCTGCATTGTGTCCGCAGGCGCAGTTTGACACGGTCGATGGCCTGCTGCAGGTCACCGTGGATGACGCGCTCTGGCATGACCTGGCACAGCAACTCAAGGATGTGCTGCACTTTGACCAGCTGTCGTGTCTGGCCGGTGTCGACTGGAAGGACTCGATGGGTGTGGTCTACTACCTGACCAACACCTCGACACAAGAGATGGTCCACGTCAAGGTTGCCACTACCGACCGTGACAAGCCCATGCTGCACTCGGTGAGCGACATATGGGCCGTGGCCAACTATCAGGAGCGCGAGGCCTACGACTTCTTCGGCATCATTTTTATCGGTCACCCCGACATGCGCCGCTTCTTCTTGCGCAACGACTGGGTGGGATACCCCCTGCGCAAGGACTATGATACAAATCCCGAACTGAACCCCATCCGTCTGGATGACGAGCAGAATGAGGACTACACCTGCACATACGTCGAGGACGAGAACGGCAAGGTCACCAAGGTGGACGGCAAGGTGTTTGAGGACGACGAGTATGTTGTCAATGTCGGTCCCCAGCACCCCAGCACCCATGGCGTGCTGCGCTACCGTGTGTCGCTCGACGGCGAGATGGTCAAGAAGGTGGACGTGGTCAGCGGCTACATCCACCGCGGCATTGAGAAGATGTGCGAGAGCCTGACCTACCCCCAGACGCTGCTCTACACCGAGCGCATGGACTACATGGCCGCACACATCAACCGCCACTGTCTGTGCATGTGCATCGAGAAGGCCCTGGGCATTGAGGTGCCGCGTCGCGCCGAGCTCATCCGCCTGATGATGGACGAGCTGATGCGCTTGTCGTCGCACCTCTTGAGCTACGGTTGCTTGACGATGGACCAGGGCGCAACGACGGCATTCTTCTACGGCTTCCGTGAGCGCGAACTCATCTATGACATCTTCGACCGCACATGTGGGGCGCGCATGTCGATGAGCTACAGCACCATCGGTGGCGTGGTGGCCGATGTGCATCCCGACTTTGTCAAGGATGTGCGCCATGCCTGCGATGTGATTGAGAAGAATCTCAAGGAGTATCACCAGCTGTTCACCGGCAATGTGATTGCCCGCAACCGCATGGTGGGTGTGGGCATTCTGGGCAAGGAGGATGCCATCAATTATTGCATCACCGGCCCCAGCGGTCGTGCCAGTGGCGTGCACTGCGACGTGCGCAAGACGCATCCTTACTCACTCTACAACGAGTTTGACTTCGACGAGGTCATCCGCACCGAGGGCGACTCGATGGCGCGCTACATGGTGCGCATGGACGAGATGGTGCAGAGCATCAAGATTCTGCGTCAGGCATGCGACAAGTTCGAGCAGTGCGAGGGCAATGAGTATGTCGCCGACAAGGTGCCCAAGATGATTAAGCTGCCCGCCGGACACTGGTATCAGCAGGTCGAGGCCAGCCGTGGAGCGTTCGGCGTCTACCTGGAGAGCGATGGAGACCCCAAGCCGTTCCAGAAGCCCTACCGACTGCATTTCCAGTCGCCGTGCTTCAACCTCATCGGCGTGGTCGACCTCACTTGCCGCGACAACATGATTGCCGACCTGATCACCATCACGGCCTCAATTGACTATGTCATCCCCGACATCGACCGATAATTCTCAATTCTCAATTTTACAACTCTCAATTCAAAAAAAGATATGTTTGACTTCACAACAGTCACCAATTGGCTCCATGAGTTGTTGCTGAGCTGGATGCCGGCATGGCTCACGACCACTGTCGAGTGTGTACTGGTGGCGGTGTTTCTGCTGCTGGCCTACTCGGTGCTGGCCATGATTTATATCATGTATGAGCGTTGGGTGTGCGGATGGATTCAGTGTCGACGCGGTCCCATCCGTGTGGGACCCTGGGGCTCGCTCCAGATTTTTGCCGATGTGTTCAAGATTCTGACCAAGGAGATCATCACACTGTGGCACACCGATAAGTTCCTGTTTTTCCTCGCCCCCTTCCTGGTGGTGATGGCCTCGGTGCTTACCTTCGCCTGTCTGCCATGGGGCAAGGGGCTGCAGTTCATCGACTTCAACATCGGTGCGTTCTTTATCATCGCCGTGTCGTCGATTGGTGTGCTGGGCATTCTGCTGGCCGGATGGTCGAGCAACAGCAAGTATACGCTGATCGGTGCTATGCGTTCGGGCGCGCAGATGATCAGTTACGAGCTGTCGGTGGGCATCTCGGTGCTCACGATGGTGTGTCTGGCGGGCACAATGAGCATCACGGGCATCGTCGAGGCACAGCAGGACGGCTGGTTCCTCTTCAAGGGCCATCTGCCTGCCATCATCGCTTTCATTATCTACATTGTCGCAGCCAACGCCGAGAACAACCGTGGCCCGTTTGACCTGCCCGAAGCCGAGCATGAGCTGACGGCCGGCTACCACACCGAGTACTCGGGTATCCACTATGGCCTGTTCTATCTGGCCGAGTATCTCAACCTGTTTGTGGTCAGTGGCATTGCCGCGCTGCTCTTCCTGGGCGGATGGATGCCGTTGCACATACCCGGCTGGGACGGCTTCAACACAGTGATGGACTACATCCCCAGCACACTGTGGTTCCTGGGCAAGGCGTTCTTCATGACGTTCATCTTCATGTGGATTCGATGGTCGTTCCCGCGCGTGCGCATCGACCAGATGCTGGCTCTCGAGTGGCGCTACCTCATGCCCATGGGCCTGGTCAATCTGGTGGTGATGGCCATCGTGGTCACTCAAGGCTGGCACTTCTGATTCTGATGGAAGCAAGAAGACCGAAAGCGGGAAACTCGAAACTCGAAAACTCGAAACTCTAAACACTAAACGAATATATGACTGATAATTATGGGAAAATAACACAGGTCATTGGTCCTGTGGTGGATATCTCCTTTGAGGGCGAGGTGAGCCGTCCGCCCATCTACACTGCATTGAGAGTGGAGCGTCCTGACGGCACGCCGCTCATCCTCGAGGTCGAGCAGCACATCGGTGAGAACACCGTGCGTTGCGTGGCCATGGACAGCACCGATGGCTTGAAACGTGGCACACGTGTCACTAATCTGGGCCGACCCATCTCAGTGCCTACTGGCGACCAGGTCAAGGGGCGTCTGCTTAATGTTATCGGCCAGCCTATCGATCACCTGAAGCCTCTGCAGGAGTCGGCGCGCCGAGCCATCCATCAGCCGGCTCCCGACTTTGCCGACCTGTCCATCACGCAGGAAATCCTGTACACCGGCATCAAGGTCATCGACCTGATTGAGCCGTTCAGCAAGGGTGGCAAGATTGGTCTGTTCGGTGGTGCCGGTGTGGGCAAGACCGTGCTCATCATGGAGCTGATTCACAACATCGCCCATGGGCACAACGGCTTCTCTGTGTTCACCGGTGTGGGTGAACGCACACGCGAGGGCAACGACCTGCTGCGCGAGATGATTGAGAGCGGTGTCATCAAGTATGGTGACAAGTTCAAGGAAGGCATGGCTAATGGCGAGTGGAATCTCAACGACGTGGACATGAAGGCCGTGGCTGACTCGCAGGCAACGCTGGTGTTCGGCCAGATGAATGAGCCGCCCGGTGCGCGTCTGCGTGTGGCCCTGTCTGGGCTGACCGTGGCCGAGCAGTTCCGCGACCAGGACGGTGGTGGCAAGGACATCCTGTTGTTTATGGACAACATCTTCCGATTCACCCAAGCCGGTAGCGAGGTGTCGGCACTGTTGGGCCGCATGCCCAGTGCTGTGGGCTACCAGCCCACGTTGGCCAGTGAGATGGGTAAGCTGCAGGAGCGCATCACGTCGACCAAGAGTGGCTCAATCACATCGGTGCAGGCTGTGTATGTCCCTGCCGACGACTTGACCGACCCGGCACCGGCCACGACGTTCAACTTCCTGGATGCCACTTGTGTGTTGAGCCGCAAGATTGCCGAGCTGGGTATCTATCCGGCCGTCGACCCGCTGGCCTCGACATCGCGCATCATGGACCCGCACATCATCGGTCAGGAGCACTACGATGTGGCCCAGCGCGTGATTCACCTGCTGCAGAAGTACAATGAGCTGCAGGATATCATCGCCATCCTGGGCGTGGACGAGCTCAGCGACGAGGACAAGCTGGTCGTGTCGCGGGCACGTCGCGCGCAGCGCTTCTTGTCGCAGCCCTTCTTTGTGGCCGAGCAGTTCACCGGACTGCCGGGTGTGATGGTTCCGCTGGCCGAGACCATCCGTGGCTTCAAGATGATTCTGGACGGCGAGGTCGATGACTTGCCTGAACAGGCTTTCTTGAGCGTTGGCACCATCGATGAAGCCATTGCCAAGGGCAAGAAGCTGCTCGCCGAGGCTGCTCAAGCCTGACCTCCACGAGATTTTATCGCGAATTTTCGAATCTTCGATTATGCAATAATTGTGCACTGTGCATTGTGCATTAATTGATTAACAAAATGACACTCAAGATTATATCGGCTCAACAGATTGAGTTTGAGGGCGAGGTGACTTCGGTGACCCTGCCAGGTGCCATGGGCAAGTTCCAGGTGCTCAACAACCATGCCGCACTGATTGCCGCACTGGCCGCAGGGCAGGTGACTTATGTCACTGGCACTGGCGAGACTCAGGCGCGAGCCATCCATGGTGGTGTGGCCGATATCAAGAACAATGTGGTGAGTGTGTGCATGTATTGATATGAAGAAAGCAATTACCGCAATCATCGCCCTGGTGCTCATCGCGCTGGCCGCCTACGGCTATATGCGCGCTGCCCAGCACCATCACGGCACCACCGAGGTCAACCCCAAGGAAATCATCTATGAGCACCTGGGTGATGCCTACGGGTGGGAGATTCCGTTTGCTCACGACGTGCGCATCCCGCTGCCCATCATCGCCAAGGCCGATGATGGCTGGCACTGTTTCATGAGCTGCCGTGTCACCGGTGGCGAGACCTACGAGGGGCTGCGCATCAACCATGGCGAGCAGTATAACGGCAAGCTCGTGCAGGTGCATGCCGACGGCTCGGTGTCGCGTCCGCTCGACTTGTCCATCACCAAGAATGTGGCCGCCATCGTGGTGTGCGCCTTGCTGGTGATTGCCATGGTGTTCAGTGTGCGCAACTGGTATCGCAAGCATGGCATGAAGGCACCGCGCCGCGGCACAGCCTTGCTTGAGCTTGTTGTTGACTATGTCTACACCGACACCATCCGCCCCATTCTGGGCAAGCATTCACCCAAGTATGCACCCTATCTGTTGACCGTGTTCTTCTTTATCCTGACGATGAACCTGATGGGGCTGATGGTGATCTTCCCCGGCGGCGCCAACCTGACCGGCAACCTGGCCGTGACGATGGTGCTGGCAGTGATCACATTTTTTGTCATCAACCTGTCGGGCACGCGCGAGTACTGGAAGGAAATCCTGTGGCCCGATGTGCCACTGGGGCTGAAATGCCCGGTGCCGATGATGCCTTTCATCGAAATACTGGGCATGTTCACCAAGCCCGTCGCACTGATGGTGCGTCTGTTTGCCAACATGATGGGTGGCCACATGGTGGTGCTGGTGCTCATGCTCCTCATCTTTATCTTCTCTGGCATGTTTGGGGCCGCAGTGGGTGGTGCGACAACGGTGTTCTCGCTGGCGTTCGCGCTGTTCATGCTGGCACTTGACACGCTGGTGAGCTTCATCCAGGCTTACGTTTTCACCATCTTGTCGACCATCTTCATCTCCATGGCGCTGGTCGAGCCTCATGGTCACGAAGCCTGACTCATAATCAAGAAATAATAATAAAACAATAATTTTAAAATCTTTAGACTATGTTAGGAATGTTTTTAGCAGATGCTATGGCAAACATGGGCGCAGCCCTGGGTGCTGGTATTGCTGCCATCGCAGCAGGTATTGGTATTGGTAAGATTGGTGGATCGGCCATGGAGGCGATTGCCCGTCAGCCCGAGTCGACCAACGACATCCGTAGCAACATGATTGTGATTGCCGCTCTGATCGAGGGTGTCGCATTTGTGGCGCTGATTGTTTGCTTCCTTGCCATCTTTATCCAATAATAACTCAACTGGACAATGGAACTTTTCACGCCTGAATTTGGCCTGGTGTTCTGGATGTTCGTGGCATTCCTGTGCCTGTACTGCATCCTTGCCAAGTGGGCATGGCCTTTCATCATACGCAGCATGGAGGAACGTGCCGACCTCATTGACAAGGGTGTGGCCTACGCACAGGAGTCCAAGGCGCAGTTAGACAATGCCAAGGCCCAGGCCGAGAGCCTCCTGGCCGAGGCACGCCAGCAGCAGGCCGATATACTTCGCGATGCAGCCAAGATGCGCAACCAAATTATCGAGGACGCGCGCGGTGAGGCTGTTGTCGAAGCCAAGAAAGTTTCGGATGCCGCGCTGGTGTCGATTGAGCAGGCCAAGAAGGAGAGCGAGAAGCAGATACGCCGCGAGGTGGGCGAAATTGCGCTCCAGATTGCCGAGAAGGTGCTGCGCAAGAATGTCTCAAGCGACCAGGCACAGCGAGAGTTGGTTGACAAGTATCTCAACGAGGTCGAGACAAAAAACTAACGGAATATGAATGACGGACTCATTCCCAAGCGCTATGCCAAGGCCCTGTACAAGCTGGCCATCGAGAATGGCGACTCGCAAGAGATCTATGAGCTGCTCAAGCCGCTCAGCCGTGGGTTCAGAGGCTTGGACGAAGTCAAGCGCGTGCTCACCAACCCCAAGGTGCCCGAGCAGGACAAGGGGAGAGTGATGATGCAGCTGTTGGGGGCAAAGCCCGGCAGTTCGCTTGACAAGTTCATGCTGTTGGTCATCCGCAACAACCGTGCCGAATATCTGCGCAAGATTGCGTTGGCCTACGTGGAACTGTATCGCGACGACCACGACATCGCCCAGGTCGATATCACAATGGCATCCGAGCTGCCACAGGAGCAGCTACAGGGCATTGTCGACATCGTGCGCAAGCTCAAGCCCGGCATCACGCTGGAGGTGGAGACGGCCATCGACCCCGAGCTCATCGGAGGCTTCACAGTCAAGGTGGGGGATGTCCTGCTCGACGCGTCGGTCAAAAATGAATTGAAAAAATTGCGTTTAAAACTTTTAAGTTAATTCAAATGATTAACCCAAGCGAAATATCCGACATACTGAAACAACAACTGAGCGACATTGAGCGCAATGTATCGTTCGAGGAGGTCGGTACGGTGCTGGAGGTGGGCGACGGTGTGGCACACGTCTATGGCCTGAGCAATGTCGAGGCCAACGAGCTGGTCAAGTTCGAGAACGGTGTCACCGGTGTCGCCATGAACCTTGAGGAGAGTGACGTGGGTGTCATCCTGCTCAACGAGGTCGACTCCATCAGCGAGAATATGAAGGTGACCCGCACCGGCGAGATTGCCTCAATCCAGGTCGGTGAAGGCTTGCTGGGACGTGTCATCAATGTCCTGGCCGAGCCCATCGACGGACGCGGCAACATCGACGGCGAGCGCATCCGTCTGCCGCTCGAGCGCAAGGCTCCGGGTGTCATCTTCCGCCAGCCGGTCAACCAGCCGCTCCAGACCGGGCTTAAGGCCATCGACTCGATGATTCCCATCGGACGTGGTCAGCGCGAGCTCATCATCGGCGACCGACAGATTGGCAAGACTGCCATCGCTGTCGACACCATCATCAATCAGCGCCAGAACTATGATGCCGGTAAGCCGGTCTATTGCATCTATGTGGCCATCGGCCAGAAGGCATCCACTGTGGCCGCACTGGTCAACACCCTCAAGGAGCATAACGCCATGGACTATACCGTGGTGGTGGCGGCAACTGCTGCCGACTCGGCCTCGATGCGCTACTATGCCCCCTTTGCCGGCGCAGCCATCGGCGAGTATTTCCGCGACACCGGGCGTGACGCGCTGGTCATCTATGACGACCTCTCGAAGCATGCAGTGGCCTATCGCGAGATTTCGCTCATCCTCAAGCGCCCATCGGGACGAGAGGCATATCCAGGCGACATCTTCTATCTGCACAGCCGTCTGCTGGAGCGTGCTGCCAAGATCAATGAGAATCAGGCGGTGGCATCGGTGATGAACGACCTGCCGGAGGTGCTCAAGCCCATGGTCAAGGGTGGAGGCTCGCTCACAGCACTGCCCATCATCGAGACGCAAGCAGGCGACGTGAGTGCCTACATTCCCACCAATGTCATCTCAATCACCGACGGACAGATTTATCTCGAGACTGCCCTGTTCAATGCCGGCATCCGCCCGGCCGTCAACGTGGGTATCTCGGTGAGCCGTGTGGGTGGTAATGCCCAAATCAAGTGCATGAAGAAGGTGGCCGGTACGCTCAAGATTGCCCAGGCCCAGTACCGTGAACTTGAGGCGTTCACCAAGTTCGGTGGCGACATCGACCCGGTGACCGCACGCACCATCGACACAGGTCGCAAGAACGAGCGACTGCTTGTCCAGCCGCAGTATGAGCCAATGGCCGTCGAGGAGCAGGTGGCCATCATCTTCTGCGGTGTGAATGGACTGTTGCAGCGAGTGCCGGTCGACCAGGTGCCTGAGTTTGAGAAGCTCTTCATCCAGTATCTGCGGGCCAAGCATCAGGCCGATGTGCTTGATGTCTTGCGCAGTGGCAAGATTGATGATGAGGTCACGGCCAAGCTCAAGAACGCTGCACAGGAGATTGCCGGCAAATATGAGAAGTAATATCTGAGTAGTCGGGTAGTGGAGCCGTTACCATCGGCTAACGACGCAACTCGCAACTCATAATTCATAATTCGTTATTCATTAAGAATAAGTGGCAACTTTACGTGAATTAAAAAGTCGCATTGGCTCGGTCGCCTCGACGCAGAAGACCACGAGTGCCATGAAGATGATCTCGTCGGCCAAGATGCGCAAGGCAACCTCTCAATTGCAGCGCCTGTCGCCCTATCGAGCCATGGTGCAGCATGTCATCAGCCACCTGCTTGTCACTGACCAGGAGTTCTCATCGCCGCTCATCGTCGAGCGTGATGTGCGACACTTGGCGCTGGTGGCCTTCGGCAGTGATGACGGCTTGTGCGGTGCGTTCAACATCAACTTGTTCAAGCACCTGCTGGCCACCATCAATCAGGCGCGTGAGCAGTATGGGCGCGAGTTGCGCGTCACGGTCATCCCTGTGGGCAAGAAGTTGACAAAGGCTGCCCTCAAGATTACCGGACAGGGGGTCGATGTCGAGCGCACCAGCCTCAACACGCGCAGCACCGGTGACGAACTCAACGAGTTGACCGCCCACCTGAGGGAGAGATTCCTCAAGGGCACGTTTGACCGTGTCGAGGTGCTGTACATGCACTTTAAGAGCACGAGTCGGCAGACGTTCACACGCGAGACACTGTTGCCGGTGAGCTACCAGGCTATAGCGCAGCAGATGGACGCAAAGACCGCTGCTCAGCCGTGCCTGTTCGAGCCAGATGCCAACACCATCTTTAACAGTGTGTTGCCGCTGCATCTGAGGGCCGTGATGCAGGAGGTCTACACCGAGAGTGCGGCCAGCGAGCAGGCGGCGCGTGTGATGGCCATGCAGACGGCCAGCGACAACGCCAAGGAGCTACTCGATGCGCTGAACCTGGAGTACAACAAGTTGCGCCAGCAGAGCATCACCACCGAGCTGCTAGACATCATCGGTGGGCAGGTGCAACGATAATATGTTAGTGAGTCTTGCAGTGCAGGTCGTGTCACAGCACGACCTGCCTGGCAGGGCTAAACGTAAAAAAATTAGAAGAAATGAGCATCAAGGATTATTTCGTTTCTCTTTTCAAAGGCATTCATAGCCTGATAAAGGGTATGGAGGTCACCGGTCGAGAACTGGTAACCCCCAAAGTCACTGAACAGTACCCCGAGAATCGGGCTACACTGAAGATACCAGAACGGTTCCGGGCCACGCTCACGCTTGTCTATGATGAGAATGGCAACCACAAGTGCATCGCTTGCCGCACGTGCGAGCGCAATTGCCCCAACGGAACAATACACATCGACACTCGCATGGTCGACCTGCCCAATGGCAAGAAGAAGCAGAAGCTCGACAAGTATATCTACGACTTGGGCAGCTGCACATTCTGCGACCTGTGCGTCACCACGTGTCCCACACATGCGCTGGAGTTCTCCAACGACTTCGAACAGGCAGTGTTCCGTCGTGAGGCTCTGGTCAAGCAGCTCAACTACCTGCCCGAAAAGGACGAACCCGTTGCTCCTGCAGCCCCTGTCGTCCAGGCCAAGACTGCCCAACCCGCTCAGGACGGTGAGGCCACTCAGGCTGCTGCGCCCAAGAACGAAGAAAACAATGCAAAACAAGAATAACAAATGGAATCAGTAGGAAATCTCATCCTTTACTTTGTGGTGGCACTGGTCATCATCGTGTGCTCGGTGCTGACCGTCACCACGCGCCAGATTCTGCGCTCGGCCACCTATCTGCTGTTTGTGCTCTTTGCCACGGCGGTCATCTATTTCCAGATGGACTACGCCTTTCTGGGAGCGGTGCAGATAGCGGTCTATGCAGGAGGCATCGTCGTGCTGTTTGTGTTTGCCATCTTGCTCACACACCAGCCTGGCAAGGACGCGCAGCAAGTCGAGTCGACACGCCGCGTGCTCGGGGCTGTAGCAGCACTGCTGGCTGTGGCTGTGTGTGGCTTCGGCTTGTTCTCGTATGCCAACTTCTGCGGCCGTCAGCTGGCCGAGATTCCGGCCGATGCGGTGACTATCGACACCATTGGCCGTTTTCTGCTCAGCACCGACAAGCTTGGCTATCTATTGCCGTTCGAGGCCATCAGTGTTCTGCTGCTGGCATGCATCATCGGTGGGGTTGTGATTGCTCGCCGTCGTTAACCAAGAAAGGAGGAAAACAGACTATGAATCTCACTTTACTCATGTATCTGGTGCCCAGCCTGGTTATGTTTGGCTGTGGCGTGTATGGCTTTCTGACGCGCAAGAACATGATCGCCATCATGATTTCGCTCGAGCTGATGCTCAACTCGGTCGATATCAACTTTGTCGTGTTCAACCGTTACTTGTTCCCCGGACAGCTCGATGGCATGTTCTTCACACTGTTTGCCATTGGTATTGCCGCCGCCGAGACGGCTCTGGCCTTGGCCATCATCATCAATGTGTTCCGTGTGGCCCGCAAGGTTGACATTAACCAACTCACTAAACTGAAATTCTAAACGATTATGCCTTTAAGTTATACTATTGCAGTCGTTGCCATCCCCCTGCTGATGTTCTTCTTCCTGGGACTGGCGGGTGTGAAGATGGACAAGAAACTCACTGGTGTGCTGGGCGTGATAGGCATGCTCATCACCACAATTTTGGCTTACGGTGTGGCGCTGACCTACTTCTTCGGGAGCGACCAGGGACAGATGGCCGACGGTGTGCGCCAGGCTGTGGTCGTGTGCAACCCCGACTGGCTCTCGTTCACACAGACGCTGGTCGTGCGCATGGGCATCATGCTCGACCCGATAGCGGCGATGATGCTGATTGTCATCTCCACCGTGTCGCTCATGGTGCACCTCTACAGCTTGGGCTACATGTGCGACCACCATGGCCATGCCGAGAAGGGATTCCAGCGCTACTATGCTTTCCTGGCTCTGTTCACCTTCTCGATGTTGGGCTTGGTCGTGGCCACCAATCTGTTCCAGATATTCATCTTCTTTGAGATGGTGGGCTTGTCGTCTTACCTGCTCATTGGCTTCTATTACCAGTCGCCGGCAGCGGTGCACGCCAGCAAGAAGGCGTTCATCGTCACCCGTCTGGCCGACCTCTTCTTCTTGTTGGGCATCATGATCCTGAGCTACTACACCGGCACGTTCGATTTCCATCAGCTGGTGTTTGGCTCTAATGGTGCCAACAGCCTGGAGGTGGCACAGAGTGCCATCGCCACAAGTGGGGGGGCCACGTTCCTGGGGTGCTCGGTAATGGCTTGGGCGTTGACATTTATCTTCATCGGCGGTGCCGGCAAGAGTGCGATGTACCCATTGCACATCTGGTTGCCCGACGCTATGGAGGGTCCCACGCCGGTGTCGGCATTGATTCATGCCGCAACCATGGTGGTGGCTGGTGTGTTCCTGGTGGCACGTCTGTTCCCGCTCTATGTCATCGAGCAGGGCGCAATGGACATCATCTGTGTGACGGGGGCCTTCACGGCGTTCTATGCCGCAGCCATCGCGTGTGTGCAGAGCGACATCAAGCGCGCGCTGGCGTTCTCGACCATCTCGCAGATTGCATTCATGATGACCTCGCTGGCCGTGAGTTCGGCCGATGGGGGGCTGATTGAGATTCACGGTGGCCAGGGCTTGGGCTTCATGGCCTCGATGTTCCATCTGTTCACTCACGCCATGTTCAAGGCGTTGCTCTTCCTTTGTGCAGGTGCCATCATCCACGCCGTGCACAGCAACGAGAACAGCCAGATGCATGGCTTGCACAAGTATATGCCCATCACCAGCTTTGCATTTCTCATCGGTTGCCTGGCCATCGCTGGCATCCCGCCCTTTGCCGGCTTCTGGAGCAAGGACGAGATTCTGGTGGCCTGCTACGAGAAGGGGCTCGGCTGGGGCATCTGGATGTCGATGGTGGCCGGCATGACCGCCTTCTACATGTTCCGCATCTATTTCCTCATCTTCCACTGGAAGAAACATGAGGTGCACACCGAGCATGCACCCAGCGACCAACCCTGGACCATGACACTGCCGCTCATCATCCTGGCTGCCATCTCGATTGTGGCAGGATTTGTGCCGGCTCACGACATGGTCACTTGGGATGGCAAGGAGCTGCACACTCAACTCAACTGGACGGTGGCAGGCACCAGTGTGCTGATTGCTTGCATCGGCATCGGCCTGGCCTATAAGATGTACTTCAAGGAGAATGAGCTGCCCGACAAGTTGCAGGCACGCTTCAGTGGCCTGTGGGAGGCTGCCTATCGCCGCTTCTACATGGACGAGCTCTATCAGTTCATTACTCACAAGGTCATCTTCCAGAGCATCTGCAAGCCCATCGCACGGTTTGACCGTGCCGTCATCGACGGTTTCTTCAACCTGCTGGCTTCGGTCACCGGTTCGGCTGCCTATGGCATACGCCGTTTGCAGAATGGCTCGATTCAAAGTTATGTCTACGTTTATCTGGTGGGGGCGCTGGCTCTGGCGGTCATCACCATGGTGTGCGTGTTGATTTGATTAACGGTCCCCTAAACAATATAGTAAGATGGAAATTTTCAGCAATATCTTAATTTATTTTGTGATAGTGCCAGTGCTCACACTGGCCGGTCTGGCCCTGTGCAGCAACAAGGGCATTAAGGCCATTCGGACCGTTGCCGTGACGGGTGCCACCGTGCTGGTGGCTATGGCCATCTATCTGGTGCATCTGTTCCTGCAGGCACGCGGCGCCGGTGACACGAGCGAGATGATTCTGCGCACCGATGTCATCTGGTTTGCGCCATTCAACATCAAGCTGGCACTGGGTGTCGATGGCATCTCGGTGGTGATGATTCTGCTGTCGGCGTTCATCGTCTTTGCGGGGGTGTTTGCCTCGTGGAAGATGAATCCGCTGCCCAAGCAGTTCTTCCTGTGGTTCTACCTGTTGTCGACGGGTGTGTTCGGTTTCTTCATTTCGATTGACCTGTTCACCATGTTCATGTTCTATGAGGTGGCACTCATCCCGATGTATCTGCTCATCGGTGTGTGGGGTAGCGGCAGCAAGAACTACAGCGCCATGAAGCTGACCCTGATGCTGATGGGTGGCTCGGCCTTCTTGATGCTGGGCTTGATTGGCATCTACTTCCACTCGGCTGCCGATGGCAACCTGACCATGAACGTGCTGGAGATTGCTCAGAACAATGCCATTCCGCATGAGTGGCAGATGTGGCTGTTCCCGCTGACGTTCATCGGATTCGGTGTGCTGGGGGCCATGTTCCCGTTCCACACTTGGTCGCCCGACGGTCATGCTAGTGCACCCACAGCCGTGTCGATGCTTCACGCAGGTGTGCTGATGAAGCTCGGAGGCTATGGCTGCTTCCGCATCGCCATCTATCTGATGCCCTTTGCAGCCAACGAGCTGGCATGGATTTTCCTGACCCTGACAGGCGTGAGCATCGTCTATGGCGCATTCAGCGCATGTGTGCAGACCGACCTCAAGTACATCAACGCCTACTCCAGTGTCAGCCACTGCGGCATGGTGTTGTTTGCCATCTTGATGTTCAACACCACAGCAATGACTGGTGCGGTGCTGCAGATGCTCTCGCACGGCCTGATGACGGCTCTGTTCTTTGCCTTGATTGGTATGATTTATGGTCGCACACACACTCGCGACATCCGCGACATGGGTGGCATGATGACCATCATGCCCTATCTGGGTGTGGGCTATGTGGTGGCCGGTCTGGCATCGCTGGGTCTGCCGGGCTTGAGTGGCTTCGCGGCCGAGATGACCATCTTCTTCGGCTCGTTTGAGCACAACGACATGTTCCGACGTGTGCTCACGATTGCAGCCACCTGCTCGATTGTCATCACCGCAGTCTACATCCTGCGTGTGGTGGGCAAGCTGCTGTTTGGTGCCGTGCAGAACGAGCATCATCGTGAGCTGACCGATGCTAGCTGGGAGGAGCGACTGTCGACGGCGACACTGATGATTTCGGTGGCCGTCATCGGCTGTTTCCCCAACTTTTTCATCAACATCATCAGTGACAGTTTCCTGCCCGTGGTCAAGGCCCTGGGCGCAATGATATAATTCATAATTAACAGAAGCTAATGGATTATTCTCAATTTTTGTTCATGCCGCAGGAAGTCGGACTGTTGTTTGTGTTCCTGCTCGTGTTTATCTATGACACGTTCATGCCGGCTCGCATGGGCAAGCATCTGCCGATGTTTGCCACCATCCTGACCGCACTCTATACTGTCTATGCGTTCTTTCCCTGCCCCGGCAGTTGGGGCATGGCTTTCGGAGGAATGTTTGAGTCAAACCCTGCCACATGGGTGATGAAGAACATTCTCAACGTGGGTGTATTGCTGGTCATGTTGCAGTCGGTCAAGTGGACCAACGACGACTTTGTCAGTGTGCGCCGAGGCGAGTTCTACGAGCTGATTCTGCTCACGCTCTTCGGCATGTTCCTGATGATTTCGGCGCGACACTTCTTGCTCTTTGTCATCGGTCTGGAGACCGCATCGCTGCCCATCGCCGCTCTGGCTGCCTTCGAGAAGCGATATTACGAGAGCCATGAGGCCGCCGCCAAGTATGTCTTTACCGCTGTGTTCTCCAGTGCTATCTTCATGCTGGGCATCTCATTTGTCTACGGCATGAGTGGCTCACTCTATTTCCAGGACATCGCCACACAGTTCATGGGCGTGAAATCGCCGCTGCTCATCTTGGCAGTTGCCTTTGTCATCGCAGGTGTGGGCTACAAGCTCTCGCTGGTTCCTTTCCACCAGTGGACGGCCGATGTCTATCAGGGTGCTCCCACTGCTGTCACCAGCTATCTGTCGGTCATCAGCAAGGGTGCTGCGGCATTTGCCTTCATGGTTATCCTGGTGCAGGTGTTTGGGGCTGTCTACTCTCAGGTGTGGCAGTGGATGCTCTATGCCATCATCATCCTCACCATCACCATCGGCAACCTGTTTGCCATGCGGCAGCGCAACCTCAAGCGCTTCCTGGCCTACTCGTCCATCTCGCAGGCGGGCTACATCATGCTGGGCGTGATTGCAGCCAACCAGGTGGGCATGACCTCAATGATTTATTATGTGCTGGTCTACATCTTCTCTAACCTGGCTGCCTTCGGTGTCATCGCCGTTATCGAGCGCGCCACAGGCAAGGTCACGATGGACGACTATAACGGCTTGTTCAAGACCAATCCTTGGCTGGCCTTCACCATGATGCTGGCCATGTTCTCGCTGGGCGGCATCCCGCCCTTTGCCGGGTTCTTCAGCAAGTTCTTCATCTTTGTCGGTGCTTGTCACACGGGCAGTGTCGCCATCTATGTGCTGGTGTTCATCGCCCTGGTCAACACCATCATCTCGCTTTACTACTATCTGCTCGTGGTCAAGGCCATGTTCATCCGTCAGGATGAGTGTGTGATTCCCTACATCGACAGTCATTGGACCGAGGAGCTGGCCCTCACCATCTGCGTGATGGGCATCATGGCAGTGGGTGTGGCCAGTGGCATCTACACCTTCTTGTCGCGAGTGACCGAAACCATCGCTCCAATGTTCAGTATGGTTGGATAGCCACAAGCAGGCCATCATTCAATATCGCTGCGGCACAGAGCGTCAGTTCTGTGCCGCAATGTTTTTATGGCCTTCCTCACAGTAATAATGTTTTCCTAGTCGAACTGGGGTTTTGTCCGAAAAGTTTGGATTTTTGAATGCGAATTTCTATCTTTGCGGCGCAAATCGATTGACAATTCTCGATTCTAGATTTAAAGGTTTTACAAATTTCAATCAATTAGTATGAAACACAGATTGCTGACGATGTGTGCCATGGCCCTTCTGATGGCCGGTGTGGCTTGGGCCCAGGGTGCGATGGTGAAGCGGGGGAATAGCAAGGGTGACGGCATGTCATTTTTGACCCGCGCGGGGGTCGACCTGTCGCAGGTGGCGCGTCTGCCCGATGTGTTGGACTTGAGCCGGGATGACATCCCCTATTATCGCATGGATGTCAAGATGGGCAAGCTGCTCGAGAATGTGCGGCATTTCTCCTACTATTTCGAAGTGACCGATAATGGCATCGAGGGCAGCTACAGCATCGTCGGGGTGCATGACTATGGCGACGGACGCACACTGGTGCTCTACTCGGTTGAGTATGGCGACGGTGGCAACCTGGAGCTGGCCAGCTACAACGTGCGTGGACAGCTGGTCGACTTTGTTGACCTGGGGTATGGCCGCGACTGCGTTGGTTATAACATCGACGATAACCCGGCGAGCGACGTGCGGGTCTGCATCACGCGATCGCTGGAGTTGCCCAACGACAGTGTGGTTGTCGTGCGCGAGGCACAACGCGTGGTTCCTGGCAACATGGGCGACTGGACCGACAAGGATGTGCTGGGACGGGCCGACAAGACGGTGCGATATGCCATCAACTCGCTGGGGCAGCTGAGTCTGCAAGGCATCGAGTCGACACATAGCGGGACCTACATCGAGCAGAGTCACCGCTTTGAGGACATCCGCGACCTGCACTACCATCCTGTCAGCCGGTATGAGCGCATCGACCTCCTCAACGAGATGGTCGTGCGACCCGATGTAGTGAAGGACATGACCAGCAACGAATACAGTGATGCCCACTATGAGTTGCATCATGCCGCAGCCGACATGATAATGACCAACACCGTACAGGTCTTCTTCTGGCTGGCGCGCCACCGCGACAACAACCTGGAGAAGGTTTTTGCACAGTGCGCCGCCAGTGGATTGATCGACATGGGCATGATTCGCAACGAACTCAAGAAATTGCCCAGTGCCGCCATGCGCAACCGCATGGGCCGAATGCTCGACAAATGGCAACCCACAGACGCAGAATGATACAATCGGGGACGGTTCTGAATTGTATCAAAAACAGCGAATGATACAATCGGGGACGGTTCTGAATTGTATCAAAAGCTGGAACTAAATTATGGATGATGGATTAAATTGACGAATCTATGATTAAAAAAATGATGACGTTGGCTGTGGCTGCCGTGGCTCTGATGGCTGCGGCTCAGCCTGTCCAGGTGGCGTCGACTCGCGTGCTGGTCGACTCGTGTGCCTACTTTCCGCAACTCAGTGCCGATGGCAACTGGTTGCTCTATAGCACCACCGAGGCTTCGGTGCTCAGCCTCAAGAACCTCAACACGGGTGCGGTGACCACAGTTGCCGACCAGGGCTTGCCGGGCTTTGATGCCCGATTTGGCACTGATGGCAAGGTCTACTATGTGACTCAGCAGTTGGGCAAGGGCAATCTCGTCTATCGTGCCGCGCATGTCTATGACCCTGCTACTGGGCGGTCGCGACAGGTGCTCAAGCCCCAGCATGGCCCGGTCTATGTTTTGCCGGCAAGCAAAGGATTGGCCATAGTGGGCGAGTCATCTCATTTTGTCACCGACAAGTCTACGGGCCTGTATGCTTACACCCGGCAGTCACAACTCTATGTTGTGGGCAATCAGGGACAATGCCTCACATCGCCTGCCGGCGAGTGCGCAGGCTATCTGTGGGCATCGGTCTCGCCCGGGGGCACGATGGTAGCCTTTGAGGCGGCCGGAAAGGGGTTGTATGTCACTGATCTGGCGGGAAATGTGCTGCATCGGCTCCCGTCTGCCTCGATGCCGGTATGGCTCGACGATGCGCACATCATCGCCATGACCAACACCAACTTCGGTGCCCAGCGCGACAAGGGCACGTTCATCTATATCACCTCGCTCGACGGTCGGCAGGTCCAGCCCCTGACCGACCCCGAAGAGCATGCTGTGCAGCCCATGGTGGTGGGCAACCGTATGGTCTATGTGGCCGACGGCGGACAGGTCAAGGAGGTCACACTGCGGTGGCAGCGCAGTGACAACGCTCCCTCTGGCGCACAGCCGCAATGGACGCCTGTGCCTAAAAGCAATCGGAGTGATGCCGTGCGGGTGTTTATCAACCCCGGCCATGGCGGACACGACAGCAACGACCGCCCTACGCCCTATTACTGCCATGCAACCGGCGAGCAGACCGCCTACTACGAGTCGGATTCCAACTTCAAGAAAGGCCTGGCACTGAAAGAAATTCTGGAGAGTAAGGGCTACGAGGTGGAGATTTCGCGCTACGACAACAAGACCGAGGATGACCTCGACCTGTTTGAGATCTCAGCGTTGGCCAACCACAGTGGGGCCGACATGTTCCTGGCCATCCACAGCAACGCTACCGGCATCGAGCGCAAGCTCAACTTTCCCCTGGCGCTGTATCGTGGGTGGAGCGGTGAACCATGTGTGGCGGGCAGCGACTCGATAGCCCGCTGCATCATGCGGCACCTGGAGGGCAACCACACCACGGTGTGGACACATCCGTCACGCATCTATGGCGACTGGACTTTTTATCCCAACTGGGGATACAAGACGGGCCTGGGGGTGCTGCGCTACAACAAGTTGCCGGGCATGCTCAGCGAGGGGTCGTTCCACGACTATCTGGCCGAGCGTCGCCGCCTGAACAACGATGATTTCTGCTGGCTTGAGGGGTGGAACTTCAGCGTGGCTATCGACGAGTATTTCGGTCGCAAGGGCACCTGTGCCACCGGCGTGGTGGCCGGACGCGTCATTGACCTGAACGCTGACTCGCCCTATCCGGGCTATAAGTTCGGGCTGGACTATTGTCCGGCACGCAATGGGGTTACCCTCTATCTCGAGGATGCCGGCGGCGAACGACTGGTGAGCACCATGACCGACGGGCTGGACAACGGCATCTATCTGCTGCGTGATGTCAAGCCCGGACGATATCGTGTGCTGTGTGATGCCGATCAGGATGACCGTGCCGTGCAATACCGCGACATCTATGTCCGCCCCAATGCCACCACCTACTGCAATTTCTCGTACTGAAGAGTTACTTCAAGTGGTATCGGTTCAGCGATCGGTTCCAGCTAGCCTCCCCTCCCCTTTCCCAAAGGGGAGGGGAAACGCGGAATCGCTGAACAGTCGGTCAATAACCGTTGGCAACTATTAAATTACTATAAATGTCGGGTAGGGTGGGGGCGTGTTTGTGGTTTTTGCGCTACCTTTGTAGGTTGATTGCATGAGACCGCAGTGAAGACACGTCTCTACATATTGCCGCTAGTTCTGGTTGGGCTGCTGATGCTCAACGGAACGCTGGCGTGGGCTCAGCAGCGCACGCGTGGGTTGCACATGCGCGGCGGTGCCACCGAGCTGGTCGACTCGCTGGTGCGGCTGGGAGGCGACTCGCTGCAGCGTGACACCGCTGCATCTGACACTGCCAGGCCGGTCAAGGAGAGGTTTGTCCGCCGCAAGGTGGACCTGGACCATGTGGTCAACTTCCAGGCCAAGGACTCGATTGTGATGTATGGCAAGAACCGCGCCACCATCTTCGGGTCGGGGCAGATCGGCTATGGCGACATTACGCTCACGGCCGAGCAGATAGCCATGAACATGGACAGCAGCCAGGTGCATGCCATCGGCATTCCCGACTCGGTGGGCGACCTCAAGGGCAAGCCGGTGTTCAAGGACAACAGCGGTGAGTATGAGTCGCGCGTCATGAATTATAACTTCAAGTCGCGCAAGGGATATATTACTGACATCGTCACCGAGCAGGGCGAGGGCTTCCTGACCGGAGGCATCACCAAGAAGATGGAGAACGACGAGTACTATCTCAAGGATGGACGCTACACCACCTGCGACAACCACGACCACCCGCACTTCTACTTCCAGATCACCAAGGCCAAGATGCGGCCCAAGCACAACGTCGTCACCGGCCCGGCCTACATGGTGCTCGAGGACTTGCCACTGCCCATTGCTGTGCCGTTCGGTTACTTCCCATTCACCGAGAAGTACTCCAGCGGCATCCTGTTCCCCACCTTCGGCGAGGACTATAACCGCGGCTTCTATGCACGCAACGGTGGCTACTATCTGACGCTGGGCAAGCACATGGACTTGGCCCTAACCGGCGAGATCTACACGCGCGGCTCGTGGGGCGTGGCGGCGCAGAGCAACTATGCCTGGCGATATAAGTTCCGCGGTAGCTTCCACGTCAACTATCTGACCACTGTCACCGGCGACAAGGGCGACCCGGACTACAACAAGATGCACAACTTCCAGGTGTTGTGGAACCACTCGCAGGACGCCAAGGCCAACCCCAACATGACGTTCTCGGCCAGTGTCAACTTTGCTACCAGCGGCTATTCGCGCAACAGCCTGGACACCTACTACACCAACGCCTTCACCGAGAACACCAAGAGCAGCACCGTCAACTTCACCTACAAGTTTCCCGGCACCAAGTGGAGCCTGTCGACCACGGCGAACATCAGCCAGCGCACCGCCGACTCGACACTGAGCGTGTCGTTCCCCAACTTCACACTGACCATGTCGCAGATAGCACCGTTCAAGCGCAAGCGCATTGTGGGAGCCGAGCGTTGGTATGAGAAAATCAAGATTTCCTACTCCGGGCGCTTCCAGAACTCGCTCACAGCCAAGCAGAACGAGTTCTTCCACAAGAACCTGGTCAAGGACTGGCGCAACGGCATGAGCCACACGATGCCCATCAATGCCACGTTCAACGTGTTCAAGTATTTCAACATCACCCCCACGCTCACACTCAACGACCGCATGTACACCAGCAAGATACGCCGCTCGTGGGACCCCAATGCCAGTGCCGAGGTGATGGACACAACCTACAGCTTCTACAACATCTTTGACTTCAATTTCTCGGTGGCGATGAACACCAAGGTCTATGGCTTCTGGCGGCCCATGAAGTTCCTGGGCGACAAGTTGCAGATGATTCGCCACGTGCTCACACCCACCATCTCGTTCTCGGCTGCTCCCGATTTCGGATCGCCATTCTGGGGCTACTGGGGCAAGTATGACTATGTCGACTCCAATGGCAAGCCGCAGACGCGGCACTACAGCTACTTCCAGCACGGCCTGTTCGGCGGAGCCAGCTCGGGAAAGAGTGGCATTATCTCTTTCACACTGGCCAATAACCTCGAGGCCAAGGTCAAGAGCGACCAGGACAGCACTGGATACAAAAAAATCTCGCTCATTGAGAACTTGACGCTCAGCCAGAGCTACAACATGGCTGCCGACTCGCTGCGCTGGAGCAACCTCTCGACCAGCATACTGCTCAGGTTGTTCAAGGGCTTCAACCTCAACCTCAGTGCCACATGGGATGTCTATAAGTACGGGCTGAACGAGTATGGCAACCCGGTGCGCATCAACAAGCTGCGACTGACGCATGGCGGAGGCTGGGGACGGTTGGCCAGCACAGGAACATCGTTCAGCTACACCCTGAACAACAGCACGTTCAAGCGCAAGAACAAGGACAACAAGAAGAAGGACAACGTTCCGGCACGCAATGGCAACCCTGCCGGTGCCGATGAACGCGACGAGCCTGACAAGGGCAACGAGGCACCGTCGGATGTCGAACTGACCGATGAAGGCTATGCCAAGTGGGAGTGCCCGTGGAACCTGACGTTCAACTATTCGGTCAACTACGGCTACGGCTCGTTCAACAAGAAGAAAATGGAGTATAACGGTAAGTTCACACACTCGCTGAGTCTGAACGGCAACATTCGGCCCACCAAGAACTGGAATATATCGTTTTCGGCAAGCTACGACTTTGAGAACCACAAGATTGCCTACATGAACTGCAACGTGTCGCGCACCCTGCACTGCTTCACGATGACCGCCAGCTTTGTGCCGGTCGGACCCTACAAGAGCTACAACTTCCACATCGCCGTCAACTCCAGCATCCTGCAGGATGTCAAGTATGACAAGCGCTCGAGCATGAGCAATGGTGTCACTTGGGACTAATTCATTAAAGTAGTTCAGTAGTTCGGTAGTTGCAGTAGTTCAGCCGATGCATGGTGGCGCTAGGGACGCACCATCAT
>CACZHT010000013.1 GCA_902781045.1 uncultured Bacteroidales bacterium | reverse complement strand
GGCAAAATGGGTTGTGACGGTGATGGTGCCGACCCTCACATGCGCCTTGACACGGTAGGTGATGCCGAATCCTCCCTGCCCCAACACCTTCTCTATCTCATAGTCACGGTCGCCGCCGGTGAGTTTGTAGCCCACCGGCAACGCCTGTTCAAATGTCTTGTTTGTAGCCATATAGATGTTTAGTAATAAATTTCTAGTCTGACAATAAAACGCATTTCATGATTTCATATTCACCGTCCCCGGGCAAAGACGCAAAAATAGCAAAGAGCGACGAAAAGCAAAAGTTCCTTTATGGGGTCGAGTGCGCATTACTTCTTTTTCAAAGTTTTCTCCATCATCATAGTGCGGTCATCTCCAGCTTCCTTGGCCTTGTTATTCCAGTAGTCGGCTTGTTCGATATTCTGGGTTGTGCCATGGCCAAAGCGATAGCAAATGGAGAGGATGCGCATCGCATCGCCCGATGGCTCAAGAAATTCTGATTGACCGACGGACTCATGGCTAAACTGAAACGCCTTGTTGTAATCCTTGTCGACATAATAGCCATAGTAGTACATCTCGGCCAATTTCGCCCTGCTGCGCGGACAGTTGTCCTCGTTCACCGCCTGGGAGAAATAATCGAAAGCCTTCTTGAAATCCTGTCCCGACCACTTGCTGTAGTAGCACATGCCCAGCTCATATTTGGCCGGCAGGGCTGCCCCCGTAGTTTGTGAGCGGTTGAACCATTCAATGGCTTCAGGATATTGCTCATGTTCAAAGTACAGCATAGCTATATTATATGTAGCTCCCCAGTTTCCTTGGTCGGAGGCGAGTTTCCAACAATACAGAGCTTTCTCGCGATCGGCCTCAACTCCCCAGCCATTGTAGTAGCAGCTGCCCAAAGCAGATTGCCCCCATTGGTTTCCCTGTTCGTATGACTTATAATACCAGTAGAATGCCTTGTTATAATCCTGCTTGACGCCAGCAGCCAACTCATAACAAGCACCCAAATCATACATAGCATCGGCGTCGCCAGCCAAGGCCCGCCGTTCGAGTTCAGTGCTGTAAACAACCGCATTGGCCAATAAAGCCACAGACAATGCCGCCAGGGTCAATAAAATTTTTTTCGTTTTCATTTTGCTGTTTTTTTAGATTTCGTGTGATTACTGTTTGAATATTATCTATGTTCACTTGGTGAGTAATTGAAACATTGCGTCGGATTCGTCGCTGCCAGTCTCTTGTGCTTTTTTCTCCCAATAGTCGGCTTGCTGCAAGTCTTTTGCCGTGCCGTGGCCGAAGCGGTAGCAGAGCGAGAGGTAGTGCATGGCATCAGCCGATGGACTGTCCTTGTCGTTTGCTGACCTGAAGAATAGTCCAAAAGCCTCTTTGTCATATCGTTTACCTTGAGATTGGTACAATTTGCCAAGCCTGAACATTGCGGTTGTGTTGCCCCTTTCGGCCGATTTCTGCCACCATTCTTTGGCTTTTTCTAAATCTTTGTCAACACCCCAGCCATTGAAAAAGATGTAACCCAGATTGAGGCTCGACCAACTGTATGACTTTGGAACTTGTGACCAACTGGAAAAAACATCTTCTGCCTTTTCCCACCAAGTCTTGGCCATCAGGTAATCAAATGTCCTTGATTCGCCGTTATTTAATCTGCCGTCACAATAAATGACACCTATACAGTTCATTGCTATAGGATCCCCCTCGTCGGCAGCCTTCTCAAACCACTCCTTTGCTGCATTGTAGTCTTGTCGCACACCATGACCGCCACTGTAGTATATAAACCCGATGCATCTATAAGAATAGTAAGAATAGGGGCTACTTGCCATTTTATACCAACCCAAAGCTTCCAAAAAGTTTTTCTCTGCAATTTCACCCTTATAGTAAATGTCGCCTAAATCACATGCGGCAAAGTGATTCCCTTTTAATGCCGATTTTTTTAAATCTAACATTGCAATCGAATTCTCTTTCCTTTCAAGATGATACTGAGCTATCTGATAGATGGCATGGCTATCGCCTCCGTCACCGGCTCGGCGCCACCAAAACAACGCATTTGCTACGTCTTTGACTCCTCCAGCAGTCTTGGCATAGAAATACAAATCGCCAATTCGAGCCATTGCCGAGGCACTTTTCTTCTTTGCAGCTTTGCTGTACCAATCCATCGCCGTGGCATAATCTTTGTTCACCCCATCGCCATACTCATAGCAATTGCCCAAATCTTCCATCGCTTGGGTGTTGCCTTTTTCGGAACTCTTTTTGAACATAGATATGGCCATGGCGATGTCGCGTTGCTCAACACCGAATCTGCGCTGGTAACAACGACCCAAATCGGCCATCGCTTGCGCGTCACCTCTGGCCACTTTACCCTGAAGCAACGTGAAGTATTCGGTCTGCGCCTTCTTGACAAAACCCTCCATGTTTTTGTAGTGAATATCAAAAGCACCAAGATTTGCGGCATCACGCCACCATTTCAGAGCCATTTTTTGGTCATTCTTCACCCCCATACCGTGGGCATAGAAATAGCCAATAGCCCAAAAGGCTGAATGCTCTTTGTGCTGTGATGCTCTTTGGTACCAATCAAAGGCTTTTGTGTAATCCTGCACCATACCACCACAAGTCTGATAATAATAGCCCAACTCAACCATGGCGTGCCTGAATCCTGCCTGGGCTTTTGCTTCAAGCCCAGGACGCACTGGTTTAGTGAGCCTGCTGTCTCTGGCCATGACAGGGATTGTCAGTATCATGGAGATTGTCAGTGCCAATCCTATTCCTTTCATGCTTTCTAACGATTTGTATAAGTCCTAATGAATAAACTAAAAACGATAGCCTAGCGTTTCAAATAAGCAAATCTCAATTGTTGACAACCTATTTGTTGTGCAACAACTGTCTCATCGCATCTGCTTCGTCGCTGCCAGTCTCCTGTGCTTTTTTCTCCCAATAGTCGGCTTGCTGCAAGTCTTTTGCCGTGCCGTGGCCGAAGCGGTAGCAGAGCGAGAGGTAGTGCATGGCCGCCCCTGACGGATGGTCAGCGTGCTTGGCGGCTTCGCGGAAAAAAATGTAGGCCTTGGCATAATCTTGTGTGACATGGTCGCCTTTATAATAGCACTGCCCCAGAAATTCTTTAGCAAAACTGTTATTTTTCTCATCGGCCGCTCTTTGCATCCATTTCAGTGCCTTATCCATATCTTGGACGCACCCTTCGCCATACCATAACATAAGTCCTGTCATGTACATTCCCCCTCCATGATTTTTGTTAGCTGCCTTTTGCGCCCAGTCAAACGCCTTGTGAGCATCTCTAGGCTCTTCATCACCTAACAAGTAGTCCCTTGCCAAGGCATACATAGCTTCGGCTTCGCCGGCTTCGGCCGCCTTATGCAGCCATTCTCTAGCCTTCGTCGGGTCTTTCTCAACATCTGCCCACATCAAGGTCATAGCCTTCGGATGGCCGGCATTGGCCGCCTCTTTAATCCAACGATTTCCAGACTCTTTCTCATTGTCTGTATAATACTCCATTGCCAGTTGGTACATGGCATCCTTGTCGCCTCCTGCTGCGGCTTTTTCCAGGATAAAGCTGGCCATGGCATCATCTTTGGTGATGTTGTTGACCCCCACAATAAATGCCAAGCCCAATCGGTACATTGCATTGGCATTTCCACTGAGTGCAGCCTCAATGATACATGCGATTACTTTCGCAGGGTCTTGTTCATCCCCTCTGCGTACCTCACACAATGGGTAGGGCTGATTGGTGCAGACAAGGGGTTTCTCATCATCCAATGCCAGTCGAAAACCGGTTTTTGCATCAGCTTCCTCTGGTTTCCCGCAGAGTCTACCATAGACGGTGAATCGTTCAGGAAAACCATTTTCTGGACTATCCCAATTACCGCCCCTGATAGCAAAACGATGTGAGTGGGGGCCTGAGGGGTCGGTTTGTGTTTGGGCTGTATATTCTCCCAGCCAGTCGGCACACCATTCTGCCACATTGCCGCTCATGTCATATACCCCAAGTGCTTCGGCAGGTTGCTTGGTCGCCACCTCATGCGGTCTTCCCCCGCTATTATCTCTGTACCAAGCGACCTTGTCCGGGCTGTTGTTCCCGCTATATTTTTTACCATGTTGATGATTTCCACCGCGTGCGGCATACTCCCACTCGGCTTCAGACGGCAGCCGGAAGTGTTCCCCTGTCAGTTGACAAAGCTTGAGGACAAACACCTGACAGTCAGTCCAGCTCACATTGGTGACCGGCAGTTTCGCTCCTTTGACTTCCGATGGGTTGTTTCCCATCACGGCCTGCCACAGTTCTTGAGTAACCTCGGTCCGGCCTATCCAGAAAGGCTTGGTGATATTAACGGTGTGCCTAGGATAGTTTGGGTATCCCTTGTTCGTTCCCATCTTAAAAGAGCCAGACTTGACGGCAGACATCTGAAATTCTACATTGTTGACAGTAAAAGGCTTGATATAAGCGGCATATACCTTTGCAAAAAGTAGGATAAAAACAACAATTGATAGATATCTTTTCATAGTCAATAATTTAAAAATTAGTTGCCGGAAATGATGTGCTGAAGTGCTTTTGCCTCATCGCTGCCTGTCTCCTGTGCTTTTTTCTCCCAGTAGTCGGCTTGCCGCAAGTCTTTTGCCGTACCGTGCCCGAAGCGGTAGCAGAGCGAGAGGTAGTGCATGGCGTCGCCACTGGCGTTGCTCCCTGATGATGCCTTTTGAAACAGGCTGAATGCTTTGTTGTAGTTGCGGGCAGTGCCCTGCCCCAGATAGTACATCTTGCCCTGCAACCGCAGTTTCGACACGTCGGCAATGTCTCCGCTTTTCTGATACCATCGCATCGCCTCGGCAAAGTCTTGATCTTCTCCATACTCATAAAGGGCACCTGCCAGAAAAGCTGCTACCTCCATTTTATCGGCGAGCGAAATGATGATGGCTACAGCATCGATTTTGCCTTTTTGAGCTGCTTTGAAAAACCAGTTCAATCCCTCATAAGTGTCTTGCTTCACATCATAGCTGTCACCATTAAAATATATCATGCCCAGCTCCATCATGGCATCGGCATCACCGGCCTCGGCGGCATTTAGCAGATCATAAAGGTAGCCTGATTCACCGTAAGCCCCTTGTGTGGGAAAGGCATCTATCAATGGGTCTTCCGTCAGATCCGTCGGGTCATCTGTCAGCGGATCGTAGGTCGGGTCATCAATGATTTGTCCCATGGCAGTGAATGCCATGGCTAAGACAAAAACAAGAAAAGACAGCAATCTCTTCATATCGGCGATTTGGTTGTTGGGTGAGTGTGGATTAGAACTTGGTGTTGGTGAGCATGTTGAGCAGGGTCTTGTTCTCCTTGGTGTTGCGGAGCTTCAGGATGTGGGCCTTGAGGTCATCGACTGCGGGCAGACCGGGAAAAGCATTCTCATAGAGGTCGGCCAGATGGCGCGCGGCCTCGGGGGTGAGCCCATGTTGTGCCTCGGCCAGCAGATAGTAGTGTGCCGCCCGGGCCATGTCCATGCCTATGCCGTCGCCCATGATGTACTTGTCGGCCAGCCGGCACTGCGCATACTCATTGCCGCCATCGGCAGCCAGGGTGAGCAGCTGCAGGGCGCGCTGTGCGTCTTGCTTGACCCCGGTGCCCGTTTCGAGCATGAGCGACAGATAATAGCATGCCGCCGGGCTATCCTTGCTCGCTTTTTCCAGCAGTTTTGCGCCCTTGGCCGGCTCCGACTTGGGATTCTGCTTGCTGGCCAGGCACACGCCCTGCATGGTCTTTCCCTCGGCCACACGGGCCTTGTCGACGGCTTTGAAGAGCTTTTCGGCTGCCTCAAAGTCACGCTGCAGGTAATAGCAGTTCAGTCCTTTCAGGTAGTTGTAAAAGGGGTCGTTCTTGGCCTTGAGCTGCTCGATGAGCGCGTTGTAATCGTTGTGCCGGGTGGTGGCGACCTGCGACATCCACTGTGCCGCCAAGTAGTAGTCCTGCTTCACGCCGGTGCCCTGACGATAGCAATTGGCCAGTGTCCACTGCGCGCGTCCGTTGCCCTTCTCGGCTGCCCGCCGTGTCATGTCGAATCCCTTGCCCGGGTCTTGAGTCATGCCGTCGCCGTTGAGGTAGATCTCACCCAGCTTGGCACAGGCTGCCGCATGTCCGGCATCGGCCGCCCGCTGCAGATAATTGAGCCCTTTGGGACGGTCTTGCCCGGTGCCGTCGCCGTCATAGAGCATCAACCCATAGAAATAGGCGGCCTGCACATTGCCGGCCAGGGCGGCCTGCTCAAAGTAGGGAAACGCCTCGCTGCGGCGGCCATTGTTGTAATGTGTCAAGGCCACGGTCATCCGGCTCTTCTGGTCGCCGGCCCGCGCCGCCTTTTCGGCGTAAGCCTGTGCTTTGGTCCTGTCGATGGCCACACCGGCTCCGCTGCTGTAGCACTCGGCCAGCACCCGACAAGCCAACACATCTGACTGTTGGTCGGCCAGTGGGATGAAGCGCTCGACCACCGTCGAGTCGCCGCGCCTCGCCGCCACCACATAGAGCCCCGCGGCACGCTCCAGGTCCTGCGCCACCCCCTTGCCTTGCTGATAGCAGACGGCCAGCATCGTCGTGGCCCGGGCATGCCCCTTGTCGGCGGCGACGGCAAACCACCGCGCGGCCTTGTCCAGGTCCTGTGAGGCTCCACGAGTTCCCTCGTAATAGGCCATGCCCAGGGCATAGCAAGCCTCGGTGTCGGCCTGTCCGGCCCGTTGCTCCAGCAGGGCGATGGTGTCGATCGGTTGCGTGGCGGTGGTGTCGGGGGCCGCGACTTCGGTCGCCGCCTTGGCAGTACGCTTTGCCTTCTTCTGCGCTTGGACTGTCGTCCAGGCCATGCCGAGCGTCAGAGCCAGAAGGCATAATATGATGTGTTGTCTTTTCATTGTGTTGTAGTTGAGGTTTGTGTCTAGTTAGTTGAAAACATTCTTGATGCGGGACAGCAAAGACTTCTTGCCGCGCCTGACCGACTCAATCTCGGTCATCGACATCATGCCGGTGCCGGTGGGCAAGGTGTCGTTATTGTTCACCGTGCGGGCCTGTTGTGCGGTCGTCTGCTCGGCCTCGGTGAGGAGAACCTGGTCGACACGCACCATCCATGCCGTGTTGTTGTCGGTGCTGTCCTTGCACCGCTCGGCCAATGTCCGCATCTTCTCCTGACAGTTCCGGTCGTCCTCGACCAGGGCCACCAGCTCCTCGTCGCTGATGCAGTGCAGCACGCCATCAGTGCACAACAGCACATAGTCGCCCTGGCGGATGTCGCGTGTGTGGAACACGGTGGCCATGCTTCGTCGCTGGTCGTCGCGCGTGGGTTCCATGCACCGTGTGATGACATTGCTCTGCGGATGATTGACCGCCTCGTCGGGTGTCAACATGCCCGAATGCACCATCTGGTTGACCAGCGAGTGGTCATCGCTGCGATAGACGATGCCCTCGCCCGGCCGGATGTGATAGATGCGACTGTCGCCGATGTGCGCCATGGTGCATCCCGCGGCATGGAAAACGACCATTGTGAGCGTGGTGCCCATGTCGGCATGCCGCTTGTCGGCGGCCTCGTCCAGGGCAATGAAGGCATAGTCCAGCACGTCGAGCAGCCGGTCGTCGGTGAACTCCTGTGTGAGGTCGAGCTTTTGCATCTGCCGGCCGATGGTCGTTGCCACCAGTCGGCTCGCGTCCTCGCCCTTGTCGCTACCGCCCACTCCATCGCACACGACAAAGTAGCGTTGTCCGGCGGCAGCAGTGTCGGTGTCGGGAAATCGCGCATCCTCCTGGTTGTCGCGCTGTCCCAGCTGGCTGAACGAGTAAGCTCTGTCTGTGATGATGTCCATGATCAGTCGATTTTGATGAATGAGATATTGGTCTTGCCCAGGCAGATGGTGTCGCCGTAGTTGAGTAGCACACTCTCATCACTGCCGATGGGCCGGCCATTGACAAAGACGGGATTGGTTGTCCGCAACACCTTGAGCGTGTAGCTGAATCCCTGCGCTCCTTGCGGCTTGACCATGATTTCGACTGAACGCCGACTCATCTCATTGTCACCCTCAATCATGATGTTGGCAGGTTCGGTCGCGTCCTTGCGTCCGATGGTGTTGGCGCCCTTGTTCAAGCGCACAGTCTTGGCTCGACGCAGCAGTCCGCCTCCCCAGCGCAGCGCGCCCTCGGGCATCTTGAGCATCACAGTGCCGGTGGCCTTGTAGGCAAAGGCTGTCCCGCAGCATTTGCAGCGCTCGACAATGAGTTCGCCGCTCACTGTGGGCAACAATGCCACATCGTTGCCGCACTTGGGGCACACCACCTTGTAGGGGCGGTTGACTCGCGCCTGTGTAGCGATGCCGTAGACACCGGGTTTGAGGGGCTTGAGCTCGCCCAGCACCGGGGCCTCGATGCGCGGCATGCGCTGCGGTGCGTCATCAGCCTTGCGCTGTTCGGGTTTGGGCATCTGCACGTTCTTCGGCTTGATGTCGAGTGTGATGGGGTTGGCGCAATGGGGACACTTGTAGGTGAATTGTCCGGGTTTCTGGGGTTTGTTTATCTTGAAGGTCTTGTGGCAGGTGCCGCACTGCAAACGCAGTTGCTGACCGGTGTTGTTCTTTATCGTATCCATAGTGTTAGCCGTTTAATATCGTATTCATGTCATCATCGAGGTCTTCGTCTTCGTCTTCATCTTCATCTTCATCTTCATCTTCGTCTTCGTCGCCCTCGTCCTCATCTTCATCCACATTCTCGGCAAGCGTCTCGTCGTCAACCAAGGTCACGGTTTCTTCGTTGACCTGTCCACCGTTGTCCTCGAGCAGTTGCGACAACATGTCTTCCAGCTCATCCAAGTCGATGAGGTCTTCGGGCTGTTGATTGATTGACTCAGGGCTTAAGCCATCCAGCTGGTCTCGGCTCAGCTCGTCATCGTAGATGTCGGCCACGGGTTCGTCATCACTGGCGGGCTGCTGGTTCTGTGCCACCATGTTGCCGCCGTCGGTCACAATGATGTCGCCGGTGATGTCGTCGTTGTCGGCAAAGATGGGGTCATTGGGGTCGTGAGGCATGTAGCCGCCATCGTCGTTGAGCAGGTCTTCGAAGTCGGCACGCGTGAAGCTGCTGGACGACAGCCACAAGCCGTCGCCGGTGTCGGGATTCACCGCCAAGTCCCACAGTCCGGACCCCGGTTCTGACTCACGCAGGGCAATCGTCTGCCCATTCGCGTCGTTAAATACCATCACGGAGAGCTCCTCGCCATTCTCGTCGACCACCTCGCGCCAGCCTACGGCAGTCCATTCGCCACTGTCATCGGGTGTGTCGATTTGGTCCTGCTCAATGACACGGTCGGCCACCTCGCCCGGATCGACATCATCAACCGTGGGCTGTTGGGGTTGCTCGGGCTGCTCAGGCTGCTCGGGCTGTTGGGGTTGCTCAGGCTGGACCGCTTCGGTCTGTTGCTCGGTTGTGGCTGCCTCGGTCTGTTCCTCAGTTGTGGCTGCCTCGGTCTGTTCGGGAGCGACAATCTGCTCCTCGTCGACAGGGTCATTGTCATCGTTGTCGAATGCAACGAACGTGGCTCCTGCTACAGTTGCCCCTGCCAAGGCCGATCCGGCCATCGCTGCTCCTGCCGACCCTCTGCGCTTCTCATTGTCCTGAGAATTTGCTTTGTTCTTTTTTGTTTCCATTTGTCATTGATGTTTTGTGCCACACGTTGGTGACGGGTTAATAATCACAATGCAAAGATAGCATCGCGCTTTGGGTTTTGTCAAGGTTTTGAGGTCGACTTGTGTTGAACTCGCGGGGTTCGATGTCGAAACACCTCGTTTTGCTTGACGAAAGTGTCACCATCGGGCCAACACCGTGTCATGCTCGCCCTTGGGGCCGATGAGCTGGGGATGTTGCGCATCCTCACCCTGGCCCGAACGTCCAGTCACCTCGTTATAGGTGTATCTGAACAATTCCATCAACGTGACCTGTCGGTCATCGTTCCGGTCGGCCTGCCCGCGCAGCCCCTTGATGATTGCCTGTCCGAAGTAGGAGTGCCGCCAGTGAGGAACGCCACTGGAGAACGAATACTCGTTGGGACGGCAAGAGACCACAAAGGTAATGCCCCACTTGTTGGCATTGGTTGCCCAGTCGGCATCGGTCGACATGCTGGAGAGCGCCGAACCCGAGTGACATGCCATGACAAAGCAGTAGATGTGGCGAGTCTTGCTCTGCGACAGGATGTCGATCAACTCGCTGTACTTAATGACTTCACCGCCGTAGGTCAAGAGTACGCCGTCATCGCCATGGGTGGCGATGTACAAGAGAATCTTGTCGTCGGGCGACTTTGCCGCCTTGACGATGCGACTGACGCGGTCCAGGATGTTGCTGCGTGTGGCATGCTTGTTGGTGACGGCCCCCACCTTGTAGCCTTGCTTGGCAAGCACCTTCTTGAGGTCGGCCGCATCATGCTGCGGATGACTGATGTCCTCGGCACCCGGAGTGCCACACTTGGACAAGCCCACGCACAGGGCATAGGAGGTCTGGGCCGATAGATGGGCACTCATGGCCAGCAGGCCAAGTGCCAGAAACAGGAATAATGAAAACTTCTTCATATTGGTGTGTATTAAGGAATTTTTATAATTTATAATTTATAATTCATAATCTTAGGATGATTGCACTCGTGTTATTTTCCGCATTTGGCGCAACGCTTGTCTTCAATCTCGCTGGCCGACATGTGATGGCTGCATTGCGGATTGGGACACTGGTTGAACAGCTTGCGTTTTCGCTTGACCTTGTCTTTCAAGGACTTGCCGTCATAGAATGCTCCCACTCCCGACGAGGCCAGCGAGAAGATGCGGTAGAAGTTAAACATCTTGGAGTTGCCACCCAGCCATTCGATGACATGAGGCTCAAATGACAAGATGGTTATACCCAACATGGCAATAAAGGTAAATTGCTTGATGCGCTTGGTGATGCTGGACGACTTCTGCTCCTGGGCATTCAACTGCTGATGTTTGTCGCAGATATACAGATGCTCGTCATTGAAGTCGCCCGGCTTGAGCACTTGCCGAGCGTAGAAGCAACAGCCCATCGAGTCGTCACTGCCCAGCACGATGAATGTCATGGGATGGATGTGGATGGGCGTAGTGCCCACGGGCGACAGTTCGCCGGTGGCATCGTCGCGCAGAAAGGTTCCATTGGTCGATCCCATATCGGCAATCGACCAGTTGCCATGGTCATCAATGGTGACAGTGGCATGCTCACCACTCACTCCGCCGCCACTGATTTTGAATGGCTGATTTCCCATGGTGCCAAGAATAATCTTCTTCATGTTTTACTGTTATTTGTTCGTGTTATTTGTCAGTTTTATGCTCTCAACAATGGCATTCTTGTAGGTCCTGAGCAGATTCTTGCTCATCTTGACAATCAGGTCGTTGACACTGGGCGAGCCGTCGCTCAAATAGAGCAACTGCCGCGGCAGGTCGACTCGATGCAGATATCGCTGGTTGATAATGAAACTGCGGCCCACCTTGACAAATCGGTTGACCGAGTCGTTTCGGGCCTTGAGCAGTGTGTCAAGCTGCCCGATGGGCAAGGCCACAAGAGTCTCACGCTTGTTGATATAGTAGACCGAGCAATAATTGCCATTGGCTTTAACAACGGCGACCAGCCCGACATCAATCGAGATCAGCTCGTCTCGACTGTTAATCAATATTTTCTTTGGTTTTTCAGTCTCAGTTGCCATCAGGTCAAACGTATTTAGCTTTAAGTGTGTTCTCCGAGACCCGATGAGGACTGTCTAGTCTGATAATGCAGAAGTGAAAAACAAAGCGGAGTCTCCATTAGCCTCATCCTCCGTGCAGGGCTTGGACCTCCCTTTGTCAACAGATAAGGTAACAATACTCCGCAGGCTCTATAGTCGTTGCCAAACGATTACACACACCTCAAGAGCATCTCCTCACTCTCCTGATTGACAAAATGCGAATTGTCCAAGTTCACACGGTCAGGAAAAAGCGAAATGCGCTTTTAATATGTATTTCGTCACATATAATAGAATAATGACGGGGCAAAGATAAGAATTTTTCTGGAATCAAACAATGTGCATCACAAAAAATTATATTTCTAGTTTCACTTGCTCAACAATATGCATAAAAGCGGAAACAAAGAGTGGCCTAGCTCCCCACAGAGACACCCCCATCCGCCGCAAGGTCGCCGACCTAGGGGTGGTGAGTTAAAGTATTGTTAAAATACCTCTAGGGTTTGCATTTTACACTTTTGTGGCAGTATCTTTGCATCGTCAACCGCGAGCGGAAGGCCGGGTTGACGATGCAACCATTCTTATATTCACCGATTAAATCTAAACAGCAATGAACAACACTCAAGAGACATCGCGCGGCGCATGCAGCGCCAACTGCCAAGCCCGCGACATGGAGTTTGTCGCCCTCTACAACGAGACGTTGCGACTGATGGTCGACCGCAAGGTCGAAGCGCCTCGCCGCCAGGCCATCCAGTTTGTCATCCACAATGGCAGTCCTCGCTATCATGTGAGCTACAAACGCGCCTACGAGGTGGTGCGCCAGCTATTGCGCAGTGGTAAAACACCAACAGGAAAGTCGCTCCAGGTGCAGATGTGGCAGGAGTTGGCCGGTCGCGTGGGCACACTGTGCAACGACACGGGCATGTCGATTGCCGGCGCACTGGAGTTTGTGCTGGAGCATTGCCGCGCCACACGCTTCTACATCAGCGAGCGACATGCCGACTCCATCCTGGACCGCGCCCGCCGGCAGTACCGCCAGCGCAAACTGGCAAGAGTGCACACCGCCTAACCTCTGATTATCAACTCAAAACACACCATGAAGATGACACTAAAAATCAACCTTGATGCGGTGCTAGACCGCGTCTACGCCGAGAGCGCATGGCGCGCGGCACACCGCGATGACGTCTACACCCTCACCCCCGACAACGAGCGCATGCTCTCGCTCAAGGTGGGCCAAGGTCTCAATGAGCTGTTGGCACGCATGGCCGGCTTTGTCACCGCCTGGAACTACAACCCCAACCTGCTGCAAGACAACATCATGCTCGTCATCAAGCCGGATGGCGACGGGCTCGACGAGAGCGTGCTGGCCGGAGCCGTCACCGAAGCCCTGGCGTTCTATGCCCTGCTGCAGTTCTATGGCGAGCAGGACACCTACTACGGCACTGCCTGGCGCAAGCACCGAGCACACATCATGCTGCTGTTGTGCCGCCCGTCGATGCAATAAATCGCGACATTTGCGGTTTATATAGGATAAAGCGAACACTGACAGCCGATGAGACGCATTGTGACAATGACCATGATGGTGGCGGTGGCACTGATTGCCCTCGCCACCACTATCGAGAACCGATACTTTGCCCTGACCACGCCCGACGACAGCTGGGCGGTGAGCGACGACGAGGGCGCGTGGAGCCGCATGGGCGCCCGGGCGATGATCTCGCGCAGCGATGCCCGCCGCGTGGCCCTGGACGTGGCTCGCATCGACTACCTGGAGATGCCGTTCACGCCGCAGAGCTACCTGCAGTCGCAGGTGGTCGAACGCAAGGACATCTTCTGCAAGAGCGCCGACTCGATTGGTGCTATTGCCGACACCATCATGCTGGGCCGTCCGGCCAAGACCGTGCAGTTCACCAAGCACACCAATGGCCACACCTATCTGTGCAGCGCCACAGCGATGACAGTGGGCTTCGGCACACTGTGCATCATCCAGGGGCGGCAGCAAGGGCAGCCCAACGTCATCGGCCGCGTGGTCAGTGCGCTCGAGATGCGCTGCGACACCACCACCCTGCATGGCACGCGGCAGCTGGTCAAGGCGGCCCAGCGCGTGCTCAAGCGTCATCCGCTGGTGTCGACCGGCATTGACGAAATGAAGGCCGTGTCCATGCCCGACACTGCCACGCTCGAGTTCACCGTCGTGGCTCCCTACCTGACGCGCGACGCCGTCGAGGTGCCGCTGTTTGTCCAGGCCAAGCGCGCCGAGTGGTTCAAGGCGCGCACCCAGGGCACGCTCACCGACCTGCTCCTGGCCACCGCCATGGACGAGCGCAAGCAGTTGCGCTATGTCTACGTCGACGACAAGGGCCGCGAGATCGGCACCCTGCTCATCCTCCCCGAGGAATATTAGCCTTGTTAATGCGCCACAAAAAATTACAATCAAACAGCAAAATCAACTTCTTTCTGCTCTTTTTTATACTTTTTTACTCAATAGTTGCAAAATTTCAATAAAAAGTATTATCTTTGCGGCAAATAATAAAGAAGAACTCAATCCATAGGCTTACGGCGAATGTTTCGATGCCATCAGATTGTCGCATGATTACAGAAGACGTGCGGAAGTGACCGTGACGTCATGCATTCAGTATTTCTGTTTTTATATTTGCCTGCAATCATAGGATTCTTGAGCATTCTTCCTCTATTTGTTTTTCTGTCTTGAGCTTGACGGGACAGTGTTTTCAGTAAATTATCTTAAAAACATTTACCACTTATGATTACTTTTATCTTAAGGAAGCATCGAATGCCAAAATTCTTCATTTTAATCCTTGCCGCTTTGGGATGCATCTCATCCTACGGGCAGCCCTCGCTCCCAGTGGGCAATGCTGTCGGCCCTTGCAAGGTGTTGCTTTCCAATGGAGAGACTAGGACTCGATATGAAGGCAGCGACAGTGTGATTGAGGTGATAGCCAATGGCGCTGCACAGAAAGTTGCGAAACCAAATGCAAATGCCAGGCGGGTGCTCCTCTATTCACCCACCCCAGAGCTGCACCGGACCATTCGCGCCGGTGCAAGTCCGCGCTCCAAGGCCTACCCTGCGCGCAACTATACCGGCACGCTCACGTGCAGGGCATTGGTCGAGAAAAATGCCACCACCGATGCGCAGAAGACATTCACTGTAACCGTCAGCATCGGCGAGTACACCGACATGAGCAATGTGCCTGTCACGTTCAACAACATGTATGGCTTTGCCACCATCACCGGCATTCTAGACTATTCAACCCGCACGTTCTATATGCCATCGGGCCAAAGTGTGTCGTCCAGCCCCAGCTACCAGCTCTACGCAATGAGCGAGGACCATGTGTATTATTCGGGTCAGTACAATCTGACAGGCCACCTCAGCTCCGACGGAACAACCATTGTGATGGACGGATATGGTGGCTACAATGGCTTCTTCCTGAATAGCACATCCTACTATTACCTATACATGAACAATGTGATTACCCTGCCTGTACCTATCACGATAGACGGTGTCTATCCACCGGTGATTACCCCGTCGGGAGGGCAATTTGTCGGGACACAGGAAATCACTATCAGCAGTGCCACTGCAGACGCAGTGATACACTATCAACTAGACAATGCAGGCGAATGGCTGTCCCTGGACAATGGGGGTTCAATCAGCATTGATGACAGCCATACAGTCACAGCTTATGCCGCTGTGGGTGATGAGGTGAGTGCAACCCGTTCAGAGACTTACACCCGTGTCACCCCCAACGCGCTTGCCCTGAATGACGATGAGCTGTCCGCCCTGAACTTCCAGACCAATTATGCCGTCATCAACGACTCTCTTCAGCTGGTTGATAGGGCATATACCACCAGAATCAGGTATTCAGATTTGACTCGCGAGAGAATCTTGATAGAGAACTTTTGGGGATTTGGACAGCTGAATGCCGAGATTGCATGGACCTCGCCAGGCGAAGGCGTACTCACTGTCCCGTCTCAACAATTCCTTACCTACAACCGCTACTCCACCAGCCAGCGATATGACTGGTATGTCATCGCGCCCACGTCAATCAATGATGGAATTGTGCGCGAGTATGATGAATTTGTCTACAATGATGACTATGTGGTTTTGGGCAGCATCAACAAGAACGAATTGTGGCTCAACGACCATTGTGTGATGGCGGTCAGTGCTTTTGTTGGCGAGACCAACACAGCGCATGGCCCCGTCTATGGCAATTCTGTGCTAAGGACGAGATTCAGTTCGTCGCAGGCACTGCACAGATTCCGCGGCGATGACGGCAACGAGCGCAGTCACCGCATCTCGATTGAGCAGGACTTGACTCACCAGCTTGACGAGACTTCGCCATACGTCATCACAAAGGTGGTGGGTCTGAATGGGTATGGCGGCGAGACTACGCTACGCACCTATTTACCCGAAAACAGTAGCGAGCTGATTGACGGCTACGACAATCTTGCCACGATTGAAGTCACAGAGGGTGTTGCCGCCCGATGGTTCTACCCGGCCTATCCCAACGATGTAACCAACAGCCAGTGGTATGACTTTCAGTATCATGATGCAAATGGCAACGCAATTGTTGGGGCTTACTCGAACAGCAATAAGGAGTTTGTGTGGAATGAGGGTGAGCTCACCAGTTCAATCGGGAGGCTAGAAAGCACGACAGAGAATCGCATAAACATAGACAATGATTTCGAGGCATACGGTGTGGGTCCCGGAGCTTTGTCGCCAGCGCTGAGACAGGGCAGCATCCAGTTGTCATCGCCAGTTGCCACATGGAACGACTCTACAATCAGCAAAGAGTTTGTGCTGAGCGGCACCTACTTCAGCATTGCGAACCGTCCTGGCACCATTTATTACGCCGTGTCAAGCGGTGGCTGGCAAACGACGGGGTTGAACCTGGACAGTGGCAGTGACTTTTCGCTGAAAGTCTCAGTCGCATTTCCTGCCAACGAAGCTGTGCACACGTTGCGACTGGTAGCCTGTGACAACACCGGCTTGTACTCAAAATACAATGAAGTGGAGTTTCATGATGTCAAGGCATTTCAAGCGTCAGGAGTGTTCAACCGCAGCTATACAGGCCGCCCAGTCGAGCTGCCCGACTTCTCACTGGCCGACCCATCGACCGGCGAGACATTGGCCGAGGGCACGCATTATGATGCCAGTTATGTGAACAACCGCAACGCCGGAACAGCCAGCATCGTCATCACCGGAATCTACCCCTACTCGGTGGGCCGCGACACGCTGCACTTCGAGATTTCTCCCGTTGTGATGGACGCTCAAGTGGCTTTTGAGCAGGAGAGTTATATCTACAGCAAGGATGCCGCGGCCATCATTCCCAGTGTTCAAGTCCATGACAATGTGTTTGGTCTGCTCGACCCGGAAACAGACTACACCGTGAAGTATGCCAACAACACTTATCCAGGCACAGCAACGGTAACAGTCACCGCACACGGCAATTTCATCGGTGAAGCGACAGGGAGCTTTGAGATTGAGCGCGCCGACATTTGCCTAGAAGATTTCACCTATCAGGTAGACAGGCACACCTTATATGATGGCAGTCCCAAGCAAGTGAATGTTCACTCAGACTACCCAAACTTCCCTGAGGCCACCATCACCTACCGCGACAAGAGCAGCAATGAGCCGTCTTCAGGCATTGAACCTGGCGTATATGAGATTGACATTGACTTTGCTCAAAGCAGATGCTTCAATGCGGCCCACTTCGGCAATGTGGACTCCGTCACCTGCAAATTGCTTGACGAGGGCGATTGGAATATCTTGAAACAGTTCTATCTGGCCAATCATGGGGACGAATGGAAAGTGGCTTGGGACATGAGCGACCGCAAAAACGCCATAACGCTGCACGGCCTCACCTTTGACGACAACCGTGTGACTGACATCAAAGCAGACAACCAACAACTGTCGGGCGGCTTCCCCGCAATGTTGCTGTCGCTAGACAAACTGCAGTCACTCGACTTGAGTCACAACAGCCTCACCGGTGACGCCAGTGAGTCAATGTCTACCTATCTGAGCGACATGCCCGTTCATGCTTGTGTCATAAAGCATTTGGACATCAGCTATAACGACTTGAGCGGCAATATAGGTTTCTTGGCCAGCGCATTCCCACTATTGGAGGACCTTGATGCAAGCCACAATCATTTTGAGGCAGTAAGCCCAATCATACCCTCTACAGTCGTCTCGGTCAATCTGGTCCATCAGACACTAGACACCGTCTTGCCCCTGACGGTGAGCGACCTCATTGGCGATGATTTGATGAGTCAGCTGCCTAGCATCATCTCATACAATCATGACAGACAAGACTTTATTCTGCCCCAACTCACGCTATCAGAATATCCTGACGATGGTGACTTTGTGATGACCCACAACGATGGCTGGACATTTGCCTCAGACTACAGGGGCGAGAACGGACAGACCCTTGAGCTCCACTCTGACAACTGCACCATGCCGGTCAGTCTGTCTTTTGCCATGGGTGACGCCACCTTTGATGACATGGTAAACGTGCTGGACCTTCAGGCAATCATCAATAAGATTTTTGGAGAATACAATTATAATTTCAACTGGACTGCCGGTAATGTGATTGTTGATGAGCGCCTGAACGTGCAAGATGTGGTGGGCGAGGTGAACTTGCTACTGGCCAGTGAGAGCAACGGTGCCCCAAGACGCGATGCTCCGAAGCGCAGTGACAAGCTCCCCGAGAGTGAAGCACAGGCTGGTGCAGACGCTTATCTCTACTGGCACAACAATCTGCTCTATTTGTCTAGCCCCCGACCGGTTGCCGCTCTCGACATCACCCTCAACGGTAATGTGACATGGGACATCGCCAAATACGGTCTGGTCACGACCACAAAAGACAACCACATCGTTGCTTACTCGCTCAACGGCAGTACCATTCCGGCCGGCGAGACGGCTATTGCCATGGCTTCGGAATCAATACCTGAGGTATTGAATGCAATGCTCAGCGACACTGATGCCCAAGAAATCAGAGTCGGCTACTCCGCACCCGGCATCATCACAGGGCTGAACAGCATCAAGCCAGCCGACGTGAATGTCATGGCAGCGGATGGCGGCCGAGTGTTGATTAAATTGCCACAACCGCTCACCGATGCAAGTTGGGCAGTATATTCTGTGAATGGTCGCTTGGTGGCCTCGGGCAACGACGACATGATTGGCGCAGGGAGCACCACCCTTGCCCACGGACTGGAAGCCGGTGTCTACCTGGTCAGAATCGCAACGCCCAACCAGCCGGCATATATAACCAAGATTGCCATCATCCGATAAAGCATTAAACCGATGAAACATATTATGACTATGACTCGAATATATTTGAAAACGCTGCTGTTGCTGATGTTGTTCACACATGTCGTGGCAGCAGCTCAGGAATCCAATACGTTAAGTTTGCCCAAGATTGTGACCCCTCCGTCATCCACCGTCACCATCCCGGTTGAACTCAGCAACACGGCCGATGTCGTTGCGGTTCAGTTCACCGTCACGATGCCTAGTGGTGTTGCCATTGAGGAACGAAGCGTAAGACTCACTGCCCGCACCACCGACCATGTTGTGGTCCTGCGGTCGGTGGGTGGCAATGCCTATATGGTGATGGTCTACTCTCCCACAAATGCTGCGTTGAACGGGCAAACGGGGACTTTGTTGACATTCAACGCTACAGTCGGAAACCTCAATGTGGGCACCGAATATCCGATGCCCCTGAGCGACGTGACCCTGAGCGATGTCGCCGGACAAAATGTGTTGGACCAAGCCATCGATGGAGCCATCTCCATCAAGAGACTGCCCAATCTGCATGTGACCTCAGTTGATTGCTCCACGCCCATCGCCGGCAAGCCGATGACCGTCACCTGGCGAGTGCGCAACGATGGTGGCGATGCGACCGACAAACAATGGAAAGATTACATTTGGCTAGTACCCAACATTGAGGTCGGCACTTCAATGGACGGCAGCAAGCGACTGGCAACTGTTGACAACATCTCAGCTTTGTCGCCGGGCGAGTCGTATGAGAACACCGTCAATGTCACACTTGACGAGCGGGTCTATGGCAACTACGACTTGGTGGTCCAGAGCAATATGTTCGGTGTCAACGGAATAGATTTTACATCTACCGATGGCACTGCACCGATACCCTACGACCCAGACAATTCGGCATACGGTTTCTTGACCGGGCAAGGAAACAGCTCCTCGTATGTTACCGTGGCCGAAGAAAACGAGACCGACGGAAAGAGTGACAATTTCTTCTACAAGCGTATTGACATTCAAGTGCCGCCATTGCCCGACATCCAAGTGCCCACGGTTGTCGCCGTCGTTGACAACAGCAACACCGGCACAACGCCTTCACCCATCAGCAATGCCGGACTGGCGTCAAGCAGCATGTTCTATTCGGGCAAGACTGTGAAAGTGACCGCGACCATCGCAAACAAAGGCGGAGCCGACATTCAACGAACAACAGTCGACAATGTCGTCTACCTCAGCAATACGCCCGACTTGACCGGCGACAAGATTTACAGACTCTCGTCGCACTCGATGCAGCTTGAGTTGAGCGAAAATGCGACGACCACCGACGAGTTCACAGTGACTATCCCATACGAGTGGTATGGCGACACTTATTTCGTGGTGGATGTAGACGTGAACGATAAAGTCTACGAGCTTGCTAACATCGAGAACAACAAAGGTGCCACCACACTGATCAACACACTGCTCACCCCGACCGCCGACTTTGAGGCATACAACCTGGTGGTGCCGTCTCAGGTCTCGTCAGGCAAGGCGTTTGACGTGAATTATTCTGTCCGCAATATTGGACCGGGTGTTCCCTACTCTAATTCCTGGGTTGACAAGATTTTCATTTCGCCAAGTGGCACAGGGCTTGACGACTCCGCCAGACAGATTGGACAGGTCTCCCGCCAGGGCACTTACAAGGCTGAAAACGGCAATTACCGATATGAGGGCGACAACTATAGCGCACAATGTTCAGCGAATGTCAAGGATTTGCCCCCCGGCACCTATTATATATATGTCATGGTGGATGCCGATGATGCCGTGCTGGAGTATGACGGCGAGAACAACAATGTCATTATGTCCGGGGCCATTGAGTTGGCCAATGCCGACCTGGCGGTAGAGCTTGTTTCCATCTCCGAAGAGACTTTATCCACCGGCACAACTGTCGCCGTGGCATGGAAAGTGAAGAACGTAGGAACCGCCGACATTCAGAACGTGTCAATCACCGACGGTTTCTATGCCGCGGCAAATGCCGCAGGAGTAAGTCCCGTCGAACTGGACAAAGCGACCAACACGGTTTCGCTAATGGCCGGTGCCGAAAAGCTTCTGCGTGCCAACATCACCATACCCAAGAACAGCTCGTTGAATGGCACACGCTATGTCTTGGTGAAAACGAATGTCACCAACAGCCTGTCAGAGACAAGCACTGAAAACAACACATCCAATTCCATGGCCAAGGAATTTGTCTTTGCGGACAATCCAAGCGAGGCAATGGTCAGTGGAACGAACCTCACCCTGTCGTCCCTGCAAGTGGCATCGTCCGCCGCGCCCGGCCAGAGTGTCTCTCTCTCATATACCGTGAAGAACACGGGGTCTGTCACAATCGATAAGGACGTGGCGCAAGAACTGTTTATCTCAAAGAGCAATCGCCTCGATGCGACAGCCATGCCCCTGGCTGTGACAGGCACTCTCCCCGGCCTGTCAGGGCTGGTGTCAGGAGCCACCGCCGATGCCCAAGTGACTGTCACCATTCCCGACAACATGCAAGGCGGGCAGTGCTACATCTATGTGACAATCAACCGTGACAAGGCCCTGAACGAAAAGATTTTTAATGACAACGAAAAGAAGTTTCCCATCTTCGTCGATGGCAATCTGCCCAACTTTGTAGTAACCGAGCTCTCAGTTCCATCGGTTGTGAACACCTCCGAACCGACCGAGGTGTCTTGGACACTCTCCAATACCGGGCAGTGGGATGGCGGAAAAGTGGCTTGCGAGGTTTGTTTGTCTACCGACGCAACTTTTGACCGTACCGACAAACAAATGGTAGTGGTGTCCTCCGGCGATTTGGCAAAAGGCGGCAGCGAAAGGATGACCGCGACCATTGAACTTGACGATGACGTGATGGGTACTCGCTATGTTATTGTAAAGGCAAACACCTCAAACGTGGAGGAGATGTCCACCGACGACAACATTGCCTGTCAGTCGTTCACCGCACACCAGTCGCCACTGGCCGACCTTGTAATCTCCAATCTGTCAAGCGGCGAGACCTGGCGAGGCGGACAGAAAGCGACCATCACCGCCACCATCACAAACATCGGTGATGACAAGACGCACAAAGACAAGTGGACCGACATCTTCTATCTGACAGAGGAACAAACGCTCGATGTGAACCATGCCGTCAAGCTGGGAAGCAAGATTCATGTGGGCAAATTGGCCATAGACGAATCTTACCCGCTGGTGGCCGAAGTGAACATACCGGCATCAATGAAGGGCTACTACAAACTCTATGTGGTGAGCGATGGCACGTCGGCCCTGGTCGAGAAAACCCGTGACAACAATCAAGCGGCTCTGACAGTGTATGTCGAGGACCAGAGCGACACTCCCGCTGACCTTGCCATCAACAACGTGTCGATTGGCTCTCGTGTCATGGCAGGCGAACCTGTCACCATCACCTACGACATCATCAACCAGGGCGCATTTGCGGCAAGAGGCACGTTGCGCGACGTGCTGTATATGTCGAAAGACAACACCTGGGATGAGAACGACGTGATGGTGGGCGTGGCCACCGGCGAGGTGAACCTAGAACCCGGCACAGAGATGACACGCTCAGTGACTGGTCGCATCACCAATATGCCCGAAGGCAGCTACTACTTGATTGTGCGCACCAACTCCACTCATGCCATTGCCGAGAACGACTACACCAACAACCAAGCGGCCTCTCGCTCGGCAACCGATGTGGCCTTCTATACCCTTGAACTCGGTTCATCGCTGACCGTCAACACATCGGGATTATACAAAATGCCGCTGCATGCCGGATTGACCGGAAGCACAATCGGGGTGTATCTGACCACTCCTGAGAACTCAACGGCCGGACTGTACGAAGCCTTCGATGCGGTGCCCTCCACCGCTCGATACGAGCGCTCGGCCGCCGACATCGAGGCAAGTGAGCAGGAATTGCTCATCCCCGACGTGAAGGAGGGCAATTACTATATCCTCGCTCAGGACAATGCCGCGGTCAGCCGCAGCCTGAATGAGTTTGTGATTGACGCCGAGCAGTCTCTGGAAGAAACCATCATGACACTCACTGCGAGGGAAGTGCACTTTGGTGCGACGACACTCAGCATCCGCGAGGGTGGCGCAGACGGGTGGATTTCCACTGAGATTCATGGAGCCATGTTCGACAGCATCATGGACTTCCGCTTGGCTCAAGAACACAAATTGATTCCCGCCGAAGCCATCACCTTCTATGACCAAACCTACTCAAGAGTCACCTTTAATCTGCATGACGCTGAGCCAGGCAACTATGACGTGATTTCAGAGCTCCCCAATGGCACACAGGCCACATTGCCCGAAGGATTCAGGGTAGTGCCGGGCATCAATGTGAACTTGGGCGTAAAAATCGATGCGCCGCATTGGAATCGCATTGAGAGTCCTGTTCCTGTCACCATATCGTACGCAAATGGCGGCAACACAGACATTGTGGTCAGAGAGTTGCTATTTGCAAGCGATGGCGGTGATGTGGCAATCAGTATTGCAGACTTGAACAAGCACGAAAGCGTCATATCCTTGAAGCCTAAAGGAATGGGCGACAGTCGTGGATTCATAACGATTCCACCCGGAACGCAAGGAACTTTCTCTTGCTACTTCAAGCAACATGAAGCGGGATTGTGTCATCTAGAATTATATATTGTGAAATGATCAAACTGGAAACGATGAAGAAACTAATTATCATACTATTATGTTTTGTGTGGCTGCTGCCTCTGCGTGCCCAAAACATGACTCAACCCAAGATTGCCGGTCCTAACGGACTGTGGGTGAACAGCTACAATGGAGTCCTGTTCTTCGGCCAGACCGACATGGAAACGCAAAACTCGGCCATGCCCATGCAACTGCGATTCTACTACAACAGTTCGGCCAATGAGACTAATTATGGTTATGGCCTCGGCTTCTCGCTGGGCTATGAGATGCGCTACAAGGTGGAGGAGAACGGCGACGTGACCATCGAGACAGGCGACGGGCGCACCGACACCTACACCCGATTTGGTGACGAGTTTGAAGCCCCTGCCGGTGTGTTCAGCACCCTGACGCTCGATGGCGACAAGTATACGCTCACCGAGAAGACCGGTGAGAAATACGAGTTTGCCGATGCCAGACACAAGAAACTGACAGCCCAGACCGACCGTCACGGCAACCGGACAACATTGACCTACAGCCCGGACTCCATGCTCACGCAGATTCAGGATGCCGTGGGGCATACCATCACGTTGGAGTACAGCAACAAATTGCTGACCCGTGCATCGGCATCGTTCCACAACGGCAGCATCACCTACGCCTACGACAGCAAGAAGCGCCTGACTCGCCGCACTGATGCTATGGGCTACACTACACTGTATGCCTACGACCGCCTGAACCATATCGACGAGATCACCGATGCCGAGGGCCACAAGACCAACATTTACTACAACGCGTCAAACATGGTGAGCCGCCTGAAGACCGAAGTCAGCGACAAGTCCATCCGCTACGACGGTGACAAGACGGTCTTCGTCGACTACACCGAGCCGCAGAACCAATACTCCTACTATCGCTGGGACGACAAAGGACGCGTCATCGAGAAGGTGGGGCTGTGCTGCGGCATCCAGTCCAAGATGGAATATGACGAGGACGACAATGTCATCAAGCTCACCGATGCCAACGGCCATGTCACCACCTATACCTACGATGACCGAGGCAACATGCTGTCGCTGACTGATGCACTTGGACATACTGAGCGGTACACGTACGACCCGGTGTTCAATCAGATCACATCGTTCCAAGACAAGAACGGGAACTCTTACCACTTCTCATACAATCCCCAAGGTGACCTCATCTCCACAGACGGTCCACTGGGCTATCGGCTCGCAAACACCTATAACGAATTTGGCTGGCTCATCACCTCAACCGATGCTAATGGCAATGTGTCGCGCATGACATATAACGACCAAGGAGATTTAATAAGCTTCATGGATGCTGCGGGCAGTGTCACAACTTATTCCTACGATGACTTTGGAAATGTCACCTCGGTCACAGACCCGCACGGCAACACTACGTTTCTTACCTACGACAAGAACAACATGATTGTCTCAAGGACTGATGCTCTAGGTAATATCTCAGCTATCAGTTGGGACAAAGTTGGAAATGTTGTCCGCATAAGGAATGCTAAAAACCAAATTAGGGCATTCTCTTACGACGCATTGGGAAATATCTGTACACATACCGACCTTCAAGGGGGTGTTTATACCTACACCTACGATGGACGAGGAAATGTGACCTCCCTGACTGACCCCATGGGCTATGAGCATTCCTACTCCTGGAACGTGCAAGGCGAACTTCTCTCTGAAACTAATGCCGCTGGTGAGACCACAAGTTATGATTATGACACCAAAGGCAATCTAGTGGCAGTTTTCCAGCCCAACGGCAATACAATCACCTACGACTATGATGTGATGGATCGCATCGAACAGATATCTGACAATTTGGGTGTCATTGCCAAGTACACCTACGACAATAATGGCAATATTCTCACACTGACTGATGGTCTTGACTGCACGGTGAGCTACAACTTTGATGCGCTGAACCGCTGCACATCAGAGACCTTGCCTTCGGGAGCCACGACAAAGTATGAGTATGACCTCAACAACAACTTGCTAGCGGTCATTGATGCTAAGGGGAATACCACAACATCAACCTACAACTCTGTCAACCAGCGTCTCAGTATCACAAATGCGCTTAATTGCCAAACGAGGTATGAATATGATGCCAATGGCAATCTAATCAAGACAACAGATGCCAAGGGCAATGCAACAAGCTATAGCTATGACGCATTGAATCGCAACACTGTAGTCACCTTTGCCAACGGGGCATCGCTGCAGTTCAACTATGACGTGTTGGGGCATGTTGTAGCCTCGACCGACCGAGCCGGAAACGAGTTTAAATACCAATACAGCCCTCTAGGACAACTAACTTGTAAAGTTTATCCCGATGGTTCAACCGACACCTACACCTATGATGCCATCAATCGAATGCTCACTGCCACCAATAAGGATGCTGAGGTGAGCTTCGTCTATGACCGTGCCAATCGTCTCTTGAGCGAGACACTGAACGGCAAAGTTACAAGCTATGCCTATGATGTGTCTGGAGGAAAACGTACGCTGACCTATCCTAGTGGGATGAGAGTGGTGGAGCAACTCAATGCCCGCAACCTCATAACCAGCATTCTCCAGAATGGAGAAGAAGTGGTAAGCATGAACTATAATGCAGCCGGGCAAAAGACAAGTCAAAGCTATGCCAATGGCATTACAACAGATTACTCATACAATCCCAACGGGTGGTTGTCACAGATAAGTGACAACCGTGATGTACTTCGTCTACAGTATAGCTACGATGCCGCAGGCAATCTCACTGAGCGTAAAGACCTGTTATATCCTACTCGAACCGAGAGCTATGGCTATGACGTGATTTCGCAACTGACAAGTTTCAAGCGGGGTACTTCGGTGGACAACTCTTATGTATTTGATCCTGTAGGCAACCGCTTACGCGTCATTGAAAATGGTGTCACCACATCTTATACTTCAAACAATGTGAATGCATACACGAACGTCACAGGTGGACTCAACTTCACTCCACACTACGACGGCAATGGCAATTTGCTTAACGATGAAACCCACACTTACGACTATAATTTCAACAGCAAGCTTGTCGGCATAGATAACACAGGCATAACTTACAAGTACGATGCTCTAGGTCGGCGCATAGCACGGGACAACACGTCTTTCTACTATATGGGAGATCAGGTAGTTGAATCAGTGACAGATGGCTTGACCACATCTTATCTCTTTGGCAACAGCATCGATGATGCTCTACAGGTGCGCAAGCTCAATAACACCCACTATTATCACACCAACCACCTCGGTTCAACAATGGCTATGACAGACGACACAGGTTCAACAGTAGAGCGTGTGGACTATGATGCCTATGGCACACCGACATTCGTTGCCGCTGATGGCAGTATCTTGCCTCAATCCTCTATAGGCAATGACATACTCTTTACCGGCCGGGAATATGATGCAGCGGCTGGCATTTATCATTATCGCGCAAGGTCATTACACCCAATCATTGGCAGGTTCATGCAAAAAGACCCTCTAATGTATGTTGATGGCATGAATGACATGCAATATGCCAATAATGCTTCGACCATTGCTATTGACCCCAGTGGAGAAATCGTCATCACCACTACTATCGTCATTGGTTCACTGGTTGCGGCAAATATTGCCGCATGGAGTACTTATTATAAGGATGGGAAATTCAGTGTTGCCAACACGTCATCTAAAAAGGCTATGTATGCTGCCGTCAAAGGAGGCCTCACCACAGGTGCAACTATGGTGAATCCTCTATACGGAGGTCTGTTAGCTGCCAACTTTGCAGGTTGGGAAACCTATTATGATGAAGAATGTAATACATTCTCTGTAAATAATACTAGTTCGGGCAAGGTGGCTTTTAATGCTGGTATAGCTGGAGTCTCTCAGTTTTTGGGAGGTAAAATTGATCAATCCTCTAAGTTGACAGGTATGCAGCAATTTGTAGGCAATGTTCTTAATGATGCATATTCTGATGCGATAACAAATGTAGGCAATCTCGCTTTTGAAGGTGGAACCATTAATGCCAATGTAATCGCGAGTGAGCTTTGGGGGGCAACCCAAAGTAGTCTGCTAGGAAATTCGCTGCAGTCACTCGGCGAGGGTGTCGGCGAAGTTCTTTCAGGGTCAGTCCCAAATCTCAGTAGATACACCCATCCTCAATTGCAACTTCCAATAGTAACTACTTTCAAGGGCAATTATGGCATGAATATGCAACGGAATCGTTTCTTGACACAGCGGAGACACTTCAGGCAGAACCCACGTGCCTTTAGCAGAAGATACTACAGGCGATAACTTAAAGTGATACCAAAGGTTCATGATTTGATTTTCGGGTATAATAATAGCATGAATGTAGTTATTTATCTTTAATGATGTTTATTTAGAACAGATTGAAATGAAAAAGATATTGATATTAATGCTGCTGGCTTTCAGCATAGCATTTGCCAAAGCTCAGAATCCTTGTGTACAGGGTGACAACAAGCCCAATGTGGCGAATGCGCCAGAGAATCTCCTTGCAGGGAAAGCAGAGACTGTCGGCCAGGTTCCATACGATCCGAATGAGATTATCGGGCCGGAGGGTTATGACTCGGTGCGGTGGGTGAGCGTCAACGATGTGCTGAACTACACCATCATGTTTGAGAATGACTCGAACTTCGCCACAGCGGCCGCTCAACGCGTTGATGTGCGCTTCGACTTTGCCGACAGGGCATGGATGAAGGGCTTCGGCATAGGCGGTTACAGCTTCGCGAATATGTCGTACCCAGTCAACAACTGGCCCAATGCCTACCAGCAACGCATCAACCTGAAGGACTCGCTGGGTTACTTCGTTGATGTGATAGGTGGGCTGGACGTGACAAGGCAGCAAGGTTTCTGGACTTTTGAGACCATCGACCCGTCGACCGGCTTCGCCCCGTGGCAGACCGACATGGGCTTGCTGCCCATCAATGATGAGAACCACTCGGGCGAGGGAATGGTGACCTTCAGGCTAAGTCCCTACCAAGGGCTGAAAACGGGCGACACCATCAGTGTGCAGGCCAGTATCGTATTTGACCGGAACGACACCATCGCCACCAACCGCTGGTGCAACAAGATTGACGCCGGTATGCCCGAGAGCAAGGTGAGCGCCCAGCCTCATCCGTCGCTTGCCGGGGTCTATAACCTGACATTCACCGGCCAAGATGACCGGGGCGGTTCGGGCGTGCGCCATCTCTTGCTCTATCTCGCCAATCACAGCGGCATCTACGAGGAGATTGACACCGTGGCAGTCGATAGCGTGCTGGCCTTCCCGACCGAAGCCGGCAGGCAGTACAAACTGTACACCATTGCCGTGGACAACACCGGCAACCGAGAGCCTGCAAAGATGGAGCCAGACCTTGTCTTGAACTTCAACCAGGCGCCCACCGATATCATCTTGAGTAATTCGGTCTTCACCGATGACCTGGGAGATGGTGGCTACATCGGCACCCTCGCCTCGGTGGACACTGAGGACGAAAAGCATTTTACCTACGCTCTGGCCGAGGGCGAAGGTGCGATCCACAACGACTTGTTCCAGATTGTCGGAGACCAGCTGCAACTGAAAAATGCGCTTAAATGCGCTGATGACAGTGTCTACAACGTGCGCATCAGCACCACCGATGAGGGAGGATTGACCTTTGCCAAGCCTTTCGCACTGCGGATGCAATATGTGCTGGAACATCCCCAACCCGACACGCTGGATGTCAATCTGTGTCAAGGCGATGTGTTTGAATTTAATGGCGAAGTCTACGACATGGACGGCACATTCATTTATCGCAAGGGCAACGACTATATGTGCGACAGTGTAACCGTGCTGCAGATTCACGTCCTGCCCCGGCTCGAGGCACCGCTAGTGACCGTCGAGGGCACAAGCACGCTTGTGTCATCGGCGGCAACGGGCAACCAATGGTATAAGGATGACGGCACGCCCATCGAAGGTGCCACCGAACAGTCGTTCACCCCGACCGAAGATGGTGTCTACTATGTGTGCACAAGCAACGGCAGCTGTGTGTCGCCGCCATCACTCAGCTATCGCGTGCAAGTGACCGACAACCTGGAGCTGACATGGGACTTGGCCAAAGGTTGGAATTGGGTGTCGTCCAGCTTCAAGTCGCCCGACCTGCAGCAGGCCGGCACACTGCTCGCCCCCATCGCCATGACAGTTGAGACATTCACCGATGGAGTTTCTGTCTTGTCGCAAGATGACGGAACGCTTTCGGGCAACCTGACTTCGGTCAATCCCCGTTTAGGCTATTGGATAAAAGTGAGCGATGCCCTTCGGCACACTTGGACGGGTGTGGCCTGTCGCCCAGAGGAAACCCCCATCACCTTGAGAGAAGGATGGAACAATATCGGCTATCTGCCCATTGGTGAGAATCCTCTGGCCAAAGCATTGGCCAATGTGTCGCCTATGGAGAATGATGTGATTAAGGGATTCGATGAGTTTGCCATCTATAATAATGGCAAATGGAATGGCACATTGAGCTACATGCGTCCCGGCGAGGGATACCAGTACTTCTCTGGTCAGGCGCATAGTTTCACCTACCCTGTCACGCGTGTCTATGAGCTTGAGCCACAGTCCTCACACCAGATGAGGCTTGCCAACACAATGGACAGTCCCTGGCCAGTCGACGCACATATCTATCCCGACAACATGACCATCGTGGCGCGACTGCTTGACGACAACGGCAACGAGATGCCCGAAGGAGCCTATACTGTCGGGGCCTTTGCCGGCAACAAGTGCCGTGGCGTTGGCCAATGGATTGACAACCGCTTGTACCTGGTGGTTCATGGCAATGACGGGTTGTTTGATGATGTCACATTCAAAGCACTGGATAACGCCACCGGAGAGACCGTCAAACTGACTGGTGACTTGACCTTTGGCAACACAGCACATGGCAATGTGAATCAGCCGGTGGACTTGTACCTGCAGAGCGAGGCAACAGGAACCACTCATATCCATGGCGTTGACACAAACTACTCGGTCTACCCGACTCCTGTCAGGGAGCGCCTCTATATCAATGGAGACATCGAGAACATCGAGCGGGTGAAGATACTGAGCATCAACGGAAAGCTGATGATTGACGAAACCTACAACGACGGTATTGATGTTCACGTCCTGGATGCCGGCACATATCTGGCATGCATCATCACCAACCATGGGATTGTGTACAAGAAGTTTGTCAAGAGATAATCGTGTCTACCTGTAAGGCCAAACCAAAGCAGCCATACACACCTTGCGGTGCGTATGGCTGCTGCTTTTCGGCAGCTGCAGTGCTTAAAGTGCCTGTGTTGCGAGGCTCAAACCGACATTCAGGGATTCTGGCCGCGGACGGCGGCGGGGGTCCAGTGGTTGAAGAAGCTCATGACCTTGTCGTGGCTGTAGGTCTTGCCCTCCTCGAGATAGGCCGAGTCCTGGATGTGCACCACGTTGCCGTCGGGGTCGAGCACCACCATCACAGGATAGCCGAAGCGGCCGCAGTTGCCCAGTCGTTTGAGCATCTGCTGGGCGCGCATGTCACCCTTGTTCTTGCGCGGATGGTAGTTGACGTGGATGTAGACGAAGTTCTTCTCGACAATGTCGGTGATGGCACTGTCGGCCTCCATAAATGCGGCAAAGCGCAGGCACCAAGGGCACCAGTTGCCGCCCACCTGGGCGATGACAAATTTTCCCTCGGTCCGAGCCTTGGCCAGGGCCTGGTCAATCTGCTCGATGGGGTCGATGTTCTCGTCATAGACTTTCTTCACTTTGGTCTCGGCCTCTTGGGCCTGCAGCGAGATCGACATCACCATTGCCGTCACGGCTGCAAAAAACAATTTCTTCATCATACTAGTTACTTTAACAATTAGGTCGCAAAAGTAAGCAAAATTTGTGCAAGTTGAGAGAAATACAAAATAAAAAACGAAGTTTTTGATTTTTATTTCCGAGACGCCGCCTAATTTCGAGTGTACCAGCACTCAACATAGGGCAAGTTGAACGCACAACAAAACGAAAAGCGAAGTTTTTCATTTTTTTTGCCGAGACGCCGCCAAATTTATCCAACTTTTGGATTGCCTGTAATCAACGGCTATTTTTCTTGAGATTGTCAGTTTTGGCAAAACCTAGCAAATTTTCCGCCAAAATCTCGAATCAACCGCTAGTTTTGGCAAAACCAATGCGCAGTTTTGCCAAAACAAGGATAATTTTAGTAGTTTTGGCAATATTTACCCCGCAAATTTGCCAAAACCAAAAACAAATATTACCTTTGCATCAAAATTTGTAAGATGAAAGAGAATATTATTGGACGGCATGATGAGCAAGATTTGCTGCAACAAATTATTGAAGCGCCTGAGTCACGTTTTGTAGCCGTTTATGGTCGACGACGTGTGGGCAAGACCTACCTCATCAGAGAGTATTATGAGGACTATATTGTGTTTCAGTGTGCTGGATTGGCAAACAGCACGACCCAGGAGCAGCTCAAGAGTTTCGCCCAGACACTTCGACGTTATAACCCAACACAAGCAATCCAACCACTTGACTGGCTGGAGGCTTTCGATTTACTCATTAGTTACCTGAGCGACTTGCCACAGCATCGTAAAGTGGTATTCCTGGATGAACTGCCCTGGATGGACACACCTGGCTCAAACTTTATTGCAGCATTAGAGCACTTCTGGAACGGATGGGCAAGCGCTCGTCGTGACATTGTATTGGTTGTCTGTGGCTCGGCCACTTCATGGATGATTAATAAACTCATTAACAATCATGGGGGATTATATGGTCGATTGACCGACTTGATCAGCCTTCAGCCCTTCAATCTATATGAGACACAATTATATCTAGAAAGCCAAGGGATTAAATTGTCGCCCTACGAAGTGGCCGAATGTTATATGATTCTGGGAGGCATCCCATATTATCTCCACTATCTGGACTCACGATTGTCATTGGCACAGAACATCGACAGGCTAATGTTCAACCCAAACGGTCCACTTCGCAACGAGTTTGACAAACTCTACTCGTCATTGTTTCGCGAGAGCGACCGCTACATCCGAGTCGTCAGCACCCTGAGTAAGCATGCGTATGGTCTCAGTCGAAAACAGATTTCAGAATTGACAGGAATCACATCGGGCAGTGGGCTCACCACTATTTTGAGCAATTTAGAAGCATGTGGTTTTCTGAACAGTCAAACTAATTATGCAACACCCAAGCGCAACTCGCTTTACAGATTGGTCGACTTTTTTTCTCTCTTCCATCTTCGATTCCTTGAGAGTAGCACATTTCATCATCTAGCCAACTGGACATCACTTCAACGCACGCCATATTTCTATACATGGGCTGGATATTCGTATGAGTTGGTCACATTACTTCATTTGCCACAAGTCAAAGCAAGTCTAGGTATCAGTGGCGTGCTCACGCACACTTACGCTTGGCGCAAACAATCCAAGGCAGACGATCAACGAGGCGCACAAATCGACCTAATCATCGACCGCAATGACAATACCGTCACCTTGTGTGAAGTCAAGTTTAGCGAGGCTGAATACTCAATAGACAAGGGCTATGAACAAGAACTGAGAAACAAGGTGTCAGCATTCGTTCAAGAGTCAAACAAACGCAAGTCTGTTCAGTTGACTATGGTCACCACTTTTGGGCTTACACGAAACTCGCATTCAGGGGTTGTGCAAAGTGTTGTCACACTAGAAGATTTACTCAAATGAAGAGAACTAAGAACAATCGATTTTTATGAAACAAACAGAACAACGCAAGGCCATTGTGATGGGGGCCACCTCGGGCATCGGGCTGGAGGTTGTCAGGATCTTGGCGAGCAAGGGCTGGCAAGTAGGCATTGCAGGACGGCGCAGCGATGTGCTGCGGCAACTCAAGGACGAGATGCCGCAAGTGGTGGCCGCCCAGAGCATTGACATCACCCGTGATGATGCGACAATGCAACTGCAGCAGCTCATCGACCGCATGGGCGGCATTGACCTCTACTTCCACAGCTCGGGCATCGGATACCAGAACCCAGCCCTCGATGCCGACAAGGAACTGCGCACAGTCCAGACCAATGCCGTGGGCATGACCCGCATGGTGGATTTCATGTTCAATTTCTTTGCCCAGCGCCCTGACCAGGAGGGCCACATCGCCGTCATGAGCAGCATCGCGCGTACTAGGGGGCTGGGCGCCGCGCCGGCCTACTCGGCCACCAAGCGCTATGTGAGCCACTATCTGGAGTGCCTATCACAACTGTGCACCATCCGTCGCCTGCGCCACATCCACCTGCACGACATCCGCCCGGGCTTTGTGCGCACACCGCTCATCGCCGACGGCAACCGCTATCCCATGCAGCTCGACCCCGAGCGTGTGGCACAGAGCATCGTGCGCGGCATCGAACGCAATCGCTCGGTCATCACCGTCGACTGGCGCTACCGCCTGCTTGTGGCCGGCTGGCAGTTGTTGCCCCGCTGGCTCTGGGTACGCCTGCCCATCGCCACCCAGCGATGAGTCGGGAAGTAGCAGCATTTTGGAGGCCAAAGTGTTGCAAGTTTACGAAATTTTGCCTAATATTGCGGCATCTTATTGTCGTTTTATCTTGCTAAAACAGCATTGCCATGTCGTTTTATCTTGCAAATACAACATCGTTGGCTTTGCACAAAAGACTGATTTCGCTTGACAAGTATCGGCGGTTGCTGAACGGCGTTGAGGTGATTCCGGCGGTGGAGTTCTTGCATGACTTGTGGAGTGGAAGAATCATAACGCCATGATTGACGGTGCGGAAATCAACAATGACTGGCAACTTAAAAACATTTGTTGACTGACTATGTAATTTTTCGGCACGTCGTTGCGTCTAATAGATATGGCAACTGAAAAGTTTAGATAAATTTGGCTGCGCCTCAGCAATTGAAGCTAGCTTGATTGTGTTCGGCTTGCGCAAATTTTTATTAACTTTGCAGCAATTTTCAAAAAGTACAGTAACTAAACCAACAAAAACCAATAGCAACATGAGAAAAATGAGAGCATTGCTGACCGTGCTGGCCGGACTGGTGTGTCTGGTCGTGGCCGCACGAGGCACCGTGGCGACGACCTATCCGGGCGACCCCACCGCCACCAAGTGCTACACCCTGAGCAACGGCCTCAAGGTGTTCTTGAGTGAGAACCATCAGAGCCCGCGCATCGCTGCGCACATCGCCGTGCGCACCGGTTCGCGTAACGACCCTGCCGAGACCACCGGTCTGGCACACTACCTGGAGCACTTGATGTTCAAGGGCACCAAGCAGTTTGGCACCAGCAACTATGAGGCCGAGATTCCGCTGCTGGCCGACATCAAGGCCCGCTATGAGGAGTATCGCAAGGTCACCGACCCCGAGCGCCGCCGCGTGCTCTATCACCAGATTGACAGTGTGTCGCAGCTGGCCGCGCAATACAACATCCCCAACGAGTATGACAAACTCATGGCAGGCATTGGCGGCATCGGCACCAACGCCTACACCAGCACCGATGTCACCTGCTACACCGAGGACATCCCCGCCAACGAGGTGGACCGCTGGGCGCGCATCCAGAGCGACCGCTTCCAGAACATGGTGATCCGCGGTTTCCACACCGAGCTGGAGGCCGTCTACGAGGAGTATAACATCGGCATTGCCAAGGACCAGTGGAAGCTCTTTGAGGCCATGAACGCCAAGCTCTTCCCCACGCACCCCTATGGCACGCAGACCACCATCGGCACCCAGGAGCACCTGAAGAACCCGTCGATTGTCAACATCGAGAACTACTTCCACAACTACTACTGCCCCAACAACGTGGCCATCATCATGGCCGGTGACTTCAACAGCGACGAGGTCATCGCCACGCTCGAGAAGCACTTCGGCAGCTGGAAGCCCAACAAGCAGTTGACCCGTCCCGAGTTTGCCCCGCTGGCACCCATTACCGCGCCCGTCGACACCAACATCGTGGGCCAGGAGGCCGAGTTTGTGGCGCTGGGCTGGCGATTTGACGGCGGAGCATCGCTGCAGAACGACACCATCGAGGTCATCGCCGACATGCTGGCCAACGGCAGTGCCGGCCTGATGGACCTGAACCTGAACCAGCCACACAAGGTGATGCAGAGCGGAGCCTTCACCGACCCGATGACCGACTACTCGATGTTCATGGCCCTGGGCTATCCCGTCGAGGGACAGTCGCTCGAGCAGGTGCGCGAACTGATGCTGGGCGAGATTGCCAAGCTGCGCAACGGCGACTTTGCCGACGACCTGCTGCAGAGCGTGGTCAACAACTTCAAGCTCAACTACCTGCGCGGGCTGGACAGCAACGGCACCCGTGCCCGTCAGCTGGTCAACGCCTATATCAACCACGTGGACTGGGGTCAGGAGGTCGGCAAGCTCGACCGCATGGCCGCCATGACCAAGCAGCAGATTGTGGACTTTGCCCGCCGCCACCTGAACGACAACTTTGTGTGCGTCTACAAGCGCATGGGCGAGGACACCACCGCCAAGAAGATTGACAAGCCTGCCATCACGCCCATTCCCACCAACCGTGATATGAAGAGCACGTTTGTGAGCAACATTCTGGGCGAGACCGTGCCGCCTATCCAGCCGCAGTTTGTCGACTACAAGAAGGAGATGACCGTTGCCAAGACCGGCAAGGGCCTGCCCCTGCTCTACAAGCAGAACACGCAGGACGACCTGTTCACGCTGGCGTTCAAGTTTGACTTTGGCGGCACTGCCGACAACCGTTATGAGGTGGCTGCCAGCTATATGGACTATCTGGGCACTCAGAAGCTGAGTGCCACCGAGTTCAAGCAGCGCATGTACAGCCTGGCTTGCAACATCGGCTTCAGCGTGAGCGACAACGAGACCTACGTCACCCTGTCGGGCCTGAACGAGAACATGCCGCAGGCGCTGGCTCTGCTCGAAGACCTGGCCCAGAACGCAAAGGTTGACGAGGAGGCCTACCGCAACATGGTCGAGGTCATCATCAAGGCACGTAACGACGCCAAGACCAACCAGGAGAGCTGCTTCAACTGCCTGAGCGAGTATGGCATGTATGGCCCGCGCAACTCCAACACCAACATCATGAGCGCCGCGCAGCTGCGCAACACCAAGCCCGCCGAACTGGTGGGTCTGATCAAGGGCCTGCTGGGCATGAAGCACACCGTCATTTACTATGGCCCGCTGAGCCAGAAAGACCTCACCGCAACCATCGACCGCAACCACCGCACCGCCAAGCGTCTGGCCGATGTGCCCAAGGGACAGGACTACATGGAGCAGCCCACGCCGCAGACCGAGATTCTGCTCGCTCCCTACGAGGCCAAGAACATCTACATGATTCAGTATCACAACGAGAACCGCCAGTGGAGCCCCGAGCATGCCGCCATCATCGGCCTGTTCAACGAGTACTTCGGCGGTGGCATGAACGGCATCGTCTTCCAGGAGTTGCGTGAATCGCGCGGTCTGGCCTACTCGGCTGCCGCCTACTATCGCCAGCCCAGCGAGGTCAAGCACCCCGAGTATGCCATGACCTACATCATCACCCAGAACGACAAGATGATGGACTGCGTGGGTGAGTTCAACAAGATTGTGGGTGAGATTCCGCAGAGCGAGGCCGCGTTCCAGTTGGCCAAGGAGTCGATGATGAAGAAGCTGGCCAGCCGCCGCACCGTGCGCAGCAATGTGCTGTGGAGCTACATCGCCGCCCAGCGCATGGGCTTGGACTACGACATCAACTCGCTGGTCTACAAGACCCTGCCCAGTCTGACCCTGCAAGACGTGGTCAATTTTGAGAAGTCGACCATGGCCGGCAAGCCCTATCGTTACCTCATCCTCGGTGACGAGAAAGAGCTTGACATCAAGGCTCTGGAGAAGATTGGCCCCATCCGCCGCGTCACCCTCGAGCAAATCTTCGGCTACTAAGCCGCCCATTACGCTTTCTCCTCCCCTTTGCGAAAGGGGAGGAGAATTCTCCAAACCGTGCTAAAACCCGCAAAAAAGTCGAGTTTTAGCACGGTTTGGGCTGAAATTGTGCTAAAACTCACAAAAAGTTCGGGTTTTAGCACGGTTTCGAGTTTTTGCCGCATCGGTATGGAGCTAGAAATAATATGGTGAATTAGGGTCGTCGGGGTCATATTCTATGACCGGGCGCGGCGGAATCTCACGCTCCCAGGTCACCAGTTCGCGCGGCAGCAAGATGGCCTTGGCACAAGCGCGCTCACCGTCAATCATATATTGCGCCGTGAGGGCATCGTTCATCTTGGCCAGGAACGCCTCACGCACGCGGGCACACTTCTCGTTGATGGAGTTGTGGAAAGGGTTGGCGATGTCCGAGATGCTCTGGCGGGCCTTGTCGGTAAGCTCGTCACCACCACGCAGCGTCTGGTAGATCCATGCCAGTTCGGCATAATTGTCAAACAGGTCCTTGAAAAAGATGCCCTCGGGGTGGCGCAGAAACAAGAAGTAGACCGCCTTGACCAGCGGGCGCATCTCAATCTCCATGTCGCCATAGTCGGGTAGGATGATGCGCCAGTCGGCGGTGATGACCATGCGGCTGGGGCGGTTGTCGGGTTGGATGAGCTGCTTGATAGCCATCTCGCTCACACCATGGCATCGCAGCTGGTCCACTTTTATCTTAATGTCATTCATCAGATCCAACACATCTCTTCTGAAAGTATCATCGGCCATAAATCGTGCATATAGTGAAGGACGGATAAAGGCTGAGTTCATTCCAACTTCAATCTCATCTGCAGTGTAGTCGCGAGGACGCTCGACATACTTGCGATACTCCTCGACCACTCGCTCAACAAAGGTTGCCTCGTCAAAATCTGGCCACTCGAAGTAAGCAAAGTTCTCCTTGCTAATCCAGCTTATCATGCCGGGGCGCAATGAAGCCCGGTCGCACTGTGGCGACAAGTGGCGCATGAGCTGGGCGGTGCGCAAGGGATGCAATGGCGGCATGGGGCGGCCATGGCGCACTGGGTTAATCCAGCGCAGCTGCTCCTCGCTCACCCGCTCATGGATGGTGGGCACGTAGCAGAAGTGGATGCGCCAGCGCCGATGCATCTCGGTGTCCAGTTCGCGCCAGTGCCGTGCCACAATGCCGTTGACACGCGGGTCATAACTGCCCTCGACGTATGTCATCTCATTATCAATGGGCCTGAACGGCAGGTTGATGAATGTGATGGTTCGTGGCTCAATCATGTTGCTTTCCTATCAAAAGTTATTCTGGACGGAATGAGTATCCATGGTCCATACGGTATTCTACAGCATCGTTTTCAAAATCGATTAGCCACTCGTTCTGGCAAATCTCTATACTCTTGGGCCTGGCTCTGTAGCCTTTGATAATGTACTTGGATGCCAGTCTCTCGTCAATCTTGAGCAGAAAAGCCTCGCGGATGCGTGCACACTTCTCGTTGATTGAGTTTTTGGTGGGGTCGGTCACGTCCACGATGCTCTGCCGGGCCTTGTCGGTGAGCTCGCCGCCGCGTATCACTTGATAGATGCGTGTCAGCTCATCGCGGTGGTCGGGCAAGTCCTTGAACCGGATTCCCTCGGGATGGCATAGAAACAGCAGGTAGACCGCCTTGGCCAGCGGTCGCATCTCAATCTCTAGGTCATCATAGTCGATAAGAATGATGTGCCAGTCGGCGGTGACCAGTAGTCGGCTCAACAGGCGTTGAGGCTGCACCAGCCGGTCGAGCACCATCTGGCTGACTCCCCTGGCGCGCAAAGTGTCAATCTGCTTGCGAGCCTCCTCAAGCAGCTTAGTGACCTCGTAGTCGAATTTTCTGTCGGCGGGTGTATCGTCAGGTACGCCTCGTTCGATGGCGCTCATCGTGGGCCTGTCTCGCTTTCTTGGCGTGTCGGGTTCTTCGTCCAGGTCAAGCCACTTGGAGCGCATGATTTCGTTCTCCTGGTCATACTCGGTGGCTTCGGCCAGCAGCTGCCGTGCCGTGGCGATGATGACTGACTGAGCTGTGCTGTAGTCCAGAGCGGGCAATGGCAGGAAGTAGGCTTGGCTACGGTCAATCGAGTCGGGTGTCCACACAAGCAGTCCCGATGAGATGCTATCTTTTGTCTCGGTATACAGATACTGGTTGAGCGATGTTGACGAGATGCCCACAGCGTCTTTGACCAGATGGGCGCGTGAGGGTGCTCTCCATCTTCTCATTTCATCAGGAATGTCATCCAATGCCGTGGGCAGATACCAGAACCGTTTGGCGTATTCACTCTGCATCACCAGGTCTATGGCTTTACGATGGAGGGATACTATGTTGCCGTTTGTGGTCTCAACGCGTTCGTCGACATAGACGATGTCGCCCGTGTCGGGGTAGAATGGCAGGTCGTGATATTCAAAAACTTTCATGTCACTTGATGTTGGTGTGGATGGGACAATAACGAGTGCCGTCGATAATCTTCAGTTTGCAGCGCGTGCCCTGCTGCGTGGTTGACTGGCAACGCTCACGGTCGTTGCTGGCCTTGACGGGCTTGCCGCTGCGGTCGAAGTTGGGCTTCGACCGAATGATGTACTCTTGCGAACGCGACTTGCTCTTGTGATGTTGGGTGCAATACTGGCCCACCTTGGCTTCGCGCTTGCACTGCGTGCCGCGCATCGTGGTTGCCGCGCACCTGCGCGCCTCGGCACTGAAGCTCAGGCACATCAGCAGAACCATCATCAGTGTAATCAATTTCTTCATAATCTCATGTATTTTTGGCTGAGTCGATACAGCTTTATAATAATCATCATTGCAGCAACAATCATGCCAGCGCGCCAGGTGGTCATCAGACCCACCTGTCCCAGCCACCACAGCCGCCAGTTGTCGTGCCACATCGCAGGCCAGTCGATGGGGCGGTCGCAGGTCATCCACAAGTTGGGCCCATATAGGTCGTTGCAGAACACGTAGTAGACACCTGTTGCCACAAGGACCCCCAGCGCGGCCCACTTAACAGTGGCCGACTGTCGCCTGACCATCAGCCACGTCAGACCCAACAGCAAAGCAATCACCGCGAAACACCACGGCGACCCCGTAATCAACACCATGAAAAACAATAAAATACCTATAAACGTCATGGCTCAGATAATCTGAAAGTTAGGATAGCAAATACAAACCAATGCCTTGTCCATTAGCTCCTGTCTTTGGTCAGTTTTCTGTATCGCTCCCGGAGAATATCTAGTGCGGTATCGGCTTCCGGCCAGAGGCTTAGGCTTCTGTCATTGCTGGTCTCCGGGTCGGGAAAGTAAAGTATTGTCTCGATGAGATTGCGAACTTCATCAGCCTCGGATGCAAACTCCGTTTTATGAAACCATTCTTTTTGTCGACGTTTCGCTTCGGCAATCACTTTTTTTGCTTTTGACAGTTTATCTTTCGCCTCCCAAGTTGCATACGTTCATTCATCCACCTTTGCTCCAAAGAAACCATGCATGTCCCGCCTGGTATCAGCACTTCCATTTATATAAATAATGACTGCAACGACTACAATCACCAGTGGGAAGAACCACCAGGCTGGTGATTCATTGTCGTCTTCAATGAGCCCCGCATGGGCATTAATGGCCACAGATGCCATCATGGTGATTAACATTATCAGTTTCTTCATATTAATCTTTTCCAGCGACATAAAAAAATCCGATGATACAAACTAATGCTATGGCAAACCATATAATCCATGACTTCTTTCCTTCTTCACGATCACTGCGGCCTTGCACAAAGGTCAGATAGGCAATACCGAACAATACATTTGACACAACGAATGCAATAAGAATATCCATAATCACCTCATTTGTTGAAATATGTCATTCACAGGACGTGGCCCGGGTCCCCACTTGTTGTCGCGGTCGCTCTCCAGAGCCATCATAAACAACAAAATCAATGCGCCAACATAGGGGATAAAGCAAATTAAGCACCACCAGCCACTTCGCCCAGTGTCATGAAAACGGCGCACGGTCACTGCTGCGCCAGGGATGATGGCAAACAGAATGAGCAGCATATACACAACCATCACAGCATTAAAGCCGTCATCACCAGCAACCTCTTTAGCTAAGAATATTAGTCCCGAGATGCCGCATAGCACTAGATAATTAAACAACGTAATCCACCAATATTCCGAGCGCGATGCCCGCCCACGGAAGTTGGCGTAATTGGTCCAGTAGACCGACCGAATAGATTCTGCGAATGTCATATTATCGTTTTTATTGATGAAATAATTGTGTTGTTGACCGCAAAGTTACGCTCCAATCAAGGCTTGCGCCAAATTGCAAGGCTTGCAATCGTGCGTGGGGTGTCATGGTTGACGGCTGCGAACTGGGCGCGGAGCCAGGAGGTAAATGATGGCACCAGCGAGTGTGACAATGTCCACAAGTGCTGCAAAGATGCAGCCCACCAGCCCCGCATCAATCAGGGGCGAGTCGTTGATGTCGGTAGCGACTTCCGACAGATAGAGCGACCCGACTGGCACAGCATTGACCAAAGGGACGATCAGTGCCGCAAGCCATCGCCATCCCATAGGCTTCTGCCTATGGCGGCACCACAGCATCCAGCCGCCCCACAGTACAACCCAAGCGGCACACCCCCACAAAATCATCCGCCCAACGGCATGGTCGCGCTCCACCTCCCCCGCCTCCGGGCAAGCCACCGCCCCCATCACCACACAGCAGGCCATGACAAGTAATAGTAGCATTCGACTGTTCATCATTTGTTTGCAATGATTGGTTTTATAGCTGAACGCCTATTTGTTTATCTTTGTGAACAATAAGATACTTCTTTCCCATTTTTAGGATGATTTTGGTGTCCTTGCCATTTGAAATAGCTTTTTTGACCATTTTCCCTTTCCTGTCATAGACCATTATTTCTTCTCCCGCGCCTACGCCTGTTATCGAAACTCCACTTGACAATGGAGTGACTTCCATGCGGCTTTCATAGTTGGCCATATCATACACCTCGTCATAGATTTCAGCCTCACTTTTCTTGTTGGTCTGAACAGCAAATTCGGTTAGAAACAAAGCATCTTGACTGCCATTCTGTGAAAATATGACAAATGCATATTCTCCTGGGAAAAGGGCTTGTGTGCTTAATAGATAGCTGTGCTCGCCATACCGTTTTGCTGTAAAAGGCACATTATACTTTTGTTTGTCGTTATTAGACGTGAAGTCTATTTCGCGAGAATCACCCTTAACTTTTAGCTTTACTAACTTAATAAATGACTGCGGATTGATGTCGTTTCTCTCACTGCGGATGATGAAACTATATTGGGTCGAGACAGGGAAACGAGTTTGAGACATTTTGCCAGGAATTGTCAAAAACAGAGAACTCTGTGAGTTGCTCCAAGATGAGGAGCCAACAATACCTAGACCACCGAACATTGGTCCACCTATCCCAATGCCATCACTACTAGTTTTTGTTTTAGTTGTCATGGGGACAATCTGTCCAAACAGATTCATAGTTGTACTGTCGGGCATAATGGCCACAACGTCATTGATAAACTCAGGCTCGTCATATTTCAGCTGAGCCCCCATGTTAATGAAAGCCATCAAGAAAATGGCAAATAATAAATTACGCATTTGTTCTAATACTGCTGATTATCACTTAAATATATATTCATTCCTAAGTTGTCTCAAAGCATCTCTTGTACATTTGGGCTTGTTGGTTCTTTCCCATTAGAGAACAAAGCTCACGAATGATATGATGCGCTTGCTTTTATTTTTTAGGAAGTTGTGCTATAAGTAATTATAATACTAGTAAGCCTACATGTTTCTAGGCTTTGATACTTTGGGGATAATTTGTATAACAAATCGTTTGTTGTTATCTTCAATTGGGTCTCTATTGACACCGTTGAGACCACTGCCACAAATCAAGATTTCAGTATTGTACTTTCGCAGGTCATGTTTGGCTTTTCTCCATGTGTTATATAAACACAATGCCCTACGAAAAGACAAATCATAATTGTACTCTCTGTCTTTATCCCATTTGCCACTATTTGCAGAATAGCCTTCAATAACAAGCAGATATGAAAAGTCTGGATTCTTTGAATGTAAGATTCTCAATACAGAATCTAAACTGTTGCCAACTTGATATACTCTTCCAAGATAATTCGTCTTTATGACATCGCTTTCAGCCTCAAAGATTTCGATACCTTCCAAATCCTTTGCAATAAAAGTTTTGTGAATAGAGTCATATCTTAAGCAAGATGACGCGGTAAGATTCTTGAACTGATTTTCTAGTTCTAAGATGCTCCGTAGGTGGCGTATGTCCATGGCGGCTTTAGTGTTATCTGCACTCAGCTTGGCGATGCAAACTATGAATAAGACCAACATGATGAAAAACATGCTTGTCATTAAGTCAGAGTAACTCAACCAGAATAGATCTTTTCGTTTGCCTTTTGCCATGGTAATTAGTTATTCATTTTATTCATTGTATTCTTCATAGCATTGATAGCATCTAGTAATGCTTTATGGAGTTCTATGGTTTCAAGTTGATTGTCCTTGGCATCTTTGCGTAAACTAAGAATTTCGCCCTTGAGATCCTTGTAGCAATCTGCTTGCACTTGAGTATACTGTACCATAGTTTTCAAAACCTCTTCAATTCTTGAGAAAGAATCAAAAAACATATTATTGCCCTCAACAAATTTTTTGATATGCAATGTTGAGGCAGCAAGTTGCTCTAGCAAACATTCTGAGACCTGTTTGGCGTCAGAGAATAGCAAATCAAATTCTTTGCGCCAGATCTCTCTCGCCTCTGATCCGACAGGGAAATGGGTTGCTATGGCTTGTTGGAAGGTATTTTGAAGTTCGGTTGTTCGGTTTTGGTTGCTGATGACTACTGATAAGCCATGGGAGAACTGCTCAAATTCTCCGATCAAGTTTTCAATCCTTGAAACAACACCAGATACATTTGATATTGTAGAGTTTAACTGCTCTTGATAAGACTGAAAAACATTTAGAGAGTCTGATGCATGCTCAAGTTGCATAAATGTAGCCGCGATCTTATTGGCTGTCTTTGTTAGGCTGAGCTGGTTTATTTCTTGAAGGACTAAGTGTTGTCGTTCGAGGTTGTCATTCAATAATTCGGCAGAATCTGCATATGCGTCTAGGTTTCTGCCAAATTTGTCTACAAAGTGTCCAAGAACTCCTTTTAATGAGTTTAAGCTTGCTGCCATGCTATTTGATAGCAAGGGAAGGAGTTCTCTCCTCAGGAAGCTCATGTACTCTTCTTGCCCCTCATTTGCAACTGTAACCGCCTGCTTGAATAGGATAGCACTGTTGTATACAGTCATCATAAGTCCTAAAAGACTTGCAAGCATTGCACAAATGATGCCGTTGATTAATTGTTGCAAAGTTCCCATATTTCCGGCACTGTTACCAACCAATTGCGATACATCTAACCCGAAAAGGCCGAAAATTATACCGATAAAAGTTCCTGCCAAACCTAGGTACAAGGGAACATTGAGACTATTGTGTATTTCTTCTTGAAGGGAATCTTTCTGAGTGTCGCAGATTGCCTCCAGTACGCTCAAATCTGCACTAGTTCCTGTATTCTTGCACAGGTATTCATTGGTTTTGTTAATAATTGTGTTAAATCTCTCATTCGAGAAATATTCGTCTTCGCTCACTAGCAAAGCCACATTAGTTCCTTGGCATTCATCTCCGTTCGTCATTTGGCTGCGCCTTGGAATATCTTGAAGAAAAGTTTGCAAAGATGTTTTGCTTGTTAAATCCTCCTTTGTTATTACAGTGTGTCTCAGCAGGAGTTTACAGGCATCTTTGTACAAAGTAGACAAGTCTATAATCTTTCGCCTTGTCAGAATGAAACTGTGGAACTGCACTAAAATAATGACTATGACCACAGCAATCACAAGCCATTGAATGTTGTCTTTAAGAATCTCCATATTTTTGTCTTTTTTATTGATTTATATCATTCTCCATTGTTTTCTGTGAGGAATCTGACAATAATGTCCATTTCTTCATTTTTTTCTGGGATATTATATACTTTATATTCTGAATATGCGCTATGCAGAACTACCAAGAACATGTTGTTGACCTTTATACCATAATTTTTTTCCAAGATATATCGATATAAGTTAATTTGCAGACAGTATTTGTTATATCTAGTATTTCCAAGGTTGTACATACCATTAATACCGTAACTATAAATATGTTCGCTGACATTAATATGCTCACTCCTCTTCCAGTCAAAAATATCGAAAGCTCCATCATTCCTGCAGATTAAATCTATTGTTCCTGCAATTTTTAAGTCTAAATCATAGATGCTCCATTCGGTTCTGAAAGGTTTAATATCATAATCTTTAATAAATTGTCTGAAATAATTCAGTTCGGGAGAGATGTCTATGGTTGCTTGATAGTGATATTCTGAGCCCAGATACTCAAAACTATAAAAATTTTCGATTGGAAGGTCATTGAATGATGCTTGAATCTGCCTATGCATAAATAATCCAACTTCTTTGGACAGATTTCCTTTACATTCCCACAACTCAAGCTGTTTGATTTGTGAAATGTTATTCTGTCGTGATTTCTTCCAAGACCAATTTATCTCATCGAAAGGCTCAAAAAACATCTCGACAATGTCACTAACCGATTTTAGTTGATATTGGTTTTTGTAGATATATATATGCTCTTTATCAAAAAAGAATAATTCTTTGTCGCGATCGAATCGTGTACTCGACTTGTCAATATTTGTTGGGCTATTTTGAACGCCCAAACAGTCTACTTGTTGCGCCGCAAACTTTTCAGCTGTACGTTGCCTAACAACTGTATTCTTATCATCCTCATCGTCAAATAGTTCAGAGAACTGATGATTCAATAAAGATTCTCGCTCATGGCGAAATGCCATGGATTGTGCTTCCAGTTTTGTCCATCTTTTCATTTGAAAAAGTAGGCTGGTTCGTTGATATTTTTGTGGAATAGGTATGGTGTCATCAAGATGATGAATCAGTTTATATATTTCTGCGACGCAAGCGTCAGTGTATAAGATGACTTGCTTTTCGGCAAATCTCATCACAATCCATCCAGCATTGGCAATGTGCTCATCTCGGAACTCATCGCCACAGCCTAAAAAGTGAATTGGTTTATGATCCCACCCTGTATATGGCTCATCTATTTCAATATCAATACGTATGTTTTTGCTGCTGTTACAAATGATGGCGATATCTGGCTCATAAGGGCGTGCATCATCGAAAAGTACTAAACTCACATCTCCTAAAACATCAGCGATATCTGACATTTTACTCTTAATTACTTCTTCAAAAAAACGCTCACAGTATCCTCTCCGTCTAGTACGATGTTTTCTATAAGGGAATACTACGCATTGATGTTTCGGTACTATGATCCTAAAATAATAATTGGGATTATGATGGCCTATTTCATCTCCTTCTATGTTGTATAGAACATAAAGGAGTTTATGCTGTTCCTCCAACCAGTGATTATAGTTGTCTCGGGCTGTTTTTGTATAATCTATTGTGTCTTTTTGATCCATTTGAGGCTCATCTTCTGTAATATCAGAATCTGTCAAAGAGTCAGATTCGTCCACCATTTGTTGCTCAATTGCCTCAATCACTGAATACCTATTTTCTTCCTCATGTTGTTTTAAATCTGCTAATTCTTTATTAAGACATTCTATATTATCTTTTATAGTAAGGTCATCAAATGATGCAACAAATTCAAGCAGATTTGCCATTGCATTCTGGGCACTTTCGCTATCTTGATTCTGGATGTGTGTTTTAATGTCCTCTATCTGCTCTTGCAATTCATCCCTCTTTCTTTTTAGTTCTTGTAGATGTTTTTGTCTTCTTTCATTTTTAATATCTAAAAGGCTGGGGATACTGGGACTTTGAGGCACACAATACTCATTGATCGTTCGTGAGGCGTGTCTTTCATTGAATGAAATGGCATACCAATTGCAGTCTGTAGCTATGCTTTCTAAGCGATTTTTAGCAATTAAGATTCTGCCCTCTCTGTCATCTAAGGTTATTGATGTATGTTGCGAGGGGGAGGGTAAAAGATTGCTCTTCTGCCTGGAGAAAAGTGACTTCAATATTGTGAATAAGTTTCTTAGCATAATTACCTTTTGAAAAACACACAAAAAAGCGTAAGGGAACCTAGGTTTATCTTCAACGAGGCATCGCCAAACGCCCTTTTGCAAAATAAACAGTTCACCCCACGCTGACCGGTATATCTGGCTTGTGGACTGAGCCACAAGCGGATATAGCAGCGCAAGAGCGTTTCTGCTTATCCTTTGCAAAATGTTGAAATTGGCGATTTCCGTCGAAAGGATAAAGCTTTACGCTTTTGTCAGATATGTCTTGCCCCAAGCATTATGCCCATTCCGGGGCGGTCAGCGTGGCGCAGCGGTGAGGGCGCGAACCCTTCACCGATGCAAAGGTAGTGAATTTTATCGGATTATTTGCAACGGGCTACAAAAATGTGATAAAATTTGCGGCAAAAGTACAGACTTGTTGCAACAGTTGCAAATTGCAAGGCTTGCAGACGGGACTCAGGCGGTGTCACTTCGCTCACCCCTCGGCCATTCATGGCGACTATTTTTGTCTGATTTTCGCAGATTTTTTTGTTAAACGCTTGGTGGGAATGAATAGAATGATTACTTTTGTGGAAATTTAATTTTTTGTAATTTACAAATTTGTAAAAAATGAAATTCTACGATAGAGAGCTTGAGATACAAGAGCTTGTGCGCATTGACAAGCTCGCTCAAAGTAATGCTCAAATGACAGTCTTGATAGGCCGCCGCCGCACGGGAAAGACAACTCTAATGGTTCGAGCGTTTGAAGGGCAAAAGTATTTGTATTTCTTTGTTGGCAAGAAATCTGAGCAGATGCAGTGTGTTGACTTCCAGCAACAGACCGAGGCTGTGCTGGGTCTGCACATTCACGGTCAGGTCGCTTCGTTTGCTGCCTTATTAGAGGAGATTCTTGTCTTCAGTAGGCATGAGAAGGTCACTGTCATCATTGATGAATTCCAGCGGCTAGCCGAAATCAATCAATCTATTATCAGTGACTTGCAGCATGTCTGGGATAAACATCATGCACAGGCTCATGTTCACCTGATTGCTTGTGGCAGCATCTATAGCATGATGAAGCGCATCTTCGAAGACCGCAAGGAACCTCTGTTCGGACGCAAAACAGCGCAACTCATACTGAAGCCATTTTCGGTCGAGACACTCAAACAAATACTATCTGACCACAACCCGTCATACACGTCCGAGGATTTGCTTATGCTCTATGCCATTACGGGTGGAGTGGCTAAGTATGTGTCACAGCTGATGGACGCTGGATGCGCCACCTGGAAAACCATGCTGCATGAAGTGTGCCGCCCGTCCAGCACTTTCACCGACGAGGGAACCGAGCTGTTGGTGGGCGAGTTTGGGCGAAGGTATCAAGTGTACTACACCATTCTGCAACTCATCGCCTCGGGTATGACCACGCAGGCCGAGATAGATAGCGTGGTGGGGAAAAATACGGGTCGCTACCTGGACACGCTTGAGAAGGAGTATTCGCTTATTCGCAAGAGTCGGGCACTTTGGGCCAAACCGAACAGTCAAAGCGTGAAATACGTTATCGATGACTGCTTTTTGATGTTCTGGTTCAGGTTCATTGAGCGCAACCGCACATTGGTAGAGTTAGGGAAATATGACTTGCTCGAAGAACTTGTCACCAACGAATACACCCAATATAGCGGCATCGTGCTTGAGAAATACTTTCGCCAGCGCTATGCCGAGATGGAGCGAGTCACGATGGTCTCGCGCTGGTGGGATCGCAAGGGGCAGAATGAGATAGACTTAATAGCCCTGGAACAACTAGACCATCGGGCGACCGTGGCTGAAGTCAAGCGCAACGCCAAGAAATTTAGCGCCAGCGAACTAGAGTATAAATATCAGTTTATTAAGCAACATCTTCGGGGCTACACAGTCCAGCTCATAGGTTTGTCGCTTGATGACATGTAACTTAACTTTCGGAAGTAGCTACTTTTCGGTAGTAGAGTAGTAAGGTAGTAGAGTAGTAGAGTAGTAGAGTAGTAAGGCCAATGCATTATAGTTGAAGCACACCTCCCCCTACAGCAATCAGGTAACGGCTTTACTACTTTACTACACTACTACTTTACTACCTAAAAAAGTAACTTCTTAACTACTTCAGAAACTGGAGCATGTAGTAATCGCTCAACAGTCTTGAACTCGAGCGATTGGCGTTGTGTGCTCAGATGTTGACTTTCTCGCCGAGGAACTTGGGTTGCTTGCCGGTGAGGAGGTCGAGGTAGAGTTTGACGCGGGCCAGGCGCTCGCGACACTGCACCTTAATCCACGGATAGCCCAGGATGACGTCGTCGGCGTTGTAGGCGATGGCATCGATGCCGTAGTAGCGAGCCTGTACCAGGGCGCGCTCGTTGTGAAACTTCTGCGAGATGACGGTGAACGAGTTTTGGCCGAACACCTCCTTGGCGCGGATCACCGAGTCGAGGGTGCGGAATCCGGCATAGTCGAGCACGATGCGGTCGGCCGGCACTCCGTGCAGCAGCAGCGAGTCGCGCATCATGGTGGGCTCGTCGTATTGTTTCGACGAGTTGTCGCCGCTGATGAGCAGATAGTCGACCTTGCCGGCATGGAACAGCTCGGCCGCGGCGTTGATGCGGTGGGTGTAATAGTAATTGTGCGTGCCGCGCGGGGTGGTGGAGCTAGTACCCAGCAAGAGCCCCACGCGGTTGTGCGGGATGTCGCTGACGTTGTCGTATGTCCGGCCGTGTGCCGTTGCTCTGACGGCGATATCGCAAGCCGCAATCAGTGCCAGGCAGGCTACGGCCATCCATGCCGCTGCCTTGATTATTTTTGTCCTCATCGTTGTGTCTGTTGGGTTGTCTGTGTGTCAATAGATAATTTGTGCAAAGGTAACCTTTCAAGCGCAATTGGCCAAAGTGGTGCGGTGTTTATGGGTGTTTCCGCATCAATTTTAATACATTATTAACAGTTCACCTGCCGCGCTGCGTGCTGACGAAGAAGGCTGCCGCGCACGTGACCAGCGCCATGATTGCCGGCATGCGATGAGCCTTGATGCTATTGCCTGATTGTCTCATTGTCCGTCTAGTCATCATTGCATCGGTTGAATAGTCTATGTGTCAATAGATAACTTGAGTGAAAGTAACTTGAACTGAAAAACTGTAGGCTTTTCAAAACATTGGCCACATTACGGAAAAAAATCGTATCTTTGCCCCATGATTGTCAAACACTCCACGCAAATGGCCAGCAAAATATGGAACGAGATGTACCTCACGCGCTTTCATCTGGTCCGACATGCGCAGCAACAGTCATGCTAGGGCAAAATGGACTGACACGCTCCCCCTAACTCCCTCTCAACTTAGAGGGGGAACTGTCGCCAACAACAGTCGTTGGGTAGTTACAATTTTAGAAAAATCGAACAAACAAAACCAACAATAATATGAGAAAAACAACTGCAACCGTGCTGCTGGCGAGCCTGATGGCCGCCGCGGCAGTCAACTGCGAGGCCGGCGAGGCGCGCCTGATGCGCTTCCCGGCCACCAATGGCAGCGAGGTCACCTTCAGCTATGCGGGCGACCTCTACCGTGTGTCCATCCATGGCGGCGTGGCCCAGCGATTGACGTCGCACGAGGGCTATGAGGCCTTTGCCCGCTACAGCCCCGATGGCCGCCAGCTGGCGTTCACCGGCCAGTATGACGGCAACACCGAGGTCTATGTGATGCCCAGCGAGGGCGGCACGCCGCGCCGCGTGACCTACACGGCCAGCAACCCTCGCGATGACTGGGGCGACCGCATGGGTCCGAACAACATCGCCATGACCTGGACCCCCGATGGCCGTGGCATCATCTATCGCAACCGCATCAGCGACAGCTTCACCGGCCAACTGTGGTGCGCGCCGGCCGAGGGCGGCATGTCACAGCAACTGCCGCTGCCCGAGGGCGGCTTCTGCAGCTACAGCCCCGACGGCACTAAGCTGGCCTACAACCGCGTGATGCGCGAGTTCCGCACCTGGAAGTACTACCGTGGCGGCATGGCCGACGACATCTGGATCTGGGACACGCAGGCCCAGCGGGTGACCAATGTGACCAACACCGTGGGACAGGACATCATCCCGATGTGGGTGGGTGACGAAATCTACTACATCAGCGACCGCGACAAGACGATGAACATCTTTGTCTACAACACCACGACCGGTGCCACGACCAAGGTCACCCACTACACCGACTACGACGTGAAGTTTCCCAGCTGTGGCGGCGGCACGATTGTGTTTGAGAAGGGGGGCTACCTCTATCGCCTGGACCCCGCGACCAAGCAGGTGAGCCAGATCAATGTCACCCTCAACGACGAGGGCGGCTGGGCACGCACCGCGCTGCGGCAGGTCAAGGACTTTATCACCGAGGCGCAGCTGGCTCCCGACGGCAACCGGCTGGTGGTGACGGCACGCGGCGAGGTGTTTGACTTGCCGGTCAAGAAGGGCGTCACGCGCAACCTGACACACACGCCCGGTGCCCACGAGCGGGCCGCCAAGTGGAGTCCTGACGGCAAGTGGATAGCCTATATCAGCGACCTCACCGGCGAGACCGAGCTGTGGATGCGTCCCGCCGAGGGCGGCGACCCGGTGCAGCTCACGCGCGACAACGACACCTACATCCGCGACTTCGCATGGAGTCCGCAGGGCGAGAGCATCGTCTATACCGACCGTGAGAACCGCATCGTGCTGGTCAACGTGGCCTCAAAGAGCAAAGTCACACTCGTGCAGGACAGCATCGGCGAGTTCCCCACCCCGACGTTCTCGCCCGATGGCCACTGGCTCGCCTATAGCCAGCGCACGCCCAACGAGCTGGGTGTCATCTACCTCTACGACATCGCGGCCCGCAAGGTCCACCAGGTGACCGACAACTGGTATGACAGCAACTCGCCCATGTTCAGCAGCGACGGCAAGTACCTGATCTTTGCCTCGGGACGCGACTTCAACCCCATCTACAGCAGCGTGGAGTGGAACTTTGCCTACCGCAACATGGAGGGCATCTACCTGATGATGCTGGCCAGCGACACCACATCGCCCTTCCTGCCCACCGACGACCAGGTGACCATCGGCAAGCAGGATGAGCACCCCGCCAATGCACCTGCCGACAGCAAGAAAGGCAAAGGCAAGAAGACCGACACGGCACCGACAATGCGCATCGACCTGGACGGCATTGCCGACCGCGTGGTCAAGCTGCCGCTGAGCGGGGGCAACTATGGCGCATTTGCCAGCGACGGCCAGCATGTGTGGTACTATGGCGGTGGCGGCACACACGTCTATGACCTCAAGGAACAGAAAGACGAGCTTATCGCCACCGGTGCCATGATGCAGCCCTCGGCCGACATGAAGCGGGCAGTGTGGTTCAAGGGCAGAGAGGTCTATGTCACCGACCTGAGCCCGCGCAAGGCCGAACTGACCGAGGCGGTCAACCTAAATGACATGATGGCCGACGTGGACTATGAGCAGGAATGGAAGCAAATCTTCAACGAGGCATGGCGGGCCTACCGCGACGGCTTCTATCTGAAGAACATGCATGGCGTGGACTGGAACGCCATCAACGACAAGTATGCCGTCCTGCTGCCCTGGGTCAAGAATCGTCTGGACCTGACCTACGTCATCGGTGGCATGATTGGCGAGCTGGCTTGCGGCCACGCATACGTGGACGGAGGTGACCACATCAAGCCCGAACAGCAACGCATCGGCATGCTGGGAGCCAAGCTAGAGCGCGACGGCAAGGCCTTCAAAATCACCAAAATTCTCAAGGGTGCTCCCGAGCGTGAAGAATTGCGCTCGCCGCTGCTGGAACCGGGCATGAATGTCAAGGAGGGCGACTATATCGTGGCTGTGGACGGTGTGAAGACCGACGGCGTGGACAACATCTACACCCTGCTGCGCGGCAAGGCCGACGTGATGACCGAGCTCACCGTGGCCGCCAGTGCCGACGGCGCAGGAGCGCGCAAGGTGGTAGTCAAGCCCCTGCAGGACGAGTACCCACTCTATCACTACGAGTGGGTGCAGCGCAACATCGCATACGTCAACGAGAAGACCGGCGGCCGTGTGGGCTATATCTACATCCCCGACATGGGTCCCGAGGGGCTCAAGGAGTTTGCCCGCTATTTCTTCCCGCAGCTCGACAAGGAGGCCCTCATCGTCGACGACCGCGGTAACGGCGGCGGCAACATCTCGCCCATGATCATCGAGCGACTGCTGCGCAAGCCCTACCGCATGACCATGTATCGCGGCAGCAATCACAACGGCCTCATCCCCGAGGCCACGCTCAACGGCCCGAAGGTGCTGCTGGTCAACAAATATTCGGCCAGCGACGGCGACCTGTTCCCCTGGAGTTTCAAGGAGAACAAGATAGGCACGCTCATCGGCACCCGTTCGTGGGGCGGCATCATCGGCATCAGTGGCTCGCTGCCCTACATGGACGGCACCGACATCCGCGTGCCCTTCTTCACCAATTATGACACGCGCGGCAACTGGATTGTCGAGAACCACGGTGTGGATCCCGACATCGTCATCGACAACGACCCGTTGCTCGAGTACAAGGGCGTGGATCAGCAGCTGGACAAGGCCATCGAGGTCATCCTCGACCAGCTGCGCGACCGCAAACCGCTGCCCAAGACCCCAGCCCCGCGCACGCTGCACGACCTGGGGGTCGATTAGTTTTTAGATTTTAGTTGTTAGTTGTCAGTTGCTGCCACGATTGCAACTGACAACTAAAAACTAACAACTAAAACCAGCTAGCGGTCAGTCGTGGTCGATGCGGACAAAGCCATAGCAACCCACCTGGCGGTTGGTCATGCCATAGAGGTCTGGCTCGTCGACCACCTCGCATTGCGTGGGGTCGATGGCGAGCATCAGCTGCTGGCGCAGGTCGTTGAACATCTGCAGTGCAGCCTGCTGGTCAGCGCAGTTATACACATCGCTCATGGCCGAAGACTCGGTCTCGTATTCAAACACCACTCGGTATCCCATATCTCATTGATTTTAAGGTGGTTTCTATAAACATTGCGCAAAGTTACGATAATTTTTGCTTGTGGCCAACCCGGTGTAGACCATTATGGCGAGATTTTTGTAACTTTGCGACCACAATCACGACTAGACTATGAGAATCAAGTTCTTACTGCTAATATGCTCACTGGCTGTGTTCGCTTGGTCGCAGCCAGGGGTGAGCCTTGAGCTGGCGCAATACCGTGCCCGGCATGTGAGCCATGTGGAGTATGACCTGCAGCTCAGTGTGCCGTTCGAGCGCGACTCGGCTGTCACGGGTATGGTGACGCTGGTGTTCGACTGGGCGGGCGACGGCGACCTGCCCATCGACTTCCAGGGTCGGCTGGGTAGCGAGTTCGTCGAGGTCAACCATCGTCGCTGCACGGTGCGCCACGCCAGCGAGCACATCGTCATTCCTCACGATGTGCTGCGACCGGGACACAATCAGGTCAGCATCACGTTCACCAGCCTTGACCAGGCACTGAACCGCCATGACGACTACCTGTACACCCTCTTTGTGCCCGACCATGCCCGCAGCGTGTTTCCCTGCTTCGACCAGCCCGACCTGAAGGCGCGGTTCCGCCTCAGCCTTCAGTTGCCCCGGCCATGGCTCGCCATCAGCAATGCTCGGCAGCTTGACCGCCGTGCGGTGGCCTCGGCGACCGATGTGATCCACTATGCCGAGAGCGACCCGTTGCCCACCTACCTCTTCTCGTTCACAGCCGGACGATTTGAGAGCTACAGCACCACACACGATGGCCGTGACATCAGCATCCTCCATCGCGAGACCGACCCAGCCAAGGTGGCCCAGCTGCCCCATATTGCCGGCGAGATGGCCCACGCCATCCAGTGGATGGAACAATACACAGGCATCAAACAGCCTTTTTCCAAATATGGCACTGTCGTGCTGCCGGGCTACCAGTTCGGCGGCATGGAGCATCCGGGCTGCATCCAACTGCGCGACCGCACCATCTTCCTCGGCCCCAACCCGTCGCCCGACGAGCGCATGAAACGCCTCCAGCTCATTGCCCACGAGACAGCTCATCTGTGGTTCGGCGACCTGGTGACCATGCGGTGGTTCAACGACGTGTGGACCAAGGAGGTGTTTGCCAACTTCATGGCCGACAAGGTGTGCCGCGAGCGTTTTCCCAATCTAGACCACGACCTGGCCTTCATGCGCGCGCACTACATCCCCGCCATGGCCACCGACCGCTCACGCGGCACCCACCCCATCCAGCAGCCGCTGACCAACCTCAACCAGGCCGGTCTGCTCTATGGCAACATCATCTATCACAAGGCTCCCATCATGATGCGCAAGCTGGAGCAGCGCATGGGAGAGCGCGAGTTGCAACACGGGCTGCAGACCTATCTGCGCCGATTTGCTAACAGCAATGCCACCTGGGACCAGCTCATCGACATCCTCGATGCCCAATCGCCGCAGGCCGGCATCGGCGAGTTTGACCGGCAGTGGGTCAAGCACAAGGGCATGCCGCTGGTCGATGTCACGTTGGCCGATGACACCCCACTGCCCAATGCCGACGGTAGCGACTATGTGCGCTATCGCCTGGCCGACAGTGCTGCAGTCATGGCATACGTGAGCCGCTGGTCCGAGCTCACCACCGCTCAGTCACGTCTGGCGGCTGTGATGATTCTCTATGACAACCTGCTCATGCGCCGCATCGGTGCCGATGGCGCGATGTCGTGCATGATGCCCATGCTCCAGTCGCCCGAAGCCGACGACCAGCTGCTTGCCGCCTATGCCGGCTATGCGACAAGCATCCTGTCACGCACCACCCCGTCCGTGCGCAGCCAGGCCGAGCATAAGCTGTGGCAGCTGGCCCGGCGACATCCGTCGCGCGTGCTGCGTCAGCAACTGCTGCGCTCGCTCGGGCGGATGGTACAGTCGCCCGCCGTGGTCGACTCGGTGTATGCCCTATGGCTGTCACAGAGCGAACCCCTGCTCAGCACCAACGACCTGACACGCATCGCCTGACACCTGGCCATCGTCATGCCCGGGCAGTGGCAAGCCATCCTGTCCACCCAGCGGAGCCGCCTGGCCACCGATGACCAGCGACGCGAGTTCGACTTTGTGAGCCGTGCCTGCACACCCGACACTGCCGAGCAGCACCGGTTGTTCCTGTCGCTGCTGCAGCCCGCCAACCGCCGTGTCGAGCCTGATGCTGCCGCCATGCTGCGGCTGCTCAACGACCCCATGCGCGAGCCGCTGGCCGTCCACTACATCCTGCCGGCACTAGAGGCACTAGAGGATGTGCAGCGCACGGGCGACATCTTCTTTCCGCTCGACTGGTGCCATGCCCTGCTCGACGGGCACCACAGCGACGAGGCACGCCGGCTGGTCGAGCAGTTCGTGGCGCGGCATCCCGACTACAACCCTCAGCTACTGGGCAAGCTCTTGCAGGCCGCCGATGGATTGTTTTAGTTTAACATGAGGTCAACAATATTAGTTACTGACAATCACCGCATTAGCAGCCAATAAGATAAGACTGTTCCCCCTCAGTGTTGAGCGGCTCCTCCTCTACGATAGAGGGGGAGCCGCTCAACACTGAGGGGGAACTGCCCTGCGGAATTTGTATGTGACAACATCACCGCCGGTGGCAATGTTGACACAGGTCAGGCCATCACCTAAAAACTAGTTTACGCCGCCGCCAAGGGCGATGTAGAGGGCGATGACGGCCTGTGCAGCATCATACATGTTGACGGCCTCGCTCAACTGCGCGTTGAGCAGTGACTCCTGGGCGGTGAGCACCTCCAGATAGCTGGCCTTGCCGTTGTCCATGAGTTCGTGCGTGCCGTTGTAGGCATCGTGCAGCACTTGGACCTGCCGGTGATAGTAGTCATACTTCTCGCTTGCCGTCTGGTAGTCGGCCAGCGCCTCATTGACCTGGTTGCCGGCATCGATGACAGTCTGGACATATTTGTTGCGCAGATTCTCTTGGGTCAGTTGCGCCAGTCGCAGGTTGCCCTTCAACTGTCCGCGGGCAAAGATGGGCTGTGTGAGCGAGCCGACGATGCTGAGCAAGATTTTGCCCGGGTTGACGATGGCTCCACCGGCACTGTTGGTCCATCCCGCTGTGCCCGTCAGCGAGAGACCGGGATAGAAGGCCGAGCGGGCTGCCTGCATGTTGTAGAAGGCTTCTTCCATGGCATAGTCGGCCAGACGGATGTCTGGGCGGTGCAGAAGCATCTGTGCCGAGATGTCACCCTTGACCAACTCAGGCAAGACATAGCCACCCCAGTGGTTGCGAGCGATGTGTTGTGGCGACATGGCCAGGAGGCGGCACAAGGCGTTCTCCACCTCGCGGATGTCACGCTTGGCATCCACGATCTGCGTCTTCACGCTCAAGCACGATGACTCTTGCTGGTTGACGGCGGTCGAAAAGATTTTGCCGTTTTCCCACAGCACTTTCTGGGTTTCCAGCGAGATGCTCCACAGGCTGTCGGTCTGAGTCAAGATCTCCATCTGGCGGTCCAGCAGTTGCAGCAAGCAGTACTGTTGTGCAACGGCCGAGATCAAGTTGGCCCGCACGGCCTCCTCGCTGGCCTTGGCTTGCAGCAGCACGGCATTGGCGGCACGTTTCTTGTTGGTGTACGAACCAATCTGGCCCATGTCCCAGTTGACTTGCAACGGCAGGTTGTAGGTCTTGGACGTGTTGCTGTTGAAGTGGGCGATGGTTCCCGACGGAGAGAAGAAGATCGACGGCAGTATTGATTTCTTCGCCATCTGCAGCGACACCTCACTCTGTTCGATGGCGATGCGTGCCGACTTGAGGTCGGTGTTGCGCACCAGCGCCGTGTCGATGAGCTGCTGCAGCAGAGGGTCGGTGAAGAACTCGCGCCACGATGGCACAGCTGGCGCTGTGGCGGCAAGCGAGTCGATGCCGATGACATCGGCCGGAATCTGGGTGTTGGGCTCATATTTCTTGTACAAGCCACAGCTGGCGACCAGCATGCACAACGTGCATACGCTCAATATAATCTTTGTTCTGTTCATGACATTACTCAGTTGTATTTTCGTTTTGATTGTGTTCGGCCACAGGCGAGCCTTGGAATCGCTCATGCAACTTCTGGAACACGATGAAGAAGGCCGGGACAACGAAGAGCAGGGCGAGTGTACCCACAGCCATACCGGCGGTGACACCGAGTGCAAGCACACGGTTGCCATTGGCACCGGCACCGCCAGCGATGATGAGCGGAATCATACCCGCAATCATCGTCACGACAGTCATCAAGATGGGGCGCAGACGCTCCTCGCAGGCCGAGAATGCCGCATCGCGGATGCTCAATCCCTGGGCGCGTCGCTCCGAGGCAAACTCGGTGATAAGGATGGCAGTCTTGGCCAGCAAGCCGATGAGCATGATCACACCCGTCTGCAGGTAGATGTTATTCTCCATGCCCGGCAGATGCAGCAGCGACACCAGCCAGATGGCTCCAAACGAGCCCATCAGTCCAAAGGGCACACTCAGCAGCACGGCCATAGGGGTGAACCATGAGTTGTAGAGCGATGCCAGGATCAGGTAAATGAGGATGACGCAGATGACATAGATCAGGGCAGTGGCATTCGAGCCAGAAGTCTCTGCCACCTCACGCGACATGCCGCCATACTCATAACTATAGCCATTGGGCATCTCGGCAGCGAAAACCTCGGCGATGGCCTTCTGGGCATCACCTTCCGAGTATCCGCTGGCGGCCATCACGCCGCAAGTGATGCTCTGGAACAGGTTGAAGTGTTCGACCGATGCCGAGCCCACGATTTCATGCAGCGTGACGAACTCAGAGATGGGAGCCATCTTGCCGCCTTGCACGCGCACAAAGATGTTGTTGAGCGACGAGGGGTCTAGGCGATACTCGGGCGAAGCATTGGCCATGATGCGATACACCTTGCCGAACTGGTTGAAGTTGCCCACATACGAGCCGCCACAGTAGGCACCTAGCGTGTGGAGCACAGCAGCGGGGGTGACACCAGCACGGTCGCATTGTGTGGCGTCAACCTCAACCTGGAACTTCGGGAAACGCTCCGAGTAGGACGACATGGCCATCATGATTTCTGGCCGCTCGTTCAACTTGGCCAGGAACTTGTTGGCATCGATGTTAAAGTCGGCCATGGGGCGATCCTGCATGTCTTGGAGCACGAGATGCACGCTACTGTTCGAGCCGTATCCCGGCACCTGAGGCATCTGGAAGGGTATGACCTTGGCGTTCTTGATGTCCTGGCAGTCCATGGCAAATCGGCCATACACAAGCTCGATATAGTGGTTCATGCCCGGGCGGTCATCCCAGTTCTTGAGGCGGATGATGAACGTGGCATAGCAACTGGCCGATTGATTGGCCATCATGCCATAGCCACTGACCACGGCATAACTCTCCAATTCGGGAATCTTCTTGACTTTTTCCTCAACCTTCTTGACAATTTCTTGGGTCTCATGCAGGGTACAGCCTTCAGGAGCGCGAACCTCGGCGAAGAACACGCCCTGGTCTTCCTGGGGCACCAAACCCGATGGCAATCCACGCATGAAGATCACCAGAAGCACAGCCGTGATGGCGAGGAGTATGGCCGAGATCACCGGTCGGTTGATAAAGCGTACCACACTCTTCTTGTATTTCTTGAGGATAGCATTGTAACTGGCTGTGTAGGCCTGTGTGACATAGTAGTTCAAGTCCTTCTTCTCCTTGTTGCTCTTGGAGTAGCGCATCATGATGGCACACAATGCGGGACACAGCGTCAGTGCCGACACGCACGACAGACCCACCGACGATGCCAGCGTGACACCAAACTGGGTGAAGAACGCCCCCGACGTACCGGGCATGAATGCCACGGGGATGAACACGGCCATGAACACCAGCGTACACGAGATGACGGCGACTGACACATCGCTCATCGCCTGGCGAGTTGCCTCGCGGGCATCGGATATGCCGCTTTCCATCTTGGCCATCACGGCCTCGACGACCACAATGGCATCGTCCACAACCGTACCGATGGCGAGCACCAACGCAAACAGCGTCAATATGTTAAGTGAGAATCCGGCAACCGAGACGATGGCAAATGTGCCGAGCAGCGACACGATGATTGACACCGAGGGGATCACCGTCGCCTTGAAGTTCTGCAAGAAGAAGTAGACCACAAGTATCACCAGGATGATGGCGATGACCAGTGTCTCGACCACGTTGTGAATGGCGGCGAACAGGAAGTCGTCACTGGTCTCCAGAATCTCGAATTCCAGGCCAGCCGGCATGGTCGGCTTCATCTCCTCATAGAGTTTGTTAATGCGAGCGTTGACCTCGGTGGCGTTGGCACCAGGAGCCTGGAACACCATGTAGATGGTGCCGGGCTTTCCGTCAATGTCAGATGTGAAGTTATAACTCACAGCACCAATCTCGACATCGGCAACATCACTCAGGTGCAGCAGGTGACCGCTGTCGCTGGTGCGCAACACGATGCCGTTGAACTCCTCGATACTCTTCAGTGTGCCTTTGTACTCCATCGAGTACTGATAGGCGTTCTCCGATTGCTCGCCCAACGAACCCGTGGCGGCGACAAAACTCTGGCCACCGATGGCGGCAAACACATCGTTGGGTTCAAGTCCATATTGTGCCATCACATCGGGCTTCAGCCAGATGCGCAGCGCGTAGGTGTTGCCCAGCGACATCACATCGCCCACACCAGTGATGCGCATCAGGCGGGGACGCACGTTGATGTCGATGTAGTTGGCAATGAAGTCGGCATCATACTTGCCGTCGACGCTCTTGAGTGCGCCGATGTGCAGAATGTTGCTCTGTTGCTTCATCACCTGCACACCCACCTTGGCCACCTCTGACGGCAGCAGGGCAGTGGCACGGCTGACGCGGTTCTGCACATTCACGGCAGCAAGGTCGGGGTCGGTGCCTTGCTCAAAGTAGACCTGGATTGACACATCGCCCGACGATGATGCCGAACTGGTGATATAGGTCATGCCCGGCACGCCGTTGATGTTCTCTTCCAGTGGCTGGACCACCGACTTCATGATGGTGTTGGCATCGGCTCCGGTGTAGGATGTCGAGACGCGAACTGTCGGTGGAGCAATGTTGGGATATTGCTCGATGGGCAACGTGCTCATGCAGATGAGGCCCACCAGCGTGATGACAATCGCTATCGCGCATGCCATCACATATCGGTTGATGAAGATATTGTTCTTCATGGCACTATTACTTCTTCTTGTTGGCTACAGTGGGGAACAGGACGCGCTGGCCCTCCTGCACATTGTTGGCTCCCACGGTGACGATGCGGTCGCCCACGTTGAGGCCTTGAGTCACGATGAGGTCTTTGCCGTTGCCGGCATCAGTGACAATCACCATGGTTGCCGTTGCCGTGCTGTCGGCCTTTACTTTATAAACCAGTGAGCGGTCTTGCAGACGCACGACAGCAGCCTGCGGAATCACCATGACATTCTGCTCATGCAGGGGCAGCACCACTGTGCCCTGGATGCCCGAGTAGAGGAATCCGTCGGGGTTGGGGAAGGTAGCCTTGCACGACAGCGAGCCGGTGGCGGCGTCGACCACACCGGTCAGGCTGGACACGCGGCCCTTGTGGGGATACTCAGTGCCATTCTTCATGACAAAGGTCACATTGGGCAACTCGGCCAGGTACTTGGACTTGTCGCTATGCGTCATGCCCTCTGACACGGCGGCCTCAAGGATAGTCTCGGGCACCGAGAACCAGGCCTCCATCTGCGAGTTGCCGCTGACGATGGTCAGCACGGTCATGGGGGTCACCTGGTCGCCCGCACGCACGTCAATCTCACCGACGATGCCCGACACGGGCGAGGTGATGGTGCAGAACCCCAGGTTGACCCTGGCATGGTTCACCGCCGCTTGCGCTTGGGTGACCGAGGCCCGTGCCTGATCGACCGCGGCCTGCGCCTGACGATAGGTATTGAGCGAGTTCTCGAGCGTGTAGTTGCTCACAATCTTCTTGTCATACAGGTTTTTGTTGCTCTCATACTCCAGCTTGGCACTGTTTGCCTGAGCCTGAGCGGCCTGCAGGTTGGCCTGAGCAGCCTGCAGATTGGCCTGGGCCGACTGCACCTCATTCTGCGCATTGCGCGAGTCGATGACAAATAGCGTCTGTCCACGGCTCACTCGCTGGCCCTCGGTGACGTTGATACGCATCAGCTGGCCGCTGATTTGCGGCGAAATCGTCACATCCGACTGGCCCTTCATCTTGGCGCTGAACTTGATGGGCAACTCAATGTCCGACTTGGTGACGGTCATCGTCTCGAATGACGAGTCTGTCGATGTGGGCATGTCCACCTTGCAAGTCGCCAAACTTACGGCAACGAGCAGCAGAGCACCCAATTTGATAAATCTACTGTTGGCTTTCATATCTTAAACAAATTTATTATCCAGTTTTAGGTTCTGTTTTTCGAGTTTCAAGTCGAGGCTACAACCCCTGACAAACGACTCGAGCCCAAAAGAATCTGCGTGAGATTGTTGGCTATAAATCAGCACCTTTCGCACTAGATGCTACAACCCCCGAACGAGGCAATTGCAAATGACGGCACAAAGTTAGTGATTTGTTTCCAATTCTGAACAAAAACCATAGGGAAAAATTAACCTTCCCCATGCCACATCCATGTGACACAGTGCCTTCTGCGCGAGAAACAAGCGAGCCCTGTCGGTGTTTGCCCTCACCGCCGATTCGCGTCTTTTGCTCCGATTGGTTGAAAGCCGTGGCCAGTGCCATGAAATCTTGCTGACATTTAAGCCTCGTTGAGACTGCAGTGAATGACAAAAGAGCGGGCTGCCTTGGGGCAAACTCGCTCTTTCCTCTCTCCACTGCGGTGCGTACAGGACTCGAACCAGCGACCTCCTGCGTGACAGGCAGGCATTCTAACCAACTGAACTAACGCACCGTTTCTGCATTATGGCAAGTGATTTCTCAATTGCGGGTGCAAAGGTACGTCAACTTTTTGGACTGGCAAAATTTTTTGTCAGAAATTTTTGATTTTTCTCAAAAAATCATCAAATCGAGACCGTAAAGTTGTTGTTTCGCTCGATGCTGCCCTCTCGCGTGATGTTGACGCCAAATGCCTTGTTGCTGTTTCGGGTGATGGTCTCGGCCACCTTGTTGGCCCGCACTTCATCCTCGTCGAGCATCGTCATTTCGAACACGCGGTGGCTGGTGGGCGTGCCGGCAGTGATCTTGGCCTCGGTTTCAAGTTCATAGTTGCTGCGGGTCAGCTCGTTGTTCTTCAGAGTGTAGACCACCTTGAACCCCACGTCAATCGACTTTCCCTTGAAGTCGCATGTCACCTGCCTCAGCCACTGTGTTGTGCCGGCCGGCACGTTCTCGATGCTCACCTGGCCGTTGTCGGCAATATAGACGACGGCCACGTTGGCCACTTCAAGCAGGTCTTCGGAGAAGTCAATCTGGTAGGTGGCGGTGGCGGTGACCGTCTTCTCGGGCTCATCGCTGCCGCAGGCCGTCAGGCCCAAGGTCATGCACGTGAGTGCAAAAAGGGCGAATAATGTCTTTTTCATCATGATGTACTGTTTGTTGGATAAAACATTAATTTTATATGGCCGCAAAATTAGCACTTTATTTTGAGACCTGCACCGCATTTGATAGGTTTTAAGAAACTTTTCACAACTTCGGCAATGCGTCACTACTCACCAATTGGTTCCAGCTAGCCTCCTCTCCCCTTTCTCAAGGCCGCTGAAAAAGAAATAAACCGCGAATTACGCGAATCAAACGCGAACCTTTAGCTCGCAACCGAACGAGCGCAATCATTCTTGAATATAATTTGAAATAACCCAGAATTTGCAGATAATTTATTCAAATCGATTTGAATATAACCATCGTGAAGCACATCAATTAATAGACTGTACTCTTTCAGCGGCCTCTTGGGAAATGGGAGGGGAGGCTGCCAGGAAGTCATTGGGCATTGGGCATTGCATCCAAACCCCACCCCTGACCCCTCCCCTTTGGGAAATGGGAGGGGAAACGCGGAATCGGTGAATAGTTTCGGCAATGCTGTTCTTTATCTGGCGGGCAGGTCACGCTGCACTCCGCTTCCTTACGTTGTCCTGCCGCCGCGACATTGGCCGACCGAACCGACATTGGCCGGTAGCGCGCTTTGTCGCCGGAATAGACTGATTCGTCGAATTGTCACAATATGGCTCGTGGCTGTTAAATTTTCTCAATAATTTCGGCGTTTTTGCACAAATTACGCAGAAAACGCTATCTTTGTGGACATCAAAAGTGGCTACCTGATTATTTAGGCCTATGTTGCCGACAAATTGTCAATATTCATTCAAGACAGCGATACGCAACAACAAATCTTAACAAACTGAGCAAGAAACAATAACCATAAACCATTCAATATGTATAAAATTAAAACTCATCCTATTTTAGAGCTACCTCGTGAGGAATATGTGGAGTTCCAGTTCGAGGGTCGTACCGTGCGCGGACAGAAGGGCAAGACTATCGCCGCCGCGCTGCATCAGGCTGGTCTGATAGTACACAGCCACAGTGTGACCGGCCGCAACCGCAGTCTGGAGTGCGGCATCGGCAAGTGTGGTGCCTGCGAGATGCTGGTCGACGGCCAGGTGCGCCGCATCTGCATCACCCCGGTCGACGGTGTGAAGCAGGTGAGTGAGATTCCAAAAGACTATCTTCCTCATACTCAAGCCAGTGCCGCTGGCGAGACCCGAATCTATAAAACCACAGTGGCCATCATCGGTGGAGGCCCCGCCGGACTGGCCTGCCGCGAGCAGCTCACCGCCATGGGGATTCCCAACATTGTGGTGGACAACAACCAGACCGAGGGTGGACAGTTCAACATGCAGACCCACCAATTTTTCTTCTTTGAGAAGGAACGCAAGTTCGGCGGCATGCGCGGCTTTGACATCGCGCAGACGTTGGCCGGCGACAGCCACGACGGCATCCTGCTGAACAACACGGTGTGGGACCTGCTTGAGGGCCGCCGCATCGCCCTGAAGAACATCGTCACGCAGGAGGTGAGCTACATCGACGCTGACCACCTGGTGGTGGCCACTGGCGCCGTGCCATTCATGCCCGTGTTTGAGAACGACGATGTGCCTGGAGTCTACACTGCCGCCGTGTTCCAGAAGATGATGAACCAGGAGCACACCCTGCTGGGCAAGCGTGTGCTCACCGTGGGTGCCGGCAACATCGGCTACCTCACCAGCTACCAGGCCATGCAGGCCGGTGCCACCATCCGTGCCATCATTGAGGGCATGGACCACGAGGGTGGATTCCCTGTGCAGGCCAACCGTGTGCGCCGCCTGGGCATCCCCATCATGACCTCGCATGTGCTGCTGCGCGCCATCCCCAACGCCGACTACACCGGCGTGACTGGTGCCGTGATAGCCCAGTGCCGCAACTTCCAGCCCATCCCTGGCACCGAGCGCGTGATTGACGACATCGACATCATCAACATCTGCACGGGTCTGATTCCCGACAACCAGCTGCTGGTCAAGGGGCGGGCGGTGTTTGGCCGCAACGTCTATGGTGCCGGCGATGCCGTGCGCATCGGCGAGGGCACCAGTGCCGTGCTACGTGGCCGCCAGGTGGCCTATGAAGTGGCCCAAGAGCTGGGCTTGCGCTTCAACTATGAGGACTACCTGGACGTCTCGCGGCAGTATATCGACTCACAGCAGCGCCCCGTGCGCCTGCTGGACCAGCCGCGTCTGCCCGAGCCCGACCGTATGGCGCTCAAGCCATACGTGGTGGCCAACTGTCTGTATGGCTTTGCCTGCAATCCCTGTACCTTCTCGTGTCCACAGGGGGCCATCAGCAAGCCCACCACCTCGTCGGTGCCCATGGTCGACTATGACAAGTGCATCGGGTGCATGCAGTGTGTCAACAACTGCCCCGGCTTGGCCATCTTCGGCTACGACAAGCGCCGCGACGTGGTGTTCTTGCCCGTGGAATATGAGGTGGACGAGGGCAGCGAGGTCTTCCTGGTCGACGACAACGGCGCCAAGGTGGGCCAGGGTGTCATCGACAAGGTGCTCAAGAAACCCAACAAGACCAACGTGGCTCGCGTCCAGGCCACCGAGGTGGACGACCTGAACCAGGTGCGTGGCTTCATCGTCAAGGACCGCTATCCCGAACCGCTGACGCTTCGTCCGCTGGCCGACTCCCAAGAGGGCAAGGCCTACGTCTGCCACTGCGAGGACGTGGATGTGCCCACCCTGCTGGCCGTTGTGGGCGACCGCAAGCACATCTCGGTCGACGAGCTGAAGCACACCACCCGCATGGGCATGGGACCCTGCCGCGGCAAGCGTTGCGTGGCACGCGCCAAGCAAATCTTGCGCACCCATGGCATAGAGGTCACCGGCGACAGTACACCGCGCGCCCCGCTGGCCAACCAGGTCACACTGGGCGATGTCTACAATGGCAACGATTGCGAGACCTTTGTCTTTGAGCACGGCTCAATCATCGAGAAGGCTGAGACCGAGGTTCTGGTTGCCGGCGGCGGCATGGCCGGCAGCGCGGCGTTCCGCTACTTTGCCGAGGCAGGCAAGCGCGTCATCCTGGTCAACTATGACCGCGGCTCGACGTGGCGCTGCATCGGCGGCGGTCGCCCGGCGTTCTCCAACCCCGACATCAGCGACATCGCCATGCACAACCTCGAGATTTTCCGCGACGACCAAGCGCACTGCAACATCGACCTGAAGATGACCCGGTACGTCAACCTGGTGCATGACGATGCCACCTACCGCTCGCTCGACGCGTCACGCGCCTGGAGCGAGGCGCGCATGATTGAGCGCAAGGACTTCACCAACGTCATCTCGCCCTATTGGAACCCTGACGACCACACCTACAGCCACGCGCTCATCTCTGAGAACTGCTGGCAGGCCACTCCCGGCCGCACCATCGAGTATGTGCGCACGGTGGGCAAGCAGCATGGTGGCCAGGTGCTGGAGGACTGCGAGGTGCTGCACGTGCAGCGCGTGGGCGACAAGTTCCGCGTGCTGGTGCGCCGCCACGAGGGGCACTACGTTGAGTACACCTGCGACCACTTTGTCAACGCCATGGGCTGGGGGTCGGAGAAGTTCACCGACATGTTGGGCATTGACACCCAACTCTATCCTGTCAAGCACCAGGCATTCATCACCCGCCGTCTGCCCAATCTGGGCGTGGGTGGCGACTCGCTGGACATGATCATCGACCGCCGTCACTACAAGGGATTCAACGCCGTCTATGGTCAGCAGTTCCTGCACACAGGGCAAATCATCGGATGCGCATCGCCCGACTGCGACCCCTATGAGACTAGGCAGAACCTGAAGTACAATAGCCAGGCCTTCCTCAAAGTGGTGAGCGAGATGTTCGCCCAGTGGATTCCCAACCTGGCACAGGTGGGCTTCCATGCTGTGTGGGCGGGCTACTACATCGAGCCTCGCTACATCATCGACCCCGAGGTGGGCTTGCTCACCGGCTTGCGCGGCCACGGCTTCATGCTCGGACAGTATCTGGCCAAGCTCTATGTCGACAAGTATCTGGGCAAGCCCGTGCCGTCCTACATGAGCGACCTGGCTCTGGGTGGCAACGGGTTGAGCGAGAATGCTTTCCAGTGATTAGCCCGATTGGGCTTGAAGGCTAGCAGTCACTAGAGTGTGCGCAGGCCGACGAGCGATGCGCTGTTTGTGCGATCGCGTCGGTTTGCGCACATTTGCTGTGTATTTTCGCCCCTATATGAGAAAAAAAACTTAACTTTGCAGTCCATTATTGGAACATAATAGCAAGACAGATATGCACAGCAGAAAAATATGCACGATGCTCCTGGTGGTGACGGGCCTCGTGGCTGGGGCGCAGGAGTGGGTCAGCGGCGGGCTGCGCTACCGTGTGGTGGGCGACGGCGAGGCCGCTGTAGCACCGTGGGTCGAGGCCGGCCAGAGCCGATATGCCGGCGTGGTGATTGTGCCCGAGAGGGTGTTCCTCGACGGGCAGAACTACCGTGTCACGGCTGTTGCCGACAGCGCGTTCTACAGCTCGGGCATCACCGAGCTGCAGCTGCCCAACTCGGTGACCCGCATCGGGCACTGGGCCATGGCCGACGCGTTCGACCTGCACAGTGTCACGTTGCCCCTGCACCTCGACCGTGTGAGCCAGGGCATGCTAGCCGGCACTGCCATCGTCAGTGTCTGCATCCCCGAGGGCGTGACACGCATCGACGACTCGGCCTTTGAGGACTGCAACCTGCTGCACACTGTGTTCCTGCCGTCGACACTGCTCTGGGTGGGTGACTATGCCTTCGACGGGTGTCACAGCCTGTTTGAGGTCTACAGCGCCGCCGCCGAGCCGCCCGTGTGGATGGGCGATGACGCGATGCCGTCCGTGCGCGGGGTCGACCTGGTGCTGCCCGATGACCACAGCGTGCGAGCCTGGCGTGACGACGAGCTGTGGGGCAACAGCGACCGCTTCTCGCTCTGGGTGAGCGACGGCGTGGTGCCCAGCTTCGAGATCACCGACGAGCCGTGGGGCGACCACTGGACCAGCGTCGCACTGGGTCGCCAGTTGGCCTACCGCGTCTACGGCGAGGACGGCTACATGATGGCGTTGACCACTGCCGACCACTACTACCTGCCCATCAGTGACCACCCGGCCGAGTATGTCATCGTGCCCACCGACGGTGTCAACGACAGCGACGACATCATGCCCATCACCGTCAACGCTCCCGCTGCGCCGGCCGACGGGCTGGAGGCCGAGCTGCATCATCCGCTCATCTATGCCCTGGGCGGCGTGTTGCACATCGAGGGCGACAACCACGGCACATGGACCCGCATCTACGACATGTATGGCCGCCTCTACTACGAGCGCCCCAGTGTCGAGGGCCAGGTCATCTCGCTGCATCGCAACAAGGTCTATATCGTCATTGTCGGCAACTATGTCAAGAAAGTGTTCCTGTGATGACCGATGACGAGAAGTATATGATGATGGCGCTGGACGAGGCGCACAAGGCCCTGGAGCGCGACGAGGTGCCCATCGGAGCCGTGGTGGTGTGCCGTGGCCGCGTGGTGGGCCGCGGGCACAATCTGACCGAGGCGCTGACCGATGTCACCGCTCATGCCGAGATGCAGGCCATCACTGCCGCCAGCGCGACCCTGGGTGGCAAGTATCTGACCGACTGCACGCTCTATGTCACCGTCGAGCCGTGCCTGATGTGCGCCGGAGCCTTGGGCTGGAGCCAAGTGGCGCGTGTGGTCTACGGTGCCGGCGACGACAAGCGCGGCTATCACACCCAGTGTGCCGCCCCCTTCCACAAGCGCACCCAGGTCGTGGGCGGTGTCCTGGCCGACGAGTGCGCTGCACTGATGCGCGACTTCTTTAAGAACAAACGATAACGACGCTCCCGGCCATGCCGTTTCGCCCAGAGATTTATGATATTTGAATACGATTTTGATATCTCACTTTTTTTCGCTACCTTTGCCCAATGAAATCAAAAAAACCGACCCACTATGGCAGACGACATGATCTATGACGACATGATGCAAGACCGCGAGCGCTACATCAACCCCTACACCGACTTCGGGTTCAAGAAGCTCTTCGGCACCGAGATGAACAAGGATTTGCTCATCAGCTTCATCAACGCGCTGCTGGGTGAGAGCCGCGAGGTGATTGACCTGGAGTACCTCAACAGCGAGCACCTGGGTGACGGCTACGGCGAC
>CACZHT010000012.1:23349-117161 GCA_902781045.1 uncultured Bacteroidales bacterium | reverse complement strand
GCGATGCGCGATGCCTGGGACGCCGAGCAACAGGCAGAAGTCAATGAAAAGCTGATGAGTCAGGTGGGCGGTAGCGATATAATGGGCGGCTATCGGGCCATCGAGGAACACCTCAAGAACGAGGGCTACCTCCCCAAGGACGACAAATAATGTTTTCTTTGAGATTGTCTCACCGAAAGCATAGGAGGCTTAAAAGTAACGAATTTGCGAAACATCAACTGATATGACGCTATCACATTCACATGACTATAAAACCGCAACGTTATTAGTGGCACTGCTGGCTTGCTGGCTGTGTGCCGGGGCACAGACGCGGACAGTGCAGCTTCAGAGCGGCAAACTCGTTTATACCATTACCAATCTGGGCCAATCCTTTAACGTTGTAGATGTGGCGACAGATGTGGACTTAGAGACGCTCATGGATTGTACTCATATCCTGACCTCTGACATCAAGGGAGACACGTTGAAGGCTGGCACAGAAATCCATGTTGATGTAACCTACTATCCCAACAACGATGGCGATGGCTCTTGTTCGCAACTCAAGCTGGTCTCCAACAACTGTGTGACATGTGTCGATGGGTCTCAACGTTTAAATCATAAAATGAAATTCAAAGACACCGTCGAAGAATTCTTCAACAAAACGGCTGAGGATTGGAATTATGACTATACGACCCGCAAATCTCCGCACCATGTCAGTCGCACATTCCGTGTCAACCATGACATCACCAGTGAAGAAGCATTATTTTACATCAGCGTAACCTACTATGTGAGGAACAATATAACAGTTCCTTATGACTGTGCCGGGGGATACGACACGCAATTCGCGTATGCCGAAACGGTCACAGCTCGCTGTGTTGGCTCAAAACCGGGCGAAGAGGATGCTGTGGTTAACGATACAACTGGTGTCAACGACACTTCAGTGCTTGACGGCCTCGACTCTATCAAGCAGTACGTGGACACGGATTTGTTCGACACCATCGCGCAAATCCTTGGACTTGACCAGCATGCCACTCCCGAAGAAGCTCTGGTCATCGGCACACTGGCTGCGATATTGGCCATACTGTTTGGTGGGGCTGGTGGTGCACTTGGCGGGGCTGGTGGCGCCCTACCACCACCCATCGAGGGTGCTCCGAGCGGGCCGCCTCCCATCGAAAATCCCTATCAAGATGTTGAGGACAAGTATGTGACACATTACCCCGACGGCAGCATCACTGTCAAGGACCCCATCACCGGCGAGATGAGGCACTACCAGCCCGATGGACAAGGTGGTTATGACAACCCGCTGGGTGGCGGATTCAAAAGCAAAGAAGACATGCTCAACCATCTGGCCTACCTCGACCGCAACAGCGCCACACTGTCGCAGGACGCTGCCACTGCAGCCATCAACAAGGCCCAGCAGCATGAGCAATGGGAAGCCAAGAACGCTCGCGACCGGGAACGTGGCTGCAGTGATGAAATGGCCGACTACAGAGACTGGAAGGACAACGAAGAGAAGAAACAGGAGCAAATTACCAAGCTTGCGAGAAAATATGGCGTCGAGGCCAACGAAGAGGCCGTCAGGCGGGCTATCAAACTCGACCAGATCAAGGCCGGCATCGAGTCGGCCAAGCAGGAGGCCGTGGCCGCCGACCAGAATGTGACAGTCGTGGGCCTGGAGAGCACCAAGAATGTGGCCACCACCGCCCTGGCGCTCATACCGCTGGCACTGAGCGGCGCGGGAACCGTCTCGGCAGCCACCATGGCCAAGGCGAAGGTGGTGCAGAGCTGCTACACCATGGGTGCTTCAATCACCGGCAAGGTGGGTGACGCCTACGTCAAGGGCGAGGACATGGGCAAGGCTGTTGTGCATGGCACCGTGACTGGAGCCATCGACGTGGCCAAGAACTATGCCGGCGACATCGCCGGCAAGGCGGCCGGAGCAGTTGGCGGAGCCAGCAAGGCGGTCAAGACGATCGTCAATCTGGGTACCGAGGCGGCAGTGGTCGTCGGTGGCGAGGGCGTCAAGAAAGGATATGAAGAATATGCCGAGAGCGGCGACCTGAACAAGGCACTCGACAAGGCTTTAGACGCTGTGAAGGACGAAGGTAAGAAGCACATCATCAACAAGGTGGCGGAAGTTGGCATTGACAAGCTCAGGGGTCTGGCATCGGGCAAGACCTCTGTCGAGGGCACCCGGAAGCATGCCGATGCCACTGGCAAGACGGTGACCTCGAGGCAGCAAGCCGTCACCCGCACGCAGAAACAGGTGACCTCGGCAAAGGAAAGCGTGGCCGTTACCCGTAAAAACGTAGAACAGACACCAGCCCAAGCGAGCCAGGCCCAGGCCGAACTGACCCGTGCTCAACAAGGTGTCGCACAGGCGCAGCAGAACGTTAACCAAGCCAGCCGTGAACTGCAGACGGCTCAGCGCATCGACACGGCCACCAAGCGGGTGGCGATAAATGCCGAGAACAACCTGCAGAAGGCACAGTTTGGCGCACAGAAGGCGCAGAGCGACCTGCAGGCTGCCACTGCCCAGCACGACCAGGCGTTGCGCGATGCCCTGGCCGCCGAGCAGCGGGCACAGATCGACAAGACGGTGGCACATGCGACCGGCAACGACATCGTGGGCGGCGCACGGGCCGTTGAGGAGCACCTCAAGAACGAGGGCTACCTCCCCAAGGACAATTAATGATGCGAGAACAGCTCATGCTCTTGAACCTATTCAGTAATTTAAAACGCTTAACAATATGGACACCAACCAGCAGAACTCATCACAGTCGTTTAAAGACTACAAAACCCGTATCGGCCATTACAGCACGCTGACCGAAGCCTTGGCAGCAGCCATGCTCAAGGGGAATCTCGTGTGGCGCATCTATGACGAGACGCGTGAGCCCTACGACCTGGAAGAAATTTCTAATTTCGCAAAGAAGTATGATCAGGAACACCCCATCACGGGCACGCAGTTCTACTGGGTGTCGCGCGAGGGTGCCATTGGCATCAGCATGGGGCTGGAGTACCGCGTCAAGTGGCTGTTCATACCCATGGAGCCGGGCATGGAGCTGGACGAACGGGTGGTCAAAATGGGTGAGAGAATGGCCGAGATCGAGGAAGTGAAAGATGCACTCGCTTCCACCACCGAGGCCGCTGTCACAGCAACACCTGCTTTTCAGCCCTCTGAACCGACAATGTCGCCGCAACCCGCTCCACAGCAGCAACCCGTGCAACAACCAGTTCGGCAGCCGGCACCACAACCGATGCAGCAACCCGTGTCACCGATTCAGCACCCCATGCAGCAGTCTGTTCAGCAACCGATGCAGCAGCCGGTTCAGCAGCCTGTTCAGCAGCCTGTTCAGCAGCCTTTGCAGCAACCCGTGCAGCAGCCGGTGGGCAGCGAGCCGGTTTCAAACCCCACCCCTACCCCTCCCCTTTGGGAAAGGGGAGGGGAGACTGCCATGGAACAGACTGTACCACAGCCTACACCGCAGCCTCAGCCGCAACCATCGCAACAGCCGATGCAGCAACCCGTGCAGCAACCAGTTCAGCAACCGATGCAGCAGCCGGTTCAGCAACCGATGCAGCAACCCGTGCAGCAGCCAGTTCGGCAGCCGGCACCACAACCCGTGCAACAGCCGGTTCAACAGCCAGTGCAGCAGCCGGCACCACAACCCGTGCAGCAGCCGGTACCACAACCCGTGCAGCAGCCGGTGCAGCAGCCAGTGCAGCAGCCGGCACCACAACCCGTGCAGCAGCCGGTGCAGCAGCCAGTACGGCAGCCGATGCAACAGCCAGTGCAGCAGCCGGCACCACAACCCGTGCAGCAGCCGGTGCAGCAGCCAGTATGGCAACCAGTTCAACAACCCGCGCAGCAGCCCGTGCAGCAGCCGATGCAGCAGCCGGTGCAGCAGCCGGTGCAGCAGCCGATGCAACAGCCGGTGCAGCAACCAGTTCAACAACCCGCGCAGCAGCCGATGCAGCAGCCGATGCAGCAGCCGATGCAGCAGCCAGCCGCAAAGGGCGGCAAAAGCAAGTTGCCGATGATGATTGGCGGGATAGTGGCTGGTTTGTTGATTGTCGGTGGAGGTTACTTTGCTTACAACCACTTTATGGGCAACAAAGAGACTCCCACCCAGCAAGAAGAAGTAACAACCACAACAGCCACCGAGGGCGAGAGCCAGACCACCGAACCCGCCACGCAACCGACCGCCCAGCCTGCCGGCGATGCCAAGGCGCTGACTGCAGCCGCCGTGGACGACCTGAAGAGCGCGACCACCGCGCAGCAAGGCATCGACAAGCTCAACCAAGCTATCGACAAGGGGGGCAAAGAGTCAGTTGAGGCGCTATATACACTGGCTCAACTCTACGGTCGCGTCTACAGTGACAAGACTGTGCTTGCCAATGTCGAGAAACTGCTGCCCAAAGACAGCAAGAAAGCGCATGAACTGAACGAGAAAGCCGTGTCCCTCGACCCGACCTACTATCCGTCGCTCTACGAGTTGGGATGCGACTATATGGCCGGTGATGCCCGTGGTGCCGTTGCCCGTGACATCGACAAGGCAAGGGAGTATTTCACGAAAGGTGCCAAATATGCCCAACAAGCTAATGACACCCAGCTTGCCGAGCGCTTTGAGATTCGCCTCTCCTCGCTCGAATGATTCAAGTTCCACTAGCCAGCGAAACTTGAAGGTTAGTGGTTTTGGATTAATGGTTGGGGAGCGCAGTGACGCGTTGACGGCCAAAGTCGGCCGAAGGCCAAAATGGGCTGCCACCATCATGTAACGGCTACACTACTTTACTACATTACTACTTTACTACTTGAGAAGGATGAATAAACTACGCTCAATCATCATCTTGGCTTGCATACTGGCACCCTCGGCACTCACCCAAGCCGAGGTGGCCAAGTGGATCATCAAGCCCATGGCCAGTGCCATCGCACGCATGGACAACTCACACTTCAAGGTGTGGAACGGCGACAAGTGCGGCGTGTTCAACAGCGAAGGCAAACAGGTGGTGCCCTTCATGGCCGACTCGATTACCGACTTTGTGGGCGACGTGGCTGTCGCGCTGCGCGAGCAGGATGGCCGCAACCGTCTGCTGAATGTGCTCCACACCGACGGCTCTGTATTCCCGGTGTATGAGGAAGTCTATGTCGACGAGAATCCTTTTGTGGGCTCCGGCCGCCTGCTGGTGACCGACCGCAAGGGCAAAGACCTGTTTATCGGCCTTGACGGCAAGAAACTGAAAGAGAAGGTGCGCCGCGACCAGTTACCCCCGGCCACGCCCGAACCCGAACTGGAGTTTGTGGTCAATGGCCCTATCCCGTTTGAGGTCGATGACGAGTATGGCTACTATTATGGCCATGAGATCTTTCTGCCCGTACAGTTCAGCGAGGCGCAACCATTCAGCAACGGATATGCCATCGCCGCCGACCACACGGGCCGATATGGCCTGCTGCGGCTGCTCGACGACGATGTGCGCGTGTTCAAGGCCAGACGCGAGGCCCCCGAAGATTATGTGCATGAGAACATCAAATTCAAGGTACATGTGCCCGAGGAATTTGACAACGATGTCATCACTGTGGTTTGTACCGATGCACGAGGCCAGAGCGTGGAGGGAAAAAGTTTTGAGCGCGGCACCGAGCGCGAGGTGCCTTTCTCGCTCGCGGCTGGCAATTATAAGGTAAATGTGTCATCTGGCAATCTGCAAATCTTCACTGCCTCGGTCACAGCGACACCACCGGCCAAACCCAAGCCCAAAGAGAAAGTCCAACCCAAACCCGCTGCCACAGCAAGCACTACAACCACACGAACAGCAGTGAGCAGCAGTGCCGTCAGCGCGGCATCGGTGCAGATTGCCATAGGTGCCAAGACCCTGAAAGCCAACGCAAAGGACTGTGCATCGTTTGCCATCACCATCACCAACAACGGCAACGAGACGCTCACCACACCAGTCAGCGTCGGTGGCAAGGGAGTGGTTTGCGCCACCAAGCAAGTGACCGTTAAGCCTCACTCGTCGCGCTCGGTCACCGCAACCTTCACTGGCATTAAGGGCAAGGAGAGCCGCACTGTCACAGTGACCGCTCAAGGCAAGACCGTGAAACGCACCATCGCGCTCACCCCGTTCTTCACCGAATTCTGATCCGTTATTCATAATGGAAACAGTCTCGAAATTCTATTACCGTAAGGCAAAAGCGGCTGCATGGACTGTGGTCTTTAGCATCGCATCGCTATTGCTGGTTGCCTTTGGAGTTTTCTGCTTTGTGCACTGGGACCTTGGCTTCATGTTCACCGAGTGGAAAGGATATGTCATCCTTGGCGTGTATGGTTTTATCACACTGAGCATCATTTACGACATGGTTGATTCCATCGTGAAACTAGGCAAGGCCTATAGTGGCATACCGGCGTTCGGTGTTGGCGCACACCGGTTTGTCACTTATGACAGACATGGTCTGGAGACGTCAATACCCTTTGAGGATTGCGAGCGGGTGCGTATCAAAAGTGAATTCAAATATCGCGGAGCACCACCTGCGCTCAAGCTCATCATTGTCTATCGCGACAAGGCCAATCCGTCGGTCGGCAAAACGCGTGTCGAGATTCCCCTTGACGAGCTTGACCAAGCTGAGCAGTTCATCGCCGACCAGCTGATGGAAATGTACCGCAACCACAAGAACCCGCACTAGGTTGTAGGGCGTAGAGGCTGGAGATTGGGCGAACCTGTTCGGCGGGATTTGTCATCCCGCCGAACGGCGAAACTTGTATTCCACCCGGGCGGAATGGGCAACATGAGTTGGCCGATTCGGGAAAAAATTGTACCTTTGCGGCGAAAAAACCGAAAACGTTCAACTCTAACCCTAAAATCAAAAATGAAAAAAACGTTACTCTCTATGGCTCTTGTGGCTTGCACCGCAATGAGCGTGCTGGCCGACGAACCGACAGCAGTACTGACTTTTGCCAACTCACAAGTGGGCCAGTCGACACGACTGGGCCTGGTGGCTAACGGAAACTTCCAGGTCGACTGGGGAGATGGCACGCCTGTTGAATACAGTGCCGGAGCCTACTACACCGAGACACTCAAGGGCCAGACGATGAAGCTCTATGGCGACTTCATCCAGATTGTGGCCAACAGTGTCAACCTGACCGACGTGAACCTGGACGGCTGCTCCAACATGCAGCAGTTGCAGATGAACTACAATGCCTTCACAGCCCTGAACCTGAGCCACATGACTCAGCTGAAGGGACTCTATGCCGAGGGCGGCTCGATGACCAGCCTGGACGTGGCCGGCTGCACAGCCCTGCGCGTGCTGGACGTGAGCGAGAACCGTATTGCCGGCACGCTCGACTGTTCGGGCATGGCCGACCTGACCAAGCTGGACTGCGGCGACAACATGCTCACCGCCGTGTTGCTGCCCAAGCAGCAGAACATCTATCAGGTGGACGTGCGCAACAACCTGCTCACCAGTCTGAACGTGACCGACCTGGCTGCCGTCACCGAGCTTGACTGCCAGGAGAACCGTATCACCTCGCTTGACCTTACGGGTATGACCAAACTCGAGGACCTGTATGCCTACGACAATGCCATCGAGACCATCAACATCAGCGGTGTGCCGGGACTGAAGACCTTGAGCCTGAGCGACAACAACATTGCCGCCATCGACTTGAGCACCTGCCCTAACTTGGAGGGTGTGCACCTGACCAACAACCAGCTCACCGCCATCGACCTGAGCCAGAACACGGGCGTGCGTTACCTCAACATCGGCGGCAACCAGCTCGCTCAGCTCAACACCACCATGCTGAGCTCGCTGTCGCGACTGACCTGCGAGAACAACCAGCTCACCGAGCTGGACCTGAGCGGCAACGCCAACCTCTATGTCCTCTATGCCGACCACAACCAGTTCAGCGACATCGACCTGAGCGTGGCACCGAGCGTCTATGACCTGAACCTGGCCCACAACCAACTCACTGAGCTGAACCTGAGCCTGCACAACCTCTACTATGTGCAGGTCAATGACAACCAGCTCACCTCGCTGGACCTGAGCAGCTCTAGCTACCTCTACCGCCTGGCCGCACAGGAGAACCAGCTGACCGACATCACCTTCGGCAGCATGAGTTATCTGCAAGGTTTGACGCTGCAGCACAACCGTCTGCAGGCCGAGCGCTGGAACGAGATTATCGAAGCTCTGCCCGACGTGACCGACGTGAGTGTGTCGGAGTACAATCAGGAGTATGCCAAGATTTTCGGCTACGACGCTCTGCCCGGTGTCGACGGTACGCCCGCCACACTCAAGGGCTGGCAGGTGACCGGCTATGTGCCCTACACCGGCGTGAACAGCCTCAACAGCGACGCGCAGGTGGTGCGCACGGCCTACTACAGCATCGACGGCACCCGGCTCGACCGTGAGCCCGAGAGCGGCCTCTACATCGTGTGCGACATCCTCAGCAATGGCCAGAGCCAGAGCCGCAAAGTGGTCAAATAACAATTGAACGGATGATGAAAAAGACAATTCTGGCAGTGGCTGCCACGGCCACTGCCATGGCCATGACGGCCAATGTACACTATGTGACACAGGGTGGCACCGGCGACGGAACCTCGTGGCAGAATGCCATGGGCAACCTGCAGGCCGCCATCGACCAGGCTCAGCCGGGCGACGAGGTGTGGGTGGCACAAGGTACCTACCGTCCCGACTCGCTCATCCGCAGCAACAAGCCCACGTCGCGCACATTCTTTCTCAAGGACGGCGTGAGTCTCTATGGTGGCTTCGCTGGCTATGAGCAGAACAAGGACGAGCGAGAAATGCCTACCGATGGAAAGCCCTACAGCTTTGCACACGCCACCATCCTCAGTGCCGATGACGATGTGCCCGACACCTGGCAACGCGCCATTGCCGAGGGCACGAGCTACCGCTACACTTGGCTCACCGACAACGACGCGCTCGAGGTGCCCGGCACGCACGCCAACGGCACGCATGTGCTGTACTGTGCCGAGACCATCGTCAACCCGACCGAGATCAACGGCTTCACGCTCACTGGAGCCAATGCCAACGTATGGCAGACCAAGGCATGGGGCGGTGCGCTCTATGCCCAGGGCAATGTGCAGCTGCGCCAATGCATGGTCATGGAGAACTCGGCCTACTTCGCCGCTCAGTCAACCTCCGACAGCGACAGCTACGGCGGCGCGGTGTTTCTCTACAGCGACGGCGAGGGTGTGATTGAGGACTGCTACTTTGCCCGCAACTATGCCCACTCGAGCTATGGCAACGGCCTGGGCGGGGCAGTCTATGCCCGCCGGTGCACCATCCGCAACTGTTACTTCACCGACTGCGTGGCCGATGACGGCGGCGCTGTGTACAATAACGGCGGCACAGTCGAGGGTTGTGAGTTCACCGACTGCTATGCCAGTGCGGGCGGCGCATTGTTCAACAACGGCAACGCCACCGGCATTGGGGTGCTGGGGTGCCGCGGACTGCTGGGTGGAGGCATCTACAACTACAACGGCCGACTGACCGATATCGTCGTCACCAACTGCTATGCCGACGCGCCCGAGTATGGCGAGACCATGGGTGGCCGTGGCGGCGGCATCCTGCTGCTGGACGGCGCGGTGGTCAATGCGGCGGTGTGCAACAACACGGCCTTCTGGGGCGGCGGCATCTATGTGGCCGGCTCGGGCAAGGTGGTCAACACCACAGCCCAGCGCAATGCCATCCGTGCCAACGCCGAGGCCGACACGGCCAACGTCGGCATGGTGCATCACGAGTTGGAGGCCGCCACTGTGCTCAACTCCATCTATCTCGAGGCCGAGGGTAGCAACTTTGAGAGTGCCCCCTCGTGCCGCGGCATCGCCACCACCGACGATGAGCTGATCCAGATTGGCAATGCCTCATGGGCACTGGTCGCGGGCAGCGAGTTTATCGATGCCGGCACTGTGGCCGCGGGCTTTGAGATGGACACCGACCTGGCGGGCAACGCACGCATCGTCGGCAGTGCCATCGACCGGGGTGCATACGAGTACCAGGGTCTCCAGCCCATTGTGCCCGGCGACGTGACGGGCGACGACCAGGTCGACATCGCCGATGTCAACGCTGTGATTAATGTTATGCTGGGCAGGGCAGCGAGCCAACAGGAGCAAGCCGCTAGCGACATCACGGGCAATGGCCAGGTCGACATCGCCGATGTCAATGCTGTGATTAACATCATGCTCGGCAAGTAAATCCTGGGTTCAGGGGTAAGGAATAATAAGTCCCCGTCGGTGCTTTGTGTGCCGGCGGGGATTTCTTTGTCACTATTCCGTCGCAGCAGGGGGCTGACCCTGAAAGAGATAGGGCAGGCCATGCGGCTGCGTCCAGGTTGGGGTGGGGGCTAGGTTGCCGTCATGAGGGCATGGTGGCTGATGACCAGGACGACGGTCATGAACACGATGTAGGCGGCCATGAACACGCGGAACTGTCGCTGGCGCCAGCTGCCCATCACGGCAACCGCCGCCATCGCCATCCACCAGGGTTCAAAGGGCAGAATGTATCGGCTGACCGTCCCCGCCGTCATGTAGGCAATGGCTGCAAAGCAGACCATGGGGAACCATGCCCAGGCCGCCCATTGCCACCCTCGCCGCCACGACCGGAACAGGTAGAAGTAGATGACCGTTCCCGACAGCACATACCACCCCAGGCGCAAGCGCGGTACGACACTGAGCCATGTCGCCGCCTCGTCCTGGGGCAGCCAGGGGAAGGGGATGACCCACTGCGCACTGCAGGTGACCGGCAACAGCAGCAGCTTGTGCCACACAGGGTGCTGGAAGTAGTCGCCCACGAGGTGTTGGTACACCCCGTCAGGGGCAAACAGCCCGGCCATGCCACCCTGACCAGTGACGTTGTTGACTTGCTGCATCACGGTGTAGTGGTCGGTCATGGCCATGCCCAGCCACCAGCACAGCAGCGTGATGGCCAGCAACAGACCGTAGCACCGCCACTGGCGCAGCCGCCCTGCCACAGCCAGCATAATCAGGCCGATGAAGACAAAATTGACATATTTGGCCCTGACGGCGGCCAGGATGAAGCACCCCAGGGCGAACATGGTGATGAGTGATGAGTGGTGAGTGATGAGTGAGCCTCGCTGTTCGCTGTTCGCTGTCCCCTGTTCTCTGTCGGGTCGGGGCACCAGACTGAGGGCAATCAGCATGATGGCTAGATATACCCAAGGCTCCTTGAGCATCTGTGCTCCCTGCGACATGAAGTAGGCCTGCACGGCTATCATTGCCATGGCCAGGGTGGCGGTGCGCCGCCGGCGGGTGGCAGCGATGGCGGCAGCCACATGGCCGGTGAGCACAATGCTGAGCAGCGTGGCCATGACATTGGCCACGACAGGCCAGATGACACTCACGCCCAGCACACGCCATAGCCCGATGATGAGCACCGAATAGCCCCAAAAAGTGACCTTGGGCTTGACGACACTGCCGTCGTAGTGTGCCAGTGCCCAGTTGTAGTAGTCGCTGGCATCGCCCACCAGCCTGGGCATCCTGAATGTCGCGCCACTGGCCACTGTGGCATGATAGAGCATCGGCACTGCGATGGCCGACAGCCCCACCGCCGCCAGCAGCAGCACGGCACGGCCCGCCGCTGTGCAGTGTCCACTGCGGCGATACAGGGCGCGGGGTGGCAGGTAGGCCACGGCCAGGGCGACGGTGGTGCGCAGGGCTTCGGCCCATGGCAGCAGGGCCAGCGTTGCCGCCGCTAGGGCAGCCAGGGCCGTCAGCTCGGCCGCACATAGCCAGGTGTGATGTCGCTCAACAGTTGCCATAGCACGGCAAAGATACGATTTTTTGGCCAAAAAACGAGGAAATTGTAGCGTCAAACACATTTTTTGATTCAAATATTGGCAGGATATTGCAGAATTTTGTACTTTTGCTCATTCAGAACATAGAAACCCATGTCCGATCAAGTAATTCAGATAGACCTAGACCAGGTGTTGCGGGCGCGTGCCGCGCGCTACTATCGGTTCGTGCCGCGCTGTGTAGTGCGGTGGCTTGAGCGCCTCATCTGTCAGGACCAGCTCAACGACATGCTGCGCAAGATTGGCGACAAGCGCGATGTCGAGGCGGCCGATGTGGTGCTGCGTGAGCTGGACATCACGCTGCAGCCCACGGGGTTGGAGAACATCCCGCCCCAGGGGCGGTTCATTTTTGCCAGCAACCACCCGCTCGGTGGCCTTGACGGCCTGGCGCTGATTTCGTTGTTTGGCCACCATTATCATGGCGACATCCGTTTTCTGGTCAACGACCTGCTGATGTCGGTCAAGCCGCTGCAAGGCATCTTCTTGCCGGTCAACAAGTTCGGGCGGCAGTCGCGACAGGGAGTGACACTGATTGAGCAGGAGTATGCCAGCCAACGACAGATGCTCACCTTCCCGGCAGGGCTGTGCTCGCGTCGTCAGCCCGACGGATCGGTTGCCGACCTGCCCTGGCACAAGTTTGTCATCACTAGTGCCATCCAGCACCGGCGCGACATCATTCCTGTCTACTTCGATGGCCACAACTCGGCCAAGTTCTATCGCTTGGCGCACTGGCGCAAGCGGCTGGGCATCAAGGTCAACCTCGAGCAGGCAATGCTGCCGGGCGAGGTGTTCAAGAGCCGTGGGGCCACATTTGGCATCAGTGTTGGACGTCCCATCTCGTGGCAATCGCTCGACGGCTCACAGGCTGTCAAGGAGGCGGCCATGGTGCGCGACATCGTCTATCATCTCAAACCCTAACCGTTCAGAGCCATGCAGACCGACATCATCCCTCCCGTTGACATCAGCTTGATTGAGAGCGAGTTGACCGCCGAGCGCCACCTGCGCGCCACCAACCGTGCCGGCAACGACATCTATGTCATCGATGCCCACAGTGCCCCGCACACCATGCGCGAGATTGGACGGCTGCGCGAGATCTCGTTCCGTGCCGGCGGTGGCGGCACGGGCAAGGCATGCGACATCGACGAGTTTGATCTCATGGACCCGCCCTGCCGGCAGCTGCTGGTGTGGAACCCCGAGACACGCGAGATAGTGGGAGCTTACCGATACATCTTGGGCAGCGACATCAGGCTCATGCCCGATGGGTCGCCGCGCATCGCCACGGCTCACATGTTCCACTTCAGCGACCATTTCCTGCACCAGATGCTGCCCTATACCATCGAGCTGGGACGGTCATGGGTGCGGCCCAAGTACCAGTCGACCCGTGCCGGCGTGCGTGCCATCTTTGCGCTCGACAACCTGTGGGATGGCCTGGGAGCACTCACCGTGATTCACCCCGAGGTGAAATATCTGTTTGGCAAGATGACGATGTATCCCAGCTACGACCGCTCGTGTCGCAACCTGCTGTTGCACTTCCTGAACCTCTATTTTCCTGACCCCGACGGCATCATCCGTCCCATCGAGCCGCTGGCCGACACACACAGTGCCGAGGCCGAGCAAGGATTCTTTGTCGGCAGCGACTTCAAGGAGGACTACCGCCGGCTCAACACGTTTGTGCGTTCGCACGGCATCAACATCCCGCCGCTGATCAATGCCTACATGGGCCTGTCGCCGTCGATGCGCATCCTGGGCACGGCCATCAACCACGAGTTTGGCGAGGTCGAGGAGACGGGGTTGCTCATCACCATCGCCGACATCTTCGACGATAAGATTCGTCGCCATGTGGCCTCATTCCAACCCTAAGTGAGACAAACAGTTTATAATTCATAATTTATAATTCATAATTCATAATTTATAATTCATACTTTTTTTCGCATCATTCGCGGTTGTCACGATTTTTATCACGAACCTTTAGCTCGCAACCGAATGGGCGCAATTTTCGAATTATCGAATCTGCCACATTCGCGTGATTCGCGGTTTTATTAAGACATAAGGACACTTTTTCAATTCATAATTCATAATTCATAATTTATAATTCATACTTTTTTTCGCGTGCTTCGCGGTTTTCACGATTTTTATCACGAATTTTCGAATTATCGATTATTGTGCCACATTCGCGTAATTCGCGGTTAAAAAAAACTTCGCGTGGAGTTCGCGGTTAAAAAAATACTTCGCGTGGCTTCGCGGTTTGAAAAAGTTTTCGCGTGGCTTCGCGGTTAAAAAAATCTTCGCGTGGAGTTCGCGGTTGAGAATAATGTAATAGCAAGATATGAGAGCAAAACGATTCAGACTACTGCTTGCGGCACTGGTGCCCCTGGCAATGGCGGCGCAGGTAGACGTGAACTATGAGGCGGGCCTGACGGCCAACGCCGGCGACAGTGAGCTGGCCCCGCACTACATCATGGCCAACCGTGGTGGTGTGGTCACCCAGCAATATAGCACGCTGCTGCACGGAGCCGTGTGGCACACCATGGACACCACGCGACGGCTGTCGTGGGGCGCCGGTGTCGAGGTTTGGGGAGGCTGGGCCTCGAACACAACCTACCTCAACAACTATCAGTACCAGAAAGAAATGATTGAGGGCGAGGGCTACACGGGCTACCAATATTTCCTCGTTGGTACTGAGAATCCACAACACCCAGCCCGCGTGTGGCTGCAAGAGGCCTGGGTCGAGGGCAAGTACCGCGGTGTGCAGCTAGTGCTCGGTGCCAAGCGGCACGAGTCACCCATGGTCAACGACTGCCTGAGCAGCGGCGACATGGTCTGGAGCCAGAATGCCCGTCCGCTGGTGGGAGCACGCGTCGGCTTTGTCAATTTCCAGTCCATCCCCTTCACTCGCGGATGGGTGCAGATCAACGGCGAGGTAGGCTACTACAAGCCTGGCGACAACAAGTGGCTTGAGCATCACTACAACTATTACAATCATTTCATCACCACCGGCTGGTGGATGAACTACAAGTACCTGCACCTGCGCAGCAACCCCAACAAGCCGCTGGTGGTGACCCTGGGTATGCAGGCCGCTTGCCAGTTTGGTGGCGACAACGTGTTCTACGAACAGGGTAAGGAGGTGCGGCGCGTTAAGCAAAAGGCCGATGCCAAGGCGTTCTTCAAGGCGCTGATTCCGGGCAGTGGCGGCTCGAACAAGGGAGACGAGTTCTTCGAGGGCAACCACCTGGGCACTTGGGATGTGCGTGCCGACTACACCTTGCGTGGCGGTCACCGCCTCAGTGCCTATCACCAGCACATCTGGGAGGACGGCTCGGGCATCGGCTTCCGCAACGGCTTCGATGGTCTGTGGGGGCTGGAGTATAAGGCCCCGGCTCGCAGTTGGCTGGACGGTGCTGTACTCGAATACATCGACCTGACCAACCAGAGCGGCCCCATCCACTGGGCACCGGGCGACCATGAGGGCACACCGCTGACCAACGAGACCACGGGCGGTGATGACTACTACAACAACTATGCCTTCAACGGCTATCAGGCGCGCGGCATGGCACTGGGCACCCCGATGGCCGTGGCACTCATCTACAACACCGACGGCTACATGCGCTTTATCCACAACCGCGTGCGCGCCTTCCATGCCGCCGTGCAGGGTCACCTCGGCCAGCAGTGGCAGTACCGCTTGATGGGCAGCCGCCGCGCGGCTTGGGGCACCCCATTGATGCCCATGCCCAAGGCCACCTGCACCTCGCTCATGGCCGAGGTGGGCTTTGCGCCCGCTGCGGTGCAGGGCCTGAAGGTCAAGGCCACACTCGCCACCGACCACGGCTCACTGCTGGGCAACAATGTGGGCGGGATGATTAACATTACCTATACAGGAAACTTCACAATCGGACGAAAATGAAGACATTGCAACACATACTCATTGCGCTGCTGGCCCTGGTGGGGCTGTGCGGCTGCACCCACAACGACGGCGACATCGGCATCTGGTTCGGCACCTGGCAGGTTGAGCAAATCATCCGTGATGGCGAGAAAGTTCCCGACACCTATTATAACCCGGCGATTGCCCCCCTTTACTTCCAGTTCCAGGGCGACATGGTCACTGTTCGCCATACAGGGAATCTGCACGACGAGCGAGTGGACTATGGCACCTGGGTCGAGGGTGAAGGCACACTTGACATCAGTTTCCCCGACTCTAACGTGGCCTACGAGCGCATCTTAAACACATTTCTGGGCGGTGCCGAGATTGACTACTCCAGCCAGCCGGCAATGCCGCGTTTTCACTTTGACATCACCGAGCGCTCATCCAACCGAGTCGCCTTGACCTACTACAATGCTATCTGGAATCAGCATTACACTTTGTATCTGCACAAGAACTGATTACAGATTACCAAAAACTGAAAACTTTTTATTACCTTTGCACAAATTTTTTGAAAAATATCGTATCGATGAGTAAAATCAATTTTGTAGAAGAACTGAAATGGCGCGGCATGATCAACAACATCATGCCCGGAACCGAAGAACAACTCAACAAGGAGATGACCTCGGGCTATGTGGGCATCGACCCCACAGCCGACTCGCTGCACATTGGCCACTTGGTGGGCATCATGATGCTCAAGCACCTGCAGCGTGCCGGACACCGGCCCATCGCCCTGATTGGCGGAGCCACAGGCATGATTGGCGACCCGTCGATGAAGTCGCAAGAGCGCGTGCTCATCGATGAGGACACCCTGCGCCACAACCAGGAGTGCATCCGCAAGCAGCTGGCCAAGTTCCTGGACTTTGACAGTGACGCGCCCAACCACGCCATCCTGGTCAACAACTACGACTGGATGAAGGGCTACGGCTTCCTCAACTTCATCCGCGACATCGGCAAGCACATCACCGTCAACTACATGATGGCCAAGGACTCGGTCAAGAAACGTCTGGCCGCCAATGCCGACCACGGCATGTCGTTCACCGAGTTCAGCTACCAGTTGCTGCAGGGCTACGACTATCTGCACCTCTATGAGACCGAGGGATGCCGCCTGCAGATGGGTGGCAGCGACCAGTGGGGCAACATCACCACGGGTACCGAGTTGATTCGCCGCATCAATGGCGGTGAGGCCTTCGCCATCACCTGCCCGCTCATCACCAAGGCCGACGGCACCAAGTTTGGCAAGACCGAGGGCGGCAATGTGTGGCTTGACCCCAAGCGCACCTCGCCATACAAGTTCTACCAGTTCTGGCTCAACGTCAGCGACGAGGATGCCGCTAAGTATATCAAAATCTTCACCGACTTGACCCAGGACGAGATTGCCGCCCTCGAGGCCGAGCAGGCGCAAGACCCCGGTCAGCGTCCGCTGCAGAAGCGACTGGCCCGCGAGGTCACCATCATGGCACACAGCCAGGAGGACTATGAGATGGCCGTCGAGGCATCCAAGATTCTGTTCAGCAACCAGGCCAAGGACATCCTGCACAAGATTGACGAGCAGACGCTGCTGGCCGTGTTCGAGGGCGTGCCGCAGTTCGAGGTGAGCCGCGAGGCCATCGAGCAGGGCACACCGCTCATCTCGCTGCTCACCGAGGCTGCGCCGGTCTTCCCCAGCAAGGGCGAGATGCGCAAGCTCACACAGGGAGGCGGCGTGAGCATCAACAAGGAGAAACTCGCCGATCCCAACCAAGCAACCAGCACCGACATGCTGCTCAACGGAAAGTATATCCTGGCCCAGCGCGGCAAGAAGAATTACTACCTGATTATCGCCAAGTAAGTTTCTATAGTAGTTTTCAGTCGGGCGAACAATAGGCTCCCACCTCGCTGATGCACAGCGGGCCGCGCGAGTCGTCGAAGCGGATGCGCAGACGGCTCGTGGTCACGGCACCGAAGCGCAACAGCCGCTTGCAGCCGATGGTGGTGGTCTCCTCACCGGGGTCGATGGCATGCCATCGACCCCGGTTGTGATACTCGATGCTGAATGCCCTGACGCGCTGTCCCAGTGCGATGTGCTCTTGCAGCATCAGGCGGTCGATGCGTTGTTGTGACGGCAGGATGAACTCCAGTGTGGCGCGTGTCACACCGTCGGCTGTGGCCCAGTAGGTGTCGGGGTCGCCGTCAGTCAGGTGACGGGTGCCATACAGTCGCTTGTCGCGGATGTTCGAGGCTTTGACCTTGGCCCCGGCCAGCAGGTTGTGGCTCAGCTCGGCCTTGATGCGCTGGTGCATGGCCACGGCGCGGGCCGAGTCGATGGGGTGAATCAGGCCGTCGCGGTTCACCGGCAGGTTGAGCAGCAGGGTCGCATTGTGCCCTACGCTGCGGTAGTACAGGTCCACCAGCTGGTCGACACTCTTGACCAGGGTGTCCTCACGCTCATGATAGAACCAGCCCGGGCGGATGGACACATCGCACTCGGCTGCCACCCATGCGTCGCCATCGGCGTGGCCGCCGGTCAGCTCCGAGTAGCGTTCATAGCCGGGATACACTTCGCCGATGCGCAGCAGCGACCAGTTGGTCTCGCCGGCATGGCCGTCCTCGTTGCCCACCCAGCGGCACCCCGGCCCGCCGTCCGAGAAGATGATGGCCCCGGGCTGCAGCCGCGCCACCAGCTCGTGGCCGCGCGGCCAGTCATAGTAGGTGCGGCGGTCGATGGTGCGCTTCTCGCATGCGCCGCCATACCATCCGTCGCCGCCGTTGGCACCGTCGAGCCACACTTCAAACAGCGGGCCATATTGTGTCAACAGTTCCTCCAGTTGGTTGTAGTAGTAGTCGACATACTCCGTCTGGCCGTAGCTGGCCTGATGGCGGTCCCACGGCGAGAGATACAATCCCAGTTTCAGCCCGTGCTTGCGACAGGCCGCAGCCAGCTGGGCCACGATGTCGCCCTGGCCACCCTTGTAGGGCGAGCGGGCGATGCTGTAGTCGGTGTATCGTGATGGCCATAGGCAGAAGCCGTCGTGGTGCTTGGCGGTGAGGATGATGCCCCGCATGCCGGCGGCAAGGGCTGTGCGCACCCACTGTTCACAATCGAGTCGGGTGGGGTTGAAGCAGGCCGGGTCGGCGTCGCCATAGCCCCACTCTTGGTCAAGAAACGTGTTGGGGCCGAAGTGGACGAACGCATACGTCTCCATCCGCTGCCATGCCACCTGCTGCGGTGTCGGCACTGGCTCAACGGCTGCCGGCGGGGTGCTCTGCGCAGCCATGCACATGGCCAGTGTTGCCATCATCGTGGCCAATATCAGTCGGTTCTTCATTTTCAGTCTGTTGCAATTTTTGTCGCAAAGTTACTATTTGAGCTGCAAAGAGACAAGAAAAACAACAATAAATTGGCAGGGCAGCCTCCTTGTCCGCCCTCAGCCACCTTTTCGCCGCTTCGCCGCCACCTTTCCGTTGCTTCGCTGCCTCCTTTTCGTCGCTTCGCTGCCTCCTTTTCGTCGCTTCGCCGCCTCCTTTCGGTCGCTTCGCTGCCACCTTTCGGTCGCTTCAGGGGGTCTGACCCGATGTGCCACCGAGCGAAGCGAGCCATTGCCTCCCAGGGTTCGTTCAGGTTAACGGTGCGACAGGGGGTCTGACCCTTCTGTGCCAGAACTGGCAACAGAGGGTCTGACCCAATGTCGCGCTCCTCTTCACGAAACACCTGTCGTGCACCGAAGCGACCGCCGCCACCTTTTCGTCGCTTCGCCGCCTCCTTTCCGCCGCTTCGCCGCCTCCTTTCCGTCGCTTCGCTGCCTCCTTTTCGTCGCTTCGCTGCCTCCTTTTCGTCGCTTCGCCGCCTCCTTTCGGTCGCTTCAGGGGGTCTGACCCGCTGTTGCCAGCCGAGTAAACTCGGTGGCACATCGGGTCAGACCCCTTTCCCGCCTTTCCCCCTTTCCCGCCTTTTCCCCTTTCCCGCCTCCTTGCTGTGTCGCGAAAAAAACAACGTGTGCGGCAGCCGTCAGGTTGCCGCACACGATGGATGCTCTGGTGAGCGTGATAGTTGCTTACTTGCCCAGGACGATGTTGATGTCGATGTTGACATCATTGCCGTCGACCTCGCCGTCGTCGTTGAGGTCGGCCGAAGCGGTCTTCTCGGCCTTGCCGAGCGTCATGTTGATGAGCAAGTTGATGTCATTACTGTCGACCACACCGTCGCCATTCACGTCGCCCTTGAGTGTGGGAGTCTGAGAAGGCACATAGGTCACGGTCATCTTGGGCAGGAATTGGTGTGCAAGAGTGTTGTCGCCAAAATAGTAATACTCGCAATAGCTCGTCAGGGCTTCGGTTGCGATGCCGACAAAGTCCTGTTGAGCATAGTTGTCACCGGCCTCGTTGACCAGGGTCTGCACCACCAGGTTGCCACCGTTGTAGGTGTAGGGGGTGTCGAACACCAGCTCCAGCTCGTTGCCGCCGGCGGTGAGCGTGCAAGTTGTCACGGCAGTCAGGCCGGTTGTTATCTTGCCTTCATAGGTCTCGCCATTGTCGGTATAGGCGGTCTGTTCGGTCTCGCCCAAGCTGACCTCCAGCTGGCCACCATTAAGTGTCTGCGAATATTTGGTATAGAACTTCAGGGCAGTGATTTGTTTGCCGGCAAGGTCGGTGAGCATGTCGGCAGGATAAATCATCTGTGAGAGTGTGCCCGGGGTGTCGAAGTAGTAGCCGTAGATAGGATAGTGCACATCAGCCTTAGTGCCGTCGGCCACGGTCTTTTCTGCCTCGATGACACACTGGCCGGTCAGGGTGACGGTGAGCGGGGTCTCGCCTCCGTAGGCGATGGTCATTTGGTCGCTGAACTCGCCCAAATCGCTGGGTGCGAAGGTGACAGGAATCTCGATGCTCTGGCCGGGAGCCACAGCGGTCAGCTCGCCCACGCTGAAAGGAGCGTTGACGGTCACCACGGGAGTGAACTCGTTGTTGCCACGGTTCTTGACAGTGACGTTGAGTGTGGCGGTCTGGCCGGGATTGAGCTTGCCGAAGGACAGTGCGTCGGGAGTAACCTTGGCATCATAGTCCAGCTTCACTGCTGCCTCATACTCAAAGGTCGTCTTAGGGATGAAGTTGCCATTGTAGGTAGAGACTGCATCCAGTGACGAGCTGCTATAGCCGTAGATTGAAGCTCCACTGACGGTGGTGCCGGAGAACTCGGCAGAGGTGTAGGATCCCTTGACAATGTTGTAAGTGCCGATGAGCAGGTTGCCGCCCTCGTAGACGTAGGGATCGTCAAAGGTGATGGTCACCGTCTCCTGAGTAGCGTCAATGGCACCCTCATAGACAACGATGGCTTCGTCTGTGCCCTGGTAAGCAGTGAGCGTGGTGCCCTCCACTTCCTTCATGAAGATTTGGAACCGGGCGTCACCAAACGATTTCGTTGCCGGAGATGAGAGATACCAAGTGAGTTGGGTAATCTGCGAGCCTTCAAGAGCGGTCAGGTCGGTGGCGGGGATGATAAATTCACTCTTGCAATAACTGTCGGCCCATTGGCCGTAGATGGGTACTTTACTGCTTGTGTTCGGCCCATCAGAGACAGTGAGTGTCTCGGCCCCCATGCCCATGGCGCATGCGGCCACGGCAGCTAATGATAGTAAGATTTTCTTCATCATTAAGAAGGTTTAAATGTTAATAATCTTGGACTAATTCAAAGGTTTTCAGGCCGCAAAGTTACATAGTTTTGTTGAAATATCCAAAAAAAAGAGTGTTTTTTGTCAATTATCCACCACCTTTCCGTCGCTTCGCCGCCACCTTTCCGCCGCTTCGCCGCCACCTTTCGGTCGCTTCGTCGCCACCTTTCCGCCGCTTCGCTGCCACCTTTCCGCCGCTTTGCCGCCACCTTTCCGTCGCTTCGTTGCCACCTTTCCGCCGCTTCGCCGCCCCCTTTCTGTCGCTTCAGGGGGTCAGACCCGCTGTTGCCAGCCTCGCTTCGCTCGGTGGCACATCGGGTCAGACCCCACCCATTGCCTCCCAGGGTTCGTTCAGGTTAACGGTGCGACAGGGGGTCTGACCCTTCTGTGCCAGAACTGGCAACAGAGCCATTGCCTCCCAGGGTTCGTTCAGGTTAACGGTGCGACAGGGGGTCTGACCCTTCTGTGCCAGAACTGGCAACAGAGGGTCTGACCCAATGTCGCGCTTCTCTTCACGAAACACCTGTCGTGCCCCGAAGCGACCGCCGCCTCCTTTCCGCCGCTTCGCCGCCTCCTTTCCGTCGCTTCGCCGCCTCCTTTCCGTCGCTTCGCCGCCACCTTTCCGCTGCTTCGCTGCCTCCTTTCTGCCGCTTCGCCGCCACCTTTCCGCCGCTTCAGGGGGTCAGACCCGATGTTGCCAGCCTCGCTTCGCTCGGTGGCACATCGGGTCAGACCCCTTCCCCCATTCTCCCTTCCCCCATTCTCCCTTCCCCATTCTCCCTTCCCCATTACCCCTTCCCCTCTTCCCCCCTCTTTTCCGTTGATGCCTTTGCGTTGCCCGGGTGTCGCGTTCAGCCTTCATCGTCACCAGTCGGGGCGCAGTGGCAACAATGGGCGGCTGTGCAAACGATTGCGCTTACGCTGAGGTGACAATTGATTGAAAAATGTAGGGCGAAGTTGCGTTTATTTCTTATTTTTGTAGGTAATTTTGCCAAAAACATCAAAACATCAGGATAATGAAAAAACTATTTACCTCACTTGCGGTGCTGGCCCTGCCGGCACTGATGCTGGCTCAAGGATGGCCGGCCAACTATGGCGGCGTGATGATGCAGGGGTTCCACTGGAACTCGTTTGTCGACTCGCGCTGGGAGAACTACACCAAGCAAGCCGAGGAGCTGGGTCAATACTTCGACCTGATCTGGCTGCCGCAGAGCGGCAAGTGCGGTGGCTCGTCGATGGGCTACGACCCGCTATACTTCTTCAACCAGAACTCGACCTTCGGCACCGAGGAGCAGTTGCGCACCATGATAGCCACGCTCAAGCAGAACAATGTGAGCGTGATTACCGACGTGGTCGTCAACCACCACTCGGCCTTGACAGGCTGGCTGACCTTCCCGAGCGAGACCTACAACGGCGTGACCTATCAGCTCATGAGCACAGACGTGTGCAAGAACGATGATGGCGGGGCCACCCAGGCCTGGGCCACGGAGCATGGCTTCACTCTAAGCTCGAACAACGACACCGGCGAGGACTGGTCGGGCGCTCGCGACCTGGACCACCACAGCAGCAATGTCAAGAAGATTGTCAATGCCTACCTCAAGTTCCTGCTCGACGACATCGGCTATGTGGGCTTCCGCTACGACATGGTGCGCGGCTTCAGCGGCAGCTTCCTGGGGGCGTATAACGCCGCCGCCAAGCCCACCTTCAGCGTGGGCGAGCACTGGACCAACTCGCGCGACATCATCGAGTGGATGAAGTCGACTACCTACGATGGAGCCATCCAGAGCGGCGCGTTTGACTTCGACTTCCGCTATGTGGTGCGCGACGCCTTCAACAACGGCACAGCATGGAGCCTGGGCGAGAACCGCGGCAACTATGTCAACTGGCCCATGGTGAGCAACGGCAGCGCCGACTACCTGGAGGGCGGCAAGTATCGCCGCTATGCGGTGACCTTTGTCGAGAACCACGATGTGGAGGACCGCGGCAACGTCGAGAATTACTATGCCGACCCGCTCAAGCGCGACACTGTGGCGGCCAACGCCTTCATGATGGCTATGCCAGGCACGCCGTGTGTGTTCTTGCCGCACTGGCAGGACCGCAAGCAGGACATTAAGGGCCTGATTGACGTGCGCAAGGCCGTGGGCATCACCAACACCAGCACCTACACCGAGCTGGCCAAGAACAACGACTACTATGCCATCGAGACCATGGGCAGCGGCAACAAGAAGTTGGTGACTGTGGTGGGCAACAAGACCTCGGGCTATGTGCCCAACGCATCCGAGTATGTGCGCATTGTGGACGGCTATCACTACCGTTACTACATGAACAAGTCGTGCAACACACCATGGATTGACAAGGCCTCAGGTTACTACGACAAAGCCCAGAACGTGACCCTGACGGCAGTGAGCACCAGCTCAAACGCCAAGTTGGTCTATACCACCGACGGCACGACCCCCACGGCCAGCAACGGCACGCAATGTGCCAGTGGCACGGTGCTGCGTCTGCGCGAGTCGATGACCCTGAAGGTGGGCCTGCTCATTGGCTCGAGCGTGCTCAAGGTCATCACGCGCGAGTATGAGTTGCCCGAGTTGAGCGAGTTTGAACCCCACAACGCCACCGTCTATTTCAAGGATCCGAGCAAGACGGTTCCGACCTGGACCAAGGCCTACTACTGGGCCTACGATGGCAACGGTGGTCTGAACACAGCCACCAGCTGGCCCGGTGACCAGATGACCGACACGGTGACCATCCGTGGTGCAAAATTCTATTATGTGACCTATCCCATCAACAACGAGGACTACACGTTCAACATCGTGTTCACCTCGGCCACCGGCTCGCCTCAGACAGTCGACATCACTGGCATCAACAAGGACGTGTACTACCAGCTGAACGTGCTCAACGGCCAGGGCAAGTACACCGTGACCGATGTCACCCGGTTCTATGAGAGCAGCAACCCGCTGAACCAGACCGAGCAGGGCGATGTGACGGGCGACGGCAAGATTGACATCGCCGATGTCAATGCCGTGATCAACATCATGCTGGGCAAGGCCCAGGCCAGCTCGTACAAGGGCAAGCCCGATGTCACCGGCAACGGCCAGGTCGACATCGCCGATGTCAACGCCATCATCAACATCATGCTCGGCAAGGACTAAAGTTAAGGACTAGGGGGTCTGGACTCTGGGATTTCTGGGATTTCTGAGATTTCTGAGATTTCTGAGAATTGTGGGATTTCCCAGTCTTCCCAGTCCTCCCAGTCCTCCCAGTCAAGAAAAAAATCAAGAAGACAATGAAAAAACTGATAACAACCACAATGGGGCTGGCATTGCCCCTGATGATGCTGGCCCAGGGATGGCCCAGCAACTATGGCGGCGTGATGCTGCAGGGGTTCTACTGGGACTCCTACGGACCCACCAAGTGGACGCGCCTGACGGCTCAAGCCGACGAGTTGGCACAGTACTTCGACCTGGTGTGGATACCACAGAGCGCACGTGCCAAGAACTCGACCTCGATGGGCTATGACCCGCTCTACTGGTTCACCAACTACAACAGCTCGTTTGGCACCGAGGCCGAGCTGCGCCAGATGATCACGACCTTCAAGCAGGTGGGCATTGGCACCATCGGCGACGTGGTCATCAACCACCGTGGCAATGTGAGCAACTGGGTGAACTTCCCGGCCGAGACCTATAATGGGGTGACCTACCAGATGCAGTCGACCGACATCTGCCGCAACGATGACGGTGGAGCCACGCTCACCTGGGCCAACACCAACGGATATGAGCTCAGTGCCAACAACGACACCGGCGAGGGCTGGGATGGCATGCGCGACCTGGACCACAAGAGCGAGAACGTGCAGAACAATGTAAAGGCCTATCTGAACATGTTGCTCAACGACCTGGGCTACACAGGCTTCCGCTACGATATGGTCAAGGGCTTCTCGGCATCCTTCATTGGCAAGTATAACAGTGAGGCTCAGCCGCAATTCTCGGTGGGCGAGTACTGGGACGGTAACGCCTCGACGGTGCAAAACTGGCTGAATGGCACCAAGGTGGACGGTGTCATCCAGAGTGCGTCGTTCGACTTCCCGTTCCGCTACACGGCACGCGATGTGGTCAACGACCCCAACAAGGGGTGGACGGCCCTGGGTGGCACGTCGGTGATGAGCAACACTAGCTATCGCCGCTATGCGGTGACCTTCATTGAGAACCACGACACCGAGCGGCGCAGCAATGCCGCGCAAGACCCCATCAAGGCCGACACACTGGGCCTGAACGCATTCATGCTGGCTATGCCCGGCACGCCGTGCGTGTTTCTCAAGCACTGGATGGACTGCAAGCAGGACATCAAGGGGATGATTGACGTGCGCAAGGCCGTGGGCATCACCAACACCAGTACCTACCTGCCCTTTCGCAGCAACAAGGAGTACTATGCCACCATCACTACGGGTGCCAATGGCCGACTGCTGACTGTGGTGGGCAATACCAACCATGCCAACATCCTTGATGCCATCGACACCGAGCTGTGGATTAATGTGGCCGACGGCTACCACTATCGCTACTACATGTCGACCGCTCTCGAAACCCCATGGGTCGACAAGGCATCGGGCGAATATGATGGCTCCTTGACCGTGAGACTGACGGCAGTGAGCGAGAATCCCGAGGCACAGCTGGTCTACACCACCGACGGCAGCGAGCCCACTGCGAGCAATGGCACGCGCTGCGCCAGCGGCACCACAATCGACGTGACTGAGGCCATGACGCTCAAGGTGGGGCTGCTGGATGGAGGCCAAGTGACCCGTGTTGTCGAGCGCGACTACACCTTCGAGCAGCCCTACACGGGCAAGACGGCCACTATCTACCTCAAAGACCCGACTGTCGAGCCAAACAACTGGACATCAGTCTACTTCTATGCTTGGGACGGCAACGACCAGATTACTGACCTGTGGCCCGGTGTGAAGCTCAATGATGCCTCGACGCGAGTGGTCAAGGGCCAGAAGTTCTACTACCGCACCTTCCGTGTCCCCACCGACACCTATAAGTTCAACATCATCTTTAACCAAGGGGCAAGCACGGGACAGACCGTTGACATCATGGGGCTAAATAGCGACCGCTACTATGAAATCTCGTCGACCACCAGCAAATATACTGTCAAGGACATCACCGCCGAATTCTCGGCCATCGAGCAGATTGTCGACACGCCGGCAACGACCGGACCGATGGATGTCTACACCATCGACGGACGTCTGGTGCGCCGCCAGGCACCCGACGAGCAACAGGCAACAGCCGGGTTGCCCGCTGGCATCTATATCGTTAATCACAAGAAAATTATTGTCAGATAATGAAGAGACACATTACAACCCTGCTGATGGCGGTTGTCTTGACCGCCACTGCATTGAGCACCAATGTGGTGGGCGGCGACATCTCGCTGTTGACCCGATATGAGCAGAACGGAGCGAACTATAAGGACAAGAACGGACAGCGCATCACCGACATGCTCACGTTCTTGCACGAGCAAGGGCTGAACGCGATGCGTGTGCGCCTGTTTGTCGACCCGAGCAAGGCATCGACCGACGACAAGGGGCAAGGCGTGTGCCAGGACCTGGACTATGTTGTGGCTCTGGGGGCTCGCATCAAGGCTGCGGGCTTCAAGCTGATGCTCGACTTCCACTACAGCGACAGTTGGGCCGACCCGGTCAAGCAATACACGCCCGACTCGTGGAAGGGGCTGAGCGAGGAAGAGCTGCCCGGCAAGCTGTATGAGTACACTCGCGAGTGCCTTGAGGCCATGGTGGCCGCCGGTGCCACACCCGACTACATCCAGACGGGCAACGAGATTTCTTACGGCATGTTGTGGGGACCCGTGGGCACATCAAGCGGCCAGCTCAAGAAGCTGAACCTGAGCGATGCAGCCAGTGTGACCCGCTTTGTCAACCTGCTCAACCATGCCAGTCAAGCCTGCCGCGAGGTGTGCCCCGATGCCAAGATTGTCATCCACACCGAGCTGGTGCGCAACATCTCGCTGCTCAACGGCTACTACAAGGCGGTTGCCCCGGTCGACTATGACATCGTGGGGCTGAGCTACTACCCCTACTATCACTATGGGTTCAACCAGCTGACCAGTGCCATCACCAATGTGATGAACAACTCCAGCTGCGATGGCAAGGAAATCATGATTGTCGAGACGGGCTACTACCACAAGTGGCAACCCGACAACATCAACTATGACTATTCGGCCACCTATCCCATCACCAATGAGGGGCAGCGTGCCTTCACTGCCGACATGATCAAGCAACTGCTCAACTACCCGCGCGTGACGGGGCTGTTCTGGTGGTGGCCCGAGGCCAACGAGTATGGTCTGGACTGGGCTACCAAGCGTGTGACCGATGGCTGGTACAATGCCAGTCTGTGGGACAACGAGACCGGCCGCGCCCTGCCAGCCCTGTACGAGCTGTCGGCATTTGCTCCGAAGGTCAGGGGTGACGTGTCGGGCGACGGCGCAGTCGACATCTTCGATGTCAACCTCATCATCAATGTCATGTTGGGCAAGACTCAACATGCCGATGCCGATGTGACGGGCGATGGCCAGGTCGACGTGGCCGATGTCAACACTGTGATCAACATCATGCTCGGCAAGCACTAGAATTAAGCAGACAGCGTTACAAAAAGATCCGTTACGATACTCTCGCAATGGATCTTTGTTTTAATGCACTTTCTTGTGCACAACCATTGAGTAAAGAAGTGGTCGCAAATATAATATAACCGTACCTGTTGGCAGAATTATTGGATGAGGACTTTCTGGCGAATGGGGCCGATTGTCACTATATAAATGCCAGGTGGCAGATGGTCGATGCGGTGGGCATGCCCGCGATACACTGATTGACCTGTGACAGAATAAACGCTGACCAGTTGCTCAAAGTCAACGCAAGCGATGATGATGCTTCGGCCACTGACACACACCGTGACGCCAGAACACTCTGTGTCAGATATCCCGGACAGGGACCACTGCTGTTGCAGAAACTCTACTCGTTTGGCCCAAAATTGCTTAAATGTTGCCCAACGAGGCAACATATTGTCGGTGTCATAATCAGGCCAACGGTCATGATTAGCATCGATTGCTCCTGCTATTTGCGATGTGAATGCATCAATAAAGTCATTGATCTCTGTTTGATTATTATCATAGAATTTTGTCCAGAGCCTTCTGACACAGTCCATGAATTGCTGATGCTTCACCAGTGACTCAATCCAGTGTTTGTTGAATCCGTCATTGGCCTCGGTGATGAAGTGTTGCTCGCTGGCATAGCCACGAGTAAACACATTGCCAAAATCCCAAACTGGACCGAAATGCAATTTGCCATCGTCTGTTCCATCGATGGTCATGAAGCAACTACCGTGAAATGCCTCAATGTTGTCAAGCAACTCCTGAATGATGTAGAATCGTGCCAGCGATTCTATATCAACCCATTCAGTCCACAGATCATCGCTCACATCGCTGTATCGAATCAATGTGTCGATATGTTCTAGCCGCTGCGTGATCCACTGGCGTTGACGCTCCGACATGGTTTTGGGCGAGTGTACCGTGACGAGCATGCGATGCACACTGTCAACTGCAATGGCAATCTGGTTGGGTGAGGCATAGTTGTCAATCTCCAGTAGCCAACAGCCCTCACTGGGGTCAGATGCATTGTCCTCGCTGATTTGTTCCGTGATATTGACACGATTTTCATCTACTCTAATCTGCTCTGTGGCAAAGTATAGCCCTCGATAATCACCATTGATGACCAGTTCAATGGGCTCTTGCCGTGGTGTGTAAGAAAACCCCATGCGACGGCTCAACTCAAAACCTACTGCATTACGCAAATATCCCAGCCAGTCATCGGCATGAGGAAGAAGCAGGAAATGTTGATTGGCAGGCATTCCCAGCAGGGATTGAGGTGATCTGAACTTGAGATGATATGGCTTTTTGTCGAATGTGTTCCAAGTATAGTTCCCATGCCCTTTTATCTGGATGCGAATCAAGCTATCGGGACTGCCGAAAGCACCATCGGCTACTTCATCGATATAGCAACCGCCACCAATATACTCCAACTTTGTGTCAATAGATTGACCATTGTCAGTGAACAAATGCAGTACAGGCAAAGTACCACTAGGCGATTGAGCGAGAGTAACAAACGCCACAAGTACAATCAGTGATGCACAAAACCTGTTCATACTATGAGAAACGATGCGATTTCAGAAATCTTGTGTGGATAAACTGAAATCGCATCGAGGGTTGTCCTACTTGCTGTGCGTCAGAAGTCGAGTATGAGGGTGCCGCGGGCGGGGAGCGTAATGTCGTGGGTGAGGTCGATGACACGACCCGTGGGCACATCAGTGGCCACATCGGCATCACCGATGACCTCGGCATAGCGGGCCACAGGCATGGTGCGTGCCTCCTCGGTGCCGTTGACCACCGTCATGATGGTGGTGTGGTCGCTCAGCTGGCGGGTGAGCACATAGATGCCGTTGTAGGGAATGAACTGTTTCTGCTGCCCCTGGATGATGCACAAGTTGTCCTTGCGCCAGTGCAGCACGGTCTTGAGCCAGTGGAACATGTCGTTCTCCTCGGCTGTGCGGCCAGCCTCGGTGAACGCGCTACGCTCATCGCCCGGGAAGCCGCCGATGAAGTCCTTGCGCACATAGCCGTCAGTGATGCGCTTGGTGCCGTTCATCAGCACCTCGCTGCCATAGTAGAGCTGCGGGATGCGATTGACTGTGAGCAATAGTGCTAAAGCCTGTTTGAGCTTGCGGGCATCGTGCCCCTCCTTGAGGAAGCGGTCGGTGTCATGGTTCTCAATGAATGCCATCACGCTCTTGGGATTGGGGTAGAGATAGTCAAACACCAGGCTGTTGTACACGCGGTTGAAGCCGCGCCACTGCCCATCGGTGGGTTCGATGCTGGCCGAGTCGACCATGGCATAAAACGAGAAGTCCATCACCGTGCTGAGGTAGGAGTTGTCCTGGGCAATCTTGCTGTCGCGCTGCCAGGCGGCGGTGTAGGCGGGGTTCTCAAACCATGTCTCGCCCACGACATTGAAGTAAGGGTACTCACGGTCGAGCGTGCGCATCCAGCGGGCCATCGGCTCGGCGTAGGCGTAGGGGTAGGTGTCCATGCGGATGCCGTCGATGCCCACCGTCTCAATCCACCAGATGCTGTTCTGAATCAGGTAGTTCATCACATGCACATTGTTCTGGTTGAGGTCAGGCATGGTCGAAACAAACCAGCCCTGGACTGTCTCCTGCAGGTCGATGTCGCTGGCGTAGGGATCCAACACCGGAGCCAAGCGGTAGCTGGTCTGCTTGAAGCTGGTGCCGCGCGAGTCGCTGGTACCCTTTGACTCCTTGAGCCACTCGTGCAGGTTGAACCAGTCGTTCGAGGGCATATCGGCCACCCACGGATGCTCAAAGCCGCAGTGGTTGAAGATCATGTCCATCACCACCTTCAGCCCCCGGGCATGCGCCTCATCCACCAGTCGGCGATACTCGGCGTTGGTGCCGAAGCGCGGGTCGACGCGATAGTAGTTGGTAGTGGCATAGCCATGATAGGTGTCATTGTACATGCCCACAGGCGAGTCGTTCTCGAGCACCGGGGTGAACCATAGTGCCGTCACACCCAGCTCGTTGAGATAGTCCAGATGCTGCCGGATGCCCTCCAGGTCACCGCCATGGCGCACGCTGGGGTGCGAACGGTCGCAGCGGTCGCTGCGCATGCCCTTGATCACGTTGTTGCCGGGGTTGCCGTCGGCAAACCGGTCGGGCATGAGCATGTACAGCACATCGGCATTGGTGAAACCGTAGCGCTCATTGCCGCGCTTTTCACGGGCCTTGAGCGTATACTTCACCGTCTTCTTCTGCTTGCCCTGCTTGAAATTCAGCTCCATCACGCCGGGCTGGGCACCGCGTGTGCTCAGATAGACCAACAGATAGTTGGGTGAGTCGAGCCGCACCAGACTGTCGATACTGACACCGGCATAGTCGGTGGTTACCTCGGCATCACGGATGCCCTGGCCGTAGACCATCAGCTGCACCGACGGCACGGCGTTGTCTAGCCCAACATACCAGTCGGTGGGCTCGATGCGGTCGACCTTGATCGCCGCCTGCATGGTGGCCACAGCAGCCACCAGCATAAGTAATATTGCCTTCTTCATTATTGCTTGCATGTTAATTGTGGAAGATGAGTGCCGACTGTGCCGGGACGATGACCGTGTTGCCGCTGAAGGTGTCGAGGCCGATGGGCCTGATTTGGCCGTCACGGCACACGATGGTGTAGTTGCCGTCGGGCACGGTGATGGTGCGCGACTGGCGGTTGGCGTTGAGCACGACATAGATGTCCTGCCACATGTCACCGCCCGCGTGGTTCTTGAGTCGATAGGCCACCACACAGTCCTGCTTGGGCAGGAACTCCAGGTGGCGGCGCACCAGCTCGGCGTCACCCAGGCGGAATGCCGGGTGAGCCTTGCGCAAGGCAATCAAATCGCGATAATACTCCATCACTTTCGGGTAGCGCTTGAGGTTGTTCCAGTCCAGGTGGTTGACCGAGTCGGGGCTGTTGTAGCTGTTGTGCACGCCTTTCTTGTCGCGCAGCATCTCTTCGCCGCTGAGTATGAACGGAATGCCCTGCGAGGTCATTACAGCAGTCTGGGCCAGCAGGTCCAAGCGGATGAGCTCGTCCTGAGTGATGCCCTTGACGCTGGCGCGCAGACGGTCGACCAGGCACATGTCGTCGTGACAACTGACATAGGCAATCATCTGTGTGGGCTGGGTGGCCCACGCAGCTTTGCTATAGTTGACACGGGCCATGTCGACTTGCGGGTGCTCGATGGCTCCGGCTATGCCAAACTTCACGCTCTCCTCGTTGCCCTTGACACCACCCAGAAAGGCGGCCTTGTCATCACCGTCCCACGGGCCGCGCAGACCGTCGCGCATCTCGTCGCTGAAGGCGGCGATGCCCGGCATCTGGCTGATGTTGGCCTTCATGGCCAGTTGCGACTGGGGCAGGGCGCAGCTGCCGGCCGACCAGCCCTCGCCATAGATGATGATGTCGGCAGGCAACTGCTTGCGCAGCAAATTCATCGTCTCGATGTCGTGGATGCCCATCAGGTCGAAGCGGAAGCCGTCGATGTGATACTCCTTGACCCAGTACTTGCAGCAGTCGATGATGTAGCTGCGCATGCGGTAGCGCTCGCTGGCAGTCTCATTGCCGCAGCCGCTGCCGTTGCTGTAGCTGCCGTCCCGGTTCTTGCGGTAGAAGTAGTCGGGCCTCGTCCGCTGGAAGTTGCTGCCCATGATGTCGAACGTGTGATTGAACACCACGTCCAGAATCACCTTGATGCCCGCCTGATGCAGACTCTGCACCATGCGCTTGAACTCATGGATGCGGGTCATGGGGTTGGTGGGGTCGGTCGAGTAGCTGCCCTCGGGCACCCAGTAGTTGACTGGGTCGTAGCCCCAGTTGTACTGCGGCTCATTGAGGCGGGTCTCGTCGACCGACGCGTAGTCATACGACGGCAGGATGTGTACAGCGTTCACACCCAGCTTGACTAGGTGCGCGTAGCCCTGGCGCTCGGTCAGCGCAAGGTACTTGCCGGGATAGCTGAAGCCGCCCGAGGGATCAATCGAGTAGTCGCGGTGGTGCATCTCATAGATGACCAGGTCCTTGCTGGCGATGGCCGGAGAGCGGTCTTTGTTCCAGCGCTTGGGGTTGGTCTGCTTCATGTCGATGATGGCCCCTCGTTGTCCGTTCACACCCACGGCCAGCGCCTTGATGCCGGGTGTCTCACCCAGCCACTGGTCGTTCTGCTTGACATTGAAGGTGTAGAACTTGCCCTTGAGGTCTTCATTGATAATGGCGCACCACAACAAAGACTTGTCGTTGATGACAGGACTTGTGCAGAGCTTGAACATGGACTCTGTCCTGATTGGCGAGCCTCCCAACGCTGTGTCATAGATATTGACCTTTACCTCCTGGGCATCGATGTCGGTCATGAGCTGGAAGCTGGTCTTCTTTTTCGAATACTTGACCTCATGGTCGTGGAACTTGGGCTCGTCGGCCATCGAAGGCATCATCTGCGCCGAGGCGGGCAACAGGGTCAGTAGAGCCAGCATCAGTAATATGCAGTGTTTCATTCTCTCGTTTTTTTGTTTCTGGGATTTCTGGGAATTCTGGGAATTCTGGGAGACCTCCCTGAATTCTGAGATTTCTGAGTTTTCCGAGTTCATGCAATCAGCGGGCAGCGTTGTGCACCAGCTCGCGCACCTTGACGTTGAACGAGTCGGCCTGCATCAGCTGCTCGATGGTCATGTGCATGCGCCAGCGCCAGTAGTGCCGCGGATTGGCAGGGATGTTGATGCGCTCGGCATCGGCATCAGGCAGGCGCAGATTCTCGTCGATGGCCAGCCAGTCCTGCAGCGAGAGCAGGCACAGCATCGAGGGGCAGCCCAGGTGGTTGGCCACGATGTCGCGGGCCAGCCATCCCGGCATGGGATGCGGGGCGGCGTCGCCGCGCCACAGCACGGTGCTGTAGTAGCGTTGCGCACGCTCCCAGTCCTCGTCCCACCACTGCCGCAGGGTGCTCATGTCGTGGGTCGAGATGGTGGCCACCGAGCGGTAGGGATTGTTGTTCAGATTGCCGAACACCAGCTTGTCGTCCTTGGGCATCGACTGGATTTCGAGGCTGAGGATGCGCAGCTCGTTCATCACCCAGGGCACGCAGTCGGGCACCATGCCCAAGTCCTCGGCACACACCAACATGCGAGTGGCCTCGACCAGGCGTGGCAGTTTCTTCATCGCCTCGTGATACCAGAAGTCATTGTTGCGGCGGTAGTAGTAGTCATTGTACAGCCGGTTGAATGCCTGCTTGTCGCCCTCGTAGAGTGTCTCATAGACCAGGTCGTTCTGCACGGCGATGCGCGGGTGATAGAGGCTCGGGTCCTTGCGGTCGCGTACAAACAGGACATTGCTGATCAGAGCGTACAGCCCGTCACGTATCCAGATGTCCTCCTCGTCGGTGCGTCCGGCAAAGGCTTTCTCCACTTTGCGTTGGGTGTCATACTCGGGACGCATCCTGTAGATGTCGTCATGCACATGTTCCACATAGTGCTCGCGCACCTCCTGGGCATGCGGTCCGAAGATGCGGTCCAGCACCCAGTCGGCTATGAACGGGCGTGTCATCAGCTCCTCCTGGAAGTTCAAGCCATAGCCGCGAATCTCGTCGGCACTCATGCCCTGCGAGGGCGAGAACTGGCCCAACAGGCCATGCACGGCATCGATGGGAATCTCCCAGATGCGGAAGAAGCCCAGAACATGGTCGATGCGGTAGGCATCGAAGTATTGCGACATCTTGCGGAACCGCTTGACCCACCACGAGCATCCGTCGGCCAGCATGGCATCCCAGTCGTAGGTGGGGAAGCCCCAGTTCTGGCCGTTGGCCGAGAAAGCATCGGGCGGAGCACCAGCCTGGCCGTTGAGGTTGAAGTAGCGCGGCTCGACCCAAGCCTCGACACCGTCGCGGCTGATGCCGATGGGGATGTCGCCCTTGAGAATCACTTGCTTGCTGCGGGCATACTCGTGGGCACCGCGCATCTGGCGGTCGAGGCAGAACTGGACGAAATACCAGAACGACACCTCGCGGTAGATGCGAGTGCGGGCGCTGCTCATGGCGGCAATCTCATGCTCCTCAAGCGTGTGGTGGTCAGGCCAGTCGTTGAAGCGGGCCGTGCCATAGAGGTCGCGATAGTGGCAGAAGGCGGCGTAGGGCACCAGCCAGTCCTTGTTGGCCTTGAAGAAAGCCTTGAAGTCGTCGCCCTTGAGAATGGCGGCTCCCTCCTGGTCGAACACTTCGTGCAGATAGTCCAGCTTTGCCTTATTGACACGCTCATAGTCGATTTGTGGCAAGGCATTTAGCTCACGACGCAGCTCCTCATAGTACTTGACACGCGCATTATCGGCCAGAGGCGGCAACTGGTTGAGGTCGCAGTACTGGGGGTGCAGGGCATAGATGCTGATGCTGTTGTAGGGGTAGCTGTCCTGCCAGGTGTGGGTGATGGTCGAGTCGTTGATGGGCAGCACCTGCAGGGCACGCTGGCCAGTCATGGCCACCCAGTCAATCATGCGCTTGAGGTCGCCGAAGTCGCCCACGCCGAAGCTCTTCTCGCTACGGAGCGAGAAGATGGGCACCACCGTGCCCGCTATCTTGACCGGAGGCAACGCAAAGTAGGCCTGCTGCAACTCGTAGGTCACCACATCGCCGGCGCGCATGGGAGGCAACACCACGGTGCGGTTGTCGCCATTCTCCCAGATGCCCGGGGCATCATCGCTCTGGATGACAAACTTGAACTCGATGAACTGCGAGCGCAGCTTGACCACGTCGAGCGCGATGACCCACTCGTTGCAGTTGTGCTCGGTCATGGGCACTGCTTGGCGGATGTCCCAGTCGCCCAGCAGCGCGCCGCTGCCCACCACGGCCAGCCGCTCGCCACGGCGCAGCTGCGGCGCACGCACCTTCAGCTGCACGGTCATCGAATGGCTGGTCTCGGCCAGTGTGCCCAACTCGCGCCGAGCCACACAGTCGGTCAGGGCCGAGCTGTAGAGGTAGGAGTCCTCGGGCAGGTCATACCAGCGGTCGTAGGCCGTCTGTTTCTGCCCCTTGCTCGCGCTCAAGTCCAAGCGGTGAGGCACCACAGTCCACTCGTGGCGCACCACGCGTCCGTCGCGCACCACGCTGTAGTAGTAGTCGATGCACTGCGGCTTGGTCGCCAGTTCCAACTCACACTTCCAGGTGCGCCCGTCGGTGGTGCGCATCGCATGCTGCACCACCTGGTCGTCGCCTGTGATTTGGTTCAACACCAGATTCTCGCCATATTGGGTGCGATAATCCAGCCTAAATTTCAGTTTCATATCGTTGTGTTATTTTTTGTCTTGGATGATGAATACGGCTGCGGTGCCGATAATCAGGAACACGCCGGCCAGCATGAGCATGTTGCCCTGCACACTGTCGAGCGCTGCAAGCAGCACACCGCCCAGAGCGGCGGCCACAATCTGCGGGATGCAGATGGTGCAGTTGAACAGGCCGAGGAACGTGCCCATATACTTCGAGCCCTCCAGCGCGTTGGTCACCAGGGTGAACGGCATGGCCAGCATGGCCGCCCAGGCAAAGCCGATGAGGAAGTAGGGCACGAACAGCAAGTACTTGTCGCCGATGTATGGCACCATCAGGAAGCCAATGCCGCCGATGAGAAGACTCAGGGCGTAGGCCAGCTTGATGCTCTTGAAGCGCGGCAGCACTACTGCCCACAGCACACTGCCGATGGCCTGGACGGCAAACAGGATGCCCACCCAGTCGCCGGCGTCCTGGTAGCCCTGGCTTGCAGGGTCGGTCGAGTGCCACACTGTGTCGGCGATGGTGCCGTTGGTGTAGGTCCACATGTACATGAACGCTGCCCAGCAGAAGAATTGCACGATGCCCACCTGGATGAACACCTTGAGGGCACGATTCTTGGTGCCACCGGCCTCTTCGGCGGCATGCTGTTCCTCGACGGCTGCGGCTTGGAACTGTGCCATCTCGGCGGGGGTGTACTCCTTGACCTTGGCGGTGGTGTAGATCACGCACAGGATCAGAATGGCCGCACCCACATAGAACGACCATTTGACCGACTGTGGTATCTCGCCCTCGGGCGCGGTGTTGGCAATGCCGATGGCGGCAAACAAGAAGGGGAAGATGTAGCCTGCCAGCGAGCCGGCATTGCACAGAAACGACTGGATGCTGTAGGCCTTGGCCTTCTGCTCCTCGTTGACCATATCGCCAACCATCATCTTGAACGGCTGCATGGCCATATTGATGCTCGTGTCGAGGAACATGAGCGAAATCAGGCCGAAGGTCATGGCGCTAGACACAGCTAGACCCAGCGAGCCGGCGTTGGGAAGCAGGCACATCACAATCACGGCCACAGCGGCACCGACAAACAAATAGGGGATGCGGCGGCCGAAGCGAGTCCACGTCTTGTCGCTGAACAGACCCACCAGAGGCTGAACCACCATGCCCATCAGCGGTGGCAAAATCCAGAAGTAACTCAGGTTGTGCGGGTCGGCGCCCAGCGTGGCAAAGATACGGCTGATGTTGGCACTCTGCAACGCATAGGCAATCTGTACGCCAAAGAATCCGAAACTGATGTTCCACAGATTCATAAAGCTTAGGTTCGGTTTTGTCTTCATTGATATTATTCTAATTATGATTTGTAATCAGGTTTTGACCACAAATTTACATAATTAGGTGTAAAGCCAATCCAATGCGATGCCATTCAGTTGATTTTAACCAGTGCAAACGATTGCACCGCTTGCCCCATGGCACTACTGCTGGCTGGGGCGCGATGTGTGCCGGCACACTGGGGACGCACGATTGCGGCCTTAAACAACTCGCTCGGGCTGGGGTGTGGGCACTGAGTTGCTTCTGTTATACGAAGATAGGCTGACAATCAATTGATTGTCAGCCTATCTTCGTACCCGGAGTGGGACTTGAACCCACACAGCCGTTATGGCCAAGGGATTTTAAGTCCCTCGTGTCTACCATTCCACCATCCGGGCATGATTTCGCGCTGCAAAGGTAATACAAAATTGAGAATTAAGCGTCAAGAATCTAGATTTTTTTCGCTGCAAGCCATTTTTGGCTTCTTCTCAACGATTTTGTGGGCAGCTAGAGTAATGGCTTTACTACTTCACTACAAATACTACCATACTACTTAACAAGTGCATTCGTCTTAACTCCTTAACTCCCGTCAAGTACTAGATATAGGATGTGAAGTTGCTGTGTCTGTTGCGCGACTCACGCAGCCTGTAAATCGCACCCACCAGTGGACGCCACCACGCCAGCAACGGTGCGGTGAACCACAGGCGCGGCGCTTGCAGCACTGTGCTGATGCGGCCCATTGCCCACGACACGATGGCCCACAGCAGTGCCACGATGGTCACCGCGGCAATGAGCACCACAGCATTGGGCCAGGCTGTGGCCACTGCGGCGACAAGGGCCAGCAGACCCAGCCACCACAGCCAGCTCATCAGGCCCTGGACGAGAAAGCTCTTGCGTCGCACACGCGTCGAGGTGAAGTCGCGGCGCATCTTGAGCAGATGGTGCGCATGGCGCAGGTTGTCGTAGTGGACGTTGAGCTGGCTTTCGGGTGCCAGCTCGACGCGGACGGTACGGCCCTGGGCTATCTGGCTCAGGAACACATCGTCCTCGCCCCAAATCAGCTCCATCGAGCCGGCAAAGCCGTTGTTGTCATAGAACAGTTGCTTGCGGTAGGCCAGGTTTTCGGTCACGCCGCGGTAGGGATGTCCGTGGATGGCTGCGAGCACCCACTGCGCCCCGGTCGAGACGGTGTCAATCACGCGCATGCGACGGCCCCAGCGCTTGTCGCGACGGTAGCGGTAATGCGAGTAGCCCAGCACGATGTCGACCTCAGGGGTGAAGTTGCGCATCATCAGGCGCAGCCACTGGTCGCCAGCGGGGCGGCAGTTGGCGCAGGTGGTGAGCACGATGTCGTGGTGGGCGGCTTTGATGCCTATCATCAGGGCAAGCTTCTTGCGCGAGAGGGTGCGAGTGCCGCGTGGAGCGAATGTCACATGCAGGTTGCTATGCTCGACCTTGAGAGCACTGAGGGCATCACCGGTGGCCTCGGCCTCGGTGTTGGCCACCACCACAACCTCAAATTCCGGGTAGTCTTGTGCGAGCACCATCGGCAGGTATTGCGACAGCTGACCCGTCTCGGTGCAGGCGTCGACGATGACCGTCACCGGGGGCAGCTGGTCGGCATAGTCGCGCTGCACCTCATCGACCTCGACAAAGCGGCGCAACCTGGCGGCACGCACACACTGCCACAGGGTGTAGACACCACCCAGCAGCAGACCGGCACCCAGCAAGATGCTGGTCAGCAAGGAAATATGTAGCGAGAAAAACATTCAGTTTGTTTCCAAAAAATCGTGCAAAGTTAAGCAAAACTTTTGGGCCGAAAATCTAAAATGTTGCTAAAAGTGTTGACAAAGGCTTTTTCAGATTGTATCTTTGCGGCAAATTTCTCAACGACACAATATTATATTATGGCAAACGAAACGAAAAAAACTGAAGTTCCAAGGCAGCAAATGCCGCTGGGCAAGCTCAACTACATCCTGATGGCCGCCTGCCTGGTGCTCATTGTCATCGGCCTGTGCCTGATGGCCGGCAGCCCCAACCAGGGCGACACGTTCAACTACGACATCTTCAACTCCACCCGCACCACTGTGGGGCCGATGCTGGCCTTGCTGGGCTTTGTGCTCATGGCACCGGCCATCCTCTACCGCAAGAAGTAGCATTCTAGCGTCGCGAACAAACTTTTAACTTTTAACTTTTAACTCTAAACTCTAACGTGGATTGGTTACAAGCATTGGTCCTGGGCATTGTCCAGGGCTTGACTGAATATCTGCCCGTGAGCAGTAGCGGGCATCTGGCCATCGGGCAGCACCTGTTCGGGCTGCAGGGCGAGGACAACCTGGCCTTCACCGTGCTGGTGCATGTGGCCACAGTGTTGAGCACCATCGTCATCCTGTGGAGCGAGATTGACTGGCTGGTCAAGGGCGTGCTCAAGCTGAAGATGAACGACGAGATGCGCTATTTCATCAACATCCTCATCTCGATGATTCCTGTGGGCATCGTCGGCGTGTTCTTAAAGGACACGGTCGAGGCAGTGTTCGGCTCAGGCCTGCTCATCGTGGGCATCATGCTGCTGGTCACGGCGGCACTGCTCATCTTCTCCTATTACGCCAAGCCGCGCCCCAAGGAGAAAATCTCGTGGCGCGACGCGCTCATCATCGGCATCGCCCAGGCCTGTGCCGTCATGCCCGGCCTGTCGCGCTCGGGCTCGACCATTGCCACCGGCCTGCTGCTGGGCAACAAGAAGGAGTCGCTGGCACAGTTCTCGTTCTTGATGGTCATTCCGCCCATCTTGGGCGAGGCCCTGCTCGACATCATCAAGGGGCTCAAGGGCGAGGCAGCCTTTGGCGGCATCGACACACTGCCCCTGGTGGTGGGGTTCATCGCCGCCTTCGTCTCGGGCTGCCTGGCCTGCAAGTGGATGATTGGCATCGTCAAGCGTGGCAAGCTGGTCTACTTCGGCATCTATTGCGCCATCGCCGGACTGGTGACCATCATTTGTTCAACCCTCAACTATTAGCGATCATCAAGTGCTTAACCCGATAGTAGGCGAAATATTTTGCATCGACAAGCCGCTGGAGATGACCTCGTTCAGCGCGGTGAAACAGATACGCGGCAGATTCCGGCGGCACCTGGGTCTCAAGAACATCCATGTGGGCCATGCCGGCACGCTCGACCCGCTGGCCACGGGGGTGCTGATTGTGTGCACCGGCCGCATGACCAAGCGCATCGAACAGCTGCAGGCCGGTGTCAAGGAGTATGTCGCCTGGATTCGCCTGGGCGAGACCACGCCGTCGTTTGACATGGAGACCGAGGTCGATGCCACCTACCCGTGGCAGCACATCACTCGCGAACAGGTCGAGCGCGTGTTGCAACAACAGTTCACCGGAGCCATCGAGCAGGTGCCGCCGGCATTCTCGGCCTGCAAGGTCGACGGCAAGCCGGCCTACAAGCTGGCCCGCAAGGGCAAGGACGTGGAGATACGGCCCAAGACGCTGGTCATCGACGAGATCGAGGTGCTGGAGTGCGGTCTGCCCGCCGAGCCCACACTGACCGTGCGCGTGGTGTGCAGCAAGGGTACCTATATCCGCGCCCTGGCCCGCGACATCGGTCAGGCATTGGGCAGCGGGGCGCACCTCTATGGCCTGCGCCGCACCCGTGTGGGCGACATCAGCGTTGAGCAGTGCGAGAACCTCCACAGTCTGCTCGACCGCCTGGACAACGAGCAGTATGTCAGTGCCGAGGAGGCCGAGGCGCAGCTGCTCGAGGCCGAGCGCGAAGCCAATCGTGCCCGTGCCGCTGCCCAGAAGGCTGCCCGACACAAGTCGAAAAAGACATAAGGACATAAGGACAAAAATCATTCGCGAGACTTTCGCGGTATAATAACCAAACAATATGAAACTGTCAGAATTCAACAACCACATGCCCGAGGAGCTCATCGCCGAGCATCCTGCCAAGCACCGCGACGAGGCGCGACTGATGGTACTGCACCGCAAGACGGGCGAAATCGAACACCGCATCTTCAAGGAGGTGCTGGAGTATTTCAGTCCCCACGACCTGATGGTGTTCAACGACACACAGGTGTTTCCCGCCAAGCTCATGGGCAACAAGGAGAAGACCGGCGCACGCATCGAAGTGTTCCTGCTGCGCGAACTCAACGCCAGCAACAAGCTGTGGGATGTGCTGGTCGAGCCGGCGCGTAAGATACGCATCGGCAACAAGCTGTATTTCGGTCTGGACGACTCGCTGGTGGCCGAGGTGATCGACAACACCACCTCGCGTGGGCGCACACTGCGCTTCCTGCACGACGGCGAGCACGACTCGTTCAAAGCCAACCTGCTCTCGCTGGGGCACACCCCACTGCCCTATTACATCAAACGCGAGGTCGAGCCAGAAGACGAGGAGAACTACCAGACCCTCTTCGCCAGCAAGGAGGGGGCCGTGGTGGCACCGGCCGCCGGACTGCACTTCAGCCGAGAGCTGCTGCGCCGCATGGAGATTTATGACATCGAGCGCGACTTCCTCACGCTCCACCTGGGGCTGGGTGTGTTCCGCAAGATTGACGTCGAGGACCTGTCGAAGCACCGCCAGGACAGCGAGCCAATGGAGGTGACCGAAGCGCTGGCACAGCGCGTCAACGCCAAGCGCGACGGCGGCAACCGCGTCATTGCTGTCGGTACCTCGGTGCTGCGAGCCATGGAGACCACCGTGGGCATGAACGGACACATCAAGGCGTTCAAGGGCTGGACCAATCGCTTCATCTTCCCGCCCTACGAGTGCACGACGTGCGATGCGCTGATCACCAACTTCCACCTGCCTTATTCCACCATGCTCATGGTGGCGGCCTCGTTCGGTGGCTACGACCAGGTGATGAAGGCCTACAAGGTCGCCATCGAAGAGAAGTACCAGTTTGGCTGCTACGGCGATGCCATGCTCATCATCGACTGATTGTTTGCGATGATAGACGCTGCAGGTCTTGCAGACAGGTGATTCCTGCCCAGGCCATCTGCATCAAGAACGGACGCAAGTTCATCGTCCACTCAGGACATTTTTGGTCCACAGAAGGCACAGAAGATCTTATAAATCTGTGACATCTGTGGACCTCATCTTATGCCGTTCGCGCTGATGCAGACCTGACGACAGCGAATGCCTCGCCAAATATTTTATGCCCTTTTGTCGTAATAAAACCACGAATTACGCGAATGTGGCAGATTCGATAATTCGAAAATTGCGCCCATTCGGTTGCGAGCTAAAGGTTCGTGATAAAAACCGTGCCACCACGAATCACACAAACTCTTATGTCCTTATGTCTTAATAAAACCGCGAATTACGCGAATGTGGCAGATTCGATAATTCGAAAATTCGTGATAAAAATCGTGACAACCACGAATTACGCGAATGTGGCATTTCAATTCGAAAATTGCGCCCATTCGGTTGTGAATTAAAGGTTCGTGATACAACTCGTTACACTTGCTGAATGTCTTTATGCCCTAGTGTGTGTCGGGGACTGTCAGGCGATGCTTGATGTCCTGGCTCGAGGCACCAAGCAACAGCTCGATGGGGTGGGGCGGCAGTGTCCACTCCATATCGCGGCCCACCACCATCAGGGCCTGGCGCGGAACGTGCAGGACGATTCGGCGGGTCTGGCCGGCATGGAGCGACACGCGGTCAAAGGCCACCAGCTGACGCTCGGGTTGCACGATGGGTGCGGTGGTGTGGCGGATGTATAGCTGCACCACCTCGTCGCCGTTGCGCGTGCCGGTGTTGGTGAGGTCGAACACCACGTCATAGCCGTCGCCGGTGGGCGTGACCGTGGGCTCGCCGTAATCAAACGTGGTGTAGCTCAGCCCGTGGCCGAAGGGGTAGCGCGGCTGGGCAGTGAGGTCCACATAGTCGTGGGTGGCGGGCACTGGGCGGTTGTAGTAGGCGGGCAGTTGTCCCACATGGCGCGGCACAGTCACCGGCAGCCGGCCGCCGGGGTTGCAGTCGCCATAGAGCACGTCGGCGATGGCATTGCCTCCCTGTTCGCCGGGATAGTAGGCGGTGATGACGGCATTGGCATGCTCATCGGCCCAGTTCTTGTCCAGCGGGCGCCCCTCGATGTAGACTACCACCAGCGGTCGCCCCGTGGCGTGCAGGGAACGCAGCAGCCGCTCCTGGTCGCCCAGTAGCGCGAGTGTGGCGCGGTCATTGCCCTCGCCGCACTCCATGTCGCTCACACTCTGCTGCACGGCACTGGCCGCGCCGGTCTGCTCGTAGCTGGTGCGGAAGTCGCGGGCCGACGAGCCACCCACCACGGCCACCACCACATCGGCGGCCAGGGCGGCTTGAACCGCCGCGTCGATGTCGGTGAGCGTGGTGTCGCGCACGGCGCAGCCACGGGCGTATGCGCACCGGTCGGCTCCCACCTTGGCGCGGATGCCGTCGAACAACGTTGTGACCTTGCCGTCGGGCTGTGGCGCGGTGTAGTCGCCCAGCAGGTTATAGACATTGTGGGCATTGGGGCCGATGACCGCCACACGCTGCTGGCGGTCAAGAGGCAGGGTGCCGTCGTTGCTGAGTAGGGTGACCGAGGCCTGCGCCACCTGGCGCGCCAGGGCCACGGCCTCGGCGTTGTTAACCGTCTGGTGGGCCTCGGCAGGTGTGATGTAGGGATGCTCGAACAGCCCCAGCTCAAACTTGAGCCTGAGCACGCGGCTCACGGCACGGTCAATGTCGGCCTCGGTCACCAGACCCCGCTCCACGGCCTGGCCCAGCTGGGCATAGCAGTTGCCGCCCAGGTCCACATCGACACCGGCACGCAGGGCGGCCACCGCCGCGTCGAGCGAGGTGGCTGCGGTGTGCAGCGTGTTGTGCATCACATCGATGCTGAACAGGTCGCTCACCACCAGTTGGCGGTCGCAGTGCCAGCGGTCGCGCAGCACGTCGGTGAGCAGGTGGCTGTCGGCGGTGCAGGGGATGCCGTCGATGGCATGGTAGGCCGTCATCACCGACAGGGCACCTGCATCGAGCACTTGGTGGAACGGTGGCAGGTAGACCTGCTCCAGCTCGCGCGGAGTGACCAGTGCGCGAGCACCGTTCTGTCCGCCCTCGCCGGCACCGTAGGCCACAAAGTGCTTGAGTGTGGCGATGGTCGCGTGCGGCCGGCTCAGGTCGCCGCCGCCCATCCCTTGCACCATGGCACTGGCCAGGGTGGCAGTCAGACAGGGATCCTCGCCCATGGTCTCCTCGACACGCGACCACCGGGGGTCGCGGGCCAGGTCCAGCACCGGCCCGTAGCTGATGTGCCCACCTTGCAGCCTGACCTCGCGGCCGATGACCTGGCCCACCTGTCGCATGAGCTGTGGCGACCAGGTGGCAGCCATGCCCAGCCCGGTGGGGAACACGGTGGCGCCGATGGCCATGTGCCCGTGTGGGGCTTCCTCGGCCAGCAGCAGCGGTATGCCCAGGCGCGTACTGTCCACGGCATAGCGTTGCATCTGGTTGGCCGCCTCGGCAGCCAGAGCAGGGTAGAGGCCGGTGGTGAGTGTCTTCTGCGTCCAGGGGTCGGCGCGCATCACTGCCCAGTACATGCCGATGTGGCGCTGTCCAACCTGCTGGCGGAAAGCCTCGGTGATGGTGACATTGCCCCCCTGCCGCGTGTAGCTGTCCCAGCCCATGAGACACTGCAGCTGCCCCAGCTTCTCGTCAAGGGTCATGCGAGAGAGCAGGTCGTGCACACGCAGGTCGATGGGCAACCGTGCGTCGCGATAGGGCACACGCGTGGGCAATGTGCCGGCGCTGGCCAGCAGTGCCGTCAGCGCGACAACGAGGGTGGTGATGTGGCGAATCATTTTAGTTTTTAGTTGTTAGTTTTTAGTTGTTAGTTGTGGCGGCAACTGACAACTGGCAACAATGTGTCTTGATGCCTTTTTTGTCTAAACCCAGCCACTTTTTCGCAAGCGTGCTCAATTATAAATCATGAATTATGAACTAGTGATGATGTATCCGCCATTGCCAGTGGTGCGCACCTTGAGCATGCGCAGGCCATAGTGGTGGGTGATGGCCGGGCCGCTCAGAGGACCGCCGCTGCCCATGAGCACATCGTAGCGCGAGCCGCACTGAGGGCAGACGGCCTCGAAGTTCTCGCTGTTGATGCCCACCACGACATCCATGCGGTTCTCCACCGGGCAGGCGGCGTCAAAGGCTATCGGTGCGTAGTTGCCCGTGGCAGGGTCCATGCCCATAATCAGCAGCACACCACCATAGCCCGTGTAGGTGTTGACGTTGTAGGGATAGTTGGCGGGCAACCGTTTGTCGCGGTTGAAGTAGCGGTAGTCGCCCACGCCAGCCACGCCGTAGGTGTTCCACTCGGCGTAGGTGCCCAGGTCCAGGCGCACCATGAAGCTGGGCACCTCCTTGTTGTTGATGCGCTCGCAGCTGGCCAGCATAGCCACCAGGAGCAGGATGGCGAAGCTAATCTTTTTCATAAAATATAAAAAAAACGAATTTTAAACAGCAATTGTACATTATGCATTGTTCGTTGAGCATTTGATAATGATGTGTTTTCCGGTGGCGGTGGTGGTGCCGAAGAGGTAAGTCTGGCCGCCGTCTTTGAGTTTGAGGCGGCTGACCAGCTCGGGCGAGCGCAGCGGGAAGTTGCGCACCGCCACGTTGGCGCGGGTGATGCCCTGCAACAGGGGTTTCAGCTCACGCTTGCTCATCGTCGAGATGCCCTCGACGATGAATGAGCGGCCTGGGAAATCGCTCACCGGGTGTGTCGAGACCATCAGGTGGCTGTCGCGGGCGATGACTTGCAGCCCCAAGTGGGCGGCAAGCTGGTCGTGGCAACCGGCCTTCATGATGGCGGCGTTGGGCTCGTACAGCCACAGCTCCGATGGATGCCAGACCTCGTTCCATACCGGTGCTGGCTCGACTGGCTCGCCCAGCGTGTAACCGAAGTGCTGCTCATCGTTGGCGCAGTGCACCGTCACCTGGCCATCATGGCCACGGCGCATGACCAAGAGCAACTCTTTGCACTCGCCGCGCACTGCCACGATGTGTACCTGCTCGACGTGGGGTAGCTGCCGCAAGGCCTGGCGCAAGTCGAGCATGGGCGAGAGCTTGACAATGACGGTATGGGCTTTGTCGAGCAGGATGGGGGCTAGCGCACTGACGTCAGGAGCGCAGTCGCTCAAGCCATAGACGCGGTTGCCCGACCGGTCGCGGCGAGCCGGGTCGACATAGATGGTGTCGACCTGGGCCATGTGCCGCAAGTGGTCGACGGCATCGGCCTGCACCACTCTGGCCCGGGGCAACCCCAGCAGTGGCAGGTTGTGCCGCGCCAGCTCGCACAGCTCAGGTTTCTGCTCGACGTATGTTACCTGGCTGCACCCCTGGGCCATCATGGCAAAATCCACCCCCAGGCCGCCGGTGAGGTCGACGAGCGATTCGCCCTCGACCAACCGGGCCTTATAGCGTGCAGTCTGCTCGGACGAGCACTGTTCCATCGACAAGTGTGGCGGGTAGAGCAGCCCCGGCGTGGCGGCCCAGTGGGGCAACTTGGCGCGAGCGGTCTGCCGCCCGGCTATCTGCTGCAGGGCGGCGGCCATGTCCACATCGGGCCAGCGCGAGGACTGAAGAGCCAGCTGCCGCACGTCATCCTGCTCGTGGGCCTGGACAAAATCCAGTGTTGTCGGGTCTATCATATATGTCTATAAAACGGAGAAAAGCTTGGTTCATTGTGTGCAGCAAGGGCGACACCTCGTGTGGTGTCGCCCTTGCGTGGAGGGGTTATCTGTCGCGCCGACTGAAGCCAGAAATTAGAGACTTAGAAACCAGAGGTGGCCGCAGCCGTCGCTTGGATACTCAATTACTTGCCCAGCATGATGTTGATGATTGCGTTGACATCGGCAATGTCGATGCCACCACCTGTCACGTCACCAGCGGCTGTAGCCTCGGCACGACCCAGCATCATGTTGATGACTGCGTTGACATCAGCGATGTCGACACGGCCATTGCCATCCACGTCACCGGGGATGCCGGGATTCTCGGCAGCCTCAAACTTGAAGCAGAGGTTGTTCAGGTCGAAGGTGATGGTGTACTCGCTGCCGTTGCCGGTGAACTTGTAGCTCTTGCCGCCAGTGCTCAGCTGAGTGGTCACGGTCTCACCAGCCTCAATCACTTGGTCTTCCTCGGCGCTCTCGGGGCCGTAGCGGTTGGCGTTGACATCGTCCCAGCCGGTGTTGAACGGCGAGAAGATGAACCAAACGTCGCCATCGACGGTAGCCTTAGCCTGGAAGACACCTTCCTCAACCTCGTCCATGGCCATGCCAGCCGAAGGATTCCAGTCGCCGAAGGGGGTATTGCCGATGATGTACATGTGGTTGGCCTCGTCGGCAGTCACGGTCATGGTGCGAGCGTTCATGTCGAGAGTGACAACATACTTGCCGTCGGGCAGAGCAAACGAGAGGTCGCCCTGGCCGTCCTCGCTCAGTGCGATGGGGGTGTCAAGCACCACAGCCTGGCTCTCGGCATCAACGGCGGCAAAGCGGAACTGAGCAATTGCGCCCCAGTTGGCATCGCTCTGTGCCAGAGCGTGAGTGAAGCCAAAGTAGGCAACTTCCTCTTCCTCACCGGTGGTGATGTTGATGTTGGCAGTGAACATGTTGTTGCCCAGCTCGGTCATCTGCACACCCACGTTGGTTGCCCAAGCGTTGCCGTTGACTGCGCCCATGATGAAGATGTGACCCTCGTCCTTGGGGTCGGGCTCGATGTCGTCGTTGCCCATGTACTCAAACATGACCAGACGGTCGGGCATGAGCAGGGTAATCTTGTAGTCGGCACCCTTGCGGACCATGAAGGCCTGCTCGGAAGACTCGCCGAGCTCACCGCACTGGATGGGGTCGTCCAGGTAGTCGTCAATGGCATAGCCATTGGCGGGGGCACCGAAGCGATACTGCTTGATGCCGTCCCAGTCGCTGCTGGTCTCGGCCAGAGCGGTGGTGAAGCTGAAGTACTTGCCACTCTTGATGTGGACAGTAGCCTCAAATGTGCCGCTCGCTTCATCTCCGTTAATCTGAGCCAGAGGAGTTCCCACCGAGGGGTCCCAAGCCTGGTCGCCGACCTCACCCAGAATCCAAACGTTTGTTGCCTGCATGCCCAGAATAGTGGCACACACAAGCATCACTGATGTAAAGAATTTCTTCATAATGGTTGGTTAAAAATTAAATGGTTAAACGCTAAAAAGGATAATTCGCTAATTTGTAACGCAAAAATAGAAATTTATTTCTACTTGGTGAATACTTAGGGCATTAGAACTTGCATTTTCGGGCATGCAAACGATTGCGCTGTTGCAGATAAAGACGGGGGGCGAGATTATTCCCGCCCCCCGGTTGAGTAGATTTGAACCTGTGCTTACTTCTCGATGAAGCGGAACAGGCCCATCAGGTCGTTGAACACCACCTTGTAGTTGCCCGGCTTGACTGTGATGGGAGTGCCACCCTTTGATGCCTTGCCGGCAGGGAAGTCCTCGCAACCCCAAGTTGTGCCATCGTTGGCCACAAAGGTGATTTGTGTGTCGGCAGTGACATTGAGGTCGCCGTGCCAGTCGTGGTTCTCACCGTTGACGCTCTTGGTGATGAGCTTCATCTCGGTGCCGTTCGACAGGGCCATCGAGTCATACTTCTTCACATCAGTGATGTTGAGTGGCTCGACCCGTGCGGTCGTGTCGTTGGTGTTGGCGATGATGCTGTAGTAGCCGGCGTTCTCGATAGTGATGTTGGCCGAGTAGGTCTCGCCGCCGATGTAGTACTCGGTGCTTCCGGGCTTCAAGATAATCTTGAACTGGGCATTGTCGCACAGATAGGTCGGGAAGATGAGCTCATCATAGTTGCGGGGATTGACATACATGGCCACAGTGCTGGTGTACAGACCCATAGTGGCATGATTGACAAACGTGCCGATGCCGATGCAATTGCCCAGCACAAACCACACGGGAGGCAGTTCCTGCTCCTGTGGAGTCACTGTCAGAGGCAAATTGTAGGCGTAGGCAGTGGTTTTCAGCCCATCAATGAGCAGGTTGGCGGTGATGTTCATCGTCGCATTGCGTGCCTGCTCACTATTGCCATAGAAACTGATGATGGCACCCTGCAGGTCGCTGCGACGCACACGGCCCTGCACGTCGCCCTTCAGCGCCACCGAGTCGGTGTTGTCGCTGTTGCGCACCACCACGTCATAGTCAATGGCGGTCTCGTTAGCACCGGTGATGGCCAGGTTGGGGTTGAACACCACGACCGAGTCGGTGGTCAGGCCGCGCAGGTCGAGGGCTGCAACTGCCGCCGGCGTGAAGCTGATGTTGACCTGCCCCGGTTCGGCAGGGCTCTGAGGCTCGGCCCAGTCTTTGTAGTCCTCGTTGCAGGAGCACAAGGCCATGCCTGCCACCGCGAGAATGGAATAAAATGCTATCTTTTTCATTGTCTTTCAGTGTTTAATGAGGAGTTAACGAATATAACCTTCTTCCTTGGTGAAGTTCAGATACATCTTCTGGCCGGCTGTGCCCATGATGCGCTCCTGGTCGCCGCCGGTGCCACGATAGTCGATGGCGTTGTCGATGACACGGAACTCCGACTTCCACCAGTCGATGCCGTCGCCCAGCTTGACGTAGGCGCGCACACCGCTGTCGGCGGCAGCGTCGTTGGCAAACGCAGGCGAGACAAACATCGCGTCGGCACCCTCACCCTCGATGGTGAACATGCAGCCATCCTCCAGCTCGGCCCAAGCTGCGGCGGGAGTGACTGTACCCATCAACCACACTTCGGGTTTGCGGAATTCAATCTCATAGTTGCGGTCGCGACCCACAACGGTGGTCTTGAGCACTATCAGGTACCAGCCCGGGTTGCTCGAGGCAATGCGGCCATCCTTGCTGACAATCTCCTCGGCCAGGTCGCCGGTGATGGTGACATCATCAAATCCGATGGCATCGTCGTCGGTCTGGAACTCGTTGAGCTTGATGCCGTTGCCGTCAATGTAGACCATGTGCCACAGCTTGTCGGGGTTGTCGTAGGTGGCAACCATCTTCAAAGCGTTGCTCCAGTTGTTCTCGCACCAGTCGCCGATGATGTAGAACTCGGTGGGCGGCAGCACGGGAGGCAACGAGAAGGCCAGCTTGACGTTGTTGAACTTCACGACGTTCGACACCACGCGGCTCTGCTCGATGAGCGTGAGCATGTCCGAAGACAGCATGTGAGCCACCACACGGAAGTAGACGGGTATCTCCATCGGGAAGTCGGTCTCGGTCTTGCCCTTGGCCATCATCAGGTTGGTCAGGGCCACGGCCAGCTCGTTGGCGGGAACGGAAATCTCGGGGCTATTCGACGAGACCACCTCGACGGCATCACTCATGCCCTCGTCTGTGCTCACCTCGACGGCATAGTTCATCGTGGTGGGGAAGCCATAGTTGGGATAGGTGCACACCAGTTTGATGCTCTTTGATTGCGCCAAGTCCAGGTCATATTGGGTCATCTGCGGTGCGTAGAGCGTCATCTCATACGGGCCGCCGATCACGGGATTGGAGTCATTGTCATCGCTGCACGAGGTCATCAGACCCACTGTGCACAGCAACATCAATGCTGTTTTAAATATATTTTTCATCATCTTTTCAATTACGAGAGTGAAACATTAATAACCGGGATTCTGTTGCAGGTTCTTGTTGGCAATCAAGTCATCTGACGGGATGGCAAACACGTTGCGTGTCTCTGCAAAGTTGGTGCCATTCTTGCTGCCGCCCTTCCAGGTCCAGTTATAGCCATTATTGCCACCGAAGTAGCCAAAGCGAATCAGGTCGACACGGCGGCGACCCTCGAAGAAGAACTCGCGACTCCACTCGTTCAGAATCTCGTCGAGCGTGAGTGTGCTGGTGGTGTAGCGGCGCGCGTGAGCGCGGTTGCGCAGGGCGTTGACCTTGTCAACGGCATCCTGTGTCACACCATGCAGGCGCACCTCGGCTTCGGCATAGTTCAGATAGGCCTCGGCCACGCGCAGGAAGTAGACATCCATGTCGGCCCAGTTGCCCGAGGGGTCGCTCAGCGGCGAGCCGTCGGTGGTGAAGTTGTTGAACTTGCCGATGGCAAAGCCGTTGGTGAACGTGCCCACATCCTCGTTGTCCAGTGTGCGGCCCTTGCTGTCGAACAGAGCGCGGTCGTCACCGGCCAGCACGGCCATGTCATAGCAGGCCAGTGCGGGGATGTCGTTGCTGTTGATGAACTTCTTCACCAGGTCGGGACGGGCGCGGTTGCCACCCCATGCCTGGCTGGTCAGGCCGTTGACTGCTGCCTGGTCGTACTGGAACGAGTGCAGGTCGGCATCGGCGGTCGAGGCAATCAGGAACTGCGCCACACCCCAAGCGGTGGTGCGCTGTCCGTCTTGCAGGATGGGGAAGAGTGCCTCCTCGCTCGAACCGTTGCGGTCGTTGTCGCCCATGAACAGGGTCTGGTAGGCGGTGAACTCCCAGGTCTCGCCATTGACCTCGTGCACGGCACCGTCGGTGTGCAGCTTGTAGGCCGAGTTGATGACCTTCTCGGCATAGTCCTTGGCATCCTGCCAGCGCTCCTCGCCGGTGTAGACCTTCCAGTTCAGATAAAGGCGCGACAGCAGCATCCATGCGGCGGCCTTGTCGACGCGGCCATAGCCCTCATCGCCATTCTTCTTGGGAGTGGGCTCGTTGAGCACATACTGGTTGTCATCGGGGTTCTCGCCCACGATGGCCAGCAGCTCGCTCTCGACAAACCTCATCACCTCGGCGCGGCTGTGCTGCTGCGGCTTGTCGGCACTGATGACGGTCGAGAACGGCACGTTGCCGAACGCGTCGCTCAGCAGGTAGTACTCCATCGCGCGCAGGAAGCGCACCTCGGCGCTCATTGTGGCATCCTTGTCCAGGAAGTCCTTGAGATAGAGGTTGCAATAGGCGATGCTGGCGCACAAGCGGTAGTAGTAGCCCTTGAGCATGGGGTGGCTGGCATCGTAGGTGTTGTAGCAGAACTGCGGGATGCCCGGGTCGCCCCAGCCGCAGATGGCCTCGTCGGTGGTGAGCTCGTTGCTGTTCCACATCTGGCGGAACAGGCTCGAGGTGCCACCGTCGATGTCGTCGATGTCGACATTGTCGTCGCCACCGTTGTTGCCCGAGGTGGCAAAGGCACTATAGCACTTGTTGAACAGCTGGTAGGCCTCGATGTTGGTCTTCTGGCTTGGGTCGATGGGCTCGACATGCAAGTCGTTGACACACGACTGGAGTCCCCAGCTCAGCAGCAACGTGGCTGCCGGTGCTAAGTATTTGATGAATTTATTCATGACTTGTATCTTAAATTAATGTGTTAGCAACTCTTAGAAATTCAAGCTCAAACCCAGGATGGCCGAGAAGGGGCGAGGGTAGATGTTGTTGTCGATTCCGCCGAACACCTCGGGGTCGATGCCCTTGTACTTGGTGATGCAGAACACGTTGCTGGCCGTGGCATAGACGCGGCCGCTCAGACCGTGCCAGCTGCCGCTCTTGAACAGCTCGCTGAAGCTGTAACCCAGCGTGATGTTGTCGCACTTGAGGAACGAGCCGTTCTGCACCCAGCGGTCGCTGGTGCACGACACGGTAGCGTAGCTGTTCCAGCCATACTTGATGGCGTCGACAGGGCGGTTGTTCAGATAGTTGCCGCTCACTTGTTCGAGGATGGCTGCCTCACCCACGTTGTGGTAGCCGTCCATGGCGTCGTTGAACACATAGTTGCCGATGCTGGCGCGGAACGACAAGCCCAGGTCCCAATTCTTGTACTCCAGACGGCTGGCAAGACCCATGGTCACAGGAGCCATCGGGCTCTTGTAGAAGTAGCGGTCGTCGTCGGTGATGGTGCCATCGCCGTTGCGGTCGACAACGCAGTTCTCGATGGGCATGCCATCCTTGTCGTAGGCCTGCTGATAGACCCAGAACGAGTTGGCCGGATGACCCACGGTGTGTGCCTGGCAACGGTTGTCGGTACCCGAAGAGATACCGCCGGTGAGCACCATGAAGTTCGGATCCTCGTCAATCAGGTCAAGAATCTCGTTCTTGTTGTAGGTGAAGTTGTAGTCGAGTGTCCAGTTCCAGTCGCCGCTCTGAATGGCGCGCCACGTCAGTGACAACTCGACACCGGTGTTCTTCAGCGAGCCGATGTTCTGGTTCATCTTGTTGCGGAAGCTGCTCAACGCGGCCACGGGGGCGTAGTTGATCAGGTCGGTGGTCTTGCGGTAGTACCAGTCGATGCTACCGGTCAGGCGCTGGCGCATGAAACCGAAGTCCAGACCGATGTTGGTCGTGGTGGTGGTCTCCCACTTCAGGGCGGGGTTGTAGGCGTTGGGGCGAGCCTTGACACCGTCGCCAGCCACGTCATACCAGCTGCCCTGGGTGCCGTTGCTCAGCGTGTAGTTGGCATAGTAGGTGAAGTCGCCGATGCCCTCCTGCTGGCCGGTCTTACCCCAACCGAGGCGCAACTTGAGGTCGCTCAGGGTCTCGTTGTCCTTGAGGAAGTCTTCCTTCTTGATGGTCCAGGCCAGGGCGGCGCTGGGGAAGTAGCCCCACTGCTGGTTGGGAGCACCGGGCAGCCAGTTGAAGCGCGAGCTGCCGTCGGCACGCATCGTGAAGGTCAGATAGTAGCGGTCCATCAAGATGTAGTTCAGACGACCGAAGAACGACACCAGGTAGTTCTCCGAACGGCCGCCCAGACCGTTGTTCATCTCAGTGCGGTTATACACAGTGCCGGCCAGTCTGTTACCATCACTGTCGACGCGGGCCGAGTTGCTGGGATAGAGGCCCCAGTAGGTGTTGTTCTGCTTGTGCCAGAAGTGTTGCCACTCATAACCACCCATGATGTCGAAGTGGTGGTTGTCGTTGAAGTCCTTGTAGTACTGCGCGTAGGTGCTCAGGGTCAGGTTCTCCTTGGTGATGCGGTCCCAACCGAACGAGCCGAAGTAGTTGGCCAGCGGGCTGTAGTTGCTCACCTCGGTGTCTTGCTTGCCGCCCGAGAAATCGCCACCCAGTGTCAGGTGCAGGCGCAAGTCCTCAAAGCCGTGAATCTTGTAGTCGATGTCGGCATTACCCACAAACGAGTGGCTCCTAGCGCGGTCGTTCTTCAGGTCGAGGATAGCGACCGGGTTGCGCGGTGCGTTGGTGTTCTGCTGGTAGGGCCAAGCGGCATCGGTGCCGGCAGTCGACAACCAGGCAAAGTAGCCGCCCATGTTGGCATAGCGCTCGTCGCTGCTGGTGATGGGCTGCGTGGGGTCCATGCGCAGGGCGTTGCCGATGGCACCGCCGTCGGCATAGCGCGACTTGGCGTACATATACTTGGCGTTGAGGTTCAGCGTCAGGTGGTCGTCAAAGAACGAGGGGTTCAGGTTGGCGGCCACGGTGTAGCGCTGCATCTCACTGGTCTTGACGATACCGTTCTCGTCGGTGTAGCCCAGCGACACGCGGTAGGGCAGCACCTGTCCCACCGATCCGGCCACGGTCAGGTTGTGGTCGTGGCTCAGTGCGGTGCGGTAGATTTCGTTCTGCCAGTTGGTGTTGGCTGTGCCCAGTGCCTCCTGTGCGGCAGCCTCCTTGTTGGTGCCGGCATACAGGTTGGTGACAAAGCTGCGATAAGCGTCGCCGTCCAGCATCTCGATGGTTTTCTTCTTGGTGCTCACTGTGAAGCTGCCGTTGTAGCTCACGCTGGGCTTCTGGCCGCGGCGGCCTTTCTTGGTGGTGATGATGATGACACCGTTCGAGCCGCGGCTACCGTAGATGGCCGTTGCCGATGCGTCCTTCAGCACGTTGAAGCTCTCCACGTCCTGCGGGTTGACCATGGCCAGGCCGTTGGCCAGACCCTTGACACCGCTGTTGTCCATGGGCACACCGTCGATGACGATGAGCGGGTCGTTGCTGGCGTTCAGCGACGAACCGCCACGGATGCGGATGGTGGCACCACCACCGGGCGTACCGCCGCCGCTGGTGACGTTCACACCGGCAATCTTACCGGCCAACTGATCCTGAACGCTCACCACAACGCCCTTGTTCTTGGCATCGGGGCGCATGGCGGTCACACTGCCGGTGAGGTCGCTCTTCTTGGCCACACCATAGCCGATGACAACCACCTCGTTGAGCGTGGTGGTGTTGTCCTGCAGCTCGATGACCATCTGCGGGGCGGCCACCACCTCCTGGGTGATGTAGCCGATTGATGACACTTGGAGCGTGGCGCCCGACGGTACGTTCTGCAACTCAAAGTTGCCGTCGAAGTCGGTCACGGTGCCTATCGACGTGCCCACGACACGGATCGAGGCACCGATCACACCCTCGCCAGTAGCATCCTTGACAAGGCCCTGCACAGTAATCTGTGAATAGGCTCCCAGTGACAGGAAGAGTCCCATCACAAAGGCTAGAATTCTTGTGGGAATTCGTAATGTTACCTGCTTCTTCATTTGTTTGATGTTAAAGTTATGTTGTTGTTATTCTTGTCGTTAAGCTGTGCAAAGTATGCTAAAGAACACGCAAAATTAGAATTTCGTTTGTATTAAAAAGGTGTTTTTATTGTTAAAAAATGTGCAGATGTCGTGCAATCGTTTGCGCAATTGCAAGATACTTACTAATTTTGTGGGGTTGTAACCAATGTGCAACTGATTATGGAACAAGATCCAATGCAAGGCCTACCGTTGACGATGAAGGACCTGGCACGCATGCTCGGCGTGTCGGTAGCCACTGTGTCACGCGCCTTGCGCGACAGTCCCAGCATCAGCAAGCAGCGGCGCGAAGAGATTCAGCGCTTTGCGCGCGACCATAATTTCAGGCCCAACATCGTGGCCGAGACGTTGCGCAACAGCCGGCGAGCACCCATCAAGGTCATCGGTGTCATCGTGCCGGAGTTTGTGCACTACTACTTCGCCACGGTGCTGGCTGGCATCGAGCACGAGGCGTCGAGCCGGGGCTACCGTCTGTTGGTGGCCAGCAGCGGCGAGGACGAGGCACGGGAGGCGCAGCTGTGCGACGACTTCTATCGCAACCGGGTGTGCGGTGTCATCGTCGCACAGAGCAAGCACACCGTGCACTACGACCACTTTGTGCATCTGGTCGAGCATCGCATGCCCCTCGTGTTCTACGACCGCATCTGCCCGGCCATCAATGCCAACCGGGTGGTGGTCGATGACTACAAGGGAGCCTTCAAGGCGGTGTCATACCTGATTGAGCGCGGCTGCCGGCGTATAGCCTACTATGGCGCATCGCTCAACCTGGAGATTGCCGTCAACCGTCTCAATGGCTACAAGGACGCACTCTACAAGCACGGCTTGCAGCCCGATGGACAACTCATCAAGCTGTGCGACAACCGTAGCGACGCCGAGCTCATCACCCCCATGATGCTAGAGATGGACAATCGGCCGGACGCTTTCTTTGCCGTCAACGACGAGACGGCGGTAGGCATACTCTACACGGCCAAACGCATGGGGCTGCGCGTGCCGGAGGAACTGATGATCTGCGGCTTTTCGAGCGACAACCAGGCCACCGCGTGCGACCCGCAGCTGACCTCGGTTGAGCAGAACGGACTGGAGGTGGGGCGAGAGGCGGTCGACATTCTCATCGGTCTGGTCGAGGGAACACTGCCCACCGACCATGCCCAGAAGCGCATCGTCCGCACCCGCCTCGTCATACGCGGAACCACGCGGTAGTTAATAGTTAAAAGTTAATAGTTAATAATTTTTGATAGTTAATAGTGTGTTGCGGCACGTCGTTGTATGGCGAGACGCGGTCTCGCTCACCGGCAGCACAACACCTCAAAAAACAAGATGAGATGAAGAAATTTGCTTTGCTTCTGCTGGCCCTGTTGGGCATGGCATCATCGCACGCTCAGAGTGCCATCGACCGGCCCAGACTGGTGGTGGGCATCGTTGTCGACCAGATGCGATGGGACTACCTCTACACTTACAATCAGATGTGGCGCAGCGACGGCATGCGCCGCCTGTTGCGCGAGGGATATTCGTGCGCCAACACCATCATCGACTATGTGCCCACCTTCACCGCTTGTGGGCACTCGTGTGTCTACACCGGCACCACACCGGCTTTCAACGGCATTGTCGGCAACACCATGATGGTGCATGGCAAGGCTGTCGCCAGTGTGCAGGACAGTAAAGTCAAGAGCGTGGGTACTACCACCAAGGTCGGACAAGCCTCGCCGCGCAACTTGCTGGTCACCACGTTGGGCGACGAGTTGCGTCTGGCCACTAACATGAAGGCACGCGTGGTGGGTGTCTCGCTCAAGGATCGCGCCGCCATCCTGCCGGCTGGACATGCCGCCAATGGAGCCTACTGGTACGACAGCAAGGTGCCGGGATTCGTCACCAGCACATACTATTGCGACAGGCTGCCGCAATGGGTCGAACAGTTCAACAAGCGCAACAAGCGCACCATGACCGACTACGACCTGTGGAACAACCGCAATGGCGTGACCATGACCATCGACATGGCACTGGCCGCCATCGACGGCGAGCGACTGGGACAAGACGAGGTGCCCGACTTGCTGGCCATCAGCATCTCGACCACTGACTATGTTGGGCACACCTGGAGCACACGCTCGCTGCAGCTCGACAGTATCTACGACCAGCTTGACATCGACATGGCCCGACTGCTCAACAGCCTGGACCAGAAGGTGGGCAAGGGCAACTATCTGCTCTTCCTCACCGCCGACCATGGAGCCACGCACAACTATAAATATATGAGCGAGCACCATCTGCCCACCGGAACGATGGGCAACACGTCGTTTGAGAAGAAGGTCAACGAGGAGGTCAAGAGACGGTTTGGCATCGACAAGGTCATCAAGGCGCACATGGGCTACAACTGGTTTCTGGACAATGAGGCCATTGCAGCGGCACGAGCCGACCGCGAGGCAGTCAAGCGCACCATCATTGAGCTGGTTGAGAGCGACGACTGTATCTCGTGGGTCATCGACTGCGAGCATCCTTACGACCGCGGCATTCCGCGCGAGGTGGTCGACCGTGTGGTCAAGGGATATTATCCCAAGCGTTGCGGCGAGCTGTACGTCATCCCGGTGACGGGGGTATATTCGGGCTCGCACAGCGGCAAGGGCAGTACTCACGGCACTTGGAACCAGAGCGACTCGCACATTCCACTGCTGTTCTATGGCTGGCACGTGCCGCACGGCGAGCGAATCGAGCGCAATGGCATGGTCGACATCGCGCCCACCATTGCCGCCATGCTCCATATCCAGGCTCCCGATGCCTGCATCGGCCAGCCCATCCCCTTCAAGTAGTATATAGTTTAAAATTAATAGTTAAGAGTTGGGAATTGCTTGAAATGGTTCGATAGGCTGAACATCACGGCTCCAATTCTCAATCTTCAATTTTTCAATTCAAGAAAAGTGGCAATTATCAAGAAAGTTCGTGGCTTTGAGCCAAAAATGGGCGAGAACTGCTTTCTCGCCGACAATGCCGTCGTCGTGGGCGATGTGACCATGGGCGAGGGCTGCAGCATCTGGTTTGGCGCGGTGCTCCGCGGCGATGTCAACACCATCACCATTGGCGACCGTGTCAACATTCAGGACAATGCGGTGATTCACACCCTGTATGAGAAATCGGTGACCGAGATTGGCAACGATGTGTCTATCGGGCACAACGTGGTGGTGCATGGCGCCAAGATTGGCGACATGGCACTCATCGGCATGGGCAGCATCATCCTCGACCACGCCGAGGTGGGCGAGGGGGCCATTGTGGCGGCTGGCAGTGTGGTGCTGGGTGGCACCAAGATTGGCCCCCATGAGCTGTGGGCCGGCAGTCCCGCCAAGTTCAAGAAGATGGTCGACCCGGCTCAGGCCAGCGAGATCAACGTCAAGATAGCCCACAACTATCTGATGTACTCTACCTGGTACGACAAGGAGGATTAATATCTGTTTTGTGTGTCTCGGTTTGGCCGTGGCAGTCAATGGATGAAGAAGCAAACGCTCATAGCAGCGATGGTGGTCATCGCCATGACAGGGTGGGGGCAGGAGAATGCTCCCATTCACCTGGAGTTGGACACGCGTGGCCTGACTGAGCGCTTCATGCAACCCATCACGCCACAATTGCCCACACCCGGCCCCGGTCTGTTCACTAAACCTGACCTGACCGAGCCCATCCGGCTGGACTGGCGCACGGCTCAGCTGGCCGACTCGCTGCGACTGTATGGCTCCATGGGTCTGAACCGGGGCTATAGTTTCCCCTTGCACAGTGTGCGCGACTTCAATTTTGTGATGGACCCATATAGCCGCAACTGGTCGTCGGCAGGGGTGATTGCCACTGTGGGCACTGGCTATCTGGCTGGGGCCGGCAGTTACACCGCCATGCCTGGGCTGGGCAACGTGGGCAGTGCCAATGTGTCGTTCACGCAGCCACTCGGCGAACGCCTGGTGGTCACTGCCGGTCTCAGTGGCAATAAGTACCACTTCGGCAATGAGGCCTGGAACAGCTTTGGGGTCTATGGCAATGCCAGTTACAGACTCAATGACCGGCTCATGCTCAACGCCTTCGGGCAGTATTATCGCAACCCGATGATTGGCAGTGTGGCTGCGATGCCCTACATGCAGGACACACGTTATGGCGGCACTCTGGGCATCAAGATGAGTGAGCAAGTGAGCCTGGACGTGGGGGCGCAACGCTATTACGACCCCTACTTGAGGCAGTGGAAGACGGTGCCCATTATCGCCCCTACGGTCAATGTCATGGGACAGCCATTGAGTCTGGATGTGGGAGGACTACTCTATCAGATTCTGGACAACGTGTTCGGAAGGTCAAAGAGCGGCAATGGCTATGGCAGTCACCTGCCCGACTTTCAGCAGGGGCAGGGACCCGTACCGGCAGGCTTCAATCCCAACAGCCCCGTCCGAATCCCCGATGCCCTGCGCTGATGTAGTCCCTCACCATGCACAGTGTGAAACCAAAGGATTATAAAACATGAATCATGGCTTATGAATGATGATTTATAAATTATGAATTATGAATTATGAATTAAAAAACCACCTCGAAGCACTGCGGCAGGAGATGGCCCGCGTGCACGTCGATGCCGTCATTATCCCCGGCACCGACCCCCATCAGAGTGAATATATCAGCGACCACTGGAAGTTCCGCGACTGGCTCTCGGGCTTCACAGGCAGCAACGGCACAGCGGTCGTCACTATGGATAAGGCGGGACTCTGGACCGACTCGCGCTATTTCTTGCAGGCCGAGCAACAACTGGCTGACAGCGGCTTTGTCCTCATGCGCGAGAATGGCGACACGCCCGACCTCACCCGCGAGGACTGGCTCGTCCAGAACCTTGGCGACGAAGCGGTCATCGGCATTGACGGTCGCCTGTTCTCGGCGGTCGAGGCAAGCCGTCTGGAGCGCTTCTGTGGCGAGAACGGCTTCATGATGGCCTCGGACTTTGCTCCGGCCGACCGCATCTGGACCGACCGGCCCGCGCGTCCCATGGGCGAGGCCTACGTCCACGACGAGGCCCTGGCCGGTGAGACCGTCGACCACAAGCTGCAGCGGCTCATCGCCTCGCTCGAGCTCAACGGTGCCGATGCTATGCTCATCAGTGCCCTCGACGAGATTGCTTGGTTATTCAACATGCGTGGCTCGGATGTCGACTTCACACCGGTGGCCATTGCGCATGCCTACGTCAGCGAGAAAGACACTTCGCTCTTCATCGACGAGAAGAAGGTGACCAACGAGCTGGCCGCACATCTTAAGAAGTATGGTGTCCGTGTGCGCGACTACGATGATGTGGTGCGCTACTTGGAGCGTCGCCAGCACGATGTGGTGCTCGTCGACCCCAACAAGGTGAGCGACACGCTGGCCAACGCCCTGGAGTGCCAGAAGGTCTATGTGCCATCGCCCATCGCCCTGCTCAAGGCCATCAAAAACGAGGCGCAGATTGCCGGCACGCGCCGCGCCATGGAGCGTGACGGGGCCGCATTGGTGCGCCTGTTCCGCTGGGTGGAGCAGAATGCCGCCAGCGGCACCATCAACGAGGTGGATGTGTGGACACGCGGTCAGCAAGAGCGTGCCCGTGGCGAGAACTACCGCGGCGACAGCTTTGCCATGATTTGTGGCTACAAGGAGCATGGAGCCATCGTTCACTATGAGGCCGACGAGCAGAGCGCGGCCACCCTGCATGCCGATGGGCTGCTGCTGGTCGACTCCGGCGGGCAATACCTGGACGGTACTACCGACATCACCCGCACGGTCTCGTTGGGCAATCCCACCGATGACGAGCGTCACGACTACACCCTGGTACTCAAGGGGCATCTGGCATTGCAGCGTGCCAAGTTCCCTGTGGGCACCTGTGGTGTCAATCTCGACGTGCTGGCGCGCATGCCGCTGTGGCAAGAGGGCATGACCTACTGGCACGGCACCGGCCATGGGGTGGGGCACTTCCTCAGTTGCCACGAGGGGCCGCACAGCATCCGTGTCGAGCAGAACCCCAATGCCCTGGAGCCGGGCATGATTGTCAGTAATGAGCCGGGCCTCTACAAAGCCGGTCGCTATGGCATCCGCACCGAGAACCTGTTGCTCGTCATCGAGGGCAAGCAGACCGAGGAGTTCGGCCGTTTCCTCGAGTTTGAGCCGCTCACGCTCTACCCCTACGACCTCTCGCTCATCGACCGCGCGATGCTCACCCAGGAGGAGGTAGACCAGATCAACGCCTACCACCAGATGGTCGTTGACCGCCTCACCCCCCTGCTCGACACTGACGAGGCCGCCTGGCTCCGCACCAAGTGCCAAGCCCTTGCCTAATGCTTAATGCACAAATCAGCCTGGCCACCACGGCCAGGCTGATTTTCTTTCCGCGCAATCCACGTGAGACAATCTCCTTTCGAGTCACTGATTGTCATTTATATTATCGACAAACCCGAAATCTGATACAATTTTTTGCCTAATATACCCAAATTTTGAAACATTTTTGTGCTTAATATACCCAAATTTTGAAACAAATTGTGTACCTTTGCGCCTAGGAACAAGATTGTTACATCTATGATAGAGCGATACTGCATCACAAAACTTCTGCAATTTGCGTGAAATAAGTTTCATGCAGATTTTGCTGATGAGGCAGATGTGAAATCTGTCAGATTGGCAAAATCTGCATGAGATTATGAATTGTTGAAGCCACACTTCAAGTCCCCCCTTCAGGGGGATTTAGCGGGCTTACTGCTTACTGAATCACCTTGCGGGCGGTGCCGTCGCTCATGCGAATGATAGCGACACCTGGAGTGTTGGCATCAATTCGCTGGCCAGCCAGGTTGTAGCGTGCCACCTCGCGGGCATCGTCGCTGCCGACAGTCGCCACGCTGGAGTAGGCCTGGTCATCGATGCGGAAGGCGGGGCTCACCACCTGATCCATCCAGTTGCCCGAAGCGTCGTGCAGGCGGAAGCGCAGGTCGAACCAACCGTTCAGGCCCTGTCCTGTCACGCCAGCCAGCGAGCCGCGGTAGAAGTAACCCCAACCCGGCTCCTGATAGTACTCGGGAATCTCCTCAACGGCCAACTCAGTCCACTCCTCGGTGCCGTATGGCGCATATTCCACTGTCACCTCCACGGGCTGGCACTCATACACACCGTTCCATAGCTCGGGATAGTAGACGTAGTCAAAGTCGCTGGCATAGAACTCCATCGTGCCGTCGGCCGCCGTGGCAAAGCGGTCGGTCACCTTGCCCGCGGCATTCTTGAAGTGCAGCATCTCGAGGCTGGGCGGGTTCATGTCTTCCTGGTTCTGGTCCAAAAAGGCTGTGGTGGTGTTATGGCCGGGCAGGCCGTCCACCTCGACAATGGGGTTGTCGACCGTGAACTCGTAAGTGCCCAGCCCATCGGGAGCGAAGGTTTCCATGTCTATCTCATTTCCCCTGAATTTGGCGGTCATGGTCGTGCCGTCCTGGCAACAGTAAGCCTCGCCATGGCGACCAACGAAGTAGTTGGTGGGTAGCTGAAGATAAACCATGTTGTCATTCTCGTTAACATACGAAGTCACCTTGAGCGCATTGATGGGGCAGTTGTCGTTGATCAGACCCTCGGACAGCTCGGTGGGATAAGTCAATGCTGTGGGTGAAGGGAGCAGTTGCGGGGGGAGAATGTTGCTATCATACCTGACACCATACAAAAAGTTGGGAATAATCATATTACCATATTCATGATGCCCAATGTTGATGGATTCTTTTTGGCCATTATTGACGCGCATTGCAGGCCCGACAATCCATGCTGTGGGATTCACCACGTCAAACACCCATTCACCAAATGTCACGGTTTCCACATCCCCATAGTCCTGACCATATAGTTGCAGCACAAAGTGCTCATCGGGGTAGTATGGGTTTGTTTCCGGAATGTTTGCCCACACCTCATGGGTAAAGACTTCGCCTAATTTTGCCGCACTGGTACTTACACCTCTAGAGCTATAAGCAGCAACTTTTTTACTGATTCTCCAGAGGATATCCGAGATGCCGTAACCAATCTGTTCACGGCCACGAGAAGTATATTTGAAGTCATAGACTTGCTGCACATAATTGTTGGGGTTGTTCTCAACAACACTGGTCGTCAGATTGTCGGTGCCGCAATAACAGACGTATGACTTGGTTAAGTCCTCAGAGTGCATTACTCTCACCTGTTGGAAATAGAAGCGGTCGCTGACATCATTCACATGAAAACCCAGTGGGCTTGTGCGGCTTTCTTCATCCAGCTGGGGGCCACTTCCCCCCACACTGCAAGAATAAAGGGTTCCTAACCCTTTTCGACCGAGTTGGTTATCGACATCGATGTGGAGATAGTCGCCCTCTTCGTCCACGATAAATTGCCCGTCGTCATCATAGTGCCCCAGGCCGAGCTTCAGCAGCTCGCCGTCCGGACCATAGTTGTTCACAGTGATGCTGTTGGTGCATACTGTAGGGTCGAGTGTGAGGGTCAAGTCATTTTTCACTTGCTGTTGCTCAAATATCACATAGTATTGCGAGTGATCCTCAGTTGTAAAGCATGAAACGATGTCGTAGACTCCTTGTGGAACTTGTCCTTGCAGTGATCCTTGCCCGTTGTCAAAGGCTACACCGACCATGTCGACATCATCAAAAATGTAAGCGATGAATGGCGCCTCATACACTTCTGGGTCATACTCCATGTTGAGCGTAATGGTACACATGGCCTCCCCGGCCTTGGCTTTGGCCTTGGCCTTCTGGGCCAGTTGGCGCAGCTGCTCCAGGTTGGTCTCGGGATAGCTGGAGCTGGAATAGCGCGTCACGTTGGGCGACTGGACGCCCACGGCCGTGCAGTCATAGTGCACGCAATAGGGTTGGAACTCCACCTGGGCCAGCGAGGTGAAGCACAGCAACAGCGCGCAGCTGAGCGCGGCGGTGCGTAGTAGTAGTTTTGTTGTCATAACTTTACGGTTTTTGACGGTGAATAATTAAATTGTCACCGCAAAGTTACACCTGCCACCGCCACACCACCAAGCAAATGACGTGTCACTGTGTGCGATTTTCTAAAATCACACACCGCCACGCGATTTCACACGATTTCAACCAATAACAGTAGGGGGCACCTCACGCAGATTGCGCAGATTTTTTTAATCATGGGTAACACGAGTTTTTGTTCTTGTGTCTTCTTTCATTCAAATGGAGCAGATAAAGGTACCATAGTAAATAATTCTTCAAAAAAATTGGAGGTGTAGAAAAATATACCTACCTTTGCACAAAAGAAAGCCCTTGGATTGGCCGAATTATACCGTGAAGAGTTTATCGCTGGTTGGAAAGAGTATTTTAAAAAAGGATAACTATGGGACGAATTGTTGACGTATGGTTTAAGGATGGGCGTATTTATGCCAAGTTAGACAATGGCGAGACACTGAGCCGTTCACTGGTCGATTTTCCACTATTGCTGAATGCAACCAATGCCGAACGCGCTGACTTCCGCATCGTCCATGAGGGCGAAGCATTGAGGTGGGATAACATTGACGAAGACATCCATGTGTCCAGTTTCTTTGAGCCTGACAAATGTGAGGACAACGAAGTCGCGATGGCGTTCCGTCTATTTCCGCAGTTAAATGTCAAGCAAGTTGCGCAATACATCGGAATCAACTACACCTTGTTGTCAAACTATGTGAATGGTTCCAAGAAGCCTAGTGCAGCGCGGGTCGCATTGATTAAACAGGGGCTTCACAATCTGGGCAATGCACTGATGAATGTGTAAAAGGATCACCGTCTCTGCTTCATGTAGTCCGAGGGGGTAAGGCCGGTGTGTTTCTTGAAGAGTTTGACAAAATAACTACGGCTGGTGAATCCCACGCTCTGCCCTAGTCCCTCGACGGTGTAGTTGCCGTAGCGGGCGGTGTCATTCATGCGGCGGCACGCCTCGCGGATGCGGTAGTGCGCCAGCAGGGTGGGGAAGGTCCAGCCAGGCTGCTGGTTGATGGCCTGCGACACGTAATTTTGCTTCGCCCCGATGAGCTCGGCCAGCCGAGCCACGCTGAAGTTCTCGTCATAAATCTCTTGCGAGTACTCCATCACATGGATGATGTTTTGCCACAATTCCTCGGTTGACTGCTCGTCCATGCGAATGGCACAATACTTCGCCGCATCGGCCTCGATGCGGGCTTGTTCCTCTTGTTCGGCTTGTCGGCGTCGCTCATCCTCAGCCGCCAGCAACGCCATATTATTCTCATAAAGGACTTTGTTCTTCTGCTTGATGAGTCCACGATTGATGGCCAGCAGGACAATCAACCCCAGTGCCAATGCCAGGAAACCACTCACCACCCACAACATTTGTCGGTCATGTTGTTGCTTGAGGGTCAGGGCCTTCTGTTCCTCATTCATCTTGTCCAGCTCGTAGAGGAAGCCCGCTTTATCCACACTGTTGGCTTGGCTGGCTTGGGCAATGCTGTCTGAACTGCGCCACGACATCAGCTCATATTCTTTGGCCATGTCCTGGTTGCCCTGAAGACGGTAGAACTCGGCATATTGGCCATAAATATCTGCCACAAATTCTGGGCACTCATCTCTAATCAGCCTTTGTGTTTGCTTCAGAGTGTTCAACGCGTCAGCAGTTCGGCCCAACTTCAACTGTGTGTAGTAGATATACTCATAGAGCATGACTTGCAGGAAGGCTTTGTTTTTAGGGCCGGTGTTCAGGTGCTCGACCGTCGCATTTCTGAAGATGTCCAGTGCCTGTTGGTATTTCCCCTGGTCTAATAACTCCACCCCCTCGGTGATGGGGTCGGCTATGGGTTTAAGGTCGGTCGTGTCGGGAAGATGAAGGCTTTTATAGGTGGCTCGCTCTTTTGCCGAGATGGTGAAATCTCTCCTGCAAAAGGCAACGAAATTGAGGTTGGTCATGACCACGGGCAAGAATCTGTACGAGTGTGTCTCAACGGCTTTCCAGAATGCGGCCTTGTGATAGTCTGTCGCCTCCTTTGCCAAGTTGGTGTCATGAAGCAATCCGTTTTGTCGCCAGTTCAGGTTTCCCAGTTCCATCAAGATGTTGATGACAAACTCATCATAGTGATGCTTCTCGGCCAGGTCTTTGGCTTTCAGAATCTGCTTATAGGCCTCGGGCTGGTTGTTGAAATATGTGCGATGGATGGTTCCAAGGTAGCACGTGGCACGGATGCAGCACTTCAGTTCCTCGCCCTTGAGGTTCTCATTATAGCGATTGGCGATGAGCGAGTAGCAGAGCATGCCACTGTCGGGCAACTCCTTGACATTCATGAAGTCATTACCCATCTGCATCAAGGTGGCGGTGGACAGTTTCTCCCACTGGCGGCGGTTGGACATGAAGGTCACTTCATCGGCCACCACAGCCAGCGCGCACACCAGCACCACACCTATTATGGCTATCCTCCTCATCGTTTAATATTGTTTTAAAGTCGTTAAAAAGTGAAACAATTCGTCCGATTGATGCTGCAAAGTTAAGCAAAAAATGTTATTTTGTGCAAGTTGATTCTAGCTTTTTTGTTCTTCTGCTCTTCTGTCTGATGGAGGTCACTTGTGGAGGGTGAACTCGATGGTGAGGCCACCAGCCTGGTTCTTCAGGGCGCGGATGGCACCGCCATGGTGCAGCACGGCGTTCTTGACGATGGCCAGCCCCAGCCCAGTGCCGCCCAGCGAGCGGCTGCGGCCCTTGTCCACGCGGTAGAAGCGCTCGAAGATGTGGGGCAGGTGCTCGGCAGGGATGCCCTGGCCGGTGTCGCTGAAGCTGAACCGCCAGTGCCGGGTCGTCTCGACGGCACTGATGCTGATGATGGCTCCCTCACCGGCATAGTTGATGGCGTTGTCCATCAGGTTGCGGAAGATGCTGTAGAGCAGCTGGCGGTTGCCCTTGATGACCAGGATGTCGGGCAGCTGGTTGTTGACCGTGAGCTGGCGCTTGTCGCAAGTCATGTCCGACTCATAGATGATGTCGGCCACCAGCTGCGAGACGTCGACAGGTGAACTCTCGAGCTGCTGCGAGGCATAGTCCATTCGGTTGAGCGTGCTGATGTCTTGCAGCAGGTGCGACAGGCGTTGAGCCTGGGCGTGGGTGCGGTGGACAAACTCTAACTTCTGTTCGTCGGTGAGCTGAGGGTTGTCGAGGATGGTCTCGGTCAGACCCAAGATGCTGGCCACGGGGGTCTTCAGCTCGTGCGAGATGTTCTGGGTCATCTGGCGGCGGGTCTCGGTCTGCTTGAGGTCCTGCTCGCGGCGGATGCGCTCATCCATGCGGTGGGCATAGCGGTAGAGCACCACGGCGAGCACTACCATCGTCACTGCGGCAAAGGCAAGCAAGTGCAGGTCTCTGGAGTCAATCTGTGGCATGCCGTGACGGTCGAAGTCCTCAAACACGACAAACACCGTGGCATAGACGGCGAAAATCGCCATCACACTGATAAACATCTTGCGCCCCTCGCTCAGCTTCTTCATGCGTCGAACATATATCCGAAGCCCGGGCGTGAGACGATGCAGCGGGCATAATCGCCCAACTTCTTGCGCAGGCGAGTGATGTTGACATCGACCGCACGGTCGGTCACTACCACCCCTTCGGGCCACGCGCGGCGGATGAGCTGGCTGCGCGACAACACATGGCCGCGCTCGCGCATGAGCAAGCTCAGCAGATCAAATTCGGTCTTGGTCAGGGCCAGGGGCGAGCCGTCGGCTGTCACGGTCTGGTGGGTGGTGTTCAGCACCAGACCCTCGTGGCGAAGCTCGTTCTTGGCCGCACTGGTCGACACCGAACGGGCCAGCACAGCGCGGATGCGAGCCATGGCTTCGCGCAGCGAGAAGGGCTTGGTGATGTAGTCATCGCCGCCCAGACCGAATCCTCGCAGCACATCGTCCTCGGTGTCCTTGGCGGTGATGAAGATGATGGGCAGATGGGCTGTGGCTGGTGCGGACTTGAGACGGCGAGCCATCTCAAAGCCCGACATGCCCTCCATCATCACGTCTAGCAACAACAAGTCATACTCACCCAGGTCTTGCTCCAGGGCAGCCTCGGCCGAGCCGGCGGTGTCCACTAGATATCCCGCCAACTCCAGGTTGACCCGCAGAATTTCGCGCAGGTCGCGTTCGTCATCAACAACCAATATCCGTTTCATGCCGCAAAGTTAGTCTTTTTATTTGAAAATTGAAAATTGAGAAGGGCACTACAGCCTGACTCACGTTACCCGTTACTTGATGTTATAGCGTGCCTCGACAACATTGATGATATAGTCGCCCAGCTTCTCGCACTCCTTGATCAGAGCCACATAGATTGTGCCCAGACCGTAGTCGTAGACGTGCTCGTTGACATCGAGCAGGTTGCGGTCGAGCAGCTCCTGGCACGTGCGGTCGATGTCGGCCTCGATGGCATAGCTGTCGCTGATCGAGAAATCCTCCTTCGGACCCTCCATGATGCGGGTCATCTGGCTCATGGCGTTGTCGCACAGGTCGAGCATCAGCTCCAGGTGCTGCTGCAGGTCGTCGCCGAAGCCGTCGGACTGCTGGCGGCGGCGCTTGAGCGTGCGAGCCAGGTTGAAGCACGAGTCGCCGATGCTCTCCAGCTCGCCAATCTCGCGCATCATGTTGCGGATTTTCACCTTGGTGTCGTCGCTCAAGTGAGCCGTACTCACCTGCTCCAAGTAGCGGGCTATCTCAATCTCCATGTTGTCGGACATCTCCTCATATTTGACCACGCGCTGGTAGGTCTCGTCAAACTTCTTGCTGTCCTGCTCGTTGACCATGCCGCGCACCATGCCCAGCATAGCCTGCATGCGCTCGGTGAACACGGTAATCTCCTTCTGTGCCTGCAGCACCGAAATCTCGGGCGTGCGCATGATGCCACCTTGTATATATTGCAGCCGGAACTCCTCGTCTTCGGGCTTGGTCTTGCCCTTGATGATCCAGCAGCACAGCCGCTCTATCTGCGGGATGAACCACATCAGGATGAGGGTGTTGGACACGTTGAACAGCGAGTGGAACGCGGCCAGCGCAAAGGATAACTTGACCGCACTCTGCGTGTCGGCGTTCGGATCAAGACCCACCAGCGAGCAGGCGAAATCGACAAACGGGAAGAACAGGCAGAGCACCCAGGTCACACCGAAGAGGTTGAACACCAGGTGGGCCAGAGCAGCGCGGCGGGCTTGGGTGTTGCCGGTCAGTGCCGCCAGGTTGGCCGTCAGGGTGGTGCCGATATTCTCGCCCATGACCAGGGCGATGCCCTGGTAGATGCTCATCACGCCACTGGTGCACAGCACCATGGTGATGGCCATGATGGCCGCCGACGACTGCGCGATGATGGTCAGGATGGTGCCGATGAGCAGGAACAGCAGGATGGTCAGGTAGCTCGTCGAGTCGAACGACGAGAAGAACTGAACCACATCGGCGTTGTGCGCCAGGTCCAGTTCCTTGCCTGTGACCGAAAGGGTACCCAAGGCGAAGAACAGGAATGCCACACCAAACAGGAAGTCGCCAAACAGCCGCTTGCTCTTGATGTGGATGAGCAGGATGCCCAGCAAGAAGGCCGGCCACACGATGCTGGAGATGTTGAACGAGAATCCGGCCGACATAATCCAGGCCGATAGTGTTGTGCCGATGTTGGCACCCATAATCACGCTGATGGCCTGGGCTAGGGTGAGCAGGCCGGCGTTGACAAACGACACGGTCATCACTGTCGTCGCGGCCGACGATTGTACGGCCACCGTGAGCAGCATGCCCGTGATGATGCCCGTGAAGCGGTTGGTGGTCATCGCGCCCAGCACATGGCGCAGCTGGGGACCGGTCATCTTCTGCAAGGCCTCGCTCATCACTTTCATTCCATAGATGAGTAGTGCCAATGCACCCATCAACTTCAGCGATATCATCAAGTAACTTTGACTTTCCATTCTGTAATTTAAGCGTGTTGTTTGAAAATTTTGTGCAAAATTACAAACACCCGCTCACACCCACCCCACACAATCTGTTACGATACTATTACAATGCCCCAATAGCAAGAAAAAATCAAAACAAAATGAGGAAAAATCAATTTTCTGTTCTCGTATTTCAATTATTTGTATTACCTTTGCAGCCGTGAAACTGAAAGGAGGTTTGCGAAATTTTAGTTAAAAGACTGTAACTGAACATATAACCCATCGGTGCGGCTCTGTCTACCTGGCCGCATGTCGGTGTGTCGAGGGTCGGGAGTTGACCGTGCGGCACCAGTCCAATAAGGTGGAATTCACAATCTCACATCGCGACAACATGACGTGGCAGGGTCGGTCAACGGCCGGGTCCTGCGTGGGTTGCCAGCGGCTAGAATGATAACAAATCAAATAAACATAACAAACTCAATTAAAATCACAACACTATGATTATCGTACCCGTTAAGGAAGGCGAGAACATCGAGCGCGCCTTGAAGAAGTTCAAACGTAAATATGAGAAGACCGGCATCGTCAAGGAGCTGCGTGCCCGCCAGGCCTTCCAGAAGCCCTCGGTGACCAACCGCAAGAAGATGATGAAGGCTGTCTATGTGCAGCAGCTGCGCAATGCCGAGGAGTAATCGCCATTGACACCCCGAGTGTGATAAAAAGAGCCATCTTGCACCATGCAGGGTGGCTTTTTGTTGCCGTTTTGGGGCATTTTTCCCTGTTTTTGGCGTTTTTCCTGCTCAAAATTTGGCAGATTCAGAAAAAGTGCGTATCTTCGTTGCGAGCGAAATGAAAGTCGCTCTCGTTGACAATGAATGACCAGACCATCATCCAGTTTCTGACACACCAGCGGGTAGAACTCAACCGCTCGGAGCTGACGGCGAGCAGCTATGGCAGCGACCTCGAGCAGTTTGCTGCCTGCCTGGGTGGAGGCAGCAAACTGGACTGGCAGTCGGTCACGGTCAATGATGTGAGAGCGTGGTTGGTGCAGCGGTCGTCGCTGGGCGACAGTGCGCGCACCTTGCGCCGCAAAGTGCAGGCCCTGCGAGCGTTCTATCGCTGGATGATGCGCCGGGGACTGTCATCCCAGAATCCCGCTGCCGACATCGAGTTGCCGCGATTGCCCAGGCAACTGCCGCATGTGGTGCGTCCGCAGGCCATGGACAGCCTGTTGGACCAGGGGGTTGACATGGATGACTTCGAGGCAGTGCGCGACCATCTGATGGTGCTCATGTTCTACTCCACCGGCATACGCCGTGCCGAGTTGATGAGCCTTGAGGACAGCTGGGTCGACACGGTGTCGCGTCAGTTGCGAGTGAGGGGCAAGCGCGACAAGGATCGCATCGTCCCCTTTGGCCACGAGCTGGCATGCTGGGTCGAGCGTTACCGTGCAGTGCGCACCGCCCAGGTTGGGGCGACCGACCTGTTCTTTGTCCGTCGCGACGGCAAGCCGCTCTATCCGGCGCTGGTCTACCGCGTGGTCCACTCGGCGCTGCAGAGCGTGGGCGGAGGCGACAAGCTCAGCCCGCATGTGCTGCGACACTCGTTTGCCAGCGCGATGCTCAACAACGGAGCCGACCTGGCTAGTGTCAAGGAGCTGCTGGGCCATGAGTCGCTGGCCGCGACACAAGTCTACACCCACATCACGCTCAGCGAACTTAAATCACATTACAAACTTGCCCATCCACGGGCGCTTAAAAAAGGAGGTTAATATGGAAGTCAAGATCCAAGCCATTCACTTCGATGCTACCGAGAAGTTGCAGCAGTTCATCAACAAGAAGGTTGAGAAGCTGGTCAAGCACAACGAGATGATTAACAACGTAGAGGTCAACCTGAAGGTCGTCAAGCCCGAGACGGCCATGAACAAGGAAGCCTCGGTCAAGTTGCTCATGCCGCAGCAGGACGACTTGTTCGCGTCGAAGACGGCTGACACCTTCGAGGAGGCCATCGACCTGTGTGTCGACGCGCTAAAGCGCCAGCTCGAGAAAACCCGCAAGGACAAGTAGCCACAACTTGGCTCAGCCGGCATCAGGCCCCGCCAGCCCAGCAGGGAGGCGGGGCTTTGTTGTGGAAAAGAGCCTATATAATAAGGTGTAAATTTTTCTGTTCGTTAAAATCGGGGAAAAACACACTTTTTTTGAAAAAAAACTTGCGAAAATTTTGCCGGTTCAAAAAATGGCCGTATCTTTGCACCCGCAAAACGAGTTCAACCTGTCGGTTCTCGTGTGAGCAACTGCCTCTTTAGCTCAGTTGGCCAGAGCACGTGATTTGTAATCTCGGGGTCGTTGGTTCGAATCCGACAAGAGGCTCAAACAGACATGTTGGGTAGATTCCAGAGTGGCCAAATGGGGCAGACTGTAAATCTGCTGCGTCATCGCTTCGGTGGTTCGAATCCATCTCTACCCACAGATTTTGCGGAAGTAGCTCAGTCGATAGAGCATCAGCCTTCCAAGCTGAGGGCCGCGGGTTTGAATCCCGTCTTCCGCTCAAAGAACGAATTGCCTATGTAGCTCAGGGGTAGAGCACTTCCTTGGTAAGGAAGAGGTCGCGGGTTCAAATCCCGCCATCGGCTCAATGACATATCAGACGCTTCGCCTCTCAATGATCGCGAGTTAATCGGCTCACTGGGGGCGAAGACTAATATGCAGTGGTGTGAAACAAAACATTTATTCCAAAAATAGTAACTAAGTTATGGCAAAAGAGAAATTCGAAAGATCCAAGCCGCATGTAAACATCGGTACGATCGGTCACGTTGACCACGGTAAGACCACCTTGACCGCAGCCATCACCACCGTGCTTGCCAAGCAGGGTAACATTGATGCCTCCAGCGTTCGTTCGTTCGACTCGATCGACAATGCTCCCGAGGAGAAGGAGCGCGGTATCACTATCAACACCGCTCATGTCGAGTATGAGACCGCTAACCGCCACTATGCTCACGTTGACTGCCCGGGCCACGCCGACTATGTGAAGAACATGGTTACTGGTGCCGCTCAGATGGACGGTGCAATCGTTGTGGTTGCCGCTACCGACGGTGTGATGCCTCAGACTGCCGAGCACATCCTGCTCGCCCGTCAGGTGAATGTCCCCCGTCTGGTGATCTTCCTGAACAAGTGCGACTCTCCCGATGTTGACGAGGAGATGATCGAGCTCGTGGAGATGGATGTCCGTGACCTGCTCAACAAGTATGACTTCGACGGCGACAACACTCCCGTGATCAAGGGTTCGGCTCTGGGCGCCCTGCAGGGCGATCCCAAGTGGGAGCAGACCGTGATCGAGCTGATGAACGCTGTGGATGAGTGGATTCCTCTGCCTCCGCGCGATATCGACAAGCCCTTCCTGATGCCTATCGAGGATGTCTTCTCGATCACTGGCCGTGGTACTGTGGCTACCGGTCGTATCGAGACGGGTGTCATCAAGGTTGGTGATGAGGTTCAGATCATGGGTCTGGGCGCCGAGATGAAGTCGGTGGTCACTGGCGTTGAGATGTTCCGCAAGCTGCTCGACCAGGGTGAGGCTGGCGACAACGTAGGTCTGCTGCTCCGCGGTATCGACTATAAGACCATCAAGCGCGGTATGGTTATCTGCCATCCGGGTATGGTGAAGCCCCACGATCACTTCAAGGCCTCGATCTATGTGCTGAAGAAGGAAGAGGGTGGCCGTCACACTCCGTTCCACAACAAGTATCGTCCTCAGTTCTACATCCGCACTCTGGATGTGACTGGCGAGATCAAGTTGCCGGAGGGCATCGAGATGGTAATGCCGGGTGACAACGTCGAAATTGAGGTGAGCCTGATCACTCCGGTGGCTTGCAGCGCAGGTCTGCGTTTCGCAATCCGTGAGGGTGGCCGCACCGTCGGTTCGGGCCAGATCACCGAGATCCTTGAAGACATCGCCTAATCTTTGGGCAAATAACATCTTAACATATTTAAGTGCCGGCGCGTCGCGCCGAGTGAACGTGCCGGCACTTTATTATTACGGGAATAGCTCAGTTGGTAGAGCGACGGTCTCCAAAACCGTAGGTCGTGAGTTCGAGTCTTACTTCCCGTGCTAATTTTGACACTTAATCAAGATGAAGAAATTTAAAGTACTTACGGATATCGAGGAATCTTATAACGAACTCCTTCATAAGGTTTCTTGGCCCAGCAAGAGCGAGCTGGCCAACAGCACAGTCATCGTGATGGTTGCTTCCATCATCATGGCGATTGTGATTTGGCTTGTCGACCTGGCAATCAATCAGATCATGCACCTCATCTACAACATCCCCACCGCCTGACGGTCAGGACGAGTAGCATGCACGAGAGTGTATAGAGCTTGGCACGACCCTAAACGTACAACTAATTTTCAATCGGTAGCAAACAGAGGACAATGGCTGAAGCAGCGAAACAGTGGTACGTCCTACGTACCATATCGGGAAAAGAATTAAAAGTGAAAGAAATGCTCGAGGCGACGTGCAAGAATGTCGCCGAGTATGGAAATCACATTTCCCAGGTGTTGGTTCCCACCGAAAAAGTCCTGGCTACACGCAACGGCAAGAAGGTGATCAAAGAGAGGATCCTCTTCTCCGGTTACGTCTATGTCCAGGCTTCTCTGACGGGCGAGATTGAGAATTTTCTCCAAAACACGACCAATGTCATCGACTTCCTGCGCACACGCGAGACGGGTAAGAAGCCTGTCATTGTGCCTGAGTCGCAGATTGCCGAGATGCTTGGTCAAGCTGAGGAGAAGGAGGTCGAGACCATGGACGTGCTCAACGACTTTATGGTCGGCGAGAGCGTCAAGGTGAACTACGGTCCTTTCAGTGGCTTCATTGGCGAAATCCGGGAGGTCAACCGAGAGAAGCGTGAGCTCACCGTGATGGTCAAGGTCTTCGGTCGTGAGACACCCCTCAAGCTGGATAATTCGCAAGTCGAGCGTGAGTGAGCTTTCAGTGATGTTACGACACTGGAGCGCACATAGCGTCGTTTTTAATTCCAAATAAAAGACAAAAACAATGGCTAAAGAAATTGCTGGACAGATCAAATTGCAGATTAAAGGTGGAGCAGCAAACCCTTCGCCGCCAGTAGGACCTGCTCTGGGTTCTAAGGGTATCAACATCATGGAGTTTTGCAAGCAATTCAATGCCCGTACCCAGGCCAAGGCCGGCAAGGTGCTCCCTGTGGTGATCACCTACTATGCCGACAAGAGCTTCGACTTTGTGGTCAAGACTTCGCCCGTGCCCGTGCAGCTGCTTGATGCAGCCAAGGTCAAGGGTGGCTCTGGCGAGCCCAACCGCAAGAAGGTGGCTAGTGTGACTTGGGACCAGGTCAAGGAGATTGCTGAAGACAAAATGCCTGATTTGAACTGTTTTACACTAGCCTCGGCTATGCGCATGGTGGCCGGAACAGCAAGAAGTATGGGTATCACTGTAAAGGGCGAATTCCCCGAAAACATTTAATCTTCAATTATTATGGGTAAACTAACAAAAAATCAAAAGATTGCCGCCGAGAAAATTGAAGCAGGGAAGGTCTACACTCTTGCGGAAGCTGCAGCGTTGCTGAAGGAAATCACCTTCACTAAGTTTGATGCCTCAGCTGATATCGACGTACGTCTTGGTGTTGACCCCCGCAAAGCCAACCAGATGGTGCGTGGCGTTGTCTCGCTGCCGCACGGAACTGGAAAGCAGGTGCGTGTCCTGGTCCTCTGCAATCCCGACCAGGAGGCTGCTGCCAAGGAGGCTGGTGCCGACTACGTGGGTCTCGACGAGTATATTGACAAAATCAAAGGCGGTTGGACCGACGTTGATGTGATTATTACGCAGCCCCAAATCATGGGCAAGATTGGCCCCCTGGGTCGTGTGCTGGGTCCTCGTGGACTGATGCCTAACCCCAAGAGCGGCACTGTCACGCCCGATGTGGCTAAGGCTGTGAAAGAAGTGAAACAGGGTAAGATTGACTTTAAGGTCGACAAGGGTGGTATTGTACACACTAGCATCGGCAAGGTTTCGTTCACGCCCGACCAGATCCGTGAGAACGCCACCGCGTTCATCCAGACGCTGATCAAGCTGAAACCCGCTGCTGCCAAGGGTACATACATCAAGAGCATTTATCTTTCGAGCACAATGAGCAAGGGTATTAAGGTTGATACCAAGTCGATTGAAGCTTAATCATTTTAAAATTTTTGGACAAAGATGAGAAAAGAAGATAAGGCTTTATTGATTGACAAAATCAAGGACACACTGTCGCAGTACAGTGTCGTGTACCTGGCCGAGACCACCGCTCTCAATGCCGAGCGCACAGTCGACTTGCGTCGCGCTGCCTTCAAGGCCGGCATCAAGATGATGGTCGTCAAGAACACCCTGTTGAAGAAGGCTATGGAGCAGTCGGACATCGACTACTCGGGTCTCTATGGTTCACTGGCAGGAAGCACCACGTTGCTGCTGTGCAACACCGGCAATGCTCCTGCACGACTGATTAAGGACTTCCGGAAGAAGAAGGAGACCATCCCCGCATTCAAGGCCGCATACGTCGAAGAGACTGTGTTTGTCGGTGAGGAGAATCTCGAGGCACTTTGCAACCTCAAGAGCAAGAACGAGCTTATTGCCGACGTTGTCGCTCTGTTGCAGTCGCCTGCCAAGAATGTTATCAGCGCTCTGCAGAGTGGTGGTGGCAAGATTCACGGAATCCTTGAAACATTATCAAAAAAAGAAGACTAAACAAATAATCACGAAACAATTACAATTAAAATCATACAACAATGGCAGATTTGAAAGCTTTTGCAGAACAGTTGGTTAATCTCACAGTCAAGGAAGTTAACGAACTCGCTGAGATCCTGAAAACAGAATATGGTATCGAACCCGCCGCTGCAGCTGTTGCAGTTGCTGCTGGTCCCGCCGCAGGTGCCGCTCCCGCCGAGGAGGAGAAGACTTCGTTCGACGTTGTCCTCAAGGCTGCTGGTGCCAACAAGCTCCAGGTGATCAAGAAGGTGAAAGAGCTCACTGGCCTTGGCCTGAAGGAGGCAAAGGATCTGGTTGACAAGGCTCCTGGCACCGTCAAGGAAGGCATGCCCAAGGCCGACGCTGAGGGTCTGAAGAATGAGCTGGAAGCTCTGGGTGCTGAGATTGAACTGAAATAATCACGCCTGACTATCAGGTGTCTAGGTTAAGAATCCCCCTTGTTGTGTCGATTCTTAACCTTTTTGTGTCCAGATGATTATCCGCTGATTTATTTTCGATTCATTGATTTTCACGACACATCGCTTGACCAGCATGAAGGTTGGCTCACACACCATGTGCGCATTGCGAGCAGGGTGTGTGAGTTGACCCTATGCTAGTCGCTCACTGTCTCCACGTTTTACTTTTTTTCGAGTTCACTAATATATTCTTTCAATGTCAGTATCAAAGCAACCACGTGTCAATTTTGCACGCGTGAGGAATCCGTACCCTTATCCCGATTTCCTCGACGTGCAGTTGCAGTCGTTCCGCGACTTCCTGCAACTGGATACACCCACTGAGAAACGAAAAAACGAGGGACTCTATAAAGTGTTCAGCGAGAATTTCCCCATTGCGGACACTCGCAACAACTTTGTGCTCGAATTCCTTGATTATTACATCGACCCGCCGCGCTACACCATCGACGAGTGTCTCGAGCGGGGACTCACCTATTGTGTCCCGCTCAAGGCCAAGCTCAAACTCTATTGCACCGACCCCGACCATGAGGACTTTGCCACCGAGGTGCAGAGTGTCTATCTTGGGGCTATTCCCTATATGACAGACAAGGGAACTTTTGTCATCAACGGTGCTGAGCGTGTGGTGGTGTCGCAGCTGCACCGCAGTCCCGGTGTGTTCTTCGGGCAGAGCGTGCATGCCAACGGCACGAAGCTCTACTCGGCGCGCATCATCCCGTTCCGTGGCTCCTGGATTGAGTTTGCCACAGATATCAACAACGTGATGTATGCCTACATCGACCGCAAGAAGAAGTTGCCGGTGACCACACTGTTGCGTGCCATAGGGCTTGAGACTGACAATGACATCATCAAGATTTTTGGACTGGCCGAGGAAATTAAGGTCAACAAGACCAACCTCAAGAAGTGCATCGGTCGTCGTATGGCCGCACGCGTGCTCCACTCATGGAACCAGGACTTTGTCGATGAGGGTACCGGTGAGGTGATCTCGATTGAGCGCAATGAGGTGGTCGTCGAGCGCGACACTGTCATTGGCGAGGAGAACATCAACGACATCCTCGAGAGTGGTGTGCAGACCATCCTGTTGCACAAGGAGGATGTCAACATCAGTGAGTATCAGATTATTTACAACACGCTCAGCAAGGACACTTGCAACAGTGAGCGTGAGGCCGTCAACTACATCTACAGGCAGCTGCGCAATGCCGAGCCACCCGATGATGCAACCGCACGCGAGGTCATCAACAACCTCTTCTTCAGTGAGAAACGCTACGACCTGGGTGAGGTGGGGCGCTTCCGCATCAACAAGAAGTTGTCGCTCGAGACCTCGATGGAGGTGCGTGTGCTCACCAAGGAGGATATCATCGAGATCATCAAGTATCTTATCGGCCTGATCAACAGCAAGACTGATGTCGATGACATCGACCACCTGAGCAACCGCCGTGTCCGCACGGTGGGCGAGCAGCTTTACAACCAGTTTGGTGTGGGCTTGGCCCGCATGGCCCGCACCATCCGCGAGCGCATGAATGTGCGTGACAATGAGGTGTTCACCCCGACCGACCTGATTAATGCCAAGACCATCTCGTCGGTGATCAACACCTTCTTCGGCACCAATGCCCTGTCGCAGTTCATGGACCAGACCAACCCGCTGGCCGAGATTACGCACAAGCGCCGTATGTCGGCACTGGGCCCGGGCGGTCTGTCGCGCGAGCGTGCCGGATTCGAGGTGCGAGACGTGCACTACACTCACTACGGACGTCTATGCCCGATTGAGACCCCCGAGGGTCCCAACATCGGTCTGATCTCTTCGCTCTGCGTCTATGCCAAGATCAACAAGCTTGGCTTCATCGAGACTCCTTATCGTCCGGTGAACGACTCAAAGGTCGACTTGAACAACAAGGACATCATCTATCTCACTGCTGAGGCCGAGGAAGGTCGCATCATCGCACAGGGTAATGCCGAGGTTGACACCGAGGGCAACTTCCAGGACACGCGCATCAAGGCGCGACTGGATGCCGACTTCCCTGTCGTGTCGCCCGACCGTGTCGAGCTGATGGACGTGTCGCCGCAGCAGATTGCTTCGATTGCTGCCGCCCTGATTCCGTTCCTGGAGCACGATGATGCCAACCGCGCACTTATGGGCGCCAACATGATGCGCCAGGCAGTGCCGCTGATTCACAGCGAGGCTCCCATCGTGGGCACAGGCATTGAGGAGCGTCTGGCCTATGACAGCCGCACGCAAATCATGGCCGAGGGTGCCGGAGTGGTCGAGTATGTCGATGCCGATGTCATCCGCATCCGCTATGACCGCACCGAGGACGAGCAGTTTGTGAGTTTCGACGAGCCGGTGAGAGAATATCGTCTGCCCAAGTTCCGCAAGACCAACCAGAGCACGACCATCGACCTGCGGCCCATCTGCGACCGTGGACAGCGCGTCAAGAAGGGCGACCTGCTCACCGAGGGCTACTCGACCGAGAACGGAGAGTTGGCACTGGGGCGCAACCTCAAGGTGGCCTACATGCCCTGGAAGGGATATAACTATGAGGACGCTATCGTGCTCAACGAGCGCATGGTGCGCGAGGACATCCTGACATCGGTGCACGTCGATGAATACACACTGGAGGTGCGCGAGACCAAGCGAGGCATGGAGGAGCTGACCAACGACATCCCCAACGTGAGCGAGGACGCCACCAAGGACCTGGACGAGCGCGGCATCATCCGTGTGGGTGCGCACATCATTCCTGGTGATATCCTCATCGGCAAGATCACGCCCAAGGGCGAGAGCGACCCAACACCCGAGGAGAAGTTGCTTCGTGCCATCTTCGGCGACAAGGCCGGCGATGTCAAGGATGCTTCGCTCAAGGCCAACCCGTCGCTCAAGGGTGTCATCGTGGGCACTCAGCTCTATGCACGCGCCGTGAAGAAGCGCATCCGTGGCGGTGACCCGCAGATTGCCAAGCTTGAAGAGGAGTATGCCGCCATGCAGGAGGAACTGCGCGGCCAGCTGCTCGACAAACTCAATGTGCTGACCAAGGACCGCAAGTCGGCCGGCGTGAAAGACTTCATGGACACCGAGCTGGTGGCCAAGGGGCAGGTGTTCACACCCGAGCTGCTTGCAGCCATCGAGGACTATGAGTCGGTCAACCTGAGCAAATGGACCACCGACACGCGCATCAACGACATGATTCGCGCCACCATCATGAACTATCTGCACAAGAGCAAGAGCATGGAGGCTCAGCTCCGGCGCAAGAAGGGCGACATCTCGGTGGGCGATGAGCTGCCCACAGGCATCATGCAGCTGGCCAAGGTCTATGTGGCCAAGAAGCGCAAGATTGGTGTCGGCGACAAGATGGCAGGACGCCATGGCAACAAGGGCATTGTCTCGCGCGTGGTGCGTCAGGAGGACATGCCGTTCCTGGCCGACGGAACACCCGTCGACTTGGTGCTGAACCCGCTGGGTGTGCCCTCGCGCATGAACCTGGGACAGGTCTTTGAGGCAGTGCTGGGATGGGCAGGCAAGGAACTGAACGTCAAGTTCGCTACACCCATCTTCGATGGTGCCTCGCTCGACGACCTCAACGAGTGGACCGACAAGGCCGGGCTGCCGCGTGGCGGTCGCACACAGCTCTATGACGGTGCCACCGGCGAGCCGTTCGACCAGAAGGCGACGGTCGGTGTGACCTACTTCCTCAAACTCGGCCACATGGTCGAGGACAAGATGCACGCACGCAGCATCGGCCCGTACTCTCTCATCACCCAGCAGCCATTGGGCGGTAAAGCCCAGTTCGGCGGTCAGCGCTTCGGTGAGATGGAGGTCTGGGCACTGGAGGCATTCGGCGCCTCGCATGTGCTGCAAGAGATCCTCACTGTCAAGAGCGACGACGTGGTGGGACGCAGCAAGGCCTACGAGGCCATCGTCAAGGGCGACCCGATGCCCAATCCGGGCATTCCCGAGTCACTGAACGTGCTGCTGCACGAGCTGCGCGGACTGTGCCTGAGTGTGAAACTAGAATAATAACTCCACATTACGAACAACAGATATGGCTTTTAGAAGAGACACTAAAATCAAGAGCAACTTCTCGCGTATCTCCATCAGTCTGGCCTCGCCCGACGAGATTCTGGAGAACTCCTACGGCGAGGTGCTCAAGCCTGAGACCATCAACTATCGCACCTACAAGCCCGAGCGAGATGGACTGTTCTGCGAGCGCATCTTCGGTCCGGTAAAGGACTATGAGTGCCATTGCGGCAAGTACAAGCGCATCCGCTACAAGGGCATCGTGTGCGACCACTGTGGTGTGGAGGTCACTGAGAAGAAGGTGCGCCGCGAGCGCAGCGGACACATCCAGCTCGTCGTGCCGGTGGCTCACATCTGGTACTTCCGCTCGTTGCCCAACAAGATTGGCTACCTGCTGGGACTGCCCACCAAGAAGCTGGACGCGGTCATCTACTATGAGCGCTATGTGGTCATCAATCCCGGCGGACAGAAAATCAAGGAGAACGACAAGGAGGAGCGAGAACTCGAGAAGCTGGACCTGCTCAGCGAGGACGAGTACCTGGCCGTGATGGAGAACGTGCCCAAGGAAAACGCCAGCCTTGACGACGATGACCCCAACAAGTTCATCGCCAAGATGGGTGCCGAGGCCATCTATGACCTGCTGGCCTCGATTGACCTGGATGTGCTGGCCAACCAGCTGCGCGACCGGGCATACAAGGAGAACAGCCAGCAGCGCAAGACCGAGGCGTTGAAGCGCCTGCAGGTGGTCGAGTCGTTCCGCACGAGCAAGAACATCAACAGGCCCGAGTGGATGGTGCTCAAGGTGCTGCCGGTCATCCCGCCCGACCTGAGACCGCTCATCCCGCTGGACGGTGGACGATTTGCCACGAGCGACATCAACGACCTGTATCGCCGTGTCATCATCCGCAACAACCGCCTCAAACGACTCATCGAGATCAAGGCTCCTGAGGTCATCTTGCGCAACGAGAAGCGCATGCTCCAGGAGGCAGTAGACTCGCTGCTCGACAACTCGCGCAAGTCCAGCGCGGTCAAGAGCGATGCCAACCGACCCCTCAAGTCGCTCAGCGACAGCCTCAAGGGAAAGCAAGGACGCTTCCGCCAGAACCTGCTCGGTAAGCGTGTTGACTATTCGGCACGTTCGGTCATCGTCGTTGGTCCTGAGCTGAGGATGGGTGAGTGCGGCATTCCCAAGGACATGGCTGCCGAGCTTTACAAACCCTTTGTCATCCGCAAGCTCATCGAGCGCGGCATTGTCAAGACGGTCAAGAGCGCCAAGAAGATTGTTGACCGCAAGGAACCTGTCGTGTGGGATATTCTGGAGAACGTGATGAAGGGACACCCCGTGTTGCTCAACCGTGCACCGACGCTGCACCGACTGGGCATCCAGGCGTTCCAGCCCAAGCTCATCGAGGGCAAGGCTATCCAGCTGCACCCGCTGGCATGTACGGCATTCAATGCCGACTTCGACGGCGACCAGATGGCTGTGCACTTGCCACTGGGCAATGAGGCTATCGTCGAGGCTCAGATGCTCATGCTTGAGCCGCACAACATCCTCAACCCTGCCAATGGAGCACCCATCACCGTGCCCTCGCAGGACATGGTTCTGGGTCTGTATTACATCACCAAACTGCGCGAGGGCGACAAGGGCGAGGGACTCAAATTCTATGGTCCAGAGGAGGCTATCATTGCCTATAACGAGGGCCGCGTGGCCATGAACGCCATCATCTCGGTGCGCACCGAGGTGGCCGACGAGCAGGGCAACCTGCACACCGAGCTTGTCGAGAAGACCTCGGTGGGCCGCATTATGTTCAACAACAGTGTGCCTCGCGAGATGGGATTCATCAACGAGCTGATCTCCAAGAAGTCGCTGCGCGACATCATCACCAACGTCATTCGTCGTTGTGGTGTGCCTCGTTCGGCCAAGTTCTTGGATGATGTTAAGAACATGGGTTACTACATGGCCTTCAAGGGTGGACTGTCGTTCAACCTTGATGACGTGCTCATCCCTGCCAAGAAGCAGGAATATATCGCCGAGGGTGATGCCCGAGTCGAACAGATCATCAACGACTATAACATGGGCTTCATCACCAACAACGAGCGCTACAACCAGGTAATCGACGTGTGGACCAACGTCAATCAGCATCTGACATCGACGCTGATGGAAGAGATGAAGGCCGACAAGCAGGGCTTCAACTCGGTCTACATGATGCTTGACTCGGGTGCCCGTGGTTCGAAGGACCAGATTCGTCAGCTCTCTGGTATGCGTGGTCTGATGGCCAAGCCGCAGAAGTCGGGTGTCGAGGGTGGACAGCAAATTATCGAGAACCCCATCCTTGCTAACTTCAAGGAGGGTCTGTCGGTGCTGGAGTACTTCATCTCGACGCACGGTGCCCGCAAGGGTCTTGCCGACACCGCTCTGAAGACCGCCGATGCCGGTTATCTCACACGCCGTCTCGTCGACGTGGCCCACGACGTGGTCATCACCGAGGAGGACTGTGGTACCCTGCGTGGACTGGTGTGCCGCGAGGTCAAAAACAAGGACGACGTTGTCGCGTCGTTGGGCGAGCGCATTGTGGGCCGCGTGTCGGTGCACGATGTCATCGACCCGACTACCAACGAGGTCATCGTTCAGGCCGGTGAGGAAATCACCGATGCTGCAGCCGCCCGCATCAACGAGTCGCCCATCGAGTCGGTCGAGATTCGTTCGGTGCTCACCTGCGAGGCTAAGCATGGTGTGTGCGCCAAGTGCTATGGTCGCAACCTGGCATCGCACCGCATGGTGCAGAAGGGTGAGGCTGTGGGTGTGATTGCCGCACAGTCGATCGGTGAGCCGGGTACACAGCTGACCCTGCGTACGTTCCACGCCGGTGGTGTGGCTAGCAACCAAGCAGCCGAGTCACAGATGATTTCGAAGTATGATGGTATCCTCGAGCTTGAGGAGTTGCGCACGGTCAAGAACAAGGACAACGTCGACATCGTCATCGGCCGCATGACCGAGATGCGCATCATCGATGCCAACACCCGTCTGCCGCTCACATCGGGCACCATCGTCTATGGCTCGAAGCTCTACTTCGAGAACGGGGCTGAGGTCAAGAAGGGCGACAAGATCACCGAGTGGGACCCCTTCAATGCCGTCATCGTCAGTGAGGTGGGTGGCACCCTGCGGTTCAACAACCTGGTGGATGGCATCACCTATCGCACCGAGGTCGACGAGACATCGGGCAACAGTGAGAAAATCATCATCGAGAGCAAGGATCACACCCGCATTCCCGAGGCTCAACTTGTCGACGAGAATGGCGAGGTCATCAAGACCTACTCACTGCCTGTGGGTGCACACCTGCTCTTTGATGAGGGTGAGCAACTGTCTGCTGGCGAGACATTTGTCAAGATTCCGCGCACATCGTCGGGTGGTGCCGGTGACATCACGGGCGGTCTGCCCCGTGTCACCGAGCTGTTCGAGGCTCGCAACCCGTCTAACCCCGCTGTGGTCAGCGAGATTGACGGCGAGGTGACCTTTGGCCGCGTTAAGCGCGGTAACCGCGAGATTGTCGTCACCAGCCGTCTGGGCGAGGTCAAGAAATACCTTGTGCCCCTGAGCAAGCAGATTCTGGTGCAGGAGAACGACTACGTGCGTGCCGGTACACCGCTCTCTGACGGTGCTATCACGCCTGCCGACATTCTGCGCATCAAGGGCCCCACGGCCGTGCAGGACTACATCGTCAACGAGGTGCAGGACGTCTACCGTCTGCAAGGTGTGAAGATCAACGACAAGCACTTTGAGGTCATCGTGCGTCAAATGATGCGCAAGGTCAACATCCTCGATCCGGGCGACACGCGTTTCCTCGAGCAGCAGGTGGTCGACAAGCGCGACTTCATGGACGAGAACGACCGTATCTGGGGCAAGAAGGTGGTCACCGATGCCGGCGACTGTCCCGATGTCATGCCGGGCCAGATTATCACCGCCCGCAAGCTGCGTGACCTGAACTCGACACTCAAGCGCCGCGACCTCAAGTTGGTCGTCGTGCGCGATGCGGTGCCCGCCACCAGCGAGCAGATTCTGCAGGGTATCACCCGCGCTGCGTTGCAGACCTCGAGCTTCATGAGTGCGGCATCGTTCCAGGAGACCACCAAGGTGCTCAACGAGGCTGCCATCAATGGCAAGGTCGACACGCTTGAGGGCATGAAGGAGAACGTGATCTGCGGTCACCTCATCCCGGCCGGTACCGGTCTGCGCGAATATCAGTCGCTCATGGTGGGCAGCAAGGCCGAGCTGGCTCTGGCCGGTGTCATCACCGACGAGAACCTGCTCGTGGGCGAGAACGCCATCCTGCGCTGATTCATGATTGAGTAAATAATTCTTAGGCCTCTCAGCAAGTCATTTGTTGAGAGGCTTTTTTTGCCCCCGTTTTGGCATTGGATATAAAACTTTTCACTATCTTTGTGCCATAATCAACAAAATCGAAGGAAATGATGCGAAAACCAATGAATCCAATGTCCAGATGGCTCAAAGTGGTGGTGCTGGCAGTGGTGCTAATGCCATTGTTTGCCCTGCAGGCTGCACCACCGCCCATGGGGCAGACCATGGTGACACGGCCAGCCGGGCAGGTCAGCGGAATGGTGGTGGACGAGGCCGGTGAGCCGATGTTCGGTGTCACCATCATCGCCATGGGCACCACGGTGACCACTGCTACCGATGTGGAAGGGCGCTTTGCGTTGCAGTTGCCCACTGGTGACTGCATGTTGCAGTTCACCTATGTGGGCTATCAGCCGCAGACACTGGCTCCAGGCCAGCAAATGCACGTGCAACTGATGCCCGGCAGAAACGCCCTGAGCGAGGTGGTGGTCACAGCCCTGGGCATCAAGCGCGAGGCTAAGGCACTGTCCTACCATGTGCAGCAGGTCGAGAACGATGCCATCATGCGCGTGCAGGACGCCAACTTTGTCAACTCGCTCAACGGCAAGTTGGCCGGTGTGCAGATCAATGCCAATGCCTCGGGCATCGGTGGGTCGTCGCGCGTGGTGATGCGCGGCGCCAAGTCAATCGACGGCAACAATAACGTGCTCTATGTCATCGACGGTGTGCCACTGGTCAACACCCAGAGTGGGCTCGATGACGATGCGCTGGCATTCAGCGGCAGCGGCCAGACGGGCGATGCCACCGCCATGCTCAACCCCGATGACATCGCCAGCATCTCGGCCCTGACCGGACCGTCGGCGGCAGCACTCTACGGCAGCGACGCGGCCAACGGTGTGATTCTGATCACCACCAAGAAGGGGATGCCCGGACGCACCGAGGTTACCTATAATGGCTCGTTCCAGTTCTCGCGTCCACTGCGGCTGCCCAAGTTCCAGAACACCTACGGCCAGACCGAGCCAGGCAGTTACTACAGCTGGGGCGACCGCCTGGCCACCCCCAGTGACTATAACCCCGTCGACTTCTTCCGCACGGCCACCCATCTGACCAATGCCATCTCGCTCTCGACTGGCAACGACCGCAACCAGACCTACGTCTCGCTGGCGGCAACCAATGCTGGCGGCATCATCCACAACAACGACCTGGACCGCTACAATGTGTCGGCACGCAACACTACCAAGGCTTTTGGCGACCGTGTGACATTAGACTTGAGCTATATGCTCTCGAGTGTCAAGGAGAACAATATGATTTCGCAGGGCCAGTATTTCAACCCGCTGGTGCCGCTCTATCTCTTCCCTGCCGGTGCCGACTGGAATGCCGTGCAGTACTTCGAGCGCTATGATGCCGACCGAAACTTCGCTGTCCAGTATTGGCCCTACGGCCGTCAGGCAATGTCGATGCAGAACCCTTACTGGATCACCGAGCGCAACAACTTTGTCAACCACAAGGTGCGCAACACCGTCTCGGCCGTGGCTCGCTGGGACATCACCGGCTGGCTGGCGCTGACCGGGCGGGCGCGCTATGACAACAACGATGTCAAGCGCGAGTCGAAGCTGGCTGCCGGAACCGACTTGCAGTTCGCCTCCAAATATGGGCACTATGGCTACGAGCATCGCCAATATCGGCAGTATTTTGCCGAGGCGTTTGCTACAGTCAATAAGTATTGGGATCAGGACCGCTGGAGCCTCAGTGCCGTGCTGGGCACCAACTATGACAAGCGCGACGAGCGGTGGACTAGTTTTGATGGTCATCTGGCACAGATGGCCAACATCTACTCGCTGCGCAATGTGGTGGCAGGCGGGGAGACCAAGTATGACCAAGGGGCCGCACCGTTCAAAAAGCTCGCCCTCTATGGCAGTGCCCAGTTGGGCTGGCGCAGCATGGCCTATCTGGACGTGACGGCCCGCAACGACTGGTCGTCAAAGCTGGCCAACGCACAGGAGTCCTACTTCTACTGGTCGGCCGGCCTGTCGGGCATTGTCACCGAGATGATTCCCGCCATGCGCAGCCGGTGGCTCAACTACCTGAAGCTGCGCTTGTCCTACGCCGAGGTGGGCAATGACCCATGGCGCCATGGACTGACCGTCACCACCTACAGCCTCTCGCCTGCCGGAGTGACCACCACGGCGGCCATGCCCAACCTGGACCTGAAGGCCGAGCGCACCCGCTCGTGGGAGGCCGGACTGGACCTGGTGATGTTCAGCAACCGTCTGCACGTCAATGCGACCCTCTACAGCTCGCAGACCTACAACCAGTTTTTCAACATCAACCTGCCATCGTCATCGGGTTACACCAGCACATGGGTCAATGGCGGCCGTGTCGACAACCGAGGGGTCGAGCTCACGGCGCGCTACACCCAGCCGTTGGGGTCGGTCAAGTGGGAAACCTATCTGACATGGACGTTAAATCGCAACAAGATTAAGGAGTTGCTGCCCTACTGGAAGAATCCGGTTGATGGCGAGGTCTACTCGCTCACCGAGTTGGACAAGGGCGGCTTGAGCGGTTATAAGACGCGTCTGGTCGAGGGCGGCACGTTGTCCGACATTTATGTCAACCAGCTCTCGGTGGGTGAACATGGCGAGTACTATGTCGACCCACAATCGCACACCCTGCGCACCGACGATGGCAACTACACGCTGGCAGGCAGTGCCGCACCGCGCTACAATCTGTCGTGGGGCAATGAGTTGACGTTCAAGGGGCTGACCCTGGACTTCCAGCTGGCCTACCGCAATGGCGGTATAGTGGTGTCGCAGACCCAGGCCATCATGGATGCCTTCGGAGCATCGCAGGCTTCGGCCGATGCTCGCGAGGCCGGTGGTGTGATGATCAACGGCATGCTCTATCCGGCCGCCGACTACTATCAGACGGTGGCCAGCAGCAGCCACGTCATTGGCTCACAATATGTCTACAGTGCGACCAACCTGCGTCTCTCGGAGGTCTCACTCAGCTATGATGTGCCCGTGCAGCGGTGGCAACGCGTCATCAAGGGGCTGACCGTGTCGCTGGTGGGGCGCAACCTGTTGCTACTCTACTGCAAGGCTCCGTTCGACCCCGAGCTGACGGCCAATACCGGCACATACGGCCAGGGACTGGACTACTTCATGCAGCCCAGCTTGCGCACGATGGGATGCTCGGTGAAACTACGTTTCTAGAAGTTAAGGAGTTAAGACGATACATGATTGATTTTAACCATTCAACGATGAAAAGATATATTCTCAATTTGGTTCTTGGTCTGCTGCTGATGGGTGGGGCCGTGGGATGCACCGACGACTTTGAGCAACTGAACACCGACCAGCATGCGGCCACCGACCAGGACATGCAGCGCGATGGCAAAGCGGTGGGTGTCTTCTTCCAGCAGATGATCAACCGCACAACCGTCATGCTCATTGGCGGCGAGCAGAGCGATGAATTCGCTTCGACCGGTGCCTACCAGCATCAGATTGGCATCAGTGCCGATGCTTACTCTGGCTATATTGGCCACACGGCCAGCTGGGCTCGTGGGCGATACAACGGCACCTATAACTTTGGCAAGGGTGACGAGTGGGGCAACGCCATGTTCAAGATGGGCATGGTGCAAGTGATGCCTGCATGGGCACAGATGCGTGCCAATGCCGAGAAACTCGGTCAACCCGAGGTGGCTGCCCTGGGCGACATTGCCAAGGTGCTGGCCATGCACCGCGTCACCGACCATTATGGTCCCATACCATACGTCAACTTCCGGCTGGGAGCCGTGGGGCAGGTCTACGATTCGCAACAGGCGGTCTATCATAAGTTCTTCGATGAGCTGGCCGCAGCCATCACTACCCTCACGCCACTGGCGCAGAGTGGGGCGACGTTGCTCAGCGACTACGACCCCATCTATGGCGGTGATGTGGCCCGTTGGGTCAGGCTGGCCAACACTTTGCGCCTGCGATTGGCCTTGCGTGTGGCGTACGCCGACCCGGCTCTGGCGCAGCGCGAGGCCGAGGCGGCGGTGAGCAATCCCATCGGTGTGATGGAGACGGTCGATGACCGTGCCGAGTATCGTGGCCTGCCGGGTGCCTCGTGGACCAACCCCATCTGGCAGCAGGCCTACGAGTGGAACGAGGTGCGCATGAGCGCACCCATGGATGCCTATCTCAACGGCTATGGCGACCCACGCATCGGGGTCTACTTTGTGGCGGCGGGCGACGGCAAGTATCATGGTGTGCGGCAAGGCATCTTCAGTGCCAGTGCCAACCAGCAGAGTTACATCGGTGACAAAATCTCGCAGGTCAACCTGTCGCAAAACTCAGCTGTGCTCTATATCGCAGCAGCCGAGTCCTACTTCCTGCGGGCCGAGGCGGCGCTGCGTGGCTGGGCCGTGGGCGGAACGGCACGAGAATTCTATGAGCAGGGCATCCGCATGTCGATGGCCGAGAATGGAGTCACAGCCGGAATCGACGACTATGTGGCCAACACAACGGCCACTCCCGCCGCCTTTACCGACAATGCTGGCCGCGACAATGCTGCTGCGCCCAGCACCATCACTATCGCCTGGGACGACCAGGCCGACTTTGAGACCAACCTCGAGCGCATCATCACCCAGAAGTGGATAGCCGGCTGGGGCAACTCGTGTGAGGCGTGGGCCGAGTTTCGTCGTACGGGCTATCCGCGTCTGTTCCCGGTCAAGTATAACTATAGCGATGGGGCAGTGAGCAGTACGTTACAGATTCGTCGTCTGCCATACCCTCGCACCGAGTATAACACCAACGCCGAGGCCATGACCCAGGCTGTGGACCTGCTGGGAGGCCCCGACAATTGTGGAACCCTGCTGTGGTGGGACCAGAAGCCCCACGATGCACAATGAGATGGACATCGTTATGAAAACTAAATGGATATTATTGTTGGCTGTGCTGGCGATGATGGCCGGTTGTGACACCGAGGTCGAGAACATCGTCATCCAGAAGCCCAATGAGTATAGTGAGCAGTATTTTGCCGACTTGCGGGCGTGGAAGCAGACCGAGCATGAGGTGACGTATGCCTACTTCGCCTCCTACACCAACGCCAAGACACCCACATCGTGGGGCGAGCGGCTGCGTGGACTGCCCGACAGTCTGGACATCGTCAACCTGTGGTCGGACATCCCCACACCCGAGGATTGGCCCTTGGCCTACGGCGACATGGTCTACTGTCAGCAGACGCTGGGCACCCGATTTGTCATGCATGCCGATGCCGCGCATTACAACCACGAGTGCTGGGACCGTGAGTGGGATGCGGCCACCGGCTCGTTCAGCATCCGCCGCGATGCCAGCGGCAATCCTGTGGTGGTCAAGACCGTCAGTGGCAACGAGGCATCCATCCGCGCCTACGCCCGCTGGGCTGTGGACACGTTGGTGCGATGTGGCTTGGACGGTGTGGACTTTGACTACGAGGGCTGGCGGGCACAGGACATCACCTGGCTGGCCGACGAGTGCGACAAATATCTGGGTGTAGGTGGTCGTTGGCCCGAGAAGTTGCTGATTATCGACTGGTTCAATGCCGCACCGCCCGCCGAGACCGAGCCTTACGTCGACTACTATGTGCGTCAGGCTTACACCTGGCAGATTGGCTTCCAGACCGGTTCTGGCGGACGACCCATCGAGAAGACCATCCTGTGCGAGAGCATGGGGGCAGAGGCAGCCGATGGCGGCATCAATGGTGCCCGCATCCGCGACTATGCCGCATGGGAGCCCGACGAGGGGCACAAGGCAGGCTGCGGCGCGTTCTATCTCGACTACAACTACAAGTCGCAGTCGGGCATCCCCTACAAGGAGTTCCGCGAGGCTATCCAGATCATGAATCCGGCCCGTCATCCTTGAACTTTATCTGTCACGAATTTTCGAATTATAGAAATATTACAGCAATGAGTAAGAAATATATATGGGCTGCAATGTGGATTCTGGTGTGCATCATCACGCTGGTTTCGTGTCGTGGAGACGGTGGGTTTGACTATGACCATGTGGGCTACTTTATCACCGACACCGAGAACGACCCCGTGGTACAGTTTTCAGTCGAAGATACACCCGCCAGCTACACGGTCACTGTGCGGTCGACCGATAAGGTCGATGACGACGTGACCTTCAGTCTAGCCATTGACCCTACACAGGTCGATGAGTATAACGTCAAGCATGGTACCAACTACCTGGCCATGCCCGAGCAGTGTGTTCGCTTGGTGGGCGACCGAGTGACCATCGAGGCCCAGCGGGCCGTCTCGACCGGTGCCGAGGTGCAGGTGGTCAGCACCGAGGGCCTGCGTGAGGGTCGCATCTATCTCATCCCGGTGACAGTGACGCGCACCAGCGGATCCGGCGGCATCGTGTTGCCCGGTTCGCGCACCATCTTCCTGCGCCTGTCACGCATCGTCAACTTTTATGCCATCCAAGCCAATGCCAGTGCCTCAAGCAACTTCATCTTCGATGAGAGCATCCGCTTGAACAAGCTCACCTATGAGATGAAGATTTATCCGCAAGGGCTCAACCGCACCAACTACCCCCAGCGCTTCATGGCGCTCGAGGAGGCCGACGAGTCCCGGTCGCTGCTGCTGCGATTTAATGAGGCCAATGCCGAGAACCGCCTGCAGGTGCTGTTGGCAGGCAACCGCTTCCTCTCGAACACGCAGTTTGAGAACGGACAGTGGTACTTGCTCTCAGTCGTCTACGACGGTTCGACCATCTCGCTCTATGTCAACGGCGAGCTGGACACGTCCATTGCCGGTACCATCGATGGCGGTGGACTAGACTTCCAGCGCTATGAGATGGGCATGTCGTGGGGCAGCTACAATACTCGCCAGTTTTTTGCCCACCGCTTTTGTGAGGTGCGCATCTGGGACCGACCACTCACCGGCACAGAGATCAAGCAAGGCCTTGGGGCTGTCGACCCGCAGAGCGAGGGACTGCGAGCCTACTGGAAGTTTGACGAGGGCGAGGGGCACATCTTCCACGATGCCACAGGACACGGTTTCGACATGGATTGGAGCCGGACCAGCCGCGCCATCTACGAGGGCGACCTCATCGCCACCCCCAACGCCGCCAATTACATCCACTGGGTCAAGGATGACATCAACAAGTACGCCCAGTAACGAGAGCCCCCCGAAAAAATAACCGCGAAGTAACGCGAAGGGACTTTTTTAAAACCGCGAATCACGCGAATGTTGCAGAAATTCGAAAATTCGTGATAATAATCGTGACAACCGCGAATTGCGCGAATGTGGCAGATGTTCGAGAATTCGAAAATTCGTGATAACAATCGTGACAACCGCGAATTACGCGAATGTGGCA
>CACZHT010000012.1:0-23322 GCA_902781045.1 uncultured Bacteroidales bacterium | reverse complement strand
GACAACCGCGAATTGCGCGAATGTGGCAGATGTTCGAGAATTCGAAAATTCGTGATAACAATCGTGACAACCGCGAATTACGCGAATGTGGCAGATATTTGAAAATTCGAAAATTCGTGATATAGCTTGTGACAACCGCGAATTACGCGAATGTTGCAGAAATTTGAAAATTCGAAAATTCGTGATATAGCTTGTGACAACCGCGAATTACGCGAATGTTGCAGAAATTCGAAAATTCGATAATTCGTGATAACAATCGTGACAACTGCGAATCACGCGAATGTGGCAGATATTCGAAAATTCGAAAATTCGTGATATAGCTCGTGACAATCGCGAATTGCGCGAATGTGTTTTGTTCTTATGTCCTTATGTCTTAAAATTCGCGTTTGATTCGCGTAATTCATGGTTTATTACTTTTTCAGCGGCCTTTTCAGAATGGGGAGAGGAACTTTCTTCATAGCGTAGGCAAAAAAAACTTAAATCTTAACTCTTAATTCTCAATTTTTTAGTACTTTTGCGGCCTGATTTGGTGCCTGTGTCCCACAATGGGGCGTGGGTGAAAAGGGAACCGGGTGAGAATCCCGGACAGACGGTGCTGCTGTGTGCTCAACCGATAACGTCTCGTCAATCAGTCACTGGGACGCGACCTGTGCGACCTGGGAAGACGATGAGACTGGAGCGAGTCAGAAGACCTGCCAAATCGTTGATTGAGACCCGGAAAATGCGACATTTTTTGACATTAATGGTGGCTTGCATGGCCGTCGTGGGCAGTTGGGCCCAGGACAGTGTCGCCGTGCGCCACACCAGCCTCGACTCGATGCAATATTTGAGCCAGGTGGTGGTCTATGCCCAGAAGCCCTACAGCGAGGTCATCCCGGCGCAGGTGCTCAGCGGCAAGGTGCTTGAGGGGCTCAACAGCCACAGCGTGGCCGATGCCATACGCTACTTCAGCGGCGTGCAACTCAAGGACTACGGTGGAGTGGGGGGCTTGAAGACAGTGGACGTGCGCTCGATGGGCAGCAACCACATGGGCGTGTTCTACGACGGCATCCAGCTGGGCAACGCGCAGAACGGGCAGGTGGACTTGGGCAAGTTCTCGCTCGACAACATCGACGAGATCTCGCTGTATCACGGCCAGAAGAGCGACATCTTCCAGAGCGCAAAGGACTTTGGCTCGGCAGGCAACCTGTATCTGCGCACGCGTCGGCCCAAGTTTGAGTCCGGCAAGCGCGACAACCTCAACGTAACCATGCGCACAGGCTCGTTCGGCCTGGCCAACCCCTCGGTGCGCTGGGAGCACAAGCTGAGCCGCAGCCTGAGCCTGCTGGCCAATGCCGAGTACACCTACGCTACCGGCCAGTATCACTTCCGCTACCGCAAGCTCTTCAGCGACAAGACAGTGGCATGGGACACTACAGCCGTGCGCAAGAACGGCGACATCCGGGCATGGCGAGTCGAGGGTGGGCTGTTCGGTGTGGTGCCAAATGGCCGCTGGATGTGGAAACTCTACTACTACGACAGCGAGAAGGGAATCCCCGGCGCCATTGTCAACAACGTGTGGAAGCATGCTCAGCGCCAGTGGGACCGCAACTTCTTCACTCAGGCCAATTACCAGCAGCGTCTCACCGACCGCTATAGCCTGATGGTCAACGCCAAGTATGCCCGCGACTATCTGCGCTACCTCAACCCCGACACTACGTTGATGTATGTTGACAATGAGTTCTGGCAGGACGAACTCTATGTGTCCACTGCCAACAAATATACCATCCTGCCCGACTGGGATGTGAACTTGAGTGTTGACTACCAGTGGAACCACCTCAACGCCACGCTCACCAATTTCTCTTATCCCACGCGTCACACGCTGCTCAGCGCTCTGGCCACCGCTTATACCTGGCGGCGACTCAAGGTGCAGGCCAGCGGGCTGTTCACGCTGGTCAACGACCGCCACACCACACGCAACGGGGCTGAGGTGCTGGCTCATCACAGCAACACGCGCACCAAGGTGACCCCGGCGGTGTTTGTCAGTTACCAGCCGTGGCTAGAGCATGACTTGAACGTGCGTGCTTTTTACAAACGCATCTTCCGCATGCCCACGTTCAATGACCTCTATTACACCGATATCGGCAACAGCAACTTGCGCCCGGAATATGCCACGCAGTATAACGTGGGTGCGCAGTACCAACTCTTCACCGAGCATGGTGCCCTCAGTGCTGTCAAACTCACCGTCGATGGCTACTACAACAAGATTACCGACAAGATTATCGCCATCCCCAAGGGCTCAGGCCTGTACCGCTGGACGATGATGAATGTGGGCACGGTCAAGATACGCGGTGTCGATGCCACGGTGCGCATGTCGTTCAAGTTGCCCCGTGAGATTCTGCTCGATGCCAACCTGAGTTACACCTATCAGCGCGCGCAAGACTATTCCGACCCGACCGACAATCAGTATGGCGGCACCTACAAGGGACAGATTGCCTATATTCCCTGGCACAGCGGCTCGTTCATCGGACATGCCCGCTGGCGCGACCTGGAGCTGAACTACAGTTTTATCTATGTGGGCGAGCGTTACCAGAACTCGTCCAACATCCCTGTCAACCACGAGCAGCCGTGGTACACCCACGACATCAGTGCCAGTTATGTGTTGCACATGGGTGCCACACGCCTCAAGGCCGCTGTCGAGGTCAACAACCTGTTCAATCAGTACTACGACGTGATTGCCAACTACCCTATGCCCGGCCGCAACTTTAAAGTAACCCTAAAGTTTGACCTTTGATTCAATGCACAATTCACAATTCACAATTCACAATGACAGCCAGGCAGTTCCCCTCCCCTTTCCCAAAGGGGAGGGGCAGGGGTGGGGTTTGCAACCAATGCACAATTCACCATTCATACTGCGCAATGTAACGACTTTACTTGTCCTGCTGCTGGCCCTGGTCTCGTGTCGCGAGGAGGTCGAGATTTTTATCCCCGAGGAGGTCGAGGTCACTCAGCCAGAGTATACGTCGGTGACGGGGTTTTATCTGCTCAACGAGGCCAATATGAGTTCGAACAGTGCCTCGCTCGACTACTACGACTATGCTCGTGGGCGATATATGCGCAACATTTATGCCATCCGCAACCCGCATGTGGTCAAGGACCTGGGCGATGTCGGCAATGACATAGGCATCTATGGCAGCAAGATGTATGCCGTAATCAACTGCTCGAACAAAGTCGAGGTGATGGACCTGCGGGCAAGGCGCATCGGCCAGGTGGATGTGCCCAACTGTCGCTACATCAAGTTTCATGGTGGTTATGCCTATCTCACCAGTTATGCCGGCCCGGTGCCCACTACGGTCGACGGCACCTACAAGCAATATGGCTATGTGGCCAAGATTGACACCGCAACGCTGCAGGTTGTGGACACTTGCGTGGTGGGTTTCCAGCCCGATCAGCTGGACATCGTCGGCGACAAGATTTATGTCGCCAATTCGGGTGGCTACATGGTGCCCAACTACGAGAACACGCTCTCGGTCATCGACCTGGCGACTTTCAAGCAAGTGGAGCGCATCCCCATCGCCATCAATCTGAACCTTTGTCAAGCCGACCGCCGTGGCATCCTGTGGGTGACCTCGCGAGGCGACTATGGCAATGCACAAAGCAAGCTCTTTGCCTACGACACGCGCAAGCATCGGTTGGTCAAGACACTCGATGTGCAAGTGAGCAACATGTGGATGGACGGCGACTCGCTCTACATCATCAGCAACGAGTGGAGTAACGTGACCATGTCCAGTGTCAGAGGCTATGCCATTGTCAACACACTGACCATGGAGCAGGTGAGCGACCACTTTATCACCGACGGCACCGAGGAGCAGATCACACTGCCTTATGGTGTGGCGGTCAACCCTATCACGAAGGACATCTATGTCACCGATGCCAAGGACTATGTGCATCCCGGGCGGCTCTACTGCTATGGGCGCGACGGCGTGCTCAAGTGGGATGTACTGGCCGGCAACATACCGGCTCACTTCGTGTTTGTGGGCGACAACGTCAATGAACATTAATAAGCGAACAACTGGCAGCAAGACGCAAGAAACAAGAAGAATTCCGAGTTTTCCCAGAATTCCCAGTCAATAAAAAAAACAAGACAATGAAGAAATTTTTACTACTAAGCATGGCAATGGTGTTGCTGGCAACTCATGCCCAGAATCGCAGCTACATTACCCGCGTGTTTGACTATCAACCCGCACCGGGGCAGTTTGTCAACCTGTTGCCACCGTGCTCGGCTGGCGAGCCCCGTGACTCGGTGCTGGCGCGGTGCCTGCGCGACCTCGGCCCCGATATCGAAGTCTTGATTGACTATGACAAGAACGACAACCCCTTTGTGGTCGACTCGATAGTCAAGCCCGTGTCCGGAGCCTTTATCACGCTGGGCAGTTATGGCGGCTATGTGACCTTCGGCTTCGACCATCCGCTGGTCAATGTGCCGGGTGAGTATGACTTGCAGGTCTTTGGCAACGCCTTCGGCAGCGACAGTGTTGCCGTGGCGGGTGGCAGCAGCGAGCCGGGCATCGTCATGGTGGGAGTCGATAGCGACGGCGATGGTGTGCCCAGTGCAGGCGACCGCTGGTATGAACTAGCCGGCAGTGAACACAGCCATGCCAAGACGCAGAAGGGATTCGAAATCACTTATTACCGACCTGATGACGATGTTGACACGCCCAATGTGCGGTGGACATGCAACAGTGTGGACAGCCTGCAGGAGGGGTATGTGCACATCAATTCGTTCCACACCCAGCCCTACTGGCCGCTGTGGGTCGATGGCGACAAAATGACCTTCACGGGCACCAAGTTGCGTTGCAATGCTCTTGATGTCAAGGGTAATGGCACCTATTTTATCCAGTATTTCTTTGACTGGGGTTATGTCGACAACCGTGTGGACTATGACTGGCAGGGCGACTATGACCAGGCCGTGCGCAACAAGATGAACCTGGGCTTTGACCTCGACTGGGCGGTGGATGCCGACGGCAATGCGGTGCATCTGACCCACGTTGACTTCATCAAGGTCTATTGTGGCATCTTGCAGGAGTGTGGCTGGCTGGGTGAGACCTCGACCGAGGTCAAGGGAGCAATCGACCTGCACCCCGATGCACCACTGCCTCAGCAGCCGCAAGTTGTGGGCGATGTCAACGGCGACAACACGGTCGATGTGGGTGACGTGAATCTGCTCATCAACATCATGCTTGGCAAGGCTGCCACATCACCGGCGGCCGACCTCACCGGCGACGGAGCGGTCGATGTGGGCGACGTGAACATGGTCATCAACATCATGCTCGGCAAGCAGTGACCTGTCACAATTGTCCAAGTGTTGCGAGACACCGTCTCGCACAATAAATAGTAACAACCAAATTTTAAAACAACAAACCTATGAAGAAAATCTTTACACTTGCAGCGGCTGCCATGGTTGCGGCCGGCATCAACGCTCAGACGGTCATCACCCTTGACCTGAGCAACCCTGCCAACCCCGAGACCATCGAGTTTGGAGATAACGGTGCATGGACCGGCACCTACAACGACCAGGACTTCCCCTACATCGAGTTCACGCCCTTTGCCTTCTCGCACCTGACCAGCGGCAGCTCGTGGGGCGGTGTCTACTGGGACGGCTTCACTGTGTGCAAGCACACCGTCGATGCCGCAGCCAGCTGGGTCAACAACGCTGCCGGCGGTGGCGTGACGATTGCCGGTGGCGAGGCACAGACCGATGCCGAAGCCCCCTATCTGGTGTGCTACTGGGCATCGTTCATGCAGGGTTCTGCTCAGGTGATGTTCAACGACGGCAAGCAGTATGCGGTGGGTGGCATGTATGTCACCAACAACGCCACGACCTACGGCGAGTGCCTCAACGGTGGTGGCGTGGCGCGCGCACTCAATCAGGATGGCGACTACCTCAAACTGATAGCTACCGGCCGTGATGCCAATGGCGAGGTGACCGGCACTGCCGAGTTTGTGCTGGCCAGCTGCACCGGTGGTGAGCAGCAGGTGGTGAATCAGTGGACCTGGTGGGACCTCTCGAGCCTGGGCACTGTTGAGTCGATCGACTTCACCATGGAGTCGACCGATGTCGGCACCTACGGCATCAACACGTCCACCTACTTCTGCATGGACAAGCTGCAGGTAGTTGAGGTCGATGCGACTGCTGTCGAGAGCAACCTGGCAACTAAGACTGTCGCCGCCACGCAATATGTCAACCTGGCCGGCCAGACTAGCAGTAAGCCCTTCGATGGTGTCAACGTGGTCGTCACCCGCTACAGCGACGGCACTACCACGACTGCCAAGGCTGTCTTCTGAATTAATTCATAATTTATAATTATTGCCCGCCTGGTTGCTTTGGCAACCAGGCGGGCATTGTGGTGTAGGGGGGCACCGGTTGCCATCTGTCCATGTTTTCCATTGTTTTTGGGTGGATGGATTTGCACAGTTCTGAAAAAATTGCTACTTTTGCGGCGACAAATGAGAAGTGACAGGTTTCATGGCCGCATCGCCGGCCTTGAATCAAAAGGGAACCAGGTGTGAATCCTGGACAGTACCCGCTGCTGTGAGTCCCCACTCATTTCGTTTTGCACTCTGAGCCACTGGTTTGTAATCATCCACAACACGACTACATCATCACCGGGAAGGCGCGAGACGATGGGGGCGAGTCAGAAGACCTGCCTGCCGCTGAGCCTGTGAGGAAAGTCCACGTGGCATTTGGACTCTGGCCGCAAAATGGATGATGTAGTCAAAAAGCAAACATTTTTTTCGATTTGACTCTGACTTAACCGGCATGGCATGGTGCGTAGTGTCATTGCGTGCGCACTGCATGTTCCCCAAAGGCTTTAAGGGATTGAATGTTAATTGCTAAAATAATGTTTAATTTTTTAAAGTTACAACCGATGAAGAAGACGTTACTTCTGAGCGCAGCAATGTGCATGTCGTTGTTTGCCGCAGCGCAAACAACCGAGTTTAACAATGGTTACTTCACCATCAATGAGGGGCAGTATGGCAATGAACCCGGACTGCTTAACTTTGTTGATGCCGAGACCGGCGAGGTGCAGACCAAGGTCTACCAGACTGCCAGCGGAAATACGCTGGGCATGACCGCACAGTTTGGCACGCTGGCCGACGGCAAGTTGTTTATCTGCTCGAAGCAGAACTTTGGTGACGGTGGCCGTCTGGTGGTGGCTGATGCCAAGACCCTGCAGACGCTTGCCAGCTACAAGCAGATTGATGGTGATGCAGACACTCGTGGCATCGGCGTGGTGGTGAGCGCCGGCAAGTTTTTTGTGGGCACCAACAAGGGGGTCTATGCCTATGACCTCCAGACGCTGCAGCCCCTGGGACTCGTCGAGGGCTCGGCTGTCGAGGGTGGAACCTACAGCCCAGGCTCGGGCGACATGGTGGTCAGCGGAGGCAAACTCTATGTCGCTGTGCCCGATGGCGTGATGGTCATCGACCCGGCCACGCAATCGGTGGTCACCACTGTCGAGATAGCCAGTACTGTGAGTGTCTTTACTGTCGACGGCGAGGTCTACGCTGCAGTCAACAGTTGCACATGGGGAACACCCGGTGCCAACGACACCGAGCAATTTGTGCTCATCAACGATGACAATACTGTCGGAACAACCTACACCGTGCCCATGGCATCGCCCAACAGTTGGTTCACCCCCAAGCCTGTTGCCCCGGCTCAGATTCCCGGCACTCGTGCCATTGTCTATGGCGCTGGCGAAGGCTCGAAGAACATCTGCAAGTATGACTTCGACACGCAGACTTTCACCAAGGAGTTCATCACCTACGACGGCCGTCAGCAGAACTATGGCAATGTCGTGACCACCGACCCCAAGACGGGCGACATTCTCGCATGCACCTTCCAGAGCTACTCGTCGACCAACTACTGGTTCAACATCTATGACAGTGCTACCGGCGAGGTCAAGACCAGCATCAAGATGCCGGCGCACATGTGGTTCCCCTCGCAGATTGTCAAGGCCCTTGACAAGGATCAGGCCACAGGCATCGACGGGTTGACCGCAAGTGCCAACGAAGTGGTGAGCGTGACCTACTGCGACCTGGCTGGCCGCATGAGCAACAAACCTTTCAGCGGTGTGAACATTGTGGTCACCCGCTATGCCAGCGGCGCGACGGCCACCAACCGTGTGGTGTTCTAAAGGCTCAAAGCGAAATATTGATAATAGTGATAAGCCCCTCATTGCGCATGCAGTGAGGGGCTTATCACTAAGTCGGGCCAGTCAGTCCTTGAGCGAGTAGGTGATCGTGCTCACCACACGCAGCGACTTGATGTAGGGTGTGTGCTCGTCGCGGTCATTGATGCTGAACACGCCCTGGTCGGCGCTCTCAATCTTGTTGAGCCGGCTGCCGCACTTCTGCGCAAACTGGTCGGCCGTTTTCTTGGCGTTCTCGATGGCCTCGTCCATCATCTTGGGCTTGATGTCGCGGAACGACGTGTACTCATAGTTCACCGCGTTGTCATAGCTCTGCACGATGGCCACGCCCTGCTTGAGCAGCTCGCCCTGCTTGGCCATGATGGCACGCACCTTGTCCACTTGGTTGGAGGTAACGGTCACCACGCTTGTCACGTTATATCGCTCGCTGGCTCGCTCGCTGCTGTAGTCGTTGGCGTTGCGGTCGTTGACCTGTGGCGCGTTCACCTCAATCTCTTTGTCGGTCAGTCCGTTCTGTTTCAGGAACTCCACAATCACGCTGTTCTTGTGGTTGATGTCCTCATAGAGCGACTGCAGGTTGTTGCCGGTCTCCTTGGTCACGATGGGCCAGGTGACCTTGTCGGCGGGCACCTCCATCTCGCTCAGCCCCTTGACGGTGACGCGGCGGTCCTTGTTGACAAAGTTGTCGATGCCGCCCTTGACGCAGAATCCCAGCACGATGAGGCCCACGGCTATCACTGCGGCCTCGATAATCCAATTTCTTCCCTTTTCCATGACGGTAGATGTTTTTTAGTGTCTCGTATAAGTCTCGACTGTTGCCATGCAAATCGCATGCCAGCTGCGTCTGTTTGTCTGCTTTGTCCAGGGCAGCTACCCATCTGCCGCCCCGGGTCGCTTGGCAATCTTTAGCTCGCGACACAGTGGGAGCATCTGTTCAGCGATGGGTTCCAGCGAGCCTCCCCTCCCCTTTCTCAAAGGGGAGGGGTTGGGGGTGGGGTTTGGAACCAATTCACAATGACAGCCAGGCAGTTCCCCTCCCCTTTCTCAACAGGCCGCTGAAAAAGTACAGGCAGATAATTGATTTGCTCCACGATGGTTATATTCAAACCTAAATTTGAATAAATCATCTACTGCATTCGTAATATTTCAAATTATATTCAAGAAATATTCGCGTTTTATTCGCGTAATTCGCGGTTTATTACTTTTTCAGCGGCCTGGGTAATGGGGAGGGGAAACGCGGAATCGATGAATAGAGTTGCTCCGCAGCAGGGAAGCTGAAAAAATTGCACTGGATTGCAAAAATTACTGCGCTGCGCTTGCCGCAACGGGCTCCCGTTCGGTCGTGAGCACTTCGTGGTTGTTGAGTGGCAAGAATTAGCCACCATTTTTTTAGTAGACTTTTCTGATTTTTTGGTAGATTTATTTTTCTAATCGTTTTTTTTTGTTATTTTTGTCGCCTGAAATTATCGAACCTATAACAAGAAGTCGATTATGAGAAAATTTTTACTTTTTTGCGCGGCCACGCTAGGATTGGCCGCGACGGCTCAGACACCAGTGGCCATGGGCGATGTGACCGGCGACGGCCAGATTGACATTGCCGATGTCAATGCCGTGATCAATGTTATGCTAGGCAAGGCATCCAGTGACGGGCTGGTGACCGCGAGCGATGTGACCGGCGACGGCCAGGTGGACATTGCCGATGTCAACAATGTGATTAACATCATGCTGGGCAAGGTGCAACCCGGCGATGTGTTTGCCCGCCTCGAGGCCGACATGGTCACCGTCGAGGGCGGCACATTCGATATGGGCACTCCCGGCGGTGTCGCGCCTTACAGCCACGCATGGGAGCGTCCGGTGCATGCCGTGACGTTGCTCTCGTTCAAGGTGTGCCGTTATGAGGTCACGCAAGAGCTCTGGCAAGCAGTGATGGGCAGCAATCCGTCGGCCTTTGAGGGCGAGCGGCGTCCTGTCGAGATGGTCAGTTGGGCCGATGCTCAGGCGTTTGTCAAGAAGTTGGCCGAGAAGACGGGCAAGCCCTATCGCCTGCTCACCGAGGCCGAGTGGGAGTATGCCGCCCGCGGCGGGCAGCAACAGTCGGCAGCGCTCTATGCCGGGGGTGACGATTTGGCCCAAGTGGCTTGGACTGCCGCCAATGCCGGTGGCGAGACTCACCCCGTGGGACAGTTGCAGCCCAATGCGCTGGGTCTGTATGACATGAGCGGCAATGTGCTGGAGTGGATTCAGGACACCCATGCCGACACTTATGCCGTGTGGCCCGCCGCCAATGTGTGGCAGGTCGAGGGCGGCGACCCGGTGGTGCGTGGCGGCTCATGGCGCTGGGGCGGCAACTACTGCCGCACCACATGGCGTGGTTACTTCCCCGCCACTACGGCCAATAGTTATCTGGGCTTGCGCCTGGCATGTGACATCAATCTCTAACACACTGCAATCATGAAAAAGATCATAACTCTCAGCATCATGTTGGCCGCACTCACAGTGCAGGCTCAGCAAGCAATAGTCACAAGCAAGGTGTCACGCGGCGTGATGGACATCTGCCACAGCGCGAGCGATAGCCGTCTGGGTACCAAGGCACCTGCCAGAGGCACTTTCCTTGCCTTGCTCACATTTGCCGACAGTAACCAGTCGCCCGACATCCTGGTGGCCTACGGGTGCCGTGTCATCGACCGGGTGGGTCGCATACACATCGTTGACATCCCCATCGACCGTGTGGCCGACCTGTCGCAAGACCCACGCATCGAGCGCATTGAGGCCGAGCGCATGCCGCGCCCGGCCATGGACCGAACGCCCGGCATCATCAACGCCACACCCGTCTATGTGGGGCAGGATTTGCCTCAGGCTTTCAAGGGGCGCGGCGTGGCAGCCGGGGTGTTTGACAGCAGTTTTGACTTTACCCATCCCGCATTTGTCGATGCTGATGGATATTTGCGTGTCAAGTATTACTACGACTTCCATTGGCCCAACGCCGATGGCACGCTGGGGCATGCGCTGGAGACAACCGAAGAGATTGCCGCCTATGGGCACTCGCAGTACACCTATTTAGGCACTCATGGCACCCATGTGATGGGCATTATGGCAGGCTCGCCCGTGCAGGGCAAGTATCCCGGCATGGCTCCCGAGAGCGACATCTATGTGGCCGACTTCAACTCCACACGCGACGAGTTTGAGAACCCCGACGCGTTGACCTCGGCCACTGCCGTGCTGGGCTTCAAGTACATCTTTGACCGTGCGGCGGCCGATGGGAAGCCCTGTGTCATCAACTTCAGCAGCTGCGAGAGTCTCACCCTCACCAGGCAGCGGTTGCTCGAGGGCGAGGCGTTGCTGCAGTTGGTGGGGCCGGGACGCATCATTGTGGGCGGAGCCGGCAACGAGGGCAACAGCATGTGCCGCATGGAGAAGCGTGAAGGCGACCGTCAGGCCGGCGTGGGCATCGTCCACGGCATTGGCGGTGGCGGCACCATCGACATGGACATCGTCACTCCAGTCAACCAGCGCGTGCAGTTTGACTTCCTGGGCTATAAATTCTCGGGTGGCGGCATCCAGGGCACACTGGCCTTTGACACCGACAGTGTCGACGCGTTGCAGGGCGACACCTGCTGGCTGACGACAACCATCAGCCAGGGCGATGTCAAGCTGGCCATCACGCGCAGCGACATGCACGACGAGCGTGGCACAATCTATCACATCGACGGCAAGATGCCCGACTTGTTCTATCTGCTGCTGTGCGGCGCGCTGTGCTCGGTCACCGGCGACGGGCCGGCATGGGCCTACAGCGACCTCTTCCTCTGCCCGATGGTCAATGTCGGCGGGTCCAGCGTCTATAACGATGCTCAGCCTGGCTGCACGGTCTCGTGGCCGGCCACGCTCGATGGCGTCATCAGTGTGGGTGCTACGGGCTACAAGTCGACGTTCACCAACATCAATGGCGAGACCAACGCCGACATGGTTGGCTATGCGCCCGATCAGGTGGGTCAAATCACCAAATTCTCATCGCAAGGCCCCACGTTTGACGGTCGCATCAAGCCCACGGTCGTGGCACCGGGCCTGAACATCAATGCAGCCTACAACTCATTTGCCAATTTCGAGGAGTCTCGTAAGTCGCTGGTTGACAAGGTCAATGTCGGTGGCAAGGACTATTACTTTATGGCTCAGTCGGGCACATCGATGGCAACTCCTGTTGTGGCTGGTGCCATCGCGCTGTGGCTCGAGGCCGACCCCACGCTCACGGCCGAGCGCATCGAGGAGGTGCTGGCACACACTTGCACCAAACCCGAGGCCTCGATGACTTATCCCAACAACACTTACGGCTACGGTCAGATAGATGTCTACAAGGGCCTGCTCTACATCCTGGGCGCGATGGACAATATTCCCAATCTGTCAACCCACCAGCCACGTCAGGCTCGCATCGATGTGCGCGACAATCGGCTGCATGTCGACATGGCGGGCGATGCCGCCGGCCAGGTCACCATCTATACCCCCGATGGCCAGCAGGCACTAGCGGCAACACTCGACCGCGATGGCACGCTCGACCTGTCCTCACTATTGCCCGGCCAGGTCTATGCCGTGCAGCTCGACACCGCCAGTCCTATGACCACAGGCTCGACCTTGATACGCCCATAACCACAACTCATGTTTCTGGAGTAGTTAAGTAGTTAAAGGGAGTTAAGACGATACTTTTAGTAGTAGAGAAGTAAGGTAGTAGAGTAGTGGGGCCTATACATTATGGCGGCTGCACACGTTCCCGCCACAATCATGTAACGGCTTTACTACACTACTACACTACTACACTACTACTTTACTACCCAAAAGAAACTCCTTTAAATACAGAAAAGTAGCTACTTGCGAAACTTGAGTTAGGCAAATTAATTTGATTATGAGAATAATACTATTATTGACGTTACTCTGGGCTAGTGTAGTGGCGCATGCTGGGGCAGAGCTTCGGCTGCTCGAGGCCACCGATCGTATGGAAATCTATGGCAAGCAGGGTGGGGGATTTGTCATCCTCGACACCGACACGGCCGAGCCTCGTGTGTTGGCCTATTCACACACGGCACCGCTTGACCTGCAGTCGGGAAACCCGGGGCTGCAGTGGTGGCTCGGCGCCATGCAACGCGTGGGGGCGCGCAAGGCTCAGACCACGCCTCCCGACACCACAAGATTTGCCGCACGCATCGACTCGCTCATTACTACTCTGTGGGGGCAAGAAGCACCCTTCAACGCTTGGTGCCCCACTGCCGAGGGCGACATCTGCGACGACTATTCGCCCGACGTGGCGCACTGCGACGTGGGTTGTGTGGCTACTGCTGTGGCACAGATTGTGAACTACTATCACTATCCTCGCCAGGCCAGTGGAGAGTATGATTTCTTCATTGGTGACCAAGCGGCACACACGGCTTTCAGCTCCACTTTCGACTGGGACAATATGCTTGACTACTACAAGAACGGATACAACGAGGCACAAGGGCGTGCGGTGGCCCAGCTCAGTTATCATTGCGGACTCATCAGCATGATGAACTATGGCACCAATGCCAGCGGGTCGTCCAATCAGAATGCCATCTATGGCTTGGTTAACCACTTTGGATATAGCGATGAGTTACACTATGTGGTGCGCACCGACTACAGTGAGCCGCAGTGGATGGAGATGATTTACACCGAGTTGAATGCTGGGCGGCCCATCCTGTACACCGGTGTGCAGGTCGACTTTGTGCAAGGCATTGTTGGTGGGCACTCGTTCATCATCGACGGCTATGACGAGAATGGCTTGGTGCATGTCAACTGGGGTTGGCAGGGCAAGGCCAATGGCTACTATGACGTGGCGTTGCTCGACCCACTCATCTTTGAGCTTAACGACTACCAGGACATGGTGCTGGGCTTCGTGCCGGCTGCAACTGTCGTCACCGGCGATGTGACGGGCGACGGCGTGGTCGACATTGCCGATGTTAACGCGGTGATCAACGTGATGCTGGGCAAGGCCGCAAGCGGCGGGTCGGTGACCGCGAGCGATGTGACGGGCGACGGCCAGGTCGACATCGCCGATGTCAACGCCGTGATCAACATCATGTTGGGCAAGTAGTGAATAAGTTTATTGTTAAAAGTTTAAAGTTAATAGTTAGATGCAAGAAGCCACAAAAGCATAAGATAATCTTAGCTGCGCCTCAGCATAGCATGAGCAAGTTCCCGCTCCACCGATGGATGTGGGCTAAAATCTGCATGAGACACCAATTGCTGGGGTCAGATTGCGGATTTTTTACTATTTTTGCAGGTGTCTAACACCCCATGTCGTGGGATGATGACCGATAATACTCACTAAACCAATTAAATACCAAAACCAAAGTTCATGAAGAGAAACAAGACATCCATCATGATGGCACTTGCCGCGTTGCTGATGGGAGGCCATGCAGCCGCTCAATCGTCCGACGCGCAGTTGCCCGAGTTTATCGCTAACCTTGTCTATGAGACCGACATTAACAACAGTGTGGACAATCTGCGCGGCATCTACAAGTTCAAGCCCGCCCAGACCATCCAGCTCGACACGGTCTACGTCAGCACGATGATGAACGCCAACGGCGGTGGCGTGTTCCACAACGACTTGTTCCAGTTTATCAACTATTATGATCCGGGCAGCTATATGCCCGTGCAGTGCGCCATATATGAGTGCTACTTTGCGGCCGATGGCACGGTGCACTGGGACCGCGACGACCTGCGATATGGTGTCGAGGTGCCCGAGGAGCTGGCTGCCGTCAACGGCATGCTCATCGAGGACCCTGCTTCGGGTGAACTCTATGGCATCTACGAGGCCAACTATGGCTACAGCTCGATGCTGGCGCGTGTCGACATCGACAACCTGACGCGCGAGGACATTGGCGAACTGGAGCAGTACTACATGTGCATCGCCTGCGACTATCAGGGCAACCTGTATGGCATCGACGACTATGGCGTGCTCTATCAGATCAACAAGCAGACGGGCGAGGAGACCGAGGTGGGCGACACCGGAGTCTGGCCCGACAATGTGGATCAGAGCATGTGCTTTGACCCCGCTACCGGCCACTTGTGGTGGGCCACGACGGTCGAGGACGAGGGCGTGCTCTATGAGGTGGATCCGGCCACTGGCACTGCCACTGTGCGTGGCAACTTCCCCTGGCAGGAGCGCTTCTTCGCCCTGTCGATTGCCAAGAAAGCCGCCGCACAGGCCGCTCCGTCGGCAGTGACTAACCTTGCGGCCAATTTCGCTGAGGGAGCCAACGCAGGAACCATCTCGTTCACGTTGCCATTGACCAGCGTCGACGGGCAGCCGCTGACGGGCGACCTCAACTACTATGTCTACGCCAATGGCGAGATGGTTGTCGAGAAGACAGCAGCGGCAGGCAGCGATGTCACCGAGCAGGTCACCGTGCCCAGCGGCAACACCCGCTTCCGCGTCTATGCCGCCAACGAGGCCGGGCAGGGCGAGGATGCCACGCTGACGTTGTGGATTGGCTATGACGTGCCGGCTGCGCCGCAGAGCGTGCTCTTTGACATCGATGCCGAGGGCAAGGCCACCGTCACCTGGGATGCGGTCACTACAAGCCTCAATGGTGGATACTTCGATGCCGACAACGTCACCTATGAGGTGGTGTGCTATGTCGACGGCGAGGAACACGATGCACCAGTCGCCCGGCGTGTGATGGGCAGTGCAGCAGCCACCACCAGTGTGCAGTATGACCTGAGCAGCATCGCCGAGCGCAAGCCGTGCCACTTCGGTGTGAAAGCCATCAACGGCGACCAGGCCAGCGCCGAGGCGCTCTCAAACAACGCCGCCACCGGTGCCCCGTTGGCAGTGCCCTTCCGTGAGGACTTCGATGCCCAGCAGGGCGCATGCCTCTACACGGTGCTTGACATCAACCGCGACGGCTACACCTGGCAGTGGACAGGCGAGCAATTCGGAACTTACGTCTACAAGTACAATAGCGACGAGGATGCCGACGACTGGTTCATCACACCGCTGGTGCAGCTCGAGGCCGGTGTTGAGTACACCTTCTACTTCGACGCTCGCCCCATGGGCCGTGAGTATCCCGAGACCGTGAGCGCGTTCTATGGCCAGGGCATGCACCCCGAGACCTATAGCGAACTCTTGCCAGCCACCGTCATCGAGGGCGACAACGAGTTTGCGCTCCGCTTCACGCCCGAGGCCAGCGGTGCCTATCGCATGGCCGTCCATGTCACCAGCCCGTCGACGAGCCTCAACCTCGTGCTCGACTACCTTGGTGTCAATGCCAATGGCTTTGTGGGCATCAACACAGTCGATGCCGATAATCAGAGTGCTGTGACCGAGGTCTATACCATCGACGGCCGTCGTGTGGCCGACACTGCCGGTCATCATGGTGTGTTCATCGTCCGTCAGGGCGGCAAGGCCACCAAGGTGCTCAAGTAAAAAGTCACACTCCACTTTTATTCAAGCCACGCAAGGCACATGGCCTTGTGTGGCTTGTTGTATTATGGCGGCAGTGGAAGGTTTTAAATTGTATAAATACACGCAAACATTTTGCGATTTCCGGCAGATATGCAGAAAAACATTTTGCGATTTCCGACATTGGTGGAAAAATGAGTGGGGATGAAGCCGCGATGCTTCATCCCCACTGATTATCTGGAAAATCGTCTGATTCGGAATTTGCGCCGAGCTACATGCTCGTAACTCGTAGCTCGTAACTTGTAGCTCGTTTACTGCTTGATTAGGCGCAGGACGTTGTTGTTGCGGATGTTATTGCGCTTTACGGGCTGCATGATGCCCTTGATGTCGCGCGGTGTGCCGGCCTTAGCCTTCATGTAGCTGCGCTCGACGATACTGCTCGCCGGTGCGGTGTAGTCCATCGTGATCGTGTGGCCGCCCTCGGCGATGAGGTTGGCCTGCATGCGCACGTTGTCGCCGTCGACATCGACGTGCACGGTACCGTCGGTGACAAAGCCCTTGAGGCGCGTCTCAGAGCCACCTTCGCCATAGACGGCATAGTAGGTGCCCATCGGGAAACCGTAGCCCGGATAGAGCATGCCGTTGAGGTAGTTGCCCGGTGCCCAGGGACCATTCATGGCGTCGGTGACCGTGTAGTCGCCCGGCAGCTGTGCGGCCACGTCCATAGGCTCGCCCTCGGCGGTGAGCAGCTCAAAGTTCATCAGCTCGCCAGGACCGACAATGTAGCCATCGGCATCAAGCTCGACGTTGTAGTAGGTGAGCGTGTAGCTGCCATACATGCCAGCGACATTGGTGTAGCCGCCCGACAGTGCGGCGGGCACCATGGTCACGTCCTCGGTCAGTGTCTGGTAGGAGTTGGGATCCTGGTTGTCATAGGCGACATCGCCCTTGAAGGTCACCTTGATGTTCTTGGGCAGCGACTCGTAGCCCTCGCCATAGTCGTGCAGCTTGCCGCGGAACACCATGTTGGTGGTGCCGTCGGCGGCATACTCGACGTTGAGCGAGCCCGAGTCAAACTCGATGGTCCATCCATAGGGGCCGGTCTCCTGCATCTCGAGGCACTGCATCAGCACGGTGTAGCCGCTGCCGCCGTTGTACATGTTGCCCAGGGCATAGTCGGGCGAGATGACATAGCGGCCGCCCTCGATGCGGGCGTTGTTGCTGTCGTCCGACTCGTTGGCGATGACATACATGCGCAGCACGTTCTGGCCGGCAACGGTGGGATAGCCCTCTGGCGAGACAGGAGCGTCGCTCAGGTGAAGCGAGTAGCCGTTGCCGCCAAAGTAGATGCACGAGGCGTTGGTGGCCTCAAACTCGAGGTCATAGGCAGCCACCTCCTCGCCGAAGTCGATGTAGTCGACATCGTTGTATTCAAATTCCTTAACTTCGCCCGACTTCATGTGCAGATACATGGGGCGGTTCTGTGCCATGGCCACGGTTGCCACAAGCAGCGCGATGACCGAAAATATAGTCTTTTTCATTGTTGTTCTTGTTTTAGTGTGGTTAGAGAAAAGTTATTTTCTGAATTTGGCGCTCTTGTCGCCCACCTTGATGACATACACCCCTTGCGACAGGCCCGAGATGTCGATGTCGCCGCCGCGCCAGTCATTGAGACCCAGCACGCGCTGGCCTGTCAGGGCATAGATGCTGACCACTGCCTTGTCGCCTTGCCAGCCGCGCACGCTCACGTGGCTGCCGTCGCGGGCCACAAACAGGGTCATGGGCTCGGTTTTGACAGTCTCGACGCTAGTTTCAATCGTGGGGTGGAACACGATTCGCTCCAGGTTGTCGGTGAACAGGTAGGTGTCGCCCAGGTCATCCGAATGCATTACATTGATGCCTTCCTGCACAAACTCGATGCGTTGCACCTGGTCGAGCGCATAGTTGAGTTTGTCGCCACCCACAACCACTTGCACATGGTCTTGTGCCAGGGCTGTGCCGGCTGCACCCAGGAACATCAGCAAAAGTAAATGTTTCTTCATCTTGAGTTCATTTTGGGTTAAATATTAAAATTAATTGTCGCACAAATTTAAGCAAATCAATTTGAAAAGGCATACGCGAATCAGGCTTTTTAAGACAAATTAATCTTTTTACTCAATCATGCATCTGTTCAGCGATTGGTTCCAGCTAGCCTCCCCTCCCCTTTCCCAAAGGGGAGGGGCTGGGGTTTGCAACGAGCAAGTTTTGCCACATTTTTATAATAAACCGCGAATTACGCGAATAAAACGCGAACCTTTAGCTCGCAACCGAACGGGCGCAATTTTTCTTGAATATAATTTGAAATATCACGAAATTTGCAGATAATTGATTCAAATATAGTTTTGATTATAACCATCGTGAAGCAAATCAATTATTTGCCTGTACTTTTTCAGCGGCCTCGTGAAAGGGGAGGGGAAACGCGTAATCGCTGAAGAGATACTCAATCATGTGTTCAATGCAAAAGCAACGGTGGCAGAAGAAATTGCACCAAATTGCACAGATTGTTGAGAGGACTATCCCTGCCACCTTTTGCCGCTCAACAATTGGTGCAATTCAGTGCAATTACTGCCTCGCTGGTTTTTTTTCCGCTCAACAATTCGTGCAATTCAGTGCAATTACTGCCTCGCTGGTTCTTTTTCCGCTCAACAATTCGTGCAATTCAGTGCAATTACTGCCTCGCTGGTTTTTTTGCCGCTCAACAATTGGTGCAATTCAGTGCAATTACTGCCTCGCTGGTTTTTTTGCCGCTCAACAATTCGTGCAATTCAGTGCAATTACTGCCTCGCTGTTTTTTTTGCCGCTCAACAATTGGTGCAATTCAGTGCAATGTTGCTACAATAATTGAGCCAACTTGAAAACGTGGCAGGTTTTTAGACAATAAAGGCGCGATATAATTTTTGGTTGTTAGTTGTAGCCACGTCTAACGTCTAAAGTCAGTCAATAGGGCAATACATCGCCCATTGCTACGTTTTAATTAAGAAACAAACTGACAACAAGACAACGATGACCCGAATCTTTACTCTGCTGGGAGCCATGCTCCTCACTCTGGCCGCTGTGGCGGCACCGTTCACACTCACTTCGCCCGACGGCCACCTGACACTCACCACGGGCGTTGACAAGGGCCGACCCTACTACACGCTGAGCCGCGACGGCAAGACCGTGATTGACAAAAGCCACATGGGCTTTGCGCTCACTGCCGGCGACATGTCGCAAGGCATGAAGGTGGTGCGCACCGCCCGCGACAGCCACGACGACACGTGGACCACCGTCTGGGGCGAGGACGAGACCATACGCAACCATTACAACGAGTTGGCTGTGACCCTGCAGGGCGGCAGCCAGCGAGCACAGATGACGGTGACATTCCGCCTGTTTGACGACGGGCTGGGATTCCGCTACGAGATACCGCAGCAGCGAGCGTTGCCCGACATCACGGTTACCGACGAGCTCACTGAGTTCACGCTGCCCCAGGATGTGCCGGCATGGTCCATACCGACCAATCACACCGTCTACTATGAGGGAATCTACGAGCGCGACCTGCTCAGTCGCAAGGACACCGTGTGTACCCCGCTCACCATCGAGGCGGCACCCGACCTCTATCTGGCCATCCATCAGGCTGCGCTCACCGACTATGCCGACCTCAACCTCACGCCCCGCAGGGGACAGGGTGGGGCGGTGACCCTGATGGCCGCGCTCACTCCCTGGCAAGACGGGACTAAGGTCAAAGCCGGCCGCTGGCTGCTCTCGCCGTGGCGCACGGTTGTCGTGACGCACAAGCCCGGCGAACTCATCACATCGCACATGATGCTCAACCTCAACGAGCCGTGCACATGGGACGACACGTCATGGATCGAGCCGGGACGATACATCGGCATCTGGTGGAGCATACACAAGAAGAAACACACCTGGGAGCAGGGACCCAATCATGGCGCAACGACGCAGAACATGAAGCGATACATCGACTTTGCCGCACGGCACGGGTTCAGTGGTGTGCTGGCCGAGGGATGGAACTATGGCTGGGGCCAGGGCGAGGACATCGACTTCCTCACGCCCTATCCCGACTACGACCTGGAGGAGGTGACCCGTTATGCCCGCGAGCGCGGTGTGCGCGTCATTGCCCACTGCGAGACCAGTGGACGCAGCCTGCTCCTCGAGCAGCAGATGGACAGCGCGTTCGCCCTCTACGAGCGGCTGGGCATCCGGGCCGTCAAGACAGGCTATGTGGCCGTCAAGCTCAGTGGACTGGAGCTGTCGCACTCGCAGTATGGCGTGCGGCACTACCGCAAGGTGCTCGAGTGCGCCGCCCGTCACCACATCATGATCGACAACCACGAGCCCGTCATGCCCACCGGCCTGCAGCGCACACTGCCCAACCTGATGACCCAGGAGGGCGTGCGCGGCCAGGAGTATAACGCCTGGAGCCAGGACGGCGGCAACCCGCCGGCACACACGGCCACGCTGCCCTTCACCCGCGGACTGGCCGGACCGATGGACTTCACCCCCGCCATCTTCTACTATGGCGACGAAGTGGTGCCCGGCACGCGTCCCCAAAGCACGTTGGCCAAACAACTGGCCGAGTTCGTGGTGCTCTACAGCCCGCTGCAGATGGCCGCCGACGCCATCGAGAACTATGAGAACCACCCGGCCCTGTCGTTCATCGAGTCGTGTCCCACTACATGGCTCCGCACCGTGGTGCCCAATGCCGAGATTGGCCACTATGTGACCATCGCCCGCGAGGCCCGCGACGGCAGTGGCAGCTGGTTCATTGGCAGTCTCACCGACGAGACAGCCCGCACGCTCACCCTGCCGCTCGACTTCCTGGAGTCGGGCAAGCGTTACCGTGCCATGATTTATGAGGACGGCCCCGGTGCCGACTACCGCGACAATCCCATGTCACTGGCCATTCGCCAGGTCGAGGTCACCGCCGCCGACACCCTCACCCTGCGCCTGGCCCGCAGCGGCGGCGCCGCCATCCGCCTCACCCCCCTCCCCTGATACCCCCAGACTCATCATCAGTAACCCCCAGGTTCAATCCCAGCCTGCCCCACATTGAAAACCAAGCATTTACGAGTTTCTCGCAAGTGCTTGATTTTCATGTCTGCGTAAACAATGCGTAAACATTTTGTTTCAGTTTCCTCTTTTCCGTCATGTAGTATCACAGAGTTTCTGTGATGCGATTTTACAGGAGAAAATGCGATAGAGGAAAGCAAGAAATTGTCTTTTGCTTTCATTTGTTGACTTTTGGCAAAATTCAACAAGACGTTTGTTCTAGCTTCCGAAGAAATGTTGTAACTTTGTATCATGAAAATCAAAAAAGCGATTTAATGTTAAGGACATGCCTCAATGTTGAGGCAACAAAGAACAGGATGTCAAGAAGAAGATAATGATGAATTATTAGAGTCTATACTCCGATACAACAAGATATGCACGATAAGGGGGTGGTTGTTGCAACCACCCCCTTATCGCATAATTACCAGTAAATTTAATATCGTTATCTTCTTCTTCAAATCCTGCTAATCTTTTATAAGTGATTGATATACAGTATGGTTTCTTTGAGAAAATAGGCAGAAGAAACAAATTGGAAACAAAAATTTGAGAAACCCTAAAATGAAAACATCTGCTTAACAAATCTTAACGTGGAAAACAACGGCAATTTTCCGATTTTAGCATTTGAAGATTAAGGTTTCTTGAAAACATATTGGTGCAGGATAGTTAAATGTGACATTTATAATGATGTTATTCATCTTCAAATTTGGCATTTATGGTTGTCAGATAACATAAAAATCGTGAAAGGACAACAGTTTTCATCACACATATGTTCGTATTTCAACAAAATTATATAACTTTGCGTCCAAATTAAATATATTCAAGAACTATGGCTAAGATAAATCGCTTAAAAGTAGTACTCGTTGAAAAAGAGAAGAGTGGCAAGTGGTTGGCAGACCAATTGGGGAAGTCAACTTGTACAGTCAGTAAATGGTGTAGTAATACAACTCAGCCTGATTTGCAAACACTGACAAAAATTGCACAACTCTTAAATGTTGATGCAAGAGATTTACTTACTCCTTCTAGCATTCAAGATTAAAATATTGATAAATGGACGATATGCAGCATGAAAATAATATAGAAGAATTTTCAAATGAAAATGGTCGTATATTCCATGGTGATGCACTTGAAGTTCTTCAGCAAATTTCGGATGAATCTGTTGACCTATTGTTTGTAGATCCACCTTACAACATAGGGAAAAACTTTGCTGGGCGGAAAGATAAATGGAAAACTGATAAAGATTATCTTGACTGGTGTTATCAATGGATTGACTTGTGCATTAAAAAGGTTAAGCCTAATGGTTCTATTTATTTAATGACATCAACTCAATTCATGCCTTATTTTGATTTGTATGTTCGCGATAAGTTGACTATTCTTTCTCGAATTGTGTGGTCGTATGATAGTTCTGGTGTTCAAGCAAAGAATTATTTTGGATCAATGTATGAACCAATTTTATTTTGTGTGAAGAACAAGAATAACTACACATTCAATTCCGATGAGATTCTTGTTGAAGCAAAAACTGGTTCAAAACGAAAATTGATTGATTATCGTAAAAATCCACCACAACCATATAAAACAGAAAAGGTTCCTGGCAATGTATGGGACTTTGCTCGCGTTAGGTATAGAATGGAGGAGTACGAGAAT
>CACZHT010000011.1 GCA_902781045.1 uncultured Bacteroidales bacterium | reverse complement strand
CAAGCGGCGAGGACCTCCGGCCCTCTTGCATGGTCTTTCGAACAAATAGCTTCTTCGAAGCATTTTAGCGTCTCCGACGCAATCGCTGAACAGATACATGACATGGCACAGAAGTTAATAAACCGTAAAAACCACAAAAACTTTTGCATTAATGTGCTGAAAATCGTAACTTTGCGCAGACAAGAGGTTTAATGCGCCGCCCCAAACGGCATAAATAGCCACATATTCTTGTCATAAACATTATGTGTTTGCGATTATAATCCAAATATTAACTCTTTATTAACTCAAGCTTTATGAAAAAAACAATTACTTTATCGTTATTGCTTGCTTTGGGCATGAGCAGTGCGCTTGCACAGTCGCCCTATGGCAACATCACCGACAAGGACAACGCCTACGTCAAGGCCCGCCAGGAGCGCGTGATCAAGAAGGATGTCCGCTTTGCCGACCCGGTTTCAGTCACCGGCGCCCGCCGTGTGGCCGCAGCTCCCACCGAGCTTGACCCCAGCCTGTTTGTTCAGCCCGAGGGCGAATTGATGCTGATGCGCCGCTCGGGTGTTGACTATCTGCCCGTGTGGGGCTCGCCCGCTCCCGCCGAGTACACCGAGAAGGGCACCTATGTGGTCAAGGGCACCGACGGCAACTACTACTTCAAGAACTTCGTCACCAACATGTGCAATGGCGGCACCTGGATCAAGGGTGATGTCGAGGGCAACGTCATCAGTGTGAAGACGGGCCAAATCTGTGCCCAGCTGTACTATGGCACCAACAACGACTTGTTCACCTACTATCTGTTCGGACTTCGCGGCGAGGAGCAGACCGGTGTGGACTACAGCGGCAATGAGTACACCTACACGGTTTACGTTCCCGACGAGGAGGTCACCGAGATTCTGTTCACCATCGAGGACGATGGCACCATCACATCGCAGGACAGTGAGCTGCTCTATGGCGGCGTCGAGGAGGTGGACGGTGCCTACAACTGGCCAGGCCAGGGCGACATGGGCTGCACGTTCTACCCCTTCGACGAGGAGCCTCAGGTGGCTCCGGAGGGTGTGGAGCTGAGCGACTATGTCCACAGCTACAATGCCTATCTCTCCGACCTGACCTTCCGCATGGTCCCGGCCGGTGTGGCCGATGGCTCGCTCTACGTCAAGCTGGCCGACATCGTTCCTGACGGTGTGGTCAAGGCCACAATCGACGGCGACAAGGCAACCTTTGCCAACAACCAGTTCCTGGGCTTGGACAAGACCTACAGCACACTGGCCTATCTGAAGACCTGCCTGTTCTATAAGGAGACCGACGAGTGGGGATGGTCGACAGTCTACAGCGACGAACTTGACGAGGTGGTCCTGGACTATGACGCAACTGCCAACCGCTTCTCAACGATGGAGGAAGTGGGCTTTGTGGTCAACGCCGGCAAGGCTGCCATCAGCGCTCACGAGAACTACCCGGTGAGCTCATTCTACCAGTTCAGCGACAATGCAGCCACTCCGGCTTCGCCCGTCTGGGTGCAGTACATGCCCTACACCGAGACTGAGTACTATGCATGGGGTTATGCCGGCTTTGACATCTACACCACCGATGTCGACGGCAACTACATCCTGCCCGACAAGCTGTACTACACCTGCTATCTCGATGACGCTCCCCTGGTGTTCAGCACCGAGACCTACCCCGACCTCACCGAGGACATGGTTGAGGTGCCCTATGGCTACAGCAACAATGACATCGTGGGCGGTGGCTACCGTACGCACTACATCTACTTCCACACTGGCGACTTTGATCGCTTCGGTGTGCAGACCATCTACAAGGGCGGCAACGACGAGCGCCGCTCGCCCATCGTCTACTACGGCGAGCAGGTCGGCATCAGCACTCCCACCGCCAGCGCCACCGTTGTCGAGACCACTTACTACGACCTGTCAGGCCGCAAGCACAATGGTCTGGTGAACGGCGTGAATGTCGTGGTGGTCAAGTACTCGGACGGCACCGTCAAGAGCGGCAAGGTGATGGTGAAGTAAGTCATCGTGCCAGACACCCTAAACAAAATAGCAGCCAGGCTTTGCGCCTGGCTGCTATTTTAGTGGGTAGAGGGTAGTGGGTAGTCTCAAGGCTTGACCTCGTAGGCATAGATGTTGTCGAGCTTGATGTCGAACACCAGAGTCGAGTAGGGAATGATGACCGAGCCACGCGACGAGGTTCCGTATCCCATGGAATAAGGGATGACCATGCGGCAACTGTCACCCACATGCATCTGCATCACTCCCAGCGACCAGCCGTCAATCACACTGTTGACAGTGAACTGCGCTATGCTGTCGCGCGGCGAAGTGCTCAAGTAGCTCGAGTCGAACGGCGTTCCGTCGTAGAGCGTGCCACGATACTTGACCTCGACCCCGCTGGTGAGCAGCGGCTTGAGGTTGTCGCGTGTGAGCATGGTGTCGTTATACCAGTGGATGAGCACCTGGCCATTGGGGTCCCACGGAGCGGTGACGGTCTTGTAGTAGGTAGTGTTAGCCTGCTGCTGCTCGAACCACTCGTTGTTGGTCTTGCGCCAGTCCTTGTACTTGTCCTCGACCTCGTTGCCCAAGCATGAGCTGAGTCCGAATCCCAATACACCCAGCAGACCGATGACTAACAACAGTTTCTTCATATTCTTTAGACGGTTAGACGTTAGACGGATTTGAGAATTACGAATTGAGCATTGACTACTGGGCCAGCTTGCGCAGCAGGGTGTTGAGGCTGCACTCGCGACCGATGATGGCCGGCAGGTCGGCAATGGCCACACGCTGCTGCTGCATGGTGTCGCGGTCGCGCAGGGTAACGGTGTTGTCCTCAATAGTCTGCCCGTCGATCGTGATGCAGTAGGGTGTGCCGATGGCATCGTGGCGACGATAGCGCTTGCCTACCGAGTCCTTCTCATCGTACTGGCAGGCAAAGTCAAACTTGAGCAGGTTCATGATCTCATGCGCTTTCTCAGGCATGCCGTCCTTGCGCACCAGCGGCAGGATAGCGCACTTGACAGGTGCCAGCACCTTGGGCAGATGCAGCACCACGCGGGTGTCGCCGCCGTCGAGCTGCTGCTCCTCGTAGCTCGAACACATGACCGACAGGAACATGCGGTCGACGCCAATCGACGTCTCGATGACGTAGGGCGTGTAGCTCTGGTTCAGCTCGGGGTCGAAGTACTGGATCTTCTTGCCCGAGAATTTCTCGTGCTGCGACAGGTCGAAGTTGGTGCGGCTGTGAATGCCCTCGACCTCCTTGAAGCCAAACGGCATCTGGAACTCGATGTCGGTGGCGGCGTTGGCATAGTGCGCCAGCTTCTCGTGGTCGTGATAGCGATACTTCTCGTCGCCCAGCCCCAGGGCCTTGTGCCAGCGCAGGCGGTGCTCCTTCCAGTACTCAAACCACTGCAGCTCCTCGCCCGGGCGCACAAAGAATTGCATCTCCATCTGCTCGAACTCGCGCATGCGGAAGATGAACTGGCGCGCGACAATCTCGTTGCGGAACGCCTTGCCAATCTGCGCGATGCCAAAGGGGATGCGCATGCGGCCGGTCTTCTGCACATTCAGGAAGTTGACAAAGATGCCCTGTGCCGTCTCGGGGCGCAGATAGACGTCCATCGTCGAGTCGCTGCTGCTGCCCATCTGCGTCTTGAACATGAGGTTGAACTGGCGCACGTCGGTCCAGTTGCGCGTGCCGCTGATGGGGTCGGCAATCTCCTGGTCGACGATAATCTGCTTGAGCTCGGCCAGGTCGTTGTCGTTCATGGCCTTCTCGAAACGGGCATGCAGAGCATCGCGCTTGGCCTGGTGCTCAAGCACGCGAGGGTTGGTCTGGCGGAACATCGCCTCGTCGAACGAGTCGCCGAAGCGCTTGCGAGCCTTGGCCACCTCCTTGTCGATCTTGTCGTCGATCTTGGCAATCTCGTCCTCGATGAGCACGTCGGCGCGATAGCGCTTCTTGCTGTCGCGGTTGTCAATCAGTGGGTCGTTGAAGGCATCCACATGGCCCGAGGCCTTCCAGATAGTGGGGTGCATAAACACGGCCGAGTCGATACCCACGATGTTCTCGTGCAGCAGGGTCATGGCCTCCCACCAGTAGCGTTTGATGTTATTCTTGAGTTCCACACCGTTCTGGCCGTAGTCATAGACAGCGCCGAGGCCGTCATAGATCTCGCTGGACGGGAACACGAAGCCATACTCCTTGGCGTGCGATACGATTTTCTTGAAAACGTCTTCTTTCTGTGCCATTTTGCTATCTTGTAATTCAGTTATTATCCAATTAACCGACAAATTTACAACGAATAATTCACTCTGCCCCTACCCTGCCCCGATAATTAACAATACTTAATACCGCTCACACACCCCAATGACTGTTCAGCGATTACCCATCCCCCTCCCATGACAGGGGAGAGAGACTCGCCCATCACTTCCCCTCCCCTGGCAGGGGAGAGAGACTCGCCCATCATTTCCCCTCTCCTGGCAGGGGAGGGGTCAGGGGTGGGGTCAACGGCGCGACATTGCGAACCATCAAGCGGCGATGACCCCACTGGGCATCAATGCTGAATGGGGAAGAGACGGAGGGCATTGTCGGTGGTGACACGGTCGACCTCGCCAAGGTCGGTGCCCAGGTGGGTCGCCATGCAGCGAGCCACATCGGCGACATAGGCGCTCTCATTGCGCTGGCCGCGGTGGGGCACGGGAGCCATGTAGGGCGAGTCTGTCTCAAGCACAATACGGTCGAGGCCGATGACAGGCAATGCCTCAGGCAGGGTACTCTTCTTGAAGGTGAGCACTCCACCGATGCCAAAGTAGAAGTCTCCCACCAGGCGAATGCGGTCAACCTCGTGGGGTGTGCCGGTGAAGCAATGGAACACACCCTGCGGCATCTGGCCACGGAACTGGCCGAGCACGTCGAGCACCTCATCGAGTGCCTCACGGCAGTGGATGATGAAGGGCAGCCGGCGGTCGACGCACCACCCCAGCTGCCGCTCCAGGGCTTGCATCTGCTGGTGCAGCCAGGTCTTGTCCCAGTAGAGGTCGATGCCCACCTCGCCGATGGCGGCCCAGCTGTGTCGCTCCAGAATCGGCTCCATGCGGTCGAGCACGTCGCTCCAGTCGTCGCGCACCTCCTCGGGGTGCAGACCCAGCGCCAGACTGATGCGGTCAGGCCACTGCACCTGTGTGTCGAGCAGACGTTGCACGCTCTCGAGATTCTCGTTGGGCAAGACGATGTGTGTCACGCCGGCCTCAATGGCTCGCTGCATGACCTGCGGGCGGTCGTTGTCAAACTCCGCGCTATAGATATGGCTATGCGTATCAATCATTACTTGTTGCGGGTGGTGAGGCGGTTGATGAGGTGGGCAAAAGCCTGACGCGGCTCATCGGCCATGCCGACACGCTGCAGGGCCTCCAGAGCCTGGGTGTTATAGCGGGCGATAGCCTGCTGGCTGAGTTCTCGCAACCCCAGCCGCTCGTAGATGGCCCGCACAGCGGGAAACTTCTGGTCACGCAGGGCGTATGGGTCGTTGAGCCATTGGCGCAGCTCAAGCGCATCGTCGTCCTCGGCCAGCCGCTGGGCATTGATGAGCAGGAATGTCTTCTTGTTGTTCATGATGTCGCCACCCACCTCCTTGCCGAAAGTTGCCGGGTCGCCCCACACGTCGAGCATGTCGTCCTGCAGCTGGAACGCCAGACCCAGCGACATGCCCATGTCATAGATGGCCTGGCAGTCAGACTGTGACGCATCGGCCATGATGGCACCCATCTGGCAGGCGCAGCCCAGCAGCACCGACGTCTTAAGCCGGATCATCTCGATGTATTCGTCCTGTGTGACATCGTGCCGGTGCTCGAAGTCCATGTCCCACTGCTGCCCCTCATAGATTTCCATGGCCGTGCGATTGAACAGTCGCATGGCGGCGGGCAAGTGGCGGTCATCGACACGCTCAATGTGCTGTGTGGCCAGTGTGAGCATGGCATCGCCACTGAGGATGGCCACATTGTCGTTCCAGCGGCGGTGCACAGTGGGCTGGCCACGGCGCACATCGGCGCGGTCCATCACGTCGTCGTGCAGCAGCGTGAAGTTGTGAAACAGCTCGATGCCCAGCGCGGCATCGATTGATTGGGTAACATCGCCACCCAGTGCCTCACAAGCCATGAGGGTGAGCACCGGGCGCAGCCGCTTGCCGCCGAGTGCCATGGTGTAGGCGATGGGTTGGTAGAGCTGGCTGGGCTGCTCAGGATAGCGGATGGCGCTGATGGCATTGTTGACCATCTGCAAGTATTCGTCGTAGGTTTTCAACTTATTGATAATTGAGGATTTATAATCAATCAGTGGGTAGAGGGTAGTGGCTAGTGGCTAGCGACCATTATAAATTATAAATTATAAATTATAAATTATGAATTAAGATGGTCATTGGCCGTAGGCAGCACGGAACTCTTGCAGCTGCTGGGCTGAGTAGATGCGCTCCAACTCGCGCACCTGACGCTCGATGAGCTTGTGGTCGGCATCGGGGCTCTCACGGTCGGCCTTGAGTTCAAGGCCCAGTGTGGTGGGTGTGGCCACAGCTGTATAGATGGCCATCTGCTGCTCAACATCGAGCGACTGCACCTGACTGTCGATCATCGCCCGGGCCGCATCGGCATAGTCCTGCTTGCCCATGAAGCCTGCCGACCAGTCGATGAGCTGCAACAAGACGCGTGCCGAGTCGGCATTGAAGTGCACATCATGGCGGTCGCCCATGATGCGATAGGCTTGCAGCCGTGCATAGTCTTCCCTGTCGTAGGCCATGAGCTGCGCAATGGCCCGCATCGAGTCGTTGCGTGCTGTGCCCTCAAGGAATGCCTTGAGCAGATGCATCGTGGCATTGGGCATCCACATACTGTCGCTGACGGCATGATAGTGCTGCTCGACCTGCTTGAGTGCCGCCGTGTCGCCCCAAGCGTCAAAAAACTCCTGCGCCAGCGCTCTGCCCGAACGGACAGGAGCATCTTTGCATCCAGTCGCTAGCAAAGCCACCAGCGCAACAAGGGGTATAATTCTAAGTTTCATATCGTTACACTTTATCACATCTCAGGACTGTGCCCAAAGATTTGTTGAGCTAGCGATGGGTCACAGTGCCGCAGCGAGTCGGCAAAAGCTTGCTCGAATTGCTGTGCAGCCTCGTCCTCGCCAGTGAGCACATACTGGTCGTGCGTGGCCCGGGCGTCAAGGATGGCGCGCTGCAGGGCTATGGTGTCGGCATGGTCGGTGTGCGCCACATTCCATGCCGCCTGATGCCCTTGGGCGACAGCATCGCCGGGGTCGGCCACAGGCTGACCATCAGCCTGGTGGCTGCCTCGGCACGCCACGGCCGACAACACCAACACGACATATAGGATAGCTCTAGCCATTGTCGGGAATGATTTTAATTTTTCCATTGAGCAGAGAGTCGGCAAAGGCTTGAACCTGGTTAAACTCCTCGTCATCGCAGAGCAGTGTGATGCGGTTGTCGCGATGGATGATGAAGTGATAGCCGCGCTTGACTTTCTTCCCCCTCTTGCTCAGCACATTGAATTGATGATAGGCATCAATAGCCTCAAACTCAACGGGCCGTCTTTCGATAGCATTGAGCCTGTCGACCAACACCCACATCATGTTGGCTATGACCTCAACCTCGGCGCGTGCAGCCGCCGAGGTCGTGTCACCATGGAACGTGTTGCGATACTGGCTGATGTGGCTGCGCATGTCGCGCATGGCCACAAAAGCCTGCGAGTCATACAGCACCATGTTGTTCATGACAATGGCCATGTCGGTGCTGAGCGGCTCGTAACTGTCAGGGTTCTCGAGCATGCCGGTGAGCATGCCGCCAATGCGCTGATTGACGTTTTTCTCAACCTTCTTGATCATCGCCTCGCCCAACTTCTGCGCTATCTGTTCGCGTGTCTGCTGCTTGCAGGCGGCCAACACAACCACCATCAGGGCAAAGATGAGCAGTTTCTTCATCACCATCAACGCACTTAACGTCCGATGCACCGATAGGTGAATCCCATCTGCTCAAGCTCTAGCGGGTCGTAGATGTTGCGACCATCGATCACCAGCGGGTTGCGCATGAGCTTGCGCACGCGGTCCCAGGCCGGGATGCGGAACTGCCTCCACTCGGTGAGGATGAGCAGAGCGTCGGCACCCTTGACGGCATCATACATGTCGATGCCACAGTAGACGTGGTCCCAACGCAGCTTGGTGGCATTCATGGCCACCGGGTCGTAGACACGCACGTCGCATCCGGCCTCGGTGAGCAGGTTGAGGGTGACGATGGACGGCGCCTCGCGCATGTCGTCGGTCTCGGGCTTGAACGAGAGCCCCCACAGGGTGATGGTCTTGTCCTTGAGGTCGTCGCCAAAGTGCTCCTTCAGTTTCTTGAACAAAATGTGCTTCTGGTGCACGTTGACATCGTCCACGGCCTGCAACACCTTCATCGGGCAACCGTTGCTCTCGCCTATCTTGATCAGGTCCTTGATGTCCTGCGGGAAGAGCGTGCCGCCATAGCCACAGCCAGGGAAGATGTACTTGGGCCCGATGCGGCTGTCGGTGCCCACGCCGTGACGGACTGTGTTGATGTCGGCCCCGACACGCTCGCACAGGTTGGCAATCTCGTTCATGAAGCTCACTCGTGTGGCCAGCATCGATGTGGCTGCATACTTGATCATCTCGGCCGTGCGTGTGTCGGTGTAGATGACGTGATACTCGTTGTGGTGCAAGATGGTGTGATACAGTCGCTTCATGGCATCGACGGCACTGGGCTGCTCGGTGCCGATGATGATGCGGTCGGGCTTGAGGAAGTCCTTGATGGCATTGCCCTCGGTGATGAAGTCGGGATTGCTCACCACGTCGAAGTGCAGGTCAACCTTGCGGTCGGCAATCTCCTGCCCGATGATGTCGATGACCTTGAGCGCAGTGCCCACCGGCACGGTGGACTTGAGCACAAATGTGCAGGGCTGGCTGATGGTCTGCCCAAAGACGCGCGCGATGTCATAAATCGGCGCCAAGTCGGTCGAGCCGTCCTCGTCGGGCGTTGTGTCGATGGCGCAGAAGACATAGTCGACATCGGTGAATCCCTTGGCAAAGTCGCCGACAAAGCGCAAGCGACCCTCGTTGACGTTGGTTGTGATGGCCTTTTCCAGTCCGGGTTCATAGATGGGAATCGACCCATAGACGAGACGATTGATTTTCTGCCGGTCGGTGTCGACACATGTCACGGTGGCACCCAAGTCGGCAAAGCATGTGCCGGTCACCAGGCCCATATATCCAGTACCTACGATTGAGATGTTCATGTTCTTGAATTTATGGTTTATAATTAAAGAATTAAGAACTCCATGGGGTTGTTCATTAATTCGACAATTCGTGATTTAAATTTTCAGCATTCAGTGGCGCAAATGTACACAATTTTTGTGAGAAAAACTTGCAGTTTACCTAAAATTTGTCTATTTTTGCGTAATTTTAAGACATCAGGAAACATAGTATAACTATTTAACAATCTAAATTTCAACGCTTTATGAAGAAGTATTTAGCAGAATTGGTAGGTACGTTCGTACTGACTTTTCTCGGCTGTGGCGCAGCCGTGAGCCTGGGATGTAACACAGGGTTGGTGGCCGGCACTCCGGCAGTGATTGGCACAGCGATGGCCTTTGGTCTGGCAGTGGTCGCAATGGCCTACACCATCGGCGGCATCAGTGGGTGTCACATCAACCCCGCCATCACACTGGGCGTGTTTCTCAACGGCGGCATCAACGCCAAGGACTGCGGCATGTACATGATTTTCCAGACCATCGGCGCCATCCTGGCCGCTTGTGTGCTGGGTGTGCTGGCTGGTTTTGACTGCGGCCTGGGTGCCAACGGCCTGCAGACACTCAACGAGATTGGACAAGCTGGACAGGTGTCGGTGACCACGGGACTGATTGCCGAGATTGTGCTGACCATGCTCTTTGTACTGGTCGTACTGGGTGCCACCAGCAAGACCAACGGCGCTACCAACAACCTGGCCGGACTGGCTATCGGCCTGTCGCTGATTCTGATTCACCTGGTGGGCATCCACTACACGGGAACCAGCGTCAACCCGGCACGCTCAATCGGTCCTGCCCTGCTGGCCGGTGGCGATGCACTCAATCAGCTGTGGATCTTCATCGTCGGCCCGTTCGTCGGTGGAGCACTTGCTGCCTGCATCTGGAAGGTCATCAGCTTGGACAAGGAGGCCGAGAAGTAATCGCGACACCACCTTCTGCACTAGAAAAGCCGCGCCCCTCGCTCGGGGGGCGCGGCTTATTTTAGTGTCGGTGCGGCCATTAACGGGGCATGGTGTCAAAGGCCCGCAACGTGCGGATGTAGCGCCGACAGACGCGCACAAGCCATATCAGCAGACCGATGAACAGGAGCGAGAACACCACCGACATCAGGCCATCGGGCAACGTGCCGCCCGCCATCAGGATGCCGTCGTATGCTCCATGAGCCAGCACCGGCACCACGAGCACCATCATGCGGTCGCGCCCGGTGTGACGGCCACCGATGCGCACAAGCGAGAAGAAGAAGCCCATGATGACGGCAAAGGCGAAGTGGGCGGGCACAGCGGTGATGCCGCGCATCAGCGCCACGTTCTGCCAGTCGTCGGCAAAACTGAAGATATAGCCCACATTCTCGATGGCGGCAAATCCCATGCCGATGCTCACGGCATAGACCACACCATCCATCCACTCGTCGAACCAACGGTTGCGCCTGACCAGGAGCCAGAGCATACACAATTTGACCAACTCCTCAGGCAAGGCTGCACCGACAAAGGCAGTGTTCAGCCCCGAGAAGAATGTCTGCGGCTCATATTCTACCAGCCCCAGACCACCGATGATGCCCTCAAGCAGTCCTGCCAGCAAGCCCGAAAGCATGCCCAGACCGAAGCCTTTGATCAGCTGCGCGGTGGGTTCCTTGACTGTGTCGCGACGATAGATGTAGTAAATCAATATCACGGCGGGCAAAACCGCCGACAGTAGCATTGTCATCCTGTTTTAATTCATAATTTATAATTCATAATTCATAATCTGGGGGATTACACCTACCCACTGTTCCCCTCCCCTATCAGGGAGGCCGCTGAAAAAGTACAGGCAAATAATTGATTTGCTTCACGATGGTTATATTCAAACCTAAATTTGAATATAATATCTGCAAATTCCGTAATATTTCAGATTACATCCAAGAAATATTCGCGGTTTATTCGCGTAATTCGCGGTTTTTTACTTTTTCAGCGGCCTCCCTATCAGGGGAGGGGAATTACAGCCACCCACCGTTCCCCTCCCCCGCCAGGGTGAGGGGGCAGGGGCGGAATCAGTATTCAACCTCGTTGTTAATCATGTCCTGAGTGCGCCAGGGGGCGGGGTCGCCGCCCAGCCACTGGTGGAACCACTCGAGGTGAGCGTTGTAGTAGACCGGCATCGAGCGCATGTTGCTGGGCCAGTGTCCGTCGTTGCTGAAGACAATGAGGCGGCTGGGAATGCCCAGGGTCTGCAGGGCATTGAAGTATTGCAGGCTCTGCGTATAGCTCACGCGATAGTCGCGCTCGCCGGTGAGAATGAGTGTCGGGGTCGAGAAATTCTTGACCGATGCCGACGGATTCCACTTCTCGTAGAGGTCGCTGTTCCAGGGCTGACCGCCAAACTCGTGATTGGGGAACCAAAGCTCCTCGGTGGTGCCCCACATCGATGGCGTGTCATACAAGCCCATCATCGAGGCCAGGCACTTGAAGCGCTTGGTGTGACCCTGCAGCCAGTTCATCATGTAGCCACCGTAGCTCCATCCCATGCATGCCATGCGGTCGGGGTCGACATAGCTCAACCGCGACAGTGTGTCAGCGGCAAGCATCACGTCCTCATAGACCTTGCCACCCCAGTCGCGGCTGATGGCGGCGCAATAGGCCTGGCCACGGCCTGTCGAGCCATGCGGGTTTGGATAGGCCACAACGTAGCCGGCACCGGGATAGACCTGCCAGTCGGCACGGAACGAGTTCATCCACTGCATCTGCGGTCCGCCGTGGACATTCATCACCAGCGGGTAGCGCTTGTTGGGGTCAAAGTTGTGCGGCTTGACAATGAAGATTTCCATGCTGTCGCCTGACGCACCCTTGATCCACAACTCCTCGCTGGGACGGAAGTCGACCTCGGCCTCAAGGGCATCGTTATAGTGGGTGAGCTGGGTGGTGCGCTTCTTCTTGAGCTCGTAGCGATAGAGGGCATTGGGCTTGCCCGTGGTGCTGCTAGTGAAGTAAAAGTTGCCGCGTGAGTCGGTCAGCGCTGCGCTGGCGGCCACATCGGGCACCTGACGGACAATCTTGCCTGTGGCCAGGGTCAGCTCGTAGATAGGCATGTAGCCGCGCACGTCGGCAGTAAAGTAAATCTTGCTGCAGTCCTGACTCCAGGCAAAGTCCTCGACCCAGTCGTCAAACGCCGGCGTGACAATGCGTGACGTGCCGGTCTGACGGTCATAGAGGGCGAGCTTGAAGCAGTCGCTCTCGTAGCCCGGCGTGGCCTGGCAGCGATAGGCGATGTAGCGCCCGTCTGGGCTGTAGAGCGGTGTTCCGTCCCAAGCCTTATTGCCGGTGGTGATGTTGCGCGCCTTGCCCCCATCGACACTCACCAGCCACAGGTCGGCATTGGTCGATGCCTCGGGGTGACGGTCGTGGTTGGACACATAGCACAGCTCACGGCTGTCGGGCGAGAAGGTGAAGAGACGGTCGCCGCTGGGGGTGAACAGCAGCGTCTGGTTGCCAGGAGTGAGGTCGCGCACCTCACCGGTCGTCAGGTCGCAGAGCATCAGATGATTGACACGACCGTCGGCATATTGCGTCCAGTGCCGATAGAGCAGACTGTCGGCGATGTGCGCCTGCACGCGCCCGGTATCCTTGCTGTTGCGGCGGTCGATAGTGCGCTGGGCATCGGCGCCAAACTCCGGGTAGACCTCGGCCGAAAAAGCCACATAGCGCCCGTCGGGCGAGACGATGCCATCGGCCACACCCAGCTTGTAGGTGGTGAGCTGGCGCGACTGACGCGATGCCAGGTTATAGGCAAACAGCTGCATGGTGGTGTCAGGTGCCTGATCGACGTAGTAGATGTCACGCCCGTCGGCGCTCCAGGCGGGCCCATAACAGTGCTCGCCGGTGACAATGTCGGTGGCTGAGGTGCCGTCGGTGCGGCTCACAACGATGCGGCGGTCGCTCTTGAGGGTCTTCAGGCTGGTGTTGCCTGCGCTGTAGACCAGTTGCTTGCCGTCGGGCGAGAGGCCCACGCCGCTCACACTGGTGATGCGGTAGATGTCGGGAATGGTGACGGCACGCTTCTGTGCCGCGGTGCTCAGGCAGGCAATGGCCGCCAGAGCTAGAATCAGGGGTTTATTCATATTATATTTAGGTTAGTTAAACTCGGATTGCTCGGAAGACTTGGAGAACTCAGAAAGACATACCAACAGCTTTTCGACCAGCCGCGGCACGGCATAGCGGTCGAGGTCGGCCTCGGCGACCCACTGGTAGTCGGGCGGCAACGATGGGCGCTCGTCGACCTCAAGCAGCCAGAAGTCAGCCAGCAGGACACGGTGGGTGAGCACATGTTTCACCCCCTGTCGCAACAGAGTCCATCGGCCTGCCAGTGGTGGCAGCGGCCCGTCCTCAACGAGCAGCGGCTCATAGAGGCCCTGCCAGATGTCACCGGCCGAGCGGCGATGGATGGCCGTGTAGCCCTGGCAACGGATGTAGACATATTGCAACCGACGCTGTCTGACCTTTGTGACCTTGAGCTTGACGGGCAGGACATCGACGCGGTGGGTGTGCAGAGCATCGCACGTCTCGGCCAGGGGGCAATCGGAGCACCGGGGCGACCGGGGTGTACACTGCATTGCCCCGAAGTCCATCATCGCCTGATTGAAAGCCGCCGCCTGCCCCTGCGGCAGCAGCGACTGTGCCAACTCGCCGAACAGATGCTTGCCCTGCGCGGTGTTGATGGGCGTGTCGATGCCGTAATGACGTGCCAGCACCCGATAGACATTGCCGTCGACCACAGCGACATCGATGCCGAATGCCATGCTTGCGATGGCCGCCGCGGTGTAGTCGCCAACACCCTTGAGGGAACGCAACCCCTGCAGCGTGGTGGGGAAGCCCCCCAACGCATCGACTTGCTGGGCGGCACGGTGCAGGTTGCGTGCACGGCTATAGTATCCCAACCCCTGCCACAGCTTGAGCACCTCGTCCTCGCTGGCACGGGCCAGGTCGTGAACGGTGGGCCAGCGGTCAACGAACCGCAACCAGTAGTCACGTCCCTGAGCGATGCGTGTCTGTTGCAAGATGACCTCGCTGAGCCAGATGCGATAGGGGTCGCGCGTGCCTCGCCAGGGCAGGTCACGCCCATTGCCGGCATACCACTGCAATATGACTTCGGTGAAACCCATCACTGATGCTCATTTGGCTCAATCCACATCGGATGGCTGGTCCGGGAAACGGTCTATCTTGCCCATGAGGTCGACAATCTGGTTGCGACGCTTGATCAGGTAGGGCGTGGGTTGCGACGAGTTGCGCTCACGCGGATTGGGCAGTGTGGCTGCAATCAGTGCCGCCTGGCGCTTGCTCAGCTCGCTGGCAGGGATGCCAAAGTGCAGCTGCGCCACGGCCTCGATGCCATAGATGCCTCTACCCATCTCGATGCTGTTGAGATAGACCTCCATGATGCGTTGCTTGCCCCAAACATTCTCGATGAGTACTGTGAAGTAAGCCTCAAGCCCCTTGCGAATCCAGCTATGGCCATTCCACAGAAACACGTTCTTGGCGGTCTGCTGGGTGATGGTGCTGGCACCCCGCTCGCGCTTGCCCTTCATGGCCTCAATGCGCGCCTTGTAGATTTGCTCGAAGTCAAAGCCGTTGTGCTGCAAGAACAGGTTGTCCTCGCTGGCCATGACCGCCTGAGGCGCATTGTGCGAGATTTGACCCAGAGGCACCCACTGGTGCTTGAGCGTCGGAGCCTTGCCGTCCATCATCTGCTCAACACATCGTGTGAGCATGAGTGGCGTCAGATAGACCGGAATATATTTGAGTGCCACCACCATGATGATGGTCGAGACAAAGAAGAATATCAATATGTTGCGCACCCAGCGCAGAGTCCATTGTATCATGTCAGTTAAACTTTGCTGCAAAATTAAAATAAATTCCACAAAATGGAGAGGTATTGACCTACAAAAGTCGCCATAACTCGATATTTTTTTGAGTTGTGGCGACTTTAAGACACCGGGAGACCGCCATATCACAATATTCTGGCGAGCTATGGCAGCTTTGCGACACGAAACACCGTCCAGCAAATCTTGCCAGACGGTGTAGCAGATCTGTGCCCCCGTCAGGGGCGAGGAGAGGGTGAGTCAAAAATCACAAAATGTGGCCTGTCTGGCACTTCATTTTGACACACCCTCTTATCACTCCTAACGCAGCTTTCGTTATTTCACGACTTTCTTGCCGCCGACGATGTAGATGCCGTGGGGCAGCGATTCGAGGCCGCCACGCATGCGCTGACCGGCCAGGTTGTAGATGGCGTTGTCACCAACCTTGTCGGGCGTGATGGTCACCACGCTCGAATAGGCCTGGTCGTCGATGCGGAAGGCGGGGCTGATGACCTGCTCCTGCCAGTTGCCGGCAGCATCGGTCAAGCGAATCTTCAAGTCAAACCAGCCATTCAACGCCTCACCCGTCACACCTGCCAACGAGCCGGTATAGAACCATCCCATCGTAGGCCAGTAGTTCTCAGGCACTTCCTCCACAGCCAACTCATTCCAGTTCTCCTCACCGTAGGGCGAATAACTCACCTCCACCGACTCGGGAGCATAGCGGTCGAATGCCGCATAGTTGTTCGGGGTCAATGAGAAATTGAAGTCGCCGGCACTGAACTCCAATGTACCCTCGGCGGCAGTGGCAAAGCGGTCGGTAATGTCACCATTTTCGGCACGGAAGCCCAGCATAGTCACTGTAGGCGGGTTTTGGTCTTCAGCACCTGCCGTATAATGCAGTTGCGCCTTGTTCGAGCCTTCCATCTCGTCCACCACGATACCCTCTTTGTCAATCGTCGCATCAATCACGCCAGTGATGAGTTGTTCGAGCTGGGCGTAGAATGCTCCGTTGGCCGTGATGGCTTCCTCGCCATCCACTTTGATTTTGACATCTGCTAGACCGGAATCATCCTTGGTTTCGCCATATCTGCCTTGGTAACAGAAGCTAAACTCCCAGTTTCGGTAGGTCTGAGACACGGGGTTACCGTCCTCGTCCTCCCAATTATAAGTCATCTCATACTGCAGAGGGTTGCACAACAACATGGGGCAGCTATTGCCCAAGTTTTCTTTCTTCTTCTCAACAGGATAGGAGAACACAGGGTGTGTCGGCCAGAAGGGTTGTGTCGTGACATCACGGCCCATCTCATCCACCTCTTCGCTATATTCATACCCATAAATATCAGAGCCATTATTGGCAAAGATGGCTTGACCATTGCCCACGGTCAACGGCAGGCTCTGAAGTAATGCTACATATTCTTCGTTTTCCCAAGTTTCTTCGCCATAGTTATAGACCACAGTAGTATAGATAGACGCATCCGGGGTGATATAGGGTACATAGCCCACTTGGCTGTCCTCGGCCGAGGCACTCAGGTAGAACTTATAAGGCTCTCCCTCGGACAACGGGGCGACAAAATGTACGCTTGTAGACCCCCAACTCCAGTCCATCGGGTTTCGGGGCCCATAATTGAAGCCCATGAACACATCCTCACCCGGATGGCTCGTCGTGATGAACGGATCCTCAAACAGTTGGAACTTGGACGGGTCATTGCTCACAGTGACATCACCCGAAGCGCCAATGGTCTCGTAGGCCGAAGTGTAGATATTGCGTCCATTAAGAGCCGTGCGGAACGAATAGAATGCCCAACGGTCGCTCACGTCGTTGACCCGGAAGTCGCCGTGAGCCCCGTCACCGGCGTTGTGCCAGACTTCACCCTCGGCAATTGCGCCAAAGTTTCCGCTAATGTCATTGAGAGTACCATAGTCCTTACAGAACAGCCGCGTCTGGTAGAGTACATCTTCGACATTGCCTTCCTCGAGCAGTGTCCAGTTCCACTCATCGTCAACGGCATATCGGCCGGGACGAGCCGGTTCACCGTCAATGGTGAGTGTCTGGAAGTGGATGTGGTTCTTGGCCTCGTCGGCAGAGAAATTCAGTTCCATATCCTGGTCGATGGTCACCTGCTCACGAATCACATACATGCTATAAAGCTCCCATTCAAATTCCAACAATGGATCCAGTTGCCAAAACTCCACAATAATGTCGTATGTGCCACCAGGAACAGTGAGTGTTGTCGTTCCTTTCTCTAATTGCCATATTTCTTGGTCGAAGTTACCAGTCTCGTAATCTTTGCTTAATAAGCGGATCTGATAAGCCTTTTGGTTTTCGGTATCGAAGTCTAGGACGAAGTTCACTTGATAGGTGGCCTCATCGGCGCGAGCCTTGGTGCGCTTGGTGGATTTTGTGGCCTTTGCAGCAATTCCTTTCTCAGCCTTGTCGGCGGCTTTCATGGGTTTGACAGTGAACTGATGCGGGTTGGGCATCAAGCGGAAACCGTCTTCCAGGACTCGTGGCATCTGTGGCTGAGCAGCAGTGCAGATTGCCCACAGAGCCATCATACATAGTAAAAATCTTACTTTCATAATGTTTGGTTTTAAAAGGTGAATAATTAAATGAATTGAGATGGGAGCCTCCCCAAGCCCCTCCTGAAGGAGGGGTGTTAAGCACCTTATTCCCCCTTTAGGGGGTTAGGGGGAACAGGGCTTTAACTCTGGTGGACTTCATTCTCGAGTGCAAAGGTAGAGCCGTCCTACACTTCACGCCAAATTTTCGACTTTGAGAAGCATTCTGTTTCTTCAAACAGAAGAAAATCGCCCCAAAATAGGCGATTTTACTATGGTTTACGGTGGGAAAAAGACAAAAGAACATCCATTTGCTGCTATTCTGTCCGCCTGCTCTGGAATTTCACCCAGATGGGTATGTTTTCTCATGCAGATTTAGCTGATCAAGCAGATGTTTTGTTCTGCTCAAATCGGCGAGATCTGCATGAGAAAAAAATCTGTGGACCAAAATCAATCAATAGAGTCGGCGGGAGATTGGGGCTTGCTCTGCTTGCGGTAGGCGCTGGGGGTGAGGCCGGTGAACTTCTTGAAGTTGGTGACAAAGTTAGGATAAGACTTGAATCCCAAACTCTCGGCGATAGCCTGAACAGTGAGCAGGCCGTAGTGCTCGGGGTCATTGATGCGGCGACACGCCTCGCGGATGCGATAGTCATTGACCACCGATGTGAACGACTGGTGATAATGCTCGTTCAGCACTTGCGACACATACTTGCTCGAACGAGCCTCGACCAACTCCGAGAGGCGCTCGAGCGAGAAATCATTGTCATAGATTTCCTCGCTGGTCTCCATCACATAGAAGATGCGGTGCAGCAGGTCGCTCTGCTCGCCTTCTTCCATTTGGTGCGACTGGTACTTGGCTGGCTCTTCGTCCAACTTCGCTGCGTACTCCAGCAACAACCTGCGCCGCTCGTCATCGACCGCCAGCAGGGCCAGGTTGTTCTCATAGAGTTGCCGGTGATTCTCCTGCACTTGACGGTACTTGCGCCATAGCAGATATAGAATGACCAGAATAATAAGCGTAAAAGCGGCAGTGCCCCAGGCAATCATCTTCGTCATCCGCTGCCTTGTGGTCAGCTCCTGCACCTCAGCATTGATCTCGTCTATCTGGAACAAAAACTCGGCCTTCTCAGCATCAAGAAGATGTGTCTGATTCATAAACTCATCCTTATAGCGAAGTGTCATCAACTCAAATTTATCGCCCATGATGGAGTCCTTCTTGATGTTGCGATAGTACTGGTATAAACTATGACTATAGATGAACGACATATATTTGTCACCATTGGCCTGGCCCTTGTACAGTTGCTTATACAGCAAGTCGACTGCTTCCTTATTACGGCGTTGTTCAATGAAAAAACGACACTTGTTGTTGATTATCTGTTCACCAAATATTTCTTTACTCAGCATGTTCTTGTGATAGATATGCGCGTATGCCGAGTCCAATAGTTGCAAATAGGTTTCATAGTTTTTCTTGCCTCTCTCCTGGATAGCACGGGCAAAAGTCTTGGCATATTCATATTGCTTTAGGCTGTCGGGCAAAGGGTATTTCAAGAAAAGGTCGATATCTTGATGAAAACGCCTATAGTTGGTTGTGTCGTCAAGAAGCTGAATCCAGTTGGTGCCAGAAGTGATAATGACCAGTGGGTCATCGTTAGCCTCAAGGGCTGTATGAAATGCCAGACGATTCATTTGCAGGGTTTCTTCGTCCATGATGCTATCACCAAAGATTAGATTCTTCATCTTAATATTACCCAGGTTGGTGTAGGTGCAAGACAGAAGGGTCATGAAATGGTTGTCTTTGGCCAACTTCTGGGCTTCGAGCAAATAGCGGTTAGCTTTGGCATGGTCAATAAAATAATTGGTATAGAGGATACCTAGGAAATTGAGTGCAGCGCAAGCTTGTCGAGGAGAGGTGCTATTGTGCTTGTCGCTACTGTGGTAGCGGTTGACAACAATGTTATAGGAAAGCAAAGCACTGTCGGGCTTTCCGGCATCATAGAAACGGAGTCCCATCTCCATCAGCGTCTTGCTGGGGAGGTCCTTCCAGATGTCGTAGTTCTTGAGCCGCGTGCCATTAGCTGCCGCCCCTAGCCACACCACGACCAGCAACAGCCACACCACAATATGCCTCAATTGTCTACTCATTTATCACATATATAATTTACCATTATCTATTAATGCATGGGGACTCTCATTTTAGACTGCCAATTATTGTGCACTAGTATCAATAACCTGATTCTGTTGGGTGCCGGTGAGAAAAGAAGTCATTGAGTATTATGAATTGTGCATTCTTTAAAGGTTGTGGTCGATGGGCTTGTACTTCCAGTAGCCGTCGTTGAGGTTGAGCAGATTCTTGAACTCCTGGGTGAGCACCGGGCCCAGCAAAGGATAGTCTATGAGCAGCTCGATGGTTCCCTCGCTGGCCGGGGCTATCTCGCCTGCAGGATAGTCAAAGACCAGTCCCATGCGTGTGGCATGAAACTCGTTGGCCACCTTGCCCGCACGCTCAAGCTGGAGCTTCTTCTCGCTGTTGAGCCGCTCAATCTTGTCATTGATGAGCGAAAGCAAGACGGGTTCCTGGCTCTGCTCGATGATGTTGCGCCGCCCCAGCACGACTTGCTTGATGCGGTCATAGTGCACATACCGCGCAACTTGCGAGCTGATCTCGCCATCACGGGTGCGATGATCCACTTCCATGACCAGCAGCCGCAGCGAGGTGAGGATTGGATAGGCCAGGAGTTGCTCGCTGTAGGCATATCGCCCGACGAGTTTGGGCAGATTGTCAATTTCCTTGTAGTCAGTGAGGGCCTCGATGGTGAATCGGGGCTCCCGCAACCACTGCGTGGCATTGACCGTCAGCCCGTTTCCGGCATGGCCGAAGAGTGATGTGAGCAGCGCCTGCTCGAGGTGGTGCAGACTGTCGTTGCCATTGACACTCATGGGCCACCGCACCTTGACGCGACGCACACTGACGTAGTAGGTGTTCAAGTCACCCTTGATGGCCGGCGACCGACTCACATGATAGGCATGGAATTCCTGCAACTTGAATGTGTCGGGCATCGAGGTGTTGACCAGCGTGTCGGCCACAGTGGCTGTGGTGTCGCGGCTCTGCCACAAGTCACGGCTCTCGCCACTGGCCTCGATGCGAAGCGAGAGATACCAGAATGCCGCCGCAATGTCGATGATGACAAGCAGGGCAATGATGATGACAAGGTTGCGTTTGCTCATGATTCTTTGGGGCTGGGATTGATGAGAAAACTGGGATTACTGGAAAATAGCGGATTTAAAGACTGACCAAATGCTCCTTTACTCGATTCATGAGCCAGCGTGGCGTGGACGTGGCCCCACAGATGCCTATCCGGCACTTGCCTTGCAGCCATGCGGGGTCTATCTCGGTCTCGTTGCTGATGAGGTGTGAGTCGGGGTTGGCATCAAGGCACTCGGCGAACAGGATGCGCCCATTGCTGCTCTTGCTGCCGCAGACAAAGAGAATCAACTCGTGCCGGCGGGCAAACTCACGAATCTGCGGGATGCGGTTGGCCACCGAGCGGCAGATGGTGTCGTAGCTCTCAAACTTGACTCCGGGCTGCACGCGGCGGCTGATCTCGTCAACGACGTGCTTGAACCCCTGGACCGACTTGGTGGTCTGCGAGTAGAGGTAGATGTCGCGCGAGTAGTCTATTTTGTCAATCTCGTCGACACTCTCGATGACCAGGGCATGGCCGTCGGTCTGACCGACAAGCCCATTGACCTCGGCATGCCCGCGCTTGCCGTAGATGACAATCTGCGGGTTGTCCTGACCGTGCCAGGTGGCATGGATGCGCTGCTGCAGCTTGAGCACGACGGGGCATGTGGCATCGATGATGCGTATGGCGTTTTGCCGTGCCACTGCATAGGTCTCGGGCGGCTCGCCATGAGCACGAAGCAACACCTTGACATCGTGCAGCTGTGCCAACTGCTCGTGGGTGATGGTCTCCAGCCCGATGCGTTGCAGCCGCTCCACCTCGTTGCTGTTGTGCACGATGTCGCCCAGACAGTAGAGGTGTCCCGACTGCCTGAGCTCTTCCTCGGCTTTGCTGATGGCCGTAGTCACACCGAAGCAGAATCCCGACCCGTTGTCGATTTCGATTTCCATCTTTCTCAACGGGCTATGGTGGCTTGGTATGCACCGAGGAGGAAGGCATTCTGCTCGGCGATGGTCATGTGCGAGTTGTCGAGCACAACGGCGCCGTCGGCTTGACGCAATGGACTCTCGGCACGAGTGGTGTCGATGCGGTCGCGCTCGGTGACATTGTGCAGCACCTCGTCGAGTGTGGTGGTAGTGTCGCCCTTGGCACGCAACTCGTCGTAGCGCCGCTGCGCGCGCACCATCGGGTCGGCGGTGACAAAGACCTTGAGCTCGGCATCGGGGAAGACCACCGTGCCGATGTCACGTCCGTCCATGACGATGCCCTTGTCACGCCCCATGGCCTGCTGCTGACGCACCATGTCGCGGCGCACCGAGCCGATGGCAGCAATGATGCTCACCTTGTCGCTGACGCGCATCGAGCGTATCTCGCTCTCGACGTTAACCCCATTGAGCCAAGTCTCGCTGCGACCCTCAGCATTGGCGCGGAAAGTGATGTGGATGTCATCAAGCTGCTGCTCAAGGGCGGCCTCGTTGACTGTGTCCCCGTCAAAGAGTCCGTTGTCCAGACAGTAGAGGGTGACGGCACGGTACATGGCACCGGTGTCGATATAGGCATATCCGATGGCACGGGCCAGTGCCTTGGCCATCGTACTCTTGCCGGTCGACGAGTAGCCGTCGATGGCGATAGTGATTTTTTGTTCTTGCTTCATTGTCTTGATTCAGTAGTGGAGTTGTCAGACCGTCACTTCAGGCGGCAACGCTGTGCAACTCGCCCATCTAGTATGGATTATATTATGAATTATGAATTAAGTCAATGTCCCTTGGGGACGCGATGAGTGATTTTGAGCACATGGCGCGCATTGTCAATCTCAATCTTGCCCAGCTTGCCCAGTACCGACTGACCCAGCAGCAGCGGAGCAGCCTGGCTGCGCACAATGGACGCCTTGACATTGGTCAAACTCAACCCACCGAAGTTGACCTCACGCAGGTTGACGATGGTGCCCTCGCTGATTTCGCCGTTGGCGGTCATATAGTTGGCCTTGCCCGTGACATCGCGGTCGCTGAGGTAGTCGTTCTTGAACATGAACGTGGCCTCGACTGTCGACATCGACACGTCGCTGGCACCGGTATCGAAGATGAAGTGCAGCGGCAAGCCGTTGATGGTGCACTTGACCTTGCAAAGCTTGCCCTCGCTGGTGAAAGGCACCTCGACTATGCGAGTCTCATAGTCATCGGCGGCATCAGAGTGGTCGGCCAGTTCATCGGCAAAGATATTTCGATACTCGGCCATCAAGTCCTTGAAGGCCTGCAAGTCACGGATGTTGTCCATGTCCGGATCACGGTTGATGTGCTCAAACTGTCGGAACCCAAAGCTCATGGCCTTGCGCATCCACTCTATGGCCTGGTCGGTGTCGCCCAGCAGTGAGTAGGCACAAGCATAGTCGTAGGCAACATCCTTGGTGACAGAACGCTCGGTCATGAGCTTGTCGATGGCCTTGCGAGCCTTGTCGGGCTGTCCCAGCAGCGTGTAGACATACTGGTTGTGCTGGAAGGGGGCATCAGGCACTGTGTCCAACTCTAGCACGCGCTCCAGATAGGGGCGAGCCTCGTCGCGACGCCCCATCTGCCACAGCACACGGCCCATCTCATATTGTGCCCTCATGTTGGTGGGCTCGAGCGTGACGGCGGTGGTCAGGTCATCGATGGCGCGGTCATAGTTCTTGTCGAGAAATTCCAGGCTGCCGCGGTTGATGTAGGCACCGACCTCATCGGGTGTCCGTGTCACGATAGTGTTGGCGTCGACGCGAGCCGAGTCGATCATGCCCAACTGCTCGTAGATGTTGGTACGGGTGTAGAGTACCGAGGTCTCGGTGGTGTCCTGAGCCATGATCTGGTTGATATAGCGCAGCGCGTTGCTGTAGTCTCCCAGCTGCCCGTAGCACGATGCAATGCGACGGTTGATCAGCTCGTTGTCATTGTCCTTGGTGAGCGACTCCTCATAGTACTTGATGGCCTTGCGATACTGCTCGACGGTCTCATAGATGCCGCCCAGACAATAGGGCCACAAGCCGTTGTTCGGCTCCTTGGCGGCCTGGACGCGTGTCTTGACCACGATGGGCGTGAGTGCCGAGTCGGCAAGTTGCATCATCACGTCGATGGCATCGCTGTTGGGTTGCTTGGTGAGCGAGGCGATGACATCATCGCTGGCCTCGTTATACTTCTTCAACTCCATGTTGGCTCGTGCCCGCTTGGCAAAACCATCGTAGTAGTTCGGATCCAGTTTGGTGACATAGTCATAGTGCTTGAGAGCCTCGTCCCACCGCTTCTGCTCGGTGGCCAGATAGCCCAGCCCCATGTAGCCCTGCACCTGCCCTGGGTTGAGACGGTTATATTGCAGGTAGTCGGCCACCGCCAGGTCATACTGTTTGTTGCGTGCATAGAACTTGGCTCGCGCAGAATAGATATTGGCATTGTCGGGGTTGAACTTGAGAGCTTGCGCAAAGTCGGCCAAGGCGGGATTCTGCTCTCCCAGCTCGGCATAGATGCTGGCCCGCAGCAGATAGGCATGCCCCATAAACTCGTTGTCTTTCTTGTTCAGATACTTGAGTGCTTCGTTGACTGCGGTCAGACCATCGCCATAGTGGTCGGTATCGTAGGCAATGACACCCAGCATCAAGTGTGCATAGCCGTTCTTGGGATTGTCGGCCAGCTCCTTGTTGAGATAGTCGGTGGCCTCTGCATAGTTGTCCTGGTCATAAAGTTCGACGGCACGAGTGTAGTTGTAGGATGTGGGTCGCTTGATGTCCTTGGCCATTGCCAGTGTGCAGCACAGTGCCACGACAAGGAGTGGTATGATGTTTCTCACTTTCATGATTTGTGGTTATTTCTGGATTGTGGGTAGGGGTTGAGGTTTCTGATTGTCGACAAGTTGTTTGAAGCGCGGCAGTTGACGCAGCGGTTCAAGGTCCATGTCGTTGAGCAGCAAGTCGCGGTCGATGTATCCCAATCGCAGGGCTTGCTCCAAGCAGTCAAATGCCTTGTCGTTGTCACCCATGATGGCATAGGTGCAGGCGGCATGCCGCAGCTTGTGCTTGCGCTGGCCATCAGCCTGGTTGCTGCCCAACTGCTCGCGAACGATGTCCTCGGCCTGCTCACGGCGGCCCAGCTGGGCAGCGGCACGAGCACGACGCATGTCCTTGAGATTCATTGCCACGACTGCCTCAAAGTCGGCACGGGACGCATCGTCGTTGCCCTTGGCCTTGTTGACCAGTGCACGGTGATACAGGGCTTGCATGTGGTCGACGCTGGCCGTGTCGGTCAGGGTGACGGCAAAGGTGAAGTTGTCGAGTGCCTCGTCATAGCGTTGCTCATACTCGTTGACAAAGCCCAACAACAAGTAGGCATCCGGGTCGTCAGGAGCCTTTGACAGATAGGTCTCGGCATCAGTCCGGGCTGCCGACAGACGACTGTCGTTCAGATTCATAAAACCATGAGCATAATAAAATCTGTCATCGCTGAACATCTCGTTGACACGCTCCAGCGCACCCAGTGCCTTGTCGACATGCCCCAGCGCCTCGTAGGTCTGCGACAGATAATACAAAGCCTCCAGATTGTCTGGGTCGCGCTGGGTCGCACTCATCAGCGGAGCGACTGACTCGCTGTAGTGCGCAGACGCCAGAGCCACCCGACCCCGGAGCATCATCCATCGCGCGGTGTCGGGCTGTTGCTGCATCTTGGCCTGCAGCAGGTGGGAAATCACCTGATAGGCCGAGTCGGCAATGACATCAATGGAATCGGTGTCATAGTTGTTCCCGGCCATGTCGTATGCCTGGATATAATACTGTGCCGCCTGGTCATAGTCGCGCATGTCCATGCAGATGTCGCCCTGCATGTCCAGACTAGCAATGGAGTCAAAGTCGGCATATCGTGTGGCCCACTGTCGCGCTTCGGCATAGTTCTTGGTTTCCTTGGCACACGACATCAGATAAGTCAGGGCACGGGCATAGGCATCCTGGCCCTTGTCGGCCAACTCGAGCACACGCAGCAGGTCGACTTTGGCCAAATCATACTGATTGCGGTTCATGTTGAATGAGGCTCGGTTCACCAGATAGTCCGGATCCTTGGGCTGCAAGCGCAGGGTTTGGTTGATGTCATCCAGCGTCTGTGCCGAGTCGCCCAGCTGGTTATAAAGTCCGGCTCTGAAATTATAGCACAACGCCTGATCCTGTTTGTCACCCTCAGCCAGCTTCAGCGCCTTGTTGATGGCAGTGAGTGCGCGCCCCACCTGGTCGTTGTTGTCGAAGATGACTGCCAAGAAGTACCATGCCGACCGGTTGTCGTTTTCCTGCACCTCGCGCAGCAGGTAGGCGGCAGCCTCCTGATAGTTTCCCTGTTCGAACGCCTCCATACCTCGGCTGAAGTTGTAGGAACGCGACTCATCGGCCCATGCCGTTGCGGCCATCATGAGCGAGGCGAGCAGGAGTACCAACAGTGTTTTTTTTATCATAGTGAGTGCTTTTGTCTCCAAATAGAATTGAATATGCAAAGGTAGCCATTAATCGTGTGACAGCAAAAGAAAGCGACAAAAAAAGTGTGTGCAGTCACACATTTTTGTGTCGGCGATGATAAAATTCGGGCATATTGGCACATTTTTTGCTAAATAATTTGTTGGTCTCGAAAAAAGGTCGTAACTTTATAGCGATTTTTCGGAGACAAACAATAACTAATAAAATAGATTACTATCAATTATGGGACTATTCAAGAACATCGTTGACGCGGCCAAACAGGCCACAATTAACCCCATGCAGCAGCAGTATGGCCAACCGGGCTATCCGCAGCAGCAGTACTATCCCCAGCAAGGCTATCAGCCAGGATACCCAGGACAAGCTGGCATCGACCCTACCGCCGGCATGATGGGCGGCGGTATGCTGGGCGGCGTGATTGGCCAGGTGATGAACAAGTTGGGTGGACAGCAGGTGCAGCCTGGACAGCAGGGCTACCCGCAACAGGGCTACATGGCTGGCGTGCAGGGACAATATCCACAAGGACAATACCCCGGGCAGCAGGGATATCCGCAACAGCAAGGCTATCCACAGCAGGGCTACCAGCCTGGACAATACCCGCAGCAGGGCTATCCACAGCAGGGCTACCAGCCTGGGCAGTACCCGCAGCAGGGCTATCCACAGCAGGGCTACCAACCCGGGCAGTACCCGCAGCAGGGTTATATGGCTGGCGTGCAGGGACAATATCCACAAGGGCAATACCCCGGTCAGTACCCACAGGGCTACCCACAGCAGGCACCCAAGTCGGCCGCCGCTCAAGCCTTCCAGGCTGCAAAGGCCGGTCAGTACCCTCTGCCTCAAGGTCAGCAGCGCACCCAGCAGCCCATGCAGCAACAGCAGCAACCCGCACAGCAACAGCAACCCATGCAACGCCAGCAGCCTGTGCAGCAACAGCAGCCCGTGCAGCAGTCGGCGGCCGCATCCAAGTTCAAGCAGGCTCAGCTCAGCGACGAGGCTAAGGGCGTGGTGTCGGTCATCAACATGGCCAGCAACAGTGTGCAGACACCTTCACATCAGTAACCATCCAGAACATCTAGACTACTATGGAAGAGAAATATCAATCAATCGAACTCGTGGTGAAGTTGATGGCCAAGACGGGGCTGTTCTTCGCCAGTGTCGACGGCGAGTACTCGCAGAGCGAGCGCATCTTCATCGAGAACTATATCAACAGTCTGTCGCAAGTGGGTCCTGTCGATGAGGTCAAGGACATGCTGCAGAATTCGCTCAACATGCGCTTCACGCTCGACGAGATCATCGCCGACACGCGACAGCTGCTTGGCTACTTCAATGAGCCTGAAGACAAAAAGGCCATTGTGATGTCGATGTATAACTTCATACAGCAGGTCATCCTGGCCGACGGCGTGGAACACCCTGCCGAGAAGGATGCCCTGCTCAAGTGGGCTAACGCCCTGGTAGCCTGAAACAAATCGCGCACCTTAACGACACAACTCAATAACAACATTAACAAATCAAAGACAATGGCTTATAAGATTATCGACATTGAGGGCGTGGGTGATGTCTACGCCGAGAAGCTGATTGCCGCCGGCATCGAGAAAGTCGACCAGTTGCTGGATCGATGTGCCGCACCCAAGGGCCGCAAAGAGTTGGCCGAGGCAACAGGGATTGCTGAGAAACTGATTCTGCGTTGGACCAACCATGCCGACCTGTTCCGCATCAAGGGCGTTGGACCACAGTTTGCCGAGCTGCTTGAGGCTGCTGGAGTCGACACCGTCAAGGAACTGCGCAACCGTGTGGCTGCCAACCTGCAGGCTAAGCTCGAAGAGGTCAACGCCGAGAAGAAGCTGGTGCGTCGCGTGCCTGCCCTAAAGGAGGTGGAGAAGATGGTCGCCCAAGCCAAGGAACTGGATCCGCGCATGACCTACTAATCAATGCATAATGCACACTACTAAATTGCCGCCTGGAGCCTACAGCTGCCAGGCGGCAATTCTCGTTTCTTGCTGCTCGACTATTTACAGTATTCCTTGTAGAGGTTGATATACTCCATGACAATGTCGATGGCGCCCTGTTCCATGTCCAGCTTGAGTGAGCCGTCGTGAGCCACATCAGCCACAACATTGTAGACAGCACACCAATCACTGTCTAAATAGATTTGCGCATCAATCAATGCAGCAATAAAGGCAACAGTAAAGCTGTTGTCCTTGTTCTTCTTGACGGCCTCATGAGCCAGTCTAGCTGCCTCGCTCACCTCAAAGTAATTGCTCATCGCCCGGGAGTAGGCATAGACGCACAGCGTCTTGGCATCCAGCTTTTTGACCAGCTTGTCGATGGTCTTGACCTTGTAGCGCTTCATCAGGTAGTCGCCCAGCTGACCAGAGCCGTCATGACCCTCAAAAGCCCAACCAATGCTGTTGACAACGGCCATACGCTCGTCGATGGGCGATTTATTGTCGGCCAGAAAGTCCAGCAGCTTGGTCGGGAGAAAATCACCTGGTTCAAGAGCGGCTGCCATCTCCACCATCGGGTGCGTGGCGTAGGCCCGGCTGAAATTTGTCGATGTCAGGGGCGAGTCGGCCCACATCACGGCAGTACACATCATCATGAGTACTGCTAATGTCATCAGTTTCTTCATCTTGTTACTGTTTTGTGGATTAGCAATTAAAAGGATTGTTATTATCATCTTCACAATATGCAAAGGTCATGCCAGCCATAACCGTTGGAGGCAGCATGTTATACATCAATCTGCCGGATTTGCTCCATGTCAAGCCCTGTGACTTGAGCCACAGTTGCCCTGTCTAGTCCCATAGCCAACATTTTCTTTGCTGTCTCTAGCATCGCCTCGGCCCGACCCTCGGCCCGACCCTCTACCCGACCCTTGGCCCAACCCTCGGCCCGACCCTCGGCCCGACCCTCGGCCCGACCCTCGGCCCGACCCTTCGCCAGTCCTCTTCGCTCTGCCGATGAGAAATATGTCTTCTCAGTACTGACCATATCCCAAAACTTCTGATAACCGGCTAGTTCCTCGGTGGTGAAAGCCGATTCTTTAAGGACATCTATGGCTTTTTTGACTTGGGGAATTTCGAGCAAATCATCTGGAACTTCGGTAGTTGCTTCATCAATCTCAGTCAGATAGCGCAGCCACAACACCTGCATCTTTTTCTCATTATAGGTATGTGGTCTGAATTTAGGCAACTCGATAAACACCAAGTGCAGCCCTTCAATCACTTTATCGGTATGCTCAAGATGCACCATCGAGTAGTGGTGGTAGTAACCTTTGATGTCAGGCTCAAAGACATCGTTGACGAGGTTCAGTGAATAGACCGGCTGCAGCAGTTCATAGTCTTCGCCTTTGCCTAACTGGCGCACATAGGCCTTCGATGCGTTGAAAAGCACCCGGTTTTTAAATTCGGGCGACCATATCATTTGCATCTCGACAATGAACTGCCGCCCCATCGCATCAGCACACCGCACATCCACAATGCTGTATTTGCGGGCAGGATTCTCAGGCACCATTTCTGGCGACAGATACTCTATCTCCTGAATGAGGCTGTCCTCGTCCAGAGGAAGCATCGCATTGAGAAAACTGATCACCAGGTCCTTATGTTCGCCGAATACTTTCTTGAAAGTCAAGTCGGCTTTCGGGTCTAGATACTTGGCCATAATCGTGTTATTGATTTTTCAAGCAAAGATAATGTTTTTTTGCCAATTAACAAAACTTTTGGCTGATAAAATCGCATAAATTGGTGAATGCCTCCAGAAACAGCAGCCTTGTCACAACAGGAAGAACAGCGACACGCCGACAACCGAGATAATGGCCCCCACAACGCTCTTGAGCGTGATGGGCTGCCCGAAGAGCCAGCGGGCGGGCAGGATGATGATGATGGGCGTCAGGGCCATGAGCGTACTGGCGATGCCGGCGGCGGTATATTGCACGGCCATCAGCGAGCACCCCACCCCGACAAAGGGGCCGAAAATGGTGGTGGCCACAGCAGCGGTCATGCCCTTACGGTCATGGACACTGCGCCGCAATGGGGCAAAGGTCTCCTTGAAGTGCATCATCACCGCAAAGCCCACAATGCCGGCAATGCAGCGGAAGAAGTTGGCGAAGAAGGGCAGCAACCATGGCGCCACAGGTGCTGTCATCGAGGCCTCATAGTGATCCATGCCTATCTTGCTCAGCACAAGCCCAACACCTTGACACACGGCGGCACCGACAGCAAAGAGCACGCCATTCAACGGCAGCTTGAGCGACAAGCGGTGATGACCGTCGCCGCGCCCCAGGATGGTGATGCCGATGCCCAGCAATGTCACTGCCATGGCCAGAATGGCCGTGGGCTGCAACGACTGTCCCAGCGTGAACCAGGCCATGATGGCGGCAGTGATGGGAGCCAGAGTCATGAACAACTGGCCGAACTTTGAGCCAATGATGATGTAGCACTGAAACAGACAGTAGTCGCCGATGACATAGCCCACAAGACCCGAGAGCAGCATCCAGCCGTATGCTTGCCCACTGGCACTGGCCGGCAACGGGCTGCCCGTCATCATCCAGAACATGACGGCCGAGAACACCAGGGCAAAGCCCATGCGCAACACATTGAGCGTGAGATTGCCCATGCGTTTGCTGCCATACTCGCTGAGCAGTGCCGTCGCTGTCCACGAGAAGGCCACCCCGATTGATATCAGTTCACCGGTCATCAGTCTATTACTTAAAGTAGTAAGGATGTAAGCAAGTAAGCAAGGGAGCAAAGGAACAGGGCAGTCGAGCCAATACTCCAGCCGCTCCGATTCAATGCCCAATGCACAATCATGTAACGGCTTTACTACTTTACTACTCTACTACTTAACTTCTTAACTCCTTAACTTCACCCATTCTCAAAGCCCAGTTCAATCACCTTAGCACGGACAGCGGCATCATCGACGTTACCCTCGACATAGGCAATGCCTTGTGCCAGGTCAACAGTCACTTTCTCTGCGCCTTCGAGCTGAGCAAGCCCTTTCTCAACAGTTGCTTTGCAGTGGTTGCACATCATGCCACGAACTTTGAATTCTTTCATAGCGGTAGTTTTGTTATGTTTGATTTTGTAGGATTTCCAGTAGTTACTGCCCATGCCCACCACGAGCATGGCGATGAGAAAGATGCTGCACACCCAGTTGAGCCATGTGATGGGCATCTGGTGGCTCATGGCACCATGGTGATGCGGCATGGCACTGACAAAGGTCTCGCGCAAACCTGGCCAGTAGTCCACGACCACGCCAAAAGCGATGGCACCCAGCACGATGGAGGCCAGATAGGCCCACATCGCCTTGCGGCCAAACGACTTGGAGATGACCAGCATCGACGCCATGTTGGCCGCAGGCCCGGCCATGAGCATGACCAGTGCGCAGCCCGGCGAGAGCCCCTTCATCATCAGGGCGGCAGCAATGGGAATCGAACCCGTGGCACAGATATACATCGGCACAGCCACCAGCACGATGACCACCATGTTCAGCAGCGGCCAGCGCGCGTAGGTCTGGAAGAAGTCGTCGGGCACCAGCACAGTGATGAGCGTGGCCACCACCAGTCCCAGCACCAGCCACCGACCGATGTTCTGGATCATCTCGTAGAAGCCATAGCGCAACGCCTCGACCAGCCGCCCCCACAGGGTGGGCTTGAGCGGCTCGGCAGTGGAGCACGAGTCGCCGCAGCCGTCCACGTCCTCCAGGTGGCCGCGACGCTCAATGGCTCCCACCACATTGCCGCCCAGCATGGCGGTGACCAGCGCGGCCACAGGGCGCAGAATGGCAAACGGCAGACCCATCATCGAATAAGTGGCGGCGATGCTGTCGACACCCGTCTGTGGCGTGGCGATGAGAAACGATGTCGAGGCCGCACGCGATGCACCGCTACGGCGCAGGCTAACGGCTGTGGGCAACACGCCACACGAGCACAGCGGCAACGGGATGCCGAACAGTGCCGCTGCCACCACCGAGCGCCACCCCGTGCCCGACAGATAGCGGGCATAGACCGATGTGGGCACAAAGGCATGCAGCACACCGGCGATGAGAAAGCCCAGCAGCAAGTAGGGCGACATCTCATGCAGCATCATCAAGAAGGAGTTAATGTAATCCATAAGTCGATTTTTCTAGAAATTCTAGAGTTTCTAGATTGCGACCGCAAATTTACTGCAAAAATCTTGCAAGCGGGTTGCAAGCTGACAAAAATCGACTCCAAGCCCCAATTTGTCACATTTTTTTACTACATTTGTGGCGACTTATACCATCACGACATGAACAGACTCATCACTCTCCTGCAATTGTGCGCCATCGCACTCATCGCAATGGCACAGAACAACAATGTACATCAGCAGACCGCCGCCGACCTCTATCAATGGCCCACCGAGCCGCAGGTGCTCGAGAAGTTGCACCACTGGCAAGACCTGAAGTTCGGCATCCTGCTGCACTGGGGCATCTACTCGGTGCCGGGCATCGTCGAGTCGTGGTCAATCTGCGACGAGGACTGGATCACGCGCGACACCACCCGCACCTACCAGCAGTACCTTGACTGGTACTTCGGCCTGGCCGACGAGTTCCGGCCCACGCAGTTCAATCCCACGCAGTGGGCCACCGTGGCCCGTCAGGCGGGTATGAAATACATGATTTTCACCACCAAGCATCACGACGGCTTCTGCATGTACGACAGCCACGAGACCGACTACACCATCACGCGCCACGCCTTCAAGGACGACCCACGGCGCGACGTGCTGCGTCATGTGCTCGATGCCTTCCGACAGCAGGACTTCATGATTGGCACCTACTTCTCCAAGGCCGACTGGCACTCACAGGACTACTGGTGGGACACCTACAGTGGCCACCGGCGCGGTGTGAACTACAATATCCAGAAGTTTCCCTGGCGCTGGGAGCGCTTCTGCCGGTTCACCTACCGGCAGATTGAAGAGATTATGTCGGGCTACGGCCCGGTCGACATCCTGTGGCTCGACGCAGGCTGGGTGTGCAAAGAGAACAACCAGGACATCCACATGCCGCAGATTGCACAGATGGCACGCCGCCACCAACCGGGGCTCATCATCGTCGACCGCACCATCCGCGGCCCATACGAGAACTACCAGACTCCCGAACAGGCCATCCCCGACCGGCAGTTGTCGGTGCCCTGGGAGAGCTGCATCACGCTGACCAACGACTGGGGCTGGGTGCCGCGCCCGCAGTGGAAGTCGCCAGCCCGCATCATCTGCACGCTGGCCGAGATTGTGGCCAAGGGCGGCAACCTGGTGCTGGGCGTGGGTCCCACACCCGAGGGGCTTATCCAGCCCGAGGCTGTCGAGCGGCTGCAGGCCATCGGCAAGTGGCTCGACCGCAATGGCCGCGCCATCTATGGCACGGTCAACACGCCCCATTACCACGAGGGCAACCTGTGGTTCACCGCCGCCCGCGACGGCAGCCGCCGCTATGCCATCCTCGCCCTGCCCGATGGCGAACAACTGCCTGCCACATTGTCGTGGAGCGTCAATCTGCCCGCTAAGCGAGTTCGCCTGCTATCAACAGGCAAGACCCTGAAGCACACCATCGCCGATGGCCGTGTCACCATCCGCCTGCCGAAGGGCCTCCCCGCAGCCCCCTTCGCCCTCGAGATCGAGTAACCTCTAACCTCCCGCAGATTTATAATCTCATGCAGATCTTGCAGATTTAGCGGATGAGGTTATCTCGCAGATTTCAGTCCACAGATCGCACAGATTAATCAGATTTATGGGTTGAAAACCAACACATTAAAAGTAGTTTGGACAAATTTTCAGTCGAGCTGAAAATTTGTCCAAACCCGTTCTAAAGAGTTATATGTCAATCACTTTAGCGTACAAGGTGCTTCTTGCCGTCACGGATGTAGAGGCCGGCAGGGAGGGTCGAGAGGTCGACCTTGCCCAGGCAGATGCCGGTGATGGTGTAGACGTTACCGTCGGTGGCGGGTTGTGCCTGGACATCGGTGATGCCGGTAGCCTGGTCAACAATCTCGGTGACATAGATGGCAGGACGCGAACCGTCCCAGGTGTAGATGCCGGCGACACTCGTCAACTGCTTGTCGACGGGGATGTCGATGCCCAGGAAGAACATGTCCTTGACATTGACCAGATAGCCGTCCACATCGAGTACGGCAAAGCGTCCGGGCTTGGTGAGGGTGACATTCTCAAGTTTGACCAGGCGCGAGAAGTTGGCGTCATCGACCAGTTGGGCGGGAGTCATGACGGTGGGCATGGGTGTGCCGGCAGTAATGGCGAGGTCATCAGCTGTGGTCAGCGCGTCAGCAGCGGCCTCGGGCTTTTCGCGTCCCGGTTCTTCTTCCTCCACTTGCTCGTCATAAATCAGCAGCTGGCTGCGCTTGAGCACGACACTGCCGGTGAGCACATCGCCGGTGGTCAGCTGCAAGGCACGCACCTTGTACAGCTCGATGGCACCGGTCTCGTCCTCGATGTAGGTGCTGTTCCAGTCCACATAGCCCACACGGGCGTTGTTGAGCATGAGCTTGCCGCTCTTGCCAGGCTCCAGGGCGATGAAGGCGGCGATGTTGTCGCACACGGTAGGAGCCTCGACGGGGGTGTAGGTGTCGGCGTTGGCATCATCGGTGGTCACGGTAGCATCGACCAGCCAGGTCTTGGTGGCCAGGTCATTGACAGCGCTGGTCAGGGTCACCGCGGTGGCGTTGCCCGTCCAGGTGTGGTCGGTGAGCGTACCATTGCCCTCCTCGGCGGTGAGCATAAACTTGCCGCTCTTGTCGGTGAAGACGATGCCAGTGATGGCACGGCCGTCGCTGGCCTTGAAGGTGATGGTGCCGTTCTCGTCGATGATGAGATAGCTGCCGGTGCGCAGATAGGTGTTGCTGTTGCCGTTGGTGGCGGTCATGGTCACATCGCCCACCACATAGCCCTCAGCAGGAACATTGCCGGCCGTGGGGTCGTCAAAGTACTCCAAGGCTGTGGCCGAGGGCCAGCCCTGAGGGTTGTTCTTGAAGTCAAACACGTTGGTCTGTGTCTCGGCTTGGGCAGTGAAACTCATCAACGCACCGGCCAACAGTGCCATGGCACTGAATCGGGTAGAAATCTTCATAGGGTTAAAATTTTAGGGTTATACTATTAATTTTTTAATTATGAATTTTTAGAACAGGCATCCCACCACCAACGAAGCGTTGTGCCGGTGGGCATCGGCCAGATAGTGGGTGTCAAAGGCGCGGACATAGCTATAGCGGGCCTGGGCATAGAGGCGAAGACGACCATGAGCCAGCGGCATGGACCAGCGGGCCATGGTCCCAACCTGCAAGCGCCTGGCTGTGAGCCACTCATAGTGCCGCATGAGCCAGTCGAGGTGACCCTGCGGATACTCATCGCCATCGCCGGTCAGGGCATAGGCACCGTCGCTGCGGGGCGTGCCGCCACCACTGCCCCACCCTGCCATGAGTGCCAGCGACCAGGTGTGGTCGCTGGGCAGCAGCCAGTTGCGCTGCGAAGAGAGCCGGATGTCGGTGCGGTGAGCCTGTTGCCAACGGTAGTAGGGATAGAGGCTGGCAGTGACGGTGCGCAGGCTGTAATCTACCTGCGCCTGCGCCTGCCAGGTGGCCAAGTGCCGACTGATGCCCCACTGCAGGTCGTAGGCCACGGTGACATGGTCGGTCTGCCGCTGACTCATCTCGCGGTCGTCGTAGTAGATAATCTGCGTCACTCCGCCATCGGTGACAATGCGGTAGGTACGCTCATAATCCTTGAGATCCTGGTGGCTCCACAGGGCAGTGATGCGGTGGATGATGTGTGGCGCAGCATGTTGCCACCACGACCGCAGGTGCCACACGTCGCCACGGTGACGGTTGAGGTCGAGCAGCGACGGCGACTCCAGGCCATAGTGGCCGTGACGGTGCGCCCACTCCCACTCGACGACCGCGCTCCAAGGTCCGCCGGCATAGCCTGCCTGCAATGCCACACCATGGCGCATGTCGAGCAGGGGCTTCTCGTAGTCGCTGCTCACATAGCCCTTGCCGTCGGTGCGCTCGTCGCGCCCGAAGGCTGCTCCATAGTCAATCAGATAACCATAGACGCGGTCGGTGCGACCGTAGGTGCTGAAGCGCAGGGCCTCGGTCGAGCGCTGCAGTAGGTAGTTGGCTCCCAGCGTCAAGTGCCCCAAGCGCCAGATGCCCCCCACACTGGCATCGAGCTGCATGAGCGTGCCCGTGTGACGGGGGTCCTTGCGCTTGGCACTGCTGGCGGCATGGTAGCCGAAACGTGCGCCCAAGCTCAATCCGCGCCAGACGTTCACGCCCACCTCACCTGTCAGGCCATACTGCTCAAGCGATGTCCGTCCTCGTGTCGTGTCGGCGGTCTCGGTGATGTCAAAGGGCATGCGCTCGGCATCAATCCACACCGAGCCGGCAGCGTCACGCCCCCAGGCGTTGCTATAGTCGATGCCGCCGCGCAGCACCACGCGCCGGTTCACGCGAAAGACAGACCGTGCCATGGCAGTGGCCTGCCAGATGTCGGGCGACTGTCCGCTGGGCACCAGCCCGCCCTGCCCGGTGGCCAGCCCCACCTGGGCATCGGCCAGCAGACGCTGGGTGGAGTCATCGGGCTGGTAGGTGGTCAAGGCGGCGGCATTGGTGGTGCGCAGCCACGAGTGGCGAGACAATGCCTGGTCGTAGTCGAGCCACGACTGCCCATGCGCCCCCAGTGACACAGCTGCAACAACCACGATTCTGCAAAGTCTAGATAATCTAGATATTCTAGAGCCTCTAGAAAAAAAGCGGCAATTCTTCATTGGTCATTGTTCATTACGCAGCGAGGCGTGTTCACGCTCGACGAAATCGGCGCTCGAGTTGTTGGTGTCCTGATAGACCGTGTGTCCCTGGCGGGCGGTCTCGGCCTCGTCGATGCGGCGCTCCACGCTGTGTCCCTGCCGCGATGTCATGTAGACGTAGCCCACATCGACGGCTGCTGTCAGGCGCTTGGCGGCCTCTTGCCACGCTGTGGAGTAGACCTCGACACCGTCCAGAATATTGCCCACTGGCACCTTGCGGCAGGCATAGGTGGGCAGAGCGCGGCCCTCGTCATACCACACGTTGCTGGCATCGTTGCCAAACTCAAGCGCACTCATGCCGGCCGGCGGGGTGAAGATGAAGAATGCGGGCGAGCTGTTGCTCAACGGCCAGGCCTGCTCCGACTCGTCGCCATAGCGCACCACCCGCAGGTAGTGGCCGGTGGGTATCACCTCGCTGGGCGAGGGATAGTAGGACGTGTTGCTGTACTGCTCGATGTCATAGGTGCAATAATAGGCCGCATTGGCCAGATTGACACTGTTGCTGTAGGTGAGCGTGTGGTCGATGGCACCGTTCAGGGCGATGACCTTCTGCTCCCACGGCTCAAACACCACCTCGTTGCCGGGGAAGTACCAGAACGCCGAGGCGGCCGGAATAAAGCCCTCGTCCTCGTAGTTGAGCCGCCCGTCGGCAGTGTAGTTCTTGTTGATGCCATAGCTGTTGTAGGGCGTGCAGATGGCCAGGCACAGTCCGGGCAGGGTCACACGCTGGCCGCTGTTGTTGGCCACAATGACATACTTGTCGCGATGAAACCAGCCCGACCCGTCGTCCTTCTGGCATCCGCCCACATACAGCTCGCGGATGATGATGCTGCTCGTAGTGGCCACTGTCAACGGCAATTCCACCACCAGCGGCTGGCCGGCACTCACCACCAGATTACTCACCGATCCGTTGTAGATGCTCCGCCAGCCATCGACCGGCTCACCCACCCACGACACCGATGCCTGATAGATGCCCACCGGCACCCGAAAGGTGGCCAGACCCTGCGCGTCAGTCGCTTGACTGAACTCGGCACCACGGTTATCGGTCAACTTGACCACAATCCCCTCGGTGCCCGCAATGTCGCCCGTGAGCTGCACACTTACCTGCTCGATGTCATATCCCTTGGGCTCATCGTTGTGGCAGGCCACAAGCCCAACCAACAACATAATCACTAATATTTTATTCATTGTTTCCATATCTTTTGCTTCTTTTGATACAATTGGGGACGGTTCTGAATTGTATCATTTTTGGCGTTTTGATACAAAAGAGAACCGTCCCCGTTTGTATCATTTCGGTCAATCAGAGTTTGAGGCGGAGCGAGAGACCATAGTAGAATGGGGGGATATAGCCGGTGTTGTAGATAGTGGTGCGCAGGCCGGTCTGACGGCTCTTGACCCATGCCATCGAGTTCCAGAAATTGTTGGCCAGGAACGAGATGCTCACATGGTCGCCCAGCTCCTTGGTGATGTTGAGGTTGCCCGAGACGTAGGCCGAGATGCGGTCGGGGTTGAGGTTGTAGCCATAGTTGGTCTTGACCACCATCGCCGCCAACTCGTTGAACAGTGCGGGGTCGTTGTCGCGCGCCCAGATGAAGCGCTCGGCAAATGGCACCTTGACATCGGGCTGACTCCAAGTGGTGTAGTACTCGGGCCACAGGGCAACATAGCAGTCGCGTTCACTGCCGGTATAGGGTGTGCCGAAGTAGTCAGTGGGCTGAGCCAGCACATAGCCCCGCGGGGCGCCGCCATGCCCCTGACTCAACGCCCGACGCGCATCATAGAGCGTAGACTCGAGCCGCAGACTGATGATGAGCCTGATGGCGGGGATGTGGGTGACGATGGTGAGGTTGGTGTTGACCACATCGCTCACGCTGCCGTTGGGCACCGTGGCGTATGCCTCACCGCCCAGCGCCGTGCCATGATAGTAGGCCACATACTGATAGGGTGTCACCCCGTCGCTCATCCACTGTGCCCCCGAGGGCATGGCGGCAATCATGGTGTGCTCCACGCCGTGGTAGTGGTAGTAGGAACCATCAAGTCTCAAACTGGTGCGCAGAGCGGCAATCTGCTTGAAGTCGACAGTCCAGTCCAGCCCCGTGCGGGTGATGGGCGAGCCGTTGACATGGGTTGAGTTGGCACGGAATGTGTTGCGTGTCACATAGTCCAGCACCTGCGGTGCCACCTGGCCGGTGCGGTCGGTGACGGTAACTACACCCGTATACCGGTCGATGGCGTACAAGCGGTCGGCCGGGGCGATGGGGAAGTCACCCTCGAGCGCAGCCTGCGAGGTGAAGTTGTAGCTGTAGGGAGTGTACAGGCTGGTGCGCAGATAGGGCCGACAAGTGCGATTGTGATAGGCCGAGAGCGAGACAGTGGCCACACGGGTGTCGGCCTCCAGGCCTAACTCCAGCTGATGGGCATACTGCCACTTGAGGTCGGGGTTGTGGACGGGCTTAAACGGGGTGACGCTGTAGGCATAGAACGCCCGGTTGTCGACCGTCGAGCCGGGCACAAAGGCCAGGCGGTCGGCATAGGAGGGAGCGGGATAGATCACCTCGAACGACGGCAGCTTGACGCTCTTGCCCCAACCACCGTAGATGTTCAGCCCACTGAACGCCCACTCGTCGCGTCCCCGCCACAGGGTGTACTTGGCGTTAAAGCGCGGCGAGAGCGACGCCACGGTGCCATAGTCCGAATGGGCGATGTGTGTGATGTCGGCCCTGAGGCCTGCCATGAGCTGCAGCTCACTGCCTGTGCCACCCATGTCAATGGTCAGGCGGTTCTCGCCATAGATGGCGATGTTGTGCATCCACGGCAGCTGGTCGTAGCGGTACTCGCGCCAGGTGGGTGCCGTGCGCATGTCGTCGTAGTAGGCGCCTCGTCCTCGGTTCCCCGTTGCCGTCCACTCCACACCGGCCATGACGCGGTTGATGAGGGTGCGGCCCTGCTGGTGCCAGCGTGCTTTGAGCTTGAGCATGAGGCTCTGCGGCTTGTTGTCGCGATAGCTCTTGACATACCAGTAGCCAGTGGGACCCAGGATGATGGGCGCATTGGGGTCTTGGTCGTATTCGGTGGCAATGTAGTAGCCCTCGTCGCGGGCATGAATCTGTGCCTGAGCGCTGCTGCTATTGTCATTGACCTGGCTGGTGCGCCGCTTGTCGGCCACCGAGAAGTCGCCGTGCAGCGACAGTGCGGCCAGCCACGGGCGGTCCAGGTTCCAGTCGAGCTGCACACCACCGCGCAACACACGGTCGCGAGCCTTGCTGTAGGTGTCGACAAACTGGTCGGGGTCGGCCTTACTGTTGTATCCGCCAACATTGCCGCCCAGGTTGAGGTTGACCATCAGGGGCTGGCCGGCCAGATGGACGGTGGTGCGATAGTTGAGCGAGAGGGTGTTGCGCTGATAGGCGGTGTGCGGCGAGGCCAGGTTGCTGTAACTGCGCGTGTGCTCGAGCGAGGCGTTGAGCACGCCACGTCGCAGATCCAGACCCTTGCTCACTGCCACCTGCTTGGTGTAGGGATTGGTGCCCAGGCTGACCTCCCATGGGGTGTGGCCTCGCTTGGTGTTGACCTTGACGATGCCGTTGCTCAGGTCGCCATACTCGACCGAGGGTATGCCCGGCACAACCTCGATGCTGGCCACGTTGGTCGAACTGACCGTGCGTGTGCTGGCCCCGGTGGTCTCGCCCATCTCGGCATTGTTCTGCAGGCGTTGGCCATCGACCTCGATGGCGGTTCCAAAGGCGGCATTGCCCTTCTCACCGCCCTGTGCATGCAGGGCGATGCGGCTGTCGGTCATGAGCGACGAGTTGACCGTCTTGCCGCCGGGCAGCAGTGTCATGATGTCGCTGACATTAATTATCTGCTGGTTGTCAAGTGCCTGACGGTCGATGACATAGCTGGTGGTGGCATTCTCGGTGCGGCGCTGAGCTGTGACAACAACCTGCTGCAACTGCAGGTTGGTGGGCTGGAGCACCAAGCGCAATGAGTCGATGCCGGGACGGATGTCGATGGTGACCTGCAGAGGCTCATAGCCGATGCAGGTGACACGCACCAGGGCTTGCCCCATGCGAGCCACACGCACAGCGAAACATCCCTGCTGGTCGGTCATGGCCCACTGCTCGCCCTGACGAATGTCGACAGTGGCAAACTCAACCGGTGACTTGCCGTCGGTGACCGTGCCACGCAACACAACCTGGGCATGCAATGCCAGCGACAGTGCGGCCAGGATAAGAAATATCCAGTGCTTCATTGTCACTTCAGGGGTTTGGTCCAGGGATGCCGCATCAGCCGTGGACTGGCAAAGATGTCGATGAATCCCACCTCATCGTGCTCGATGTAGCTATAGGGTATGTCGAGAGCCGTTATCCAGTAGATCTGATACTGCCGCGGGAAGCTGTACTCATGCTCCATGTCCTGCTGGTCGGCATCGCTCCAGTTGGCAGTGAGCTCCATGCCCTCGAGGTGTTGTGTGTCGATGTTCTGCCCCACAAAATACATGTACCGCTTGCCGGTGTCGCCACCCTCGTGCTGCGGCGACACGCCCATGTACCAGGTTGCCTCATCGCTGAAGTAGGCATAGGTCGACGCATCACCGGCATATTGCTGGCTGGTGACGGGATGCCGGTCATCAAGCACCAGGGTGATGGTGCCGCGCTGCGAGCCATCGTCATGAGCATAGCGCAGCACAAAGTTGGCATCGTAACGCAATCCCATGCGGTGCGGCACCGAGTCGATGTGGCAGTAGATGAGCCGGCCATACTCTGGCGTACCCGGAGCGGGCAACACAGCGTGCACCCTTGCCGAGACTGCCTCGGTGACCATGACACCCTGTTCGTTGGGCTGGCCGTTGGGACTCATCACCAGCCACCAGTCGCCGGCAAAGTGCTCATAGTGGGTCATCTCGCCATAGTCAAGCGCGACGATACTGTCGGTGTCGATGGTCATGGCCACCTCCCCATTTTTAATGACATTGAGCAGATGGCACGTCTTGCCGTCGCGGACTGTGTGGGTGTAGGTGAACCGCTGCACCAACGTGTCGGGCAGAATCTCCTGAGTGCCGTTCTTGAGGGTGATTGCCGTGCGGCAAACACCAGTAGCCGAGGCAGATGCAACTGTCACCAACAGAATCATTACGGCACACGCTTGAAGCCGCATATTTGTGAGAACTTTCATTTTACAAACCATTATTTCCAGTTTCGGGCTGCAAAATTACTCATAAATGCACATATCAAAAAATCCCCAATAGTGGGGATTTTTGTGTTATCTGTAATTACTATATGTTAGTGTCAATTGTTATAGTTGATGGGTACTTGCCTGATAAGGCTCTGCTCAAGCGAGATGAGCGTCTCGGTGGCCATCACTCCGGGGATGTGCTGAATCTTGCCGTTGAGCAACTCCATCAGGTGCTGGTTGTCGCGTGCATACAACTTAATCATCATCGTGTAACTGCCTGTGGTGAAGTGCACCTCCACAACCTCGGGTATCTTCTCCAGCTCAGGGACTACGGTCCGATACATCGAACCACGTTCCAGCGTCAGTCCGATGAAGGTACAAGTGGTGTATCCCAGCGTCTTGGGGTTGACAACATAGCCCGACCCGGCTATAACTCCCACGTCAATCATGCGCTGAATGCGCTGGTGGATAGCTGCTCTCGACACCCCACACTCCACTGCCACATCCTTGGAGGGGATGCGGGCATTCTTCATAATAATATCCAAAATCTTCTTGTCGAGATTGTCTATTCTTTCCATAGAAATTACGATTTAAAAGAATCCATTGCAAAATTACTACAATTTTTGTAACACTCTCTAAATTTCAGCCGATAATTTCCAAAAACCATAGTTAAACTTTGTTAACTGCTTAATGTTTGCTTTTCTTTTTTTTGGTTGAAAAAGTTGCATGAATGGCACAATAAAACACAGCTCCCCCTAAGGCGGGAGAGCTGTAAGTCCAATATTTGCCTGTTGGTCCGTAATCGGTTTTCGCCGCTTAGCGACAACCGATTAACTGAAGACACAACACCGATTTACTTGGCCTTGGGAGTTTCCTGCTTGCCCACGGTCTCCATCTCGAAGACCAGGGTCTCGTTCGAGCCAATGGTCGGTTCGCGTCCCTCGGGGCCGTAAGCCAGGTCGCTGGGGATAATCACCTCGACCTTCTGTCCGGGCTTCATGAGCTTGATCATCTCGGCGAACCCGGGCACCACCTGGCTCAGGTGGAAGGGCACAGCCTCATCCTTGCTCGAGTCAAACTCCTTGCCGTCAATGTGCTTGCCGGTGTACTTGACCATGACCACATCCTGGTCGGTGAAGTTCTCTCCATTGCCCTCGTTGAGCACCTTGTAGACCAGACCACTCTGTGTCTTCTTGTAGCCAGCCTCCTTGGCTTTCTTGTCAAGGAAAGCCTGACCGGCCTTCTTGTTGGCCACTGCCTTGGGGTCTTTCTCCTTGGCCTCGGCGCTAGCACGCTTCATCAGCGACTCCATGGCCATGTTGAGCTGCATCATCTGCTCCTGGCTCATAGCACTGTCGGCGAGAAGTGCCTTCTTGAACGATTCCATAAACTTGCTCTCGTTGATCTGGATGCCGTACTGCTGCTTGATGCCCTGATACATGCCCAGAATCTGGTTGCCAATCTGCATGCCGGCCATATAGCCATGGTTGGCGGTGTCAGCCTTGAGAGCAGCCTGCACACCCTTGATGACCTCATCCATCTTGATGGTCGAGTCCATGCCCAGCTGCTGCTTGAAGTTAGCTCCCATGAGCTCACCGATGTTCATACTCACAGAGTCGGCCAGCGGTCCGCCCTCGGCGCTGCTGCCCCCCTTCTCGTTGCAAGCCACGAAGCTCAGCCCCATGGCACCGACGAGAAGCAAAGATAAAATCTTCTTCATTGTTTGATTGTTAATTAATTATTTTGTTTTTTATTCTTCAAATAGAACAGCTAATTGCTCACAAAAAAATTCGATAATTCGATAATTCGTGACAAGAACAATTCGTGACAACCGCGAATGACCGCGATTTTTTTATGTCCCTATGTCCTTATGTCTTTTAAAACCACGAATTACGCGAATGTGGCAGATATTCGACAATTCGACAATTGCGCCCATTCGGTTGCGAGCTAAAGGTTCGTGATAAAAATCGTGACAACCGCGAATGACCACGATTTTTTATGTCCTTTTGTCCTTATGTCTTTAAAACCGCGAATTACGCGAATGTGGCAGATATTCGACAATTCGAAAATTGCGCCCATTCGGTTGCGAGCTAAAGGTTCGTGATAAAATCGTGACAATCGCGAATGACCGCGATTTTTTTATGTCCTTTTGTCCTTATGTCTTTTAAAACCACGAATTACGCGAATGTGGCAGATATTCGACAATTCGACAATTCGTGACAAAATTCGTTACAAAAATCGTGACAACCGCGAATGACCGCGATTTTTTTATGTCCTTATGTCCTTATGTCTTTTAAAACCGCGAATTACGCGAATGTGGCAGATATTCGACAATTCGAAAATTCGTGACAAGAACAATTCGTGACTACCACGGATTACGCGAACAAGCTCGATAATTCGTGACAAGAACAAGTCGGGCTCACTTCTTGTTCACCTTGATGAGCTGCACGTCGAAGATAAGCGTCGAGTTGGGTTGGATGGGACCCGTGCCGTGCTTGCCGTAGGCCAGGTTGCTCGGAATGAACAATCGCCAGGCCGAGCCCTCATTCATCAGCTGCAAACCCTCTACCCAGCCGGGGATGACCTGCCCCACCCCGAAGGTGGCCGGCTCGCCACGCTCGACCGAACTGTCGAACACCGTTCCGTCAATCAGTCGACCCGTGTAGTGTACCGTCACCGAGTCGTTGATGCCGGGTTTGGGGCCGTTGCCCTCCTTGACGATTTGATACTGCAGTCCGCTGGCGGTGACATGGATGCCCTCCTGCTTGGCGTTGTTCTCGAGGAACTCGCGACCCAGCTTCTCGTTCATCTCCGACCCTTTCGACTCCAGCTCGGTAAAGAAGTCAGTGACCACCTTCTTCGCCTCGTCAAAGGTCATCTGTTTCTCTTTGCCCTCATACACGGCGCGCAGGCCGTCGGCAAAGTCCTCGATGTTCAGCTCCTGGATGCCACTGCCCAGGAAGTTGTTGGCCATACTCAGGCCCAGTGCATAGCTTAATTTATCCATTCTAGTAAGAATTGAGAGTTGAGAATTGAGTATGCAAACTCAGCGTTTTGCGCCTGTTCCACAGGCTCAAATCTCGCCTCCAGAGAAAATATCCTGCAAAGATAAGTGTTTTTCTTGACTTAGTTTTGCTTTTGTGCCGAAAATATTGTAACTTTGCTCGTTCAAACCATAAAACTATAGACGATGATGAAGAAATTAGTGGTATCGACTGGAGCCGGCATCAGTGCCGAGAGTGGAATGATGACCTATCGCGACGCGGGAGGGCTGTGGGACAACTATCCTGTGATGGAGGTAGCGAGCGCCGAGGGCTTTGCGGCCAACCCACCTCTCATCCATGAGTTCTACAGCAACATGCGACGCAAGATGACCGACGGTGTCATGCCCAACGCCGCACACCTGGGGCTTGTGGAGCTAGAGAAGGACTTCGACGTACACGTCATCACACAGAATGTCGACGACCTGCACGAGCGCGCAGGCTCGAAGAACGTGCTGCATCTGCATGGCGAACTGATGAAGGTGCGCTCGATGCGTCACCCCGAGCGAGTCTATGCCCTGCCATGCGACCAGCTCACCGACAAGGGGCTGGAGACAACCGTCGACACACGCGACCCCTACGGCGACGCCGTGCGCCCGCACATCGTGTTCTTCGGTGAGAGTGTACCCAACTTTGAGCCGGCTTGCCACCTGGTGCAGCAGGCCGACATCCTGGTCATCATCGGCACCTCGCTGGTGGTCTATCCCGCAGCAGCCCTGTTGCAGTACGCCCGCCAGGGCACACCTATTTATTATATCGACCCCAACCCTGCCGCAGTGCCGTCGTGGGTCACTGTCATCCCCAAGAAAGCCACCGAGGGTGTGGCCGACCTCATCGCCCTGCTGCGGCAGTAAGACATCGTCGCATCTTCACTAACTGAACGTCAAGCACAATCATGGAATACCTAGTTACAATATCTCATGACCAGCAAGTCATGGCTTTTGTGGCCTCATGCATCGAAAGTGTGGCGCGTTTTCTCAACATTGACTACGACGAGGTGTTTGCGAGAATGAGGCGAGTGGAGCGGGAATAAGAGTCTAACCTTAAAAAAATTATGGACATCCTGACACATTTCAGGACAATAGAAGAACTGACCAAGACACTCTCGCGCGAGCATAAGTTGCTCAGCGAGATGTTCGAGAAACGGAAACTGCTCAAGTTCTCGCGGGGGCTGGCCGTAGACCTCGTCGGGGGAAACGAGACCCGACTCAAGAGGCTGCTGGACTACGGCGTGCTGGTCGAAGCAGGCAATACAGTAGAGATTGAGAGCGACTATCTCAACTTCTTTGAGGAGGTATTGAATGTTAACGAAGAGATCAGCGTGCTTGGTGTGCAAGAGTGCATCAACACACTGAAAGAACAGATTGGCTACTTTCTGCAAGAGACCAACGTCAATCGCAAGGCCGGCTATCAAGATCGCGTGCGACAATTACTCAAGAAGACCGGCTTCAGGACGCTAAAAAATGTGGTGGATTTGAAGCGCAATATGGACAATGCGTACAAGCAAGAGCCAAATTACATCATCAAGAAAAAGAAGCTGCAAAATCTGGATGAGAAAAGCCACAGCATTCGGTCGATGATACGTGAGTGCGAGAAACTGATGGACAACGAGCACGCTTTCTTTCTGATGGCCAATGATCCACATATGGCAAAAACGTGCAGCGACGTGAAGCATGATTTTGTCGAGGCCTATCATGCCCTGATGGAAATCGACAGGCAAATCATCGTCTACATCAACCAAATCGAGCAGCAGAACCGGCTCTACAAGAAGATACGCAAGCTAAAATATCTGCAAGACCAGCTGCTCATCAAAACCGGCACCAATCTGATACAGGTTTTGGAAAAAAGAAATCCACTCTGGATGGAAACGCGGCAATATAACAGAATACGGCTCTCGCTCGAAATGCTGCGTGATGACGACCAAGTCGTGAAAATCCTGAGGCGAATCGCCAAACTCAGTGGTCTGAGAACGCAAAACAGAACCGAGGCCGGAGCACTGACCGAAGACGACCTCCAGCCACACGTGCAGCAACTCAACACAGTCAATCCCACCGAAGTGTGGAACGCCTTCCTGGCGTCAAGCTACAACTTGTTTGATTTCATCTTGAACTACGACTACAAGATGAAGCGTGACATTCAGGATCATGTCACGCTTTTCTGCCAACTTGTCATTTTGCATTACGATGAATGCAAAATAGCAAACAAATATGCAATCTATCAAGACATTGAATATCCGATCATCTATGCGAAATAACACTCGACAAATATATGAGCGACTGAGCCGAGGCGAATTTATCGCAGTGGACAGTATCAATCCTTCGAACCGTCACCTGTATGAGGACATGGAGGAGAACTTTGACGACTATGTGGACTTTTTCATGGAAATCGGGTTACTGCTCGAGCATGGCAATGGATACTTCTATTTCTCGCGAAGTGGCGAGAGTAGACAGACCGTTGAGCAAAAGCTGGAAAGCTTTTCTAAATGGCTCGATTATCTTGACTTCCTTAAAACCTACAACCAGTCGTTCACTGCAGGCTATCAGTTCCGAAAGAGCCACTTGATTGAACAAATCAGCCTGGACATTGAGCTGAGAGAGAAAGCCGGACATCTATTCAAAAAGTATGGCGCGGGATCAAACCCCGAGATAGTGAACAAGCTGCTCCAAGAGATGCAGAATATGTGCTTTGCCGAGTGCATCAGCGACCAAGATGAAACTTTTAAGGTCACATCGGCATTCCATTATGCCGAGGAATTGGTCAACATGATTCAAATTGCCAACGAAGATGAAATACCTGAATAAAATCATATTTATCAACAGCGCCAATATTCCCTATGAAGAGATCTCGGTGGACGGCAACGTACATTTCACCGGTACTCAAGGCGTGGGCAAGAGCACCGTGTTGCGGGCATTGCTGTTTTTCTACAATGCCGACAAGCAACGTCTGGGAATCCAGCAGGGACAAAAGCCGTTCGACGAGTTCTATTTCCGTCATTCCAATTCCTATATCCTCTATGAGGTGATGCGCGACAGTGGCGCTTATACCATTCTGGTGAGCCGATACCTTGGCCGTGCCTCATGGAGATTTATCGATGCGCCCTACCGCCGAGAGTGGTTCATTGGCGACAACAAGCAGGCACTGAACGACTGGGTGAAGATACGTGAACGCATCGATAAGAACGTGACAGTATCGGCCAGAATAGAATCCGGGTCGATGTTCAGGGATATCATCTTCGGCAATACCCGTGACCACAAATATGTGCGTTATGCGTTGGTACAGAGCACCCACTATCAGAACATTCCCCGCAGCATTCAAAATGTGTTTCTGAACACCAAACTCGATGCCGACTTTGTGAAAAACACCATCATCCAGTCTATGGCCGATGACGAGCTGCCGATAGACCTGCAGACCTATAGGAGACTGGTAACCGACTTCGAGCGGGAGTATGACGAGATTGACTGCTGGTTCAGGCAGACACGCGATGGCAAGTATCCGGTTCGGGAGCAAGCCTCAAAGATTGCCGAACAGGGTAGGGTCATTGTGGCACTTGACCAACAATTACTGGAATTGTGGCACATGTTGAATCACGCCGTTGCCGTGAGCGAGCACAAGATGCCGCTACTGGAGACCGAGTCCGATGAAGTGAAAGTTTGCATCGAAAAAGAGAGCGACCGAGAGAAAGAGCTCACATCTGAATATGACAAGGAGAAAGACGCGAAAAACCAAGAGCTTGGCCGCATGAAGGGCAAACTAAAAGACATTGCACAGGCAAAGAAGGAGTTTCAGTCACAAAATATTGAGGAGAAACTTGCACTTGCAGACCGTGAAACCACAATAAAGCAGCAGGCAGAGGGCCAACAGATGTTGCTGGACGACCTGCTGAAAACTCATGCAACAATCAAAGAAAAGTATAGCATTGCCCGAGCGAAATTAGAGAATGCCCATCGGGCTTTCGAAAACTCACTGAAAGATGCCTACCTTGAGCAGAAAGATGCCCAGCATCAAGAACGACTGCGACTGGAGGCAGAACGCACAAAAAACCGAAACCATATTTTGGAGGCTTTCAATGCGTGGCGCCATGATTCAGATGAGCGACTGCAGATGTTGATAGCTGAGCAGAACAGAGCCTATGCTGCCATCAAAGAACTGCGCCAATGGCATCCCAAGGCCGACGAAATGAAACTTGCCGTGGAGCGACTTAGGCAGTTGGAAATGAAAGGAATAGAGAACGAAGCCCAACAAGCGGCTATAAGAAGCCAAATGAATCAGGTTCAGTCAGAGTATGATATGAAAGAAGCCGAACTGAAGCAAGCCTCTCAACGTGAACAAGAACGCTTGGAGGCCAATCGCACACAGCTCCAAGAGCAGATTGCCAAAATCGAACACAAGCTTTCACACCTTGAAGGATCGTTCTACCAATGGCTGACCGTCAATGTCGAGGGGTGGGAGGACACTATCGGGAAAGTGGCCGATGAAGACAGAATCCTATACGCACAGAGCCTGGAGCCCCAGCTTGTCCAAGGGACTGACAACTTGTTTGGCATCAATATAAATCTTGATAATATTGATGACACGCATCGCACCCCTGATGATTTTAGAGCCGAGAAAAAAGAACTGGAAGAGCAATTGCTGCAGACAAATCGGCTACTGTCACAATTGCCAATCACCCTACAGGAAGAGACAGAAAAATTGGGCAAGAAATATGCGACGCAGCTCAATCCACTTCGCCAAGAAGCAACACGACTAAAAGTCGAGTTCGAACAAATCCCATTCAAACGGCAGGATCAGCAAAATCTGTTGCACCGACTAGAGATGGAAGAGCAGGAAATGGTGGCAAAAGAAAGGGCTGTTCGTGAGCGGGCCTCCAATGAAGCATCGCTCAAAGTACAGGCCGAAAAAGATGCTCGTGAAAAGAGAGAAGCAAAGAACAAGAAGGAACTCAAAGACCTTGATAACACCTTCAACAAGTCTTCCAGAATTCTTGATGAGCAATTACGTGCATTCAAGGAATCACAGGACTCAAAAGCAAAAGTTCAGAATCAAGAGTTTACCACTCAGACAACTCAACTGGAAGAGCAACAGAGAGCCGAGCTGGCCGGCAAGGGCGTTGATGTGAACCTGCTTGAGCAGTATCGCAAAGCATTGGAAAAACTCAACAAACTGTTGCAACAGATAGAGGCCGAACGCACCACTGTGCTCAGGTATCGCGATGCCGAGCAGAATCTGTTTTCCCAAGAGCCAGATATACGAAAGAACATCAAGGACATTGAGGGGCAACTCGCAACCATGCGCCAACGATATCAAGACAGACGCTCCCGCATAGAGAAGAAGCGAACGGAGTTGGAAGAGCGCAGGAAAGTGATTCTCAAAGAATTGACACATAGGCGCGAGGGACTGGAGCTATATCACCAGGTCGTGGAAAACGAACATCTCGTTTCAGACACATTTCTGTCGGATGACAAAACAATCGAAAGCCAACAGGATTGCCAACAGCTCCTGAGCCAATTAAGAGGAACTGTAAATCAAAAACGAGAGTCACTTGATAAGCTGAAATCAGCAGTTGTAAACTTCAACCGCAATTTCAAGCCACAGAACACCTTCCACTTCAATACCATGCCTGTGACCGACGATGATTTCCTGCAAATTGCCACCAGCCTGCAGGAATTCATGGACAACAACAAGATTGAGGAATACCGCCAGAGGACTAGCGAACACTACAAGGACATCCTAGGGCGCATCTCTAGCGAAGTCGGCGCCTTGATGAAGCGCAGGGCTGATGTGGATGGAGTGATTCTTGACATTAACAGGGATTTTGTTGAGAAGAACTTTGCCGGTGTCATCAAGAGCATTGAGCTCAGGGCCAACGAGTCGTCCGACAGGCTCATGATACTACTCATGTCGATTCATGATTTCACTATCGAGAATGCACTCTCGATGGGTGAGATCAACCTGTTCTCTAGTGACAACCGTGACCAGGTGAACCTCAAGGTGGTGGACTACCTCAAGAGCCTATCCCGCCTGCTGCAAGATAATCAAAGCCGTGCAACGGTTTCGCTAAGCGACTCTTTCCGCTTACAGTTCAGGGTCAAGGAGAACGACAATGACACCAATTGGGTGGAGCGAATCAACAATGTGGGGTCTGACGGCACTGACATCCTGGTCAAGGCTATGGTGAACATCATGCTCATCAATGTCTTTAAGAAAAAAGCCGCCAAGAAAAGTGGCGACTTTATCGTTCATTGCATGATGGATGAAATCGGGAGGCTACATCCCAACAACATCAAGGGAATCCTGCAGTTTGCCAATTCACGCAATATTTATATTATTAACAGTTCACCGACATCCTATAATCCCTACGATTACCGTTACACCTATCTGCTGAACAAAGAGGGTGTAAAGACAAGGGTGACAAAGTTGTTGGAGCGAATCAACTAGGCATATATGGCTATAAGTGCATCAATACGGGCGCTAGTATCGGGAGAGTGGGTCGCTAGCTCAAGATTAAGCCGCAAGCTGCGGGAGGAGCTCCTCGGAGAAAAATTGCTGCTTGTGTCAACACGTGGCTCGAAGAAATCATATCGTGCATGCGACACCGAAGCCTTGAAACGATTTCTCATTGACAAGGACGAGAGCTACCGCGTGCTTGAACTCGGCACGGACATGTCACGGGCCTCTATGGCAGCATCAACGGGCAACTCCAAGCTAATGACGGTGCGATCATGCCCCGGATTCCCCATAAATAGCTATGAATCTATCAAGTGCTGTCTGGGTGGTGAGCCATTTGTGGTGAAACCGCAAGATGGATGCTTCCTGTTTGTTTGTGACTGGGAGAGATTCTCTATTCCACAAGATGTGACAGTAATCGGCATTGAGAATATGGAGAATTTCAGAAAGATTCGCCAGCAAAAACGATTTTTTGAACATTACCTCGCAGCGCATGGTCTACCGCAAAAAGCTCTTTTTGTGTCTCGTTATCCTCAATCAACAGACTTGAGGAGGTGGCTCATCTCAATACCGAATCATTACTTGCATTTTGGAGATTTCGATTTGGCGGGAATACATATCTATCAAACCGAGTTCGAACAATATCTTGACTTAGACCGAGTGGCATTTTTGATCCCCGATGACATTGCGTCTCGCCTCCAGTCTGGTTCAAGCCAACGATTTGACGAGCAGTACAATCGGTTGAAAAACATGTCGTCAGACGTTCAAGAGCTTCAAGATTTAATCAGCATGATTTGTCAATACCGCAAAGGCTACGACCAAGAGGGATATATTGACTATTGAGTCCACTTCAAAAAATGGCGGATTGGGGACGGTTCTTTTCCGCCAAATGTTAACGGATTTCACATTTGGCGGAAAAGAACCGTCCCCAATTCGCCACCCAATTCGCCATAGTTACCAAAGATGCTAGTGTCAAACCCCACCCCCAACCCCCTCCCCTTTGGGAGAGGGGAGGGGAGCTCGGATGGCGGATGTAAAAAAGGACAAAAGCGGGCGCGCAGCCTGGCTTTTGTCCTTTTTTATAAGGAAAGTTGCTTGTCAAGACTTGCCGAACTTGATGCGCAGCTTGTCGAGCATGTCGCGGGTCATGGCATCGAGGTCGTACTCAGGCTTCCAGTCCCACTCCATGCGTGCGCAGGTGTCGTCCAGGCGGTTGGGCCAGCTGTCGGCGATGCCCTGACGCAACGGGTCGACGTCATAGACCATCTCGAAGCCCGGCACATACTCCTTAATCTTATTGTAGATGATTTCGGGGTCAAAGCTCATCGAGGCGATGTTGAACGAGTTGCGGTGAATCAGTCGCTCGGGATTGGCTTCCATGATCTCGATGGCCGCACGCAGCGCATCGGGCATATACATCATGTCCATGAACGTGCCCTGCTTGATGGGGCAGATGAATTTCTCGCCCTTGACGGCACTATAGTAGATGTCGACGGCATAGTCGGTGGTGCCGCCACCCGGAGGGGTGACATAGCTGATGAGGCCCGGGAATCGCACCGAACGCGTGTCAACGCCGAACTTGAGTGCATAGTAGTTGCTGAGCAACTCACCCGAGACTTTGGTCACGCCATACATGGTGCGCGGCTGCTGGATGGTGTCTTGCGGTGTGCCGTCCTTGGGGGCATTGGGGCCAAACGAGCCTATCGAGCTGGGCGTGAACACAGCACACTTGAGCTCGCGAGCCACCTCCAGGGTGTTCATCAGTCCGCCGATGCCAATCTTCCATGCCAGCAACGGCTTGGCCTCGGCCACTGCGCTGAGCAGAGCGGCCAGGTTATAGATGGTGTCGACCTTGTGCTTGCGCACAGCGTCGGCAATCTGCTGAGCATTGGTGATGTCAACCTCCTCGGCCGGCCCCGACTCCAGGAGCTCGCCCTTGGGCTCGGCTCCCTTGATGTAACCAGCCACGACATTGGCGTTGCCATAAATGCCTCTCAGTTTCATTGTTAGCTCGGAGCCAATCTGCCCTGTCGAGCCAATAACCAACACGTTTTTCATTGTCTTTATCTTTAGAGTGTTAATTGTACGATTGTTAATGGTGTCGCAAAGACGGTTGCAAAGGTACGAAAAAGCACGGCAATATTACACTTTTTCCGAAGATTTTTTTCTCATGTCGGGAATTTTTCAGAACTTTGTGCCTGTTTTAAGTCTAGACATCTAGGATTTCTAGAGTTTCTAGAGTTTCTGACGCATCTAGACCGACCTGAAAACCAAAATTAAAAACTAAATAACTATGTATGGTAAAATGAAAGAGTTCCTCACACAGGAACTGGCCGACATCCAAGCTGCCGGACTCTACAAGAACGAACGTATCATCACCACCGAACAGCGCGCCGCCATCAAGGTGCGCCCCGACAGCGACGTGCTGAACTTCTGTGCCAACAACTACCTGGGTCTGTCGAACAACCCACGCCTGATCACTGCCGCCACCGAGGCCATGCGCACTCATGGCTATGGCATGTCGAGCGTGCGCTTCATCTGTGGCACACAAGACCTGCACAAGGAACTGGAGGCCGCCATCGCCGACTACTTCCACACCGATGACGCCATCCTCTACGGATCGTGCTTCGATGCCAACGGCGGATTGTTTGAGGCTCTGCTCACCGACCAGGACGCCATCATCAGCGACGCGCTGAACCACGCTTCAATCATCGACGGCGTGCGTCTGTGCAAAGCCAAACGCTACCGCTATGCCAACGCCGACATGACCGAGCTGGAGAATTGCCTGAAGGAGGCTCAGGCACAGCGCTTCCGCGTCATCGCCACCGACGGCGTGTTCTCGATGGACGGCAATGTGGCCCCGATGGACAAGATTTGTGACCTGGCCGAGAAATATGACGCCCTGGTGATGGTCGACGAGTCGCACTCGGCAGGTGTCGTGGGCAAGACCGGCCATGGCGTGGCCGAGCAGTTTGACCTCTATGGACGCATCGACATCTTCACCGGCACGCTGGGCAAGGCTTTCGGCGGCGCAATGGGTGGCTTCACCACCGGACGCAAGGAAATCATCGACATGCTGCGCCAGCGCAGCCGCCCCTACCTGTTCAGCAACTCTATCGCCCCCGGCATCGTGGGTGCCTCGATCGAGATGTTCAAGATGCTCAAGGAGAGCAACGCCCTGCACGACAAGCTGGTGGACAACGTCAACTACTTCCGCGACAAGATGATGGCAGCAGGCTTCGACATCAAGCCCACCCAGAGCGCCATCTGCGCCGTGATGCTCTATGACGCAAAGCTGTCGCAGGACTTCGCCGCCCGCATGCAGGAAGAAGGCATCTACGTCACGGGCTTCTATTATCCCGTCGTGCCCAAGGGACAGGCCCGCATCCGCGTGCAGCTGAGCGCTGGCCACGAGCGCGAGCACCTCGACAAGGCCATCGCCGCCTTCATCAAGGTGGGGCGTGAGCTGGGCTGCATCAAGTGATGTCCGCCACACGAATTTGAGAATTTAAGAATTCTTGAATGCAAAAATGTCAATCGGCAGTTGCTGATTGGCATTTTTTTTGTATCTTTGCCGCAATAACATTTAACACCCCTGACAATGAAGAAAACTGCACTGATCGCCCTGGCCGCGCTGCTGCTGTTGCCGGCTCTGGCACAAGAACGCCAATACAACCTCTACGGTGTGATGTTCTACAACCTGGAGAACCTGTTCGACACCATCAACACCAACGGGACCTATGACCTGGAATTCTCGCCGGCCGGCGCCCGCCAGTGGAATCACGAGAAGTACTGGCTGAAGCAACACAACATGGCCTCGGCCATCGCACAAATCACAACACCTGGCACACCCGACGGCCCGGCCCTGATCGGCGTGAGCGAGATTGAGAACATCACCGTGCTGCAAGACCTGGTGCGACAGCCCGAGCTCAAGAGCCGCCGATACCAGATTGTGCACCACGACAGCCCTGACCGCCGTGGAGTGGATGTGGGCCTGCTCTACAACCCCCGCTTGTTCAAGGTGCTCAACGTCACCAACCAGCGTCTCGAGAAACGCTACTTCGAGGAGCTGGACTATGAAGACCAGTTCAGCGAGAACTTCCGCACCCGCGACCAGCTGTGCGTCACCGGCATGCTGGCAGGCGACAAGGTGTCGGTCCTGGTCAACCACTGGCCGTCGCGCCTGGGCGGGCAGGAGCAGTCGAGCTATCTGCGCGAGGCTGCCGCCGAGATGGCCCGCCAGACCATCGACTCGCTGCTGCGCGACGATCCCAACCAGGGCATCATCTTCATGGGCGACCTCAACGACGACCCTCAGGACCGCAGCTGCGCCAAGGTGCTGGAAGGTCGCCGAGACATCAAGGATGTGGACGACTATGACGACGTCTACAACCCGTGGTGGAAGATTCTGGACCGAGGCATCGGCACACTGGCCTACAAGGGCGGATGGAACCTGTTTGACCAAATCATGATGACGGGCTTCTTTACCAAATACTATGACAGCAAGGAGAAACCACAGCTCACCTTCCTGCGCGCCGAGGTGCTCAACCGAGAGTTCCTCAAGACACGCGAGGGCGACCGACAGGGCTACCCGCTGCGTACCTACTCGGGCGGGGTGTTCCTCAACGGCTACAGCGACCACTTCCCCACCATCATCTATCTGGCCAAGGAAGTTCAGTTTTAATGCACAATTCACAATGCACAATGAACAATGAGGCTGTTTTAAGTGCCGCATTTTGACTTGTGCATGATGCGTTTGACCTATGGAGTTAATCAACCTGAGTGACCAGCACTCGCTGGTCAACCACTACATGCAACAGTTGCGCGACCGCAACATCCAGCGCGACCGCATGCGCTTTCGTGCCAATGTGCACCGCCTGGGCCAAATCATGGCCTACGAAATCTCAAAGCGCCTGGAATATACAGTCATCGACACCCAGACGCCCCTGGCCACAGCCCGGACGCCTGTCATCTCAAGCCAAGTGGTGGTGGCAACCATCCTGCGTGCAGGCCTGGCGCTGCACGACGGCTTCTTGAGCTATCTCGACACGGCCGAGAACGCCTTTGTCAGTGCCTACCGACAGTATCGCGAGGGCAGCGACGAGTTTGACGTGCACATCGAGTATCTGGCCAGCCCCAGCATCGAGGGCAAGACCCTGATCATCACCGACCCCATGCTGGCCACCGGGCGGTCGATGGAGTTGGCCTACCGCGCCCTGCTCACCCGTGGCACTCCCGCTCACACCCATGTGGCCTGTGTGATTGCTTCGGAACAGGCCATCGACTACGTCAAGCAGACCCTGCCTGACAAGGAAACCACGCTGTGGACATGCGCCCTCGACCACGAGCTCAACGCCCACAGCTACATCGTTCCCGGCCTGGGCGACGCCGGCGACCTGCTCTACGGCGAGAAGCTGTAGGTTAGCGAAAGCCGCTGTGAGATAATCAACCCCGAATTACGCGAAGGAATATATGAACCTGTTTGGCCACCTCCCCTCCCCTTTCCCAAAGGGGAGGGGCCAGGGGTGGGGTTTCCCTCAGCCAGGCATGGATCCTCAACCTCCCCTCCCCTAGCAGGGGAGGGGCCGGGGGTGGGGGTTCCCTCAGCCAGGCAGTGCATCCTCAACCTCCCCTCCCCTTTCCCAAAGGGGAGGGGCCGGGGGTGGGGTTTCCCTCAGCCAGGCGGGCATCCACCAGCTCCCCTGGGAGGGGAGCGGGTGTCGGATTGGGGACGGTTCTTTTTCACCAAATGTGAAATTCATTAACATTTGGCAAAAAAGAACCGTCCCCAATCCGCCAACATGAAATTTCTTCTATATTAGAAGAATTTGCTAAATTTGCCAAAAATTTTCATTATAGAAGAAATTTATCTCAAAGACATCTATCACACAGTGCTGCTCAAGGATGTGGTGATGCGCAACCAGATAAGAAACGCAACATTTCTTGAGAACCTGGTCAGTTATCTGGCCGACAATACGGGAAAACTCATCTCGGCCAACAACATCTCAAAATACATGAAAACACAAGGGGTCAAGATCACCCCCACTGCCATTATCCATTATCTGCGGTGTTTGTCACAAGCATACATTGTCCAGCCTGTACGCCGCTACGACATACATGGCAAGCGACTCTTTGAGAACATCGAGAAATATTACTTTGAGGATCATGGCATACGCAATGCTCTTGCAGGTTCAAACCGCAGTGGTGACATAGAGAAGGTGCTAGAAAACATAGTCTTCCAACACTTGATTAGATTGGGATACACTGTCACCGTAGGACAGTTACAGGCAGGAGAAATAGATTTCGTCTGCACAAAACCGAGTGGTCAACGCCGATATGTTCAAGTGACCTATCTCGTGGCTGACGAAACTACACGCAAGCGCGAGTTTGGCAATCTGAGTGCTATCAAAGATGATTATCCCAAATATGTCATCTCAATGTCACCACTTGTCACGCGCAACGATGACAATGGCATCACACACCTTGGCATCAGGCGATTCTTGCTCGAAGGGCTGGAATAAGCTTCTGGCGGATTGGGGACGGTTCTTTTTCGCCAAATGTTAATTGATTTCACATTTGGCGAAAAAGAACCGTCCCCAATCCGTCACAGCTCCCCTCCCCTTTCCCAAAGGGGAGGGGCCGGGGGTGGGGTTTCCCCTCAGCCAGGCGGTGAATCCTCAGCTTCCCCTCCCCTTTCCCAAAGGGGAGGGGCCGGGGGTGGGGTTTCCCCTCTGCCAGGCGGTGCATCCTCAGCTTCCCCTCCCCTTTCCCAAAGGGGAGGGGCTGGGGGTGGGGTTTCCCTCTGCCAGGCGCACATCCCCTACCCTCGTGCGGGGGAAATGGTGCTAAAGTTCCTCTTCGAGGCACTTGCTGCCTTGCTTGCTGTGACCAAGCTGCGTGCATCTTCGATGCACTTGCATGGTCTTTCGAACAAAATCGGGTCTTCGACCCGCTCTGCATATTCGATGCACAACTGCATACTCGCAATCGCAGAAGAGTCATACTGAACGAGGGTGGACGCCTCCCCTCCCCTTTCACAAAGGGGAGGGGAAGCAGCCAGGCAGTCATTGTGAATTGTGCATTGCCTCCAAACCCCAGCCCCTCCTCTTTCCTAAAGGGCTGCTGAAGAAGCTATGAGCTAGCGTGCGACACGTCGCCCTGCCTGCCATGAACGCAACAGCCGCTCGGAACGACGGGTGACCAGCTCGTGGAACATCCAGGAGAACACAAACAGTGCGGCCCACTGGATGGCAATGAAAGACAGCGAATTGTGGCCCATGTCCAACCGGTCGAGCCACGGAACCAGGCAGAAGTAGACCGCAATCTGGAATATGTAAATCTCGGAGGAGAACCGGCTGAACGTCCTGAACAGCCTCGCCGACAACATGCGCGAGAGCCATCCGCCCGATGCCGAGGTGAACACAAACGCCCCCAGCAGCAAACACACTGGCGCCACCATTGTGCACCATGCGCGAAAGCACCACAAGTCGTGCACACGACATCCCAGCCAACAGAGTGGAATGGCCAGCAACACTGCAGCCCACTCAACCCCTGTGGCACGGCGGCTAGTGAGACGGCTCTGCCACCGCGCATAGGTGGCGGTGCAGGTGAGATTGTACAACACCACTCCCGTCGCGAAGTCAATGACACGCATGGGCGGGAACTGATAGAGCAGGTAGGAATCGAGCAACTCAAAATATCCCCCCAGCACCTGCAGCACCAGCAACAATGCCAGCAGCAGCATCTGCCACCTGACCGCCAAGCGCCCCAGCCAACGCACGACCCACGGGCTCACCAGATAGATAAACATCATCGCACACAAGAACCAGCCCACCGCATTGGCACCAAAGTAATAGCTACGCAAGGGCACAAATGGGTTAAGCATGGCCATTGACACCAGGAATGGCTTGACACTGAATCCTCCAAACGCCACATAGCACATCAGCAGAGCCACGACATACATCGGGTAGAAACGCGACAACTTCATCATCAGGTATCGTCCGTGGTCAGACAGGGTGTAACTGTCGGTGAACCGCCCACCGCGAGCAGTGAAAAATCCGCTGTAGACAAAGCAGAAGCTCACCGCCAGGCCAGCCAGATAAGGCACACCCACATCCTTGTCGCAGGGGAGAAACCTCTGCCACAGATGGCACACCACGACCAGCAACACTGCCAACAGCTGCAATGTGGACAGCGAGGTCAAGAACGATGCACGCTGGGGTGACGTGAGTGGGGACACTTGGACTTGTGACGGATTATCGACAGTCATGATGGATGGCACGCAAGTTGTGGATGCCTACAGCCCCTGCATGAGCAGGCCGAAGACAACGTAGATAATGAGCAGTACTAGCGTATAGACGACCGACCGCCACAGGCATCCCAGCGGCGACTTGGGGGCCATGAAACCACTCGAGGCATTCTTGGCTTTCTTCTTTGCGGTGCCTCCTTTTCGTGTCCTTTTCGGCGGGTCGGCGGCAGTGTCGGCAAAGGTGATTTTGGGGCGATGAGGCGGTGGCGATTGACGCTGCCGATGCGGCGGGGGGGTGGTCACTTTGCGGGGTTGTTGAGTTGTTTGTGATGGTGATGGTGATGGTGATGAAGATGGCACTGGCGGCGAAACGGATGCAGCGGATGACGACGACTTGTGCCTGGCTCGAGGTGCGTCATAGCCTGGCAGCTGGTCGCTGGACAGGCACTGTGGACACACGACCACACCCCGCGTCTCGGCCAGTTGCTCGTCCGAGAAGACGACACGTTTTCCGCAATTTGGACACTTCCAGTTCATGTTCCGGGACAGAGCCTCGGACTACGCCGACGGCTCAGTCCTTGGCTCCTGATTCTTGCTTTTTAATTCTCGCTTCTTGCTTCTTGGTTCTCGCTAGGCCTCATAGTGGATGATGGCCTTGACGATGATGCGCCACTGACCGTTGTCGAGCACGGCCTCGCCGGGCCGGTCGGTGACGATGCGTGTCATGCCGGCCGACATCTGGATGGCATTTCCCGAACAGGCGCGCGTGAGGTTCTCGGTGGGCATCATCAGTGCAAAGCGGTGCACGTCGCGGTTGTCGATGACCTGGAATGTGCCGTTGACCCCATCGGTGGTGGTGAGCACAAACAGCGAGTTGCCAAGTTCAAACTGTTCGCTGGCCCGGTTGAAGCAGTCGTTCTCGTCGGGCTTGGACAGATAGTAGGTGTGTGTCACAGCCTGTTCTTGCCGCTGCTGCCGCACGGGCGGTTGCTCGGTCTGGGCATGGCTTGTGGTCCCCACTTGTCGGGGCCGCATCACGCGTTGGTTGGCCTCGATGTTGCCCACACGCTGCAGCAGTGCCTTGACATGCTGCGATACGTCGTTGGCCAGCTGCTGCATGTTCTCGTTGGTGGTCTCCAGCTCCGAGCGGGTGGCGCGCCGCAGCTTGTTGAGCTCGCTGCGCGTGAGCCATGCCAACCCCAACGCACCCAATGCCAGCAGAGCCAGCAGGATGTCGAGCAGCAGATGTCCGTTCAGGCCACCCTTGGTCTCGGCTTGCGCCGGTTCTTGGGGCACATCGGTCACCGGGATGGTGTCGGGCATGGGGGCTGCCGTGTCGACCTCGGCCACCTGCTGCTGTTGGGGCTGTGCTTGCAGGAATCGGGTCATGTCGCGCTCGACATGCTGCGCCAGCGGGCCGGCCAGTTGCTTGACACGCGCCATGGTGCCGCCATCATTCTCCATGGCCTTGAGGCGACTGTAGACCGGCTCCCACTGGCTCTGCGAGCGATAGGTCGCGTCCAGGTCGTCGAGCGTATAGCCCTGCGGTGCCTGTGCCTCGAAGGTCTCGGTCTTCTGCCCATAGCCGCTGTTGAGAGCCTCATACTGTGCGATGACCGCCAGTGCGTGCTGCCACTGCGTGGGTGTCAAGGCCGTTGTGTCATTTGTTTGCGCCATGGCCACCAGCATCATCATGGCCGCCAGGCATATTGTGACGAGTCTTTTCATACTTTGTCGTGTTTTGGCCGTGACAGGTGTCACGGCGCAGTTTTACCGTTGTTAATGGAAACTAGATGTTGCCCTGGTTGCGCAATCGGGTGATGACTTCGTTGCACAAGTTGCGCAGCAGGTTGTAGCGGATGGTGCCGATGATGGGATAGAAGAATGGGACATCCTCGACCACATCGCCCGGCTCATAGCGCCCGCCCAGATAACTGTTGATGCCCGCGGTGAGGTAGTTGTCCAGGTCGTTGCCCACCACACTGGCGAACAACTTGAGCACCGTGTTATCGATGCCGAAGTCGTCCTTCGTGGCCTTGTCAAACAGCGTGATGAAGAAGTCGTTGAACTCTCGCACCTGCTGCACGATTTGCCCTCGCACCGTCAGGTCGTTGACCTGCTCAAAGGTCAGCTGCTCGTCGCCCAGCATCGAGTAGCAATACTTGAGCGCGACCACGTTGCGCGGGCTGTAGACGGCGGTGCTGACCTGCCCGTCGAGGCGCTGGTTCTCGAGCTTGATGCCGCCGCGGCAAGTGATCTGCTTGGGGCACTCGGTCTCAATCTTGATTTCGAACTGCTCGGCATAGTGCTCATCGAAGACACACTCGATGATGCGCTGCGTGAGTTCCTCGACTTGCCCGTGACTGCCCACGATGTTCAGAATCTTCGAGCCGGTGCCGCTGAAGTAGACCTGCTTGGGCTTCTCATAGTTGCGTGCTCGCATGGTGCGTGCGATGTAGTAGATGAGTGCCGAGTAGAAGTAGAGGAACACCAGCTTGCGCTGCTCATCGTTGCGCAGCAGCGTGTTGTAGCTGTAGAGGTTGCGGTCGATGTCGCGCAGGCCACGCAACTCCTCGACATTCTCGATCGAGAAGAGGAAGGCGTTGATGTCCTCGCTGCGCTTCTGCTGCATGATGTCGTGCAGAATGTCGGTGAGGTAGTTGATGCCCGTCGAGTGGTCGTTGCCGATGAGACGTGTGAAATACTGGCTGTAGTGCTGCAGCAGGGGGTTGGTGTCGGCGTCGCGCTCGCCGAAGGCGTCGCCAAAGAGGGCATTGCCAGCGAAGCGGAACGACGAGATGGCCACCGGATGGCTGGCCAGACGGTCGGCCGTGGGCTGATAGATGACGATGTCGCTGGTGCCGCCGCCGATGTCGATGCTCACATAGCTGCTGCCACTCACCGAGGCACCCTTGTAGTAGAATGCCGGCGCTATCGATTCGGGATAGGCCTGCAAGTGACTGAGGTCGCTGCCCATGTAGGTGCGGTAGAGGTCCTCCCAGGTGTCCTGCAGCTTGCGGCGGTCGCTGCCGCCCATGCTCACCGGGAAGAAGTAGATGACCTGGGTGCGCCCGAGGTCGGCATTCTCAAGCAGTGCCTTGGCCTTGATGAGCAGCATTAGCTCGCGCAGAAATTCGCGGGCCAGTGTGGTGTCGCCCATCCACTTGAGGTTGGTGGTCACCTCATAGCCATTGAAGTGCTTGCGCTCGTAGAGGAAGGGGATGTTGACATCGTGGAACAGCTTGTTGCCGCCGTCGCTGCTCTGGTTGCGTGCCAGCGACGAGCGCAGCGGGAAGCCATAGACCGAGTCGATGACCCGGGGCAGGAACTCGATGCGCTGCAGCTGTTCGGCGATGTCCAGTCCGCCCTGCTTAAGCAGCGAGGCGATGAGCACCTGGTCGCTGCTCCAGTCGAAGGTCAACGGTTGCGACACCTGGCCGCGGTCGGCCCACTCGACGTGGGTGTTGGTCGTGCCGAAGTCGACGGCAAACACCAGCTCACGTGCCGAAGGGGTGTAAGGCTTCCACATGGGCAGAATGATGCCGGCAAAGTTGCCTATCGGCATGTGCACAGTGGCCTCGGCATAGTCCCATGTGCCGTTGATGTCATAGTAGGTGGTGGTGAACACCTGACGCGTGCGCACCTTGTCGGTGACGTTGAGCCCGACAGTGCTATTGCCATCGCGCATGAATCGCAACGACACCTGCCCGTCAGGAATCATCGAGAAGAGCTGCACGGTGTAGTCGTCGTTCTGCCCGGTGCGCACAAACGGGAAGATGCTCGCGCTCATGATGGCATCGACCATGCGCCCGGTGCCGCGGCGCTCGTCCCACTGCCAGGTGGGATCGTTGGTGGTGAGGTAGCGGCGCGACAGCTCGATGCAGCGCTTCTTGACCGGGATGCGCAGGGTCACCTGCACACTGCCGTCGCTCAGTTCCTCGATGTCCATCATGTTGCGCCCCACCACGCGGCCATTGAGGTCGGCGGCGGTGAACCAGCGGAAGAACTCGGGCTTGAGCGGCAACAGGTAGCCGCGCGTGGCCGTCTGGCCGCCGGCCCGCAGGTTGCCGTCGAAGTAGTGGTCGGTGTCGATGGCATTGCTCAGCCTGACCAGCGTGTCGGTGAAGAAGTCGGCTGTGGTCAGGAAGGGGTACTGTATGCTGGTGTCGGGCAGCTTGCGCTGGGCCAGCGGAACACTGCCGGCCAGCACCTCGGTGGCGCTGTCCCACTCCTTGTCGATGTAGCGGTAGTGCTCGACCGAGCCGTTGAACCCGGTGCGCAGCACCAGCGGCATGGTCGTGCCGTCGGGCTGAGGCATGGTGGGCTGGATGACAAAGTCGCTCTGGGCCGCGCTGGTGCGGATGTCGAGCACGCGCTTGTGGTAGAACCGCGCCCCCAGCACGCTCACGTCGGCATCGCCCCCAAAGCGGTCGAACGTCTGCTCCAGCCGCTCGAGCACCGTGTTGGCCAGGTCGTGGCTCAGCGCGTTGAGGTTGGGCACCACATCGGTGATGCGACGATAGAGCTCGGGACGCTGGCGGCGCAAGTAGTCGATGTTCTGAATCATGTAGCTGTAGACACAGCCCACGCGCTCGCGCAACACGGGGTAGGCGTTCATCAACAGATACATGTAGTAGACAAAGTCCTCGTCGCGCTGCCACAGCGGCCGGTCGGTCGAGAACAGTGTCACCCCCTGCTCGACCTTGATGGCCTCGACAGGCCCACAGACGGGCGCGGCCATCACCAGCGAGGCCGGGCTGGTGCCGCCCAACACCTGGTTGTCATACATCAGGATGTACCAGTCGTGCAGTTGGTCGAAGTTATAGACCATGTCGGTCGAGAGGAACAGGCGCAACGTCTCGCCATAGAGGCGGTGAGTGGGGTTGCTCGTGAGCACCTCAAGCTGCTCGTCACGGTTCCAGCGCACAATGCGCAGATAGTCCTTGTGGTTCTCAAAGTCGAACAGCAGCTGCATCACGTCCAGGGCATTGGACACCAGCCGCTCGTTCATAGCAGCCCCACGCAGGCTGGGGTTGGACAGCTGCACAAAGGCGTTCTTGACCAGGTCAAGCTGGGCAAACGGGCTGGGTATGGCGGTGCGCGGGTTGCGGCTCAGCCCGCCGTCAGGGTCCTTGATGCGCGCGATGTCATCGTCCTGATAAGGCTCGACGGGAATCCAGTCCTCGCTCCCGCCATGCGATGTCTTGTTGCTGTATGATAATATCTCGCTCATTGTCTATATCAATTGCAAGTTGTGAAATTGAAAATTGTGAATTGCGGTGTTGCTGCAATTATGTGTTGTAGATTAATTGATGCTCTCGTAGCGGTCGCCGATGATGGTGGTGGCGGCGCGGTTGAACAGGTCGAGCAGCTTGAACTCGACGGTGTGCTCGCTGTAGTGGGCATCGCGGCTCAGGCGGTTCATCTCGGCCTTAAACACGTTGTTGTCGACGCTCTTGCGGCCAAACAGACCCTTGCGGGTGGCCACAGCAGTGATGGCACGGTTCATGTCGGTCTCGCCCAGGCAGAACAGGCTCACCGAGCGGTTGTTGTCGTGCATCTCAACCAGCCAGTCGACGTATGCACGCATGAAGTCGTCGGTGAGCGTGCGATAGAACTGCGAGTTGAGGAAGTCGCTCTTGATCTTGGGAGCGTCCTCGGTGTAGCCCTGCCCCACCTGCTCGCGGAACCCTGTGCGCAGATACAGGAACAGCAGGTGGAACCTGACCAGCGGGTCATAGACCAGCCGCCGCGTGGCCGCACGCAGAGTGAGGAAATTGACATCACGCTCGTCCTTGTCGAGGGCAAACTCGTAGGCTGTCGTGGGCAGAGGGTAGCCGTTGGGGTCGCTCAACCGCTGAAGCGGCAGACCGGCAAACTTGAGCGGCGCCAGTGCTCCGACCAACTCAACCAGATGCGCACGGTTGCGCTGGCCGTGCTCACCAGGGTCGTAGGTGTAGGGCTTGCTCACCTCCTGGTCGCCGACATAGAAGATGGTGTTGACATTGGCATCGTTGGCCCCGGTCATCGTGTCCTTGTAGTAGAACAGCGCACTCTGTGTCTTGACCACAAAGTCGGCCTTGTTGATGCGGCTGTCCTCGCTATGCTCGATGTTGAAATAGGGCAGCACGGTCAGCCCGCCAATGGGCGCACGCCGCAGCACGTCGCGGTTGTTGATGTCCAGGCTGTCGGCGCGGCGGATGTTCTTCACCATGATGGGAAATCCTGCCGCTCCAGTTCCGCCAAAGATTGAACTGACAAAGAAGATGCGGTCGCCCTGGCTGAAGACGTTGGCAAACGCCTTGAACTCGTCGCTGTCTTTGATTTCGTTCAGCGCCACCGAGCCGATGTTGGGCGAGCCGACAAAGCCTATGTTCATGCGGTTCTCCAGCTGGTAGTCGGCAAACAGCAGCGAGGTGAGCGCCTGATTGGCCTCGTTCATGGTGTCGTAGCCGATGAAGTCGCGGAACTTCTCGCGCTCGACTGCCCCAAGGTTGAAGATGAACGTGTCGTTGAGTTGAATGGTGCCCTCGCTCATGATCTCGCGCAGGGTGACAAAGCGCGTGGCAAAGAAGCCATCGGCATTGACGGCATTGCCATAGAGACGCTCGCGCAGGCTGCGATAAGCCGTGAGCAGTGCCTCTGTGCGCTTGAGGTCCTCGTTGCTCTTGTGAGGATCGATGATGATGGGCACAATCTCTACATTGGGCACAGGACGGCCATTGTCGTCGACGGGCCGAACGCCGGCTGCCGAGAGCATAATCAGCGACTTGAGCACTCGCGACCCGGTGCCACCTATTGCAAACAGAAATAAACGCATTTTCCTATCATTTTAACCGCGAATACTCGCGAAGTTCTTTCTTTTTTAACCGCGAAAATCTCGCGAATCTTTTTTGTTATTCCTAACCGCGAATACTCGCGAAAATTGTTTGTTATTCTTAACCGCGAAACTCTCGCGAAAATTGTTTGGCAGTTAACGCTGCTCTTGAATAGTGATTGTGTTATGAACCCTTGAACATATCAGCCACTTACGTTCAAGAATATTAGATCCAAAATTGGCCAATAATGCCAATTCCATACCAGTCGTCTTCAAATAGTTGATGGTCTGTGCCAAATGCTCGTTGTTTAACGAACTCACAGCTTTCAATTCTATTATGATTTTACCATAACAAACAAAGTCGGCTTTATAGTAATGTTTGACCTGTTGCCCCTTATATTGGACATGTAGCTCTTTTTCACGCTCATAAGGTATCCCACGAGCCCGAAACTCCAGTTCAAGCGCATCTTGATATATCGGCTCTACATAACCGTTGCCCAATTCATCAAAAACCGCCATTGCCGCACCAAGAATCGCATAACGTTCCTTGGCATAGAGCAAATCATTTCTAAACACTTGAGCCATATTGTATTTAATCGCGAATCCTCGCAAATCTTTTTTTGTTATTCTTAACCGCGAATACTCGCGAAACGTCTATCTCTTGTCTTGTGTCCTTCGCGGTCCCAAGTCCTTCGCGAGAGCTTCGCGGTCCCAAGTCTTTCGCGAGAGCTTCGCGGTCCCAAGTCCTTCGCGAGAGCTTCGCGGTCCCAAGTCCTTCGCGAGAGCTTCGCGGTTCCATGGCGAGAGCTTCGCGGTCCCAAGTCCTTCGCGAGAGCTTCGCGGTCCCAAGTCTTTCGCGAGAGCTTCGCGGTCCCAAGTCTTTCGCGAGAGCTTCGCGGTCCCAAGTCCTTCGCGAGAGCTTCGCGGTCCCAAGTTCTTCGCGAGAGCTTCGCGGTTCCAAGTCTTTCGCGAGAGCTTCGCGGTCCCAAGTTCTTCGCGAGAGCTTCGCGGTTCCAAGTCTTTCGCGAGAGCTTCGCGGTCCCCAAGTCTTTCGCGAGAGCTTCGCGGTTCCATGGCGAGAGCTTTGCGGTTATTGGGGGATGGGGGTGTGGCGGCAGTTGGTGCTCCACCACCGCATCGCGAACGAGGCAATGACATACATCACCGCAGCCCAGAGCATGTTGACCAGCTCGAACGCGGCCGACTCGGCGCCATAGCTCAGACCCATGTCGCTGAACATGCTCTGGTTAAGCGAGTAGCCAATGATGGGGGTTATCACCGTCGAGATGCCGCCCACCAGCAGCCAGTGATACCACCGGTCGAAGCGCACAGAGTTGATGGCGAAATAGTAGACGGCCGCAGCCGCCCATGGCACAACGATGGTGATGAGCGGAATCATGTCGTACAGCCCAGCGTTGTAGAACTGGTCGCTGAAGCCGGGCACTGAGTAGAGCACCTCGTAGGCCTGAACACGCAGCACATAGAACAAGATGGTTGCCGCGATGCCCAGTGCCAGATAGATGTAATGTTGTTGTTTCATCATTTTCAGTTGCGAGTTATGAGTAAGGGAGGGTTAGTTCTCGAGGTGGAGGGTGATGGTGGTGTAGTTGCCCCCGGCACCGAACGCACTGGCGATGCCGTCCAGAAACTCACGCAGCCCCAGCGTAGTGGTCGAGAAGCCGGCGGCTGCGGGGTTGGTATCGTCGCGAGTGGTGCTCTGCGCAATCCATGCGGGCATCTCGTTGGGCAGACTGATGACAACCTGGTCGCGCGGACCGTTCATCTTGCCGGTGAGCGTGAGCAGATGGGTCTTCCCATCCAGATACGCCTTGTTGTTGCCCGTGATCATGTCGGCAGTGATGGGAGTCACTTTCAGCTCAAATCCGCTGACCGACTGCAGCTTGTAGTTCTGCGCATTGGCCAGAAACGCCTCATCCTTCTGCAACCCGTCGAGGCGGGCAGCGATGGTCATGCACAGCACACCGGTGTTCTTGTCACCCTGGCACTTGAGCAGACGCGAGGGGTCCTTGTGGTCGACACGGAAGCGCCCGGCATTGTCCTTCCAGTCGGGCACCACACAATAGTCTACTGCTGTCTCCGACTGGTTGAAGCGGTAGCTGTTGCGCACGGCTGCCGGGTGCAGCAGCTCGGTGTATTCACCCTGTGCGGCCATGCGGTCCATCACGGGCGTGTCGGCAATCACCAGCAGATAGAAGGGGCGCATGCCGCGGAACTCGACCGGACGGTTGGTGTAGGGATAGTACTTGCCGTTGTAGTCGCCCATGAGCTGGTGCACGAGCACCGACTTGCCCTTGTACTGGCGGAAGATGCTTGTGGCCAGGCTGTTCTCCTCGTTCAGGATCTTGTCGATGCTCACATCACCGGCATCAGCAGGCGAGTAAATCAGGTCGGTGACCACCACACTGACGTTGGTGGCATCCTGCGCCTTGAGGATGGCACCGAAAATCTGCTGGAAGTCGGTGAACGCCGAGTTGCCCACTCCGGCCGTGCTGGCATAGATGTTGCGGTCCTTGATAAACTGGTCGACACTGCCCTGATAGGGATAGATGCCGTCGTTGACAATGTTGATGTTGACTTTCCGCCCCGGAAAGTGGTTGATGATGTCGTTGACCGCCTTCTTGAGCTGACCTCGGTCGCCGGCGTTGTCGTAGGGAACCATCGAGCCGCTGCGCTCAAAGTAGATGGTGAGCGACAACTCCTGTTGCCCATATCGGGCAATGTCCCAGCGGATGGGCGGTCGCAGGTCGGCCCCCACCTGGTCGATGAGCGCCTGCAACTGAGCCACATCAACTTGCCCCTGGTCGTCCAGATATTGCTTATAGCGGTCAGGGTTCTGCTTGATGATGGAGCAGATAGAGTCGAACTGTGCCTGCGTGGTGTCCTGCTTGACCAGGGCACTCTTGACGGCCTTGTCCAGTGGCGAGCGGCCACATGAGGTCACCGCCAGGGTAAACACCCCCAGCAGCAACATGAGCGATATGAAATGCTTCATTATGGTCATTTTCGGTTTTTAACCTACAAAGATAATGCCATTTTTTGACTTAACACCGTTTAGACGTGTTTTTTTAAGAAAAAGTTGCACCCAGTGGCAAAACCGCATCCCTTCAGCGATGGGTTCCAGCAAGCCTCCCCTAGCAGGGGAGGGACCCGGAGGTGGGGTTTGCAAGCAATGAACAATGACGGCCAGGGCACCTCCCCTCCCCTTTGTGAAAGGGGAGGGGCCGGGGGTGGGGTTTGGAAACAATGCACAATGCACAATGACGGCCAGGCAGTGCATCCTCAACCTCCCCTCCCCTTTCCCAAAGGGGAGGGGTCAGGGGTGGGGTTTGGAGGCAAAGCACAATGCACAATGACAGCCAGGCGGTGCATCCTCCACCTCCCCTCCCCTTTCCCAAAGGGGAGGGGGCCAGGGGTGGGGTTTCCCTCAGCCAGGCGGTGCATCCTCCACCCTCGTTCGCCCTAATCGGTGCTAAAGTTCCTCTTCGAGGCACTTGCTGCCTTGCTTGCTGTGACCAAGCTGCGTGCATCTCCGATGCACTTGCATGGTCCTTCGAACAAAATCGGGTCTTCGACCCGCTCTGCATCTTCGATGCACAACTGCATACTCGCAATCGCTGAAGGGTCATACTGAACGAGGATGGACGGCTCCCCTCCCCTTTGGGAAAGGGGAGGGGCCGGGGGTGGGGTTTCCCTCAGCCTGGCGGTGCATCTTCCAGCTCCCCTCCCCTTTCCTAAAGGGGAGGGGCAGGGGGTGGGGTTTGCAACGAGCAAGTTTTGCCACATTTTTATAATTTTAGCTGCCTCCAAACCCCACCCCTAACCCCTCCCCTTTGGGAAAGGGGAGGGGAAGCTGCCAGGCAGTCACTGTGAATCGTGCATTGCCTCCAAACCCCACCCCTGACCCCTCCCCTGGAGGCCGCTGAAAAAGTACAGACAAATAATTGATTTGCTTCACGATGGTTATATTCAAACCTAAATTTGAATAAATTAACTGCAAATTTTGTGATATTTCAAATTATATTCAAGAAAAATTGCGCCCGTTCGGTTGCGAGCTAAAGGTTCGCGTTTCATTCGCGTAATTCGCGGTTTATTACTTTTTCAGCAGCCTCGCTAGGGGAGGGGAAACACGATATCGCCGAATAGTTACTTTCAGTTGTTTATTTGTTAAAAATACTAAAATCTTTGTCTGATGAGACGATTTGTCACAAAAAAATGGGTAGTTTTGCAAAATCAAAGTTTTTAAGAGACAACAAATTAACCAAATTATTAACATTTAAACCAACATTCCGATGAAAAAACTATTTCTCACAATGTTGTCGCTTGTCGGCCTGCTAGGCGCAAGCGCAGAGACGCTGACCGTATGCGAAGGGGATACCACCAATGAGTATATCCCCATCTACGGCTGGTACATTGACACCCCACCCACCAAAAGCCAGGTGCTCTATCCTGCCAGTGTGCTGACCGCTATGGCTGGCAAGGATATTACAGAAATGACCTTTTATGCCAGTGCCGACATCGCCTTCTCGGGCGGGACACAAGTGGTCTCGTTGGGCGAAGTAGAGATTGACGCAATGACGGGTCTGGTCACTGAGGGCTTGACCCAGGTGTTTGAAGGAGAAGTGACTCGCAACGGTTCACAAATGACCATCACCTTTGGTGAACCCTATCACTACGCAGGAGGGAATCTGCTGTTGTCGATTGACATCACCGGTCGTGGCACCGCAAAACATGCTGAATTCTATGGCACTGCCACTGATTACAACAGCAGCTATTACAAAACAAACTACGGTTCTCCCACCGCACAGAAGTTTCTTCCCAAAACCACCTTTATCTATGGCACTCCGGCCGACTTTGACGCCAAGGTCAACAAGGAAAGCATAGACTTCGGCACCTCAATGTTGAACGCACTGCCCAAGACCCAGACCGTCACGTTGCGAAACATAGGTGTCAATGCTTTCACCCCGCAGGTGACCTTCTCGAACGATGCCTTCAGCACAACCTACGTGGCCGCCGAACTGGCTTCTGCTGCATCGGTTGAGATTCCTGTCGTGTTCAACCCCAGCGCCAATGGCGAATATGAGGGCACGATGACCATCACTGCCTTTGAGGGCGAGGGTGGCACCTTCACCGTGGCACTCACAGGTAAAGCCTACGGCGGTGAGTTGACCCCCATGACGATTGACTTCGGCAACATTCCATTCAACAAGGTTGCCGACATTGCCGCCCAAACCGTCACCTGGACCAACTACAGCGGCCAGAGCATCACTCCCACTGTGACCGCGACCGCACCCTTCGGCACTACCTACGAGGCAGCTGCCGTGTCCGATGGCGCATCGGTCGAGATTCCCGTCACCTTTGCTCCCGATGCCAAGGGCGAGTACAGCGGCACACTGACCATCAATGCCGGTGCCGCCGGCACTTATACCGTGGCACTGACCGGCGTTGTGGGCGACGAGGTGTATGACATCACCGTCTGCGCCGGTAACGACACCAACGACAATATCCCCATCAATGGGTACAACTACGACTCTAATGTTCACACCTCGCAGATAATCTACCCTGCCGAGATGCTGACCCAGCTGAAAGGCCACAAGATCACGTCAATCACGTTCTATCCCAACAAAACGATGACTCTTAATGCAGGTCAGTCGACCGTGTCGCTGATGGAGACCGAACAGACAAAATTTGAGAGCGCAGCTCTTGTCACCGGCGACTTTACTGATGTTGCCACTTGGGTTCCTTCGGTGGGTGACGAGACGATGTCGTTGCAATTTACCACTCCATTCCTGTATCGTGGTGGCAACCTGATGGTTCAGGTTAACAAAACCACATCCGGCACCAGTTGGCAAAGGTTATCATTCTATGGTACAAATCACTAGTGTCCACGAAAAATCATTAACAATCGCCTAGAGTCCCCATCAATACTAAGTTTATCGACCATTTTGCTACTCGGAGGTTTTGAAATGAGTAC